>JADFXU010000009.1:4399-66758 GCA_015233365.1 Nitrospirota bacterium | reverse complement strand
CGATCGGCATGCGTGGCAGTTTGCCAATACGCGAAAAGGCTATTGGCATATATCAAATAGCCCTATCCTGGCCACAACTCTCAATAACAGTTATTTCCGTCAAATTGGCTATATGGAGCTTTCCGAGGTTTACGCTTGTTCTGTATAACATTACGAACCGCCGTATGCCGAACGGCACGTACGGTGGTGTGAGAGGACGGCAGGCGAAATAATCACCTGCCTCCTACTCGATTGCGCAAAAAGCATTCTTTTAATATAAAATACATATGGTGCATTAAATATAGTTCTTATTCAGTGGTCATGACATTGTGAAAAAAATTTTCACGCCAATTGTTATTTCTCTGGCCCTTTCGATGGTGCTGCATGCTGTCTTTATTGCCGTGGCATCAGGGATCGGGGTCTTTGATTTTGTCCGCGGCTTTACTGATAGACCTCTCACGGCGCTGCTTATATCTGAAGGCACATCCAGACCGAACGTTACGTACAAGACGAAGTCTCCCCGGGCCGCGACTCCGGAAAGTTTATCATCCGCGGGAAGTGATAAGGCCGGCACCCCGAAAAACGAAACTGCTGTTCAGGAAAATGCGGTCCATTCAGAGGAAGCCACATCTGTTCAACAAGTCCCCGGCGCCCCTGATAAGTCCTCCTCTGATGCCCCAAAAGTCACTGACCCTTCGGGCAGCCCTGCTCAGGATGCGCCTGCCCTTTCCGCGACAGCAGTGCCGCCGGCCGCCGCGCCCGAGATCAGGGCCGGACTTCTGAAATCCTCACGGGAAAAGCTGTCTTTCAGTATCTATTGGTTCGGCATTTATGTGGGAAATGCCGAACTGGAAGCGGTGAGCAGTGAAGGCAAGGTCACTATAAAGAGCCAGGTACATTCTGCTCCCGTTATTTCGACATTTTATACTGTCGAGGATTACAGCGAGAGCAAGGTCATCAATGGCCTGCCGGTCAACTTCAAGATAAAACAGCATGAGGGCAAATACAGGAGCGATAAAGAGACGATTTTTGATCTTGATAACAGGCATGTCACTTTCCTTAATAACTTAAAAGGAACGAAAGACGATTTTACAGTCAACGGTGGGGGATTATGGGATTTGATTTCAGGGTTCTATTACCTTAGAACACAGGATTTCGAGGTCGGGAAAACCATTTACATAGATATTTTCGACAGCAAGAAATTTTTTAAGGCTGAAGTCAACGTAATAGGAAAAGAACGGATCAGGTTTTCCAAAAACGTGGAATTGGATACTGTGAAAGTGAAACCGCTCCTCAAATCCGAAGGTCTGTTCCAGAATAAAGGGGATATTCTGATCTGGCTCACTGATGACGAAAGTAAAACCCCGGTAAGAATAGAGACAAAAGTTCCAATAGGGACCGTTGTTGCCGAATTGACATCCGCCGAAACCGAAGAGTGATTTCTGGGTTATAATAAAAGTTAAATGAATTATAAAGGCCTCCGGAAATACATTGTAGTCAGGGGTGCGCGGGAGCACAACCTGAAGAATATCGATGTTTCAATTCCGAGGGACAAGATAACTGTCATTACAGGTCCCTCGGGTTCGGGAAAATCGTCGCTTGCCATGGATACCATTTACGCAGAGGGACAAAGGCGTTATGTGGAAAGCCTTTCAGCCTATGCGCGGCAGTTCCTTGAACAGATGCAGAAACCGGAGTTGGACTATATTGACGGACTCTCTCCATCCATTGCCATAGACCAGAAGACGGTAACCAAGAGCCCCAGGTCTACTGTGGGGACCATCACTGAAACTTATGACTACATGAGGGTATTGTATACCCGCATAGGCGTACCTTATTGCTACAAATGCGGGGCTGTTATCGCAACCCAGGACATCAACAATATCATCATGCCTGTATCTGCGCTGCCCGAAGGCACGAGAATCCAGGTCCTTGCTCCTCTCGTAAGAGGAAGAAAGGGTGAATACAAGAAGGAACTGCAGCAGATGAGGACCGACGGATTTGTGAGGGCCAGGATTGACGGAACGATGATGGAGCTTACACACAATATTGCACTCAAGAAACAGCAGCGCCACACTATTGAGATTGTCATAGACCGGCTCATTATAAAACCTGCCATAGAACGTCAGATCAAGCATGCTATAGACACATCGCTGAAATATGCCGATACCGTGGTAATAAATCTGATTGATGAGAACAGGGACATTCTCTTCAGCAAAACACTCGCCTGCCCGAACTGCGGTATAAGTTATCCTGAGATAGAGCCTCGCCTGTTTTCGTTCAACAGCAAATATGGGGCCTGCCCCAAATGTAACGGCATGGCGTTTGAAGGAATATACGATGATGAGTTCCCCGATTCCGTTTACGATAGTGAACTTACCCACCTGACCCCCTGCAAGGCTTGCGGAGGCATGAGGCTTAGAAAAGAAGCGCTCAACGTAAAGATTAACGGTGTTAACATCGGCCAATTCTCGGCAATGTCGGTTGAAGAAGCCAAAGCGTATATAGACAGCCTCACTCTTTCCGACAGAGAAAAAATTATCTCGAAAAGGGTCCTGAAAGAGGTCGGGGACCGGCTCTCCTTCCTGGAGAAAGTAGGCCTGGGCTATCTGACGCTCGACAGGCCGTCACTTACCCTGTCCGGGGGAGAGGCACAAAGGATCAGGCTGGCAACACAGCTTGGCTCGTCTTTTACAGGGGTCCTCTACGTCCTTGATGAGCCCAGCATAGGACTGCACCCCAGGGACTGCGGGAAATTGCTCAATAATCTTGCGTCAATACGTGACAGCGGCAATACCGTCATCATTGTGGAGCACGATGAACAGACTATCCGTTGGGCGGATTACGTTGTCGATATGGGACCCGGCGCCGGTAAGAACGGCGGCTGGATTATTGCCTCGGGCACCCCTCAGGACATTCAGGATTGCGGGTCGTCCATCACAGGGAAATATTTGAGCGGGAAGCTCAGGATTCCTGTCCCGCCTAAACGCCGGATACCGAAAGACTTTGTTCACATTCACGGTGCTTCCGAGTTCAATCTCAAAGACATTGATGCTTCCATTCCTCTAAGTTCTTTTGTTTGTGTTACAGGTGTGTCCGGTTCCGGGAAAAGCACGTTGATATTTGAAGTCTTATACAAGTCTCTGGCAAAGCAGTTGTATAACAGCAAGATGACGCCCGGGAAGCACCGGCGCATTGAAGGACTCGAAAAAATAGATAAAGTTATTTGTGTCGACCAATCGCCGCTCGGAAGGACCCCACGGTCAAATCCTGCAACTTACACCGGAATATTCACTTTTATAAGGGACCTTTTTGCCCATCTTGCCGAATCGAGAGTAAGGGGTTACAAGGCCTCCCGCTTCAGTTTTAATCTCGCCGGCGGCCGCTGCGAAACCTGTCAGGGCGATGGCCTGAAAAAAATAGAAATGCACTTTCTCCCGGATGTGTATGTTACTTGCGATGTTTGCAAAGGGAAACGGTATAACAAAGAAACGCTTAACATCTTTTACAGGGGGAAAAACATATCGGACGTCCTTGAAATGACGATTTCCGAGGCCCTTGATTTTTTTGGGGCAATCCCTCCACTCAAACAGCGTCTTGATGTCCTGGAAGATATAGGGATGGGATATCTGAAACTGGGTCAACCTGCAACAACGCTCTCCGGCGGCGAATCCCAGCGCCTGAGACTCTCTAAAGAACTGGGCAAAAAGGCCACCGGAAATACATTATACATTCTCGACGAGCCGACTACAGGGTTGCACTTTGTCGATGTGCAGCGTCTGCTGAATGTTATAAACAGGCTGGTTGATATGGGCAACAGCGTGATTGTCATCGAGCATGATATTGACATCATAAAATCGTCGGATTATGTAATCGATCTGGGTCCTGAAGGCGGCAACGAGGGAGGGCGGATTATCTCCACCGGCACTCCGGAAGAAGTCGCCTCCGATAAAAATTCACACACAGGGAAATTTTTGGCCCTCAGCATGAGTGAGAATTTGAAGGGATAAAGGTATAATGCGGCACAATAATATCACACTTGCCGACAAGGTCCTGCTCTCAATATGCATATTTCTGTCTTTTTACAGTTTTGTTTATGTGAAAGAAGCAATGCCCAAAGGGAGCGAAGTCAGAATAGAGGTTGACGGCAAACTGAAGTACACTTTACCGCTCAATGCTGACAGAACTGTGGAATTGAGCGGGGTAATCGGAAGGACGACAATTGAAATAAAAAGGGGCAAAGTGAGAATAAAAGATGCCCCCTGCACCAATAAGATATGTATTCACGAAGGGTGGATTGAACGGGGATCTATTGTCTGTCTTCCCAATAAAGTTGTTGTAACTGTTTCAGGCCCGGACAAAAACAAAGGACCGGATGCAATCAGCGGATAAATACCGTATTGCGCTGCTGGCGTCATATGCCATTGCACTGCATGGCTTGGAGGCGCTTGTCCCTTCTCCTATACCGTGGTTACGCCTGGGACTTTCGAACATAATTACCGTTATTACACTCTTTTTCTACGGAATAAGGCCTGCATTGATGGTCACTATGGTGAGAATCGTGCTTGGCTCCCTGCTTCTGGGAACATTCCTGGGCCCTGCCTTTTTCCTCAGCCTTAGCGGGGGGCTGGCCGGGACCGTTTCCATGGGCATTGTCATGACTCTTTTCCCGGGATCTTTCGGACCGCTCGGTATCAGCCTGATTGGTGCATTGTTCCATAATATAGCGCAACTATCGGTTGCCTATTTGCTTTTTGTCGGGAAAATCGAGGCAATACTTGTAGTGCTGCCTTTTCTGCTTGCAGCCGGGACAGTGACAGGCGCATGCAATGGCATAGCGGCAAGATACCTGGTAAGGGAGATAGAGGCGGCGCATCAGAAAAAAGAAAATGGCTAATAGAACTTGTACCTTCGATCGCGCGCAACATTTTTTATCACGATAAGCGCGCCATACAGTCTCTGGAGCTTCAGGTTCCGTTTTCTTATGAGTGCTACTTCGTGATAAGGGAATGGTTCGATGCGAATTCCGGTTTGCGCCCTCATCACTGACGAATATAACGCCTTGAGAGACTCCTCATTAAAATGCTTCAGAAAAAGCGGGTTCACCGTTATGTATCCCTCGGCAATATCTGAAGCAATCGCTTTGAGATTCTTTTTGCCCTCAACGATCATACCTTGCGCCTGATTTACGTATCAGCGGTCTCCTCCTTTTTCCTGACAAATAGCGGTGAAATCCATATCCCGACCTCGTAGAGGAGTATTATCGGAATTGCCATGAGGGTCTGGTTAAAAGCATCAGGCGTGGGCGTAAGGATGGCGCCGGCAATAAAGGCGAACAAAACGGCAAATTTCCTGTTCCTTGCAAGTCCCTGGGGAGTGACAATGCCCATTTTAGTCAGGAAAATAATGGCAATGGGAAGTTCGAATATGACGCCGAAAGCGAGAATGAACTTGAGACAAAAATCCACATACTGTCCCACTGAAAGCATGGGCATAAGGAAATCACCCACTTTATAAGTGAGGAGAAACCCTATGGCAAAAGGCAATACAATGAAGAAACAGAAAGCCGCCCCCGCAAGGAAAAGAGCGGTTGCAAAAAAAATAAAGGGCAGAACATACTTCTTTTCCCTGGGAAGCAGGCCCGGAGAAATGAATAACCAAAGCTGGTGGAAAATCACCGGCAGGGCAAACAGTATTCCCGCCACAAAAGCAACCTTCAGATTCATCCAGAACGCTTCTGTCGGCGCCAGGAATACGAGTTTTGTGCTCTGCAGTTTATTGTGCTGTACAAAATACATCGACAATTTTTTTACGGAAAGCACCAGGGTGTATTTGAGCGGAAACATGAGAAGACCGAAAATTTCCTCGGAATAATTGAAAGCAACGGCAAATGTGACTCCCAGGGCAATAAGAGAGACAATGATTCTCTTCCTGAGTTCCCCGAGGTGCTCCATAAGAGGCATCTTATTGTTTGCCATCTGGAGTCTCCGGGCTGTTACAGAAAGAGTCAGGCGTGATGATCTTTATGTGGCGTGTCTTGTTGTTCCTTGATGTCCGAATCATGCATTTCCACTGCTTCCTTTAGTATCTGTTCAGGCGTTTTATCAGGAGTTGAACCTGGTTCATGCGATGTGCTGATATCGGTATTAACCTGTTCTTTGACGTCCTGCAGCGCCCTTCTGAACTCTCCTATCCCCCTGCCGATTGCAGCGCCTATTTCAGGAAGCTTTTTGGGGCCGAAAACCAGCAGCGCCACTACAAAAATAACGACAAGTTCCGGTAACGTAAAATTGAACATACCGGCTTAGTATAACACACACTACTCCTCTCGTATTTTTTGAAGGGTCCTCTTCTCTTTCGGCAGTATGATGCTCACAGAAAACAGGAGGCGGTAATCAGGGCTGCGGGTTTCCAGGTTAAAGCCGGCACCGATTGTTGTGTAAAGGTTTTCAAGGGTGGCAATCCTGTATCCCAGCCTCCATTCGACAAGGCTAATTTTGTTCTTAAAATAATCGTTCCGGCACAGCAGTTCGCCAAGGAGCCTCGAATCACGGGTCACAGCCAACTCCGTCCCGAGGTTGAAACTGTATTGGCCATGCAAATCCGACTCGCCCGGCTTGTCATACAATAGATTAAAATGCCCTTCGAAAGGGCCTACCTTTTTTGTGAAGACCAATCCCGCTCCATGCTCTCCCCTCGTAGAAAACTCGTCGTTTCCCGACGGCAGGGCAACCTTGAGCAAATACGCTACGGCTGGGTAATAAACCCCCTCGTCCAGGACCCTGTGTTTGATCCCGAAATTGGCATCTTCCAGCCCGCTATAATGATTTTGCCAATCAAAGACATAAGGGAGAGTCATATCGATCTCAAACCGGTCATGCAGTCCATAGGCTACCTGCATGGTCGTACGATAAAAATCAGGTTTTGCAACCCGCTCAATACCGGCACTGAAACCGACATGGTTCTGTTTAAGGCTTTCTGCACTGAACGTGGAAAATACGCCGTATGGCGCGAGTGGCCGCAACCCTTCTACTTCAAAAGCAAATGCCGAAGTGACAGGCGTCATCAAAATAATCAGGGCTAGCCATATTCTCATTACTCTGATCAGAATACCAGAAAGAAATTGGCAAGTCAAACTTATAAACAGGAGCAACAAAAACGTCTTTTTCTGTTTCGTTGACCTATAACCTTTGACCTCTAACCATTTACCTTTGGCCTATGTTATTCATTTTCCGAAAGGGCACGCAGGATACCTGCAGACCTTGCAGTTAAGACAGAGCCCGCCGTGGCCGAGTTCGGCAATCTCCTTCCTGCCGATACTCTCCCCTGCAAGCACTCTCGGAAGTATAAGATCGAGCACCGTTGTTTTATGATACATGGCACAGGCAGGAATGCCAAGGACAGGGATGGTCTTGTGAATGTAAGCTATCTGGAACATCGAACCGGGCAATACGGGTGCGCCATACTCTACACCGTCAGCCCCAAGATCGCGGACTGCAAAGCGTGTCACATCGTCCGGGTCAACCGACATGCCGCCGGACAGTATAAGCAGGTCGGCTCCGGCCCGGACCAGTTCCTTGAGCTTCCCTGATATAAAGCGCTTATCATCCGGCGCATAGTGCATCCCGACTATCTTGCCATTAAAAGATGCTATTTTTTTTCGAATGACCGACGCAAAACCGTCTTTTACTCTTCCGTAATAGACCTCGTTTCCGGTAATAATAACACCTGCGGACGGACGCCTGATCTCCATCACCCTGATTATGGGTGTTGTGTGCTCAGCAACTGCAAGCGCAGCGTTTAGCCGGTCACGTCTCAACACGAGTGGAATAGCGCGGGTGCCGGCAACAATCTGTCCTCTTTCAACGATTGCATTGTCATGGAGGGTAGCGCACATGACGTCGTTATGCATGTTGAAGCGTGCCAGGGCCGTCTTATTGATCTTGAGGAGACCGTCCCTGGATGCGACAATCGATATTTTCCCTTCTTTCGGCGCATCTTGTATCGACACGCCCTCTCCCATAAGCGCAGCGGCAATGGCGCAGGCAGCATCGTCTTCGTGAATCTCGCTGTCAGAGACGCTCAGAACAAAGAGATGGTCCTTGCCCAACCGGCGGAGATGAGCGATGTCTTTACGCTTTATAACATGACCCTTTCTGAAGGCCCTTCCTTTAAAACCATCTTTCGCACCCTTTCGTATCTCCGTTATATCATGGGCCAATACCATGCCGACCGCAGTTTCTACCGGTACCGTCTTCATCTTGCTGCGACAGGCCGTTTCCTCGCTGCCTCCATTGCCTCCGAATATGCCTTTAAAGCGATGGTCAATCAGTTCTTTGACTCCCTCTTCCATCTGTTCAAATTGTTTCAGAAGTTTACGGGCGTTGCCGGTAAGGACCGCACCGCCTCCGTTCTTCCCTCCGCTCTGCCGTTCGACGAGCTTCAGACAAAGACGTTCTTCCATTGTCTTGATATAGCTCCAGGCCCTTCTGTAGGAGATATTAATCTCCTTTGCAGCCTGGCTTATGGAGCCGCAACGGTCTATCGCCTGGAGCAAAAAGGACCTTCCCCTGCCGAAGACAGGTTCGCTGTCAATCTCAAACCATAATTTGGAACGTATTTCCATATCGTTATGACTATTTTGCATAGCGCACTGAACAAAAAAAGTTATTACTGTGATTTGGACCCGCTGCTTTCTGTAGTTGTTCCCTCTTCACCAGCGCCCACCGTATAGTAAGTGCCGTCGGCACACGGCCTGCAAAGGACTCTCCCATTACGGAACACCTCACGCATGTCCTGAATAAACTCTCCGCAGGAAGAGCATTGTACTCTGTGCAATGGTCTTCCCGGCATATCCTCGGGTCTTATTTTAACTGAAACATCCATTAGTTCGAAAAGCGATTCGTCGGGAATAATTTTATATGCCTCGCATTGTGCTTCATATTTGTCCGTTATATGTGGACAGAGACTTCTCGCCATATCGCGCGATTCCTCGCGTGCAATAACCCTGACCGCCCTTCCGGTAGAGATATTGACGAACGTCGCAGCCAGCTTGCCGTAATCCACGAATTTCATAGTTCTTTTACCGAGGCTGCATCCGGTGACCGATTGCACGGCATCAGCAGCACATCTGTCCGTTTCGACAAAAACTACAAGATTTTTTCTGTTCTTCCCCTTGGGGTCATCAATTCCGACAGCGTCCAGTCCTGCGATTGCCATTCTTACACCGAGTACTTGTCCCGGACAAAGATGCCCGTGAAATTCAGACGACTCCTTAAGGAGACTGTCAAAATCATATCCGCCCATAATATTTAAATATCATAACAGAAAAACGCTGTTATTGCATCACAACACCTGCTTGACAAGCCGCCTGCTCCGTGATAGCTTTTTATCACAGATACGAAGGGGTTTGCATACTTAACAGACAAGCCGCGGCAACCGGAAATAATCCGTCACCAGGAAGGAGAAACTTATGAAAACGCTTATTATCGCTATGATGGGACTGTCAGTTATTCCCATCGCAATCACCGCAGTCATGGCTGCGACTAATCTTCAGAAAGCGACCTTCGCAGGCGGCTGCTTCTGGTGTATGGAGCACCCATTCGACCAGATTCCAGGCGTGGTTTCGGTAACATCCGGCTACACCGGCGGGCAGAAAAAAAATCCCACATATGAAGAAGTCTCAGCCGGCGGGACAGGGCACGCCGAGTCGGTCCAGGTGATCTATGACCCCGCAAAAGTAACCTACGAGAAGCTCCTGAACGTTTTCTGGCACAATATCGACCCGACCACGAGGGACCGTCAGTTCTGCGATACGGGGCATCAGTATCGGAGCGCTATCTTTTATCATAATGAAGAGCAGCACAGGTCGGCACTCCAGTCGAAGGCGCTGCTTGATAAGAATAAACCCTTCAAAGAAGCTGTCGTAACCGAGATTGTCCAGGCCACCGAGTTTTACCCTGCCGAGGACTACCACCAGCATTATTACAAGAAGAACCCGATCCGCTACAAATTCTACCGTACCAGTTGCGGTCGTGACCGGCGCCTCAGGGAGCTTTGGGGCAATGCGGCGGGGCATTGACAATGCATGACAGGATCAGATGTTTCCGCGCATGGGGCTGCCGGGGCGGTACGCGCGGTGAATAAGACCATCACAAAAAGGATAGCGGTTGTAACCGTAGTAGTCGGACTTGCAGTTGTATTTAAGATCCTGGGTCTCGGGCATTATTTCACCCTTTCTTATGTCAAGGCATCTCAGGCGAAGTTCGCTGCCCTCTATGCAGATCACCGCCTCATTGTGATCGCAGTATACATGTTGATCTATATACTTGTTACCTCATTATCATTGCCCGGCGCTGCCGTAATGACCCTGGCAGGCGGCGCACTCTTCGGGCTGTTGACAGGAACAATTGTTGTTTCCTTTGCAAGCACTATAGGTGCAACCCTGGCTTGCTTTGTCTCAAGGTCTGTCTTGCGCGACTGGGTGCAAAACAAATTCGCCGACAAGCTTAAAACAGTCAATGAGGGGACAGAAAAAGAAGGGGCGTTCTACTTATTCACCCTGAGATTGATTCCCGTCTTCCCGTTTTGGCTCATAAACCTTGTTATGGGACTGACAAAGATGCCTTTGCGCACTTTCTACTGGGTATCGCAGGCAGGCATGCTTGCCGGAACAATAGTATACGTCAATGCAGGAAAAGAACTCGCGAAGATCGATTCCCTTGCAGGGATTCTTTCCCCCGGGCTGATTATTTCTTTCGCACTCCTTGGAATTTTTCCGCTTGCGGCAAAAAAATTGCTGAATTTGTATAAATCGAAAAAGATAAGAACAACTAAACTGCATAGTTGAGGAGACAGATATGGCTAATGTCGAAGACTTTTGGGGTCGAAAGATCTAATCCACGCTTTTATGATATTCCTGAATCGGCCTGATATTTAATTCTTTCTTTTGCAGCATTTCAATTGCCTTAATTGCTGCCCGTGCACCGGATATGGTTGTAGTGCAAGGGACTTTGAATTGAAGCGCGCTTCTTCTTATGGAAAATGAATCCTTCTGGGCCTGTGTTCCTGTGACTGTGTTTATGATAAAATTTACCTGCCTGTTCTTGATCAGGTCAACTATGTGGGGGCGCCCCTCGGCCACCTTATTAATTACTTCAACCTCTATGCCGCTTTGGTTCAGGTAGTGAGCAGTCCCTCTGGTGGCGACAAGCCTGAATCCCATATCGACCAATTTTTTCGCGATATCGACGGTGTGGGATTTGTCCTTATCTTTTACGCTGATAAAAATCTTTCCCGATACAGGGATCTTGTTGTAGCTCGCTGCCTGGGCCTTTGCATAGGCCCGCCCGAAGTCATCGTCGATGCCCATTACTTCACCGGTCGATTTCATTTCCGGACCCAGTATAGTATCGACACCCGGAAAACGATCGAAAGGAAAGACCGCCTCTTTCACCGCGACATGGGTCATCTCTTTTTCTTTAGTCAGACCGAGTTCCACGAGGGTCTTTCCAAGCATTACCTTGGCTGCAAGTTTTGCAAGAGGCACTCCTGTGGCCTTGCTGACATAAGGGATTGTCCGTGACCCCCGGGGGTTGACTTCAAGTATGAATATTTCACCCTCCTTGACGGCAAACTGCACATTCATCAATCCTTTTACGTCAAGTTCCTTTGCCAGCGCCTTTGTCTGCTTCCTGATTTCTTCAACTATGACATGGGGCAGCGAGTAAGGCGGTAATGAGCAGGCAGAATCCCCTGAATGAATACCGGCCTCCTCAATATGTTCCATAACTCCGCCAATTACAACCTCGCAACCGTCCGAGATCGCATCGACATCCACTTCTATGGCGTCTTCGAGATATTTGTCTATCAGGATCGGGTGTTCGGGAGACGCCTGAACAGCCCTTTTCATATAGTCGGTCAGGGAATCTTTGTCATATACGATCTCCATGGCACGGCCACCCAGCACATATGAAGGCCTCACCATGACGGGATATCCGATTTTGGCTGCCACTGCAACAGCCTCTTCAACAGACATGGCAGTATCGCTGTCAGCCTGTTTCAGTCCTAATTTGTGCAGCAGTTCTTTGAACTTTTTCCTGTCCTCAGCCCTGTCGATAGAATACGGAGAAGTCCCCAGTATCCTGACCCCCTCGTTTTCAAGGGGAACCGCGAGTTTCAGGGGAGTCTGACCGCCGAACTGAACAATGACACCCTCGGGTCGCTCGATGTCGACAATGTTAAGAACGTCTTCGATGGTCAACGGTTCAAAGTAAAGGCGGTCTGCGGTATCATAGTCGGTGCTGACTGTTTCGGGATTACAGTTGACCATTATAGTCTCATACCCGAGTTCCTTTAGCGCAAATACCGCATGGACGCAACAATAATCAAATTCTATTCCCTGCCCGATCCTGTTCGGTCCAGAACCGAGAATAATCACTTTCTTCCTGTCGGTCGGATTCGCTTCGCACTCTGCAGCACCTGCCCCCCCAATAGTGTAAAACGGGGTTTCATAAGTCGAATACAGATATGGCGTATATGCCTCGAACTCCGCTGCGCAGGTATCAACAAGCTTATAGACGGGCTTTAATGCATTCATTTTCCTTAAATCCCTGATGTTTTTCTCAGTCTTACCCGTCAACGCGGCGATCCGCTTATCAGAAAACCCGTATTCCTTTGCCTCCCTCAATAAGGGAAGCAACCCCGTGTCACCTTGAGTTCTTATCCTCTCTTCCATCTCTATAATCTGCCTTATATTGTGCAAAAACCATGGGTCTACCGCTGTAAGCGCGTAGACCTCTTCGATCGAAATCCCCTGTCTGAGTGCCTGGGTTATGTACCATATCCTGTCGGCATTGGGAGTTTTCAGTTTTGCCCTTATCTCCTCAATCGTATTATCGACAGGCTCAAGACCGGCAGAGCCTGTCTCAAGACTTCTCAGGCCTTTTTGAAGAGATTCCTTGAACGTTCTGCCTATAGACATTACCTCGCCGACCGACTTCATTTGAGTTGTCAGGGTCCCGTCAGCTTCGGGAAACTTTTCAAAAGTGAATCTCGGGATTTTTGTCACCACGTAATCGATAGCAGGCTCAAATGACGCCGGGGTTTCCCTTGTAATGTCATTCCTTATCTCATCAAGGGCATATCCGACAGCCAGCTTTGCAGCAATTTTTGCAATAGGAAAACCCGTTGCCTTGCTGGCAAGCGCCGAGCTCCTCGATACCCTGGGGTTCATCTCTATAACAACCATTCTTCCGTTCCTCGGGTCCAACGCGAACTGGATATTGGACCCGCCCGTATCAACGCCGATTTCCCGTATTACAGCTATGGAGGCGTCTCTCATTCTCTGGTATTCCTTATCAGAGAGAGTTTGTGCCGGCGCAACAGTAATGGAATCTCCGGTATGGACACCCATTGGATCGACATTTTCTATGGAACAGATGATTACGACGTTGTCTTTCATGTCCCTCATGACTTCCAGTTCATACTCTTTCCACCCGAGGACGGATTCCTCAACAAGCACCTGGCCCACAGGGCTGAGTTTCAGCCCCTTGTCGAGGAGTTCATTGTATTCCTCAATGTTATATGCAATGCCTCCACCAGCGCCTCCGAGGGTGAAAGCGGGCCGCAGTATAACAGGAAAGCCCAGCTGCCCTATAATTTCGAGTCCGTCCCGGATTGTTGTAATAGCGGCGCTCTTAGGCACTTCCAGTCCAATGTTGCTCATTGCTGTTTTGAACAACTCCCTGTCTTCCGCTTTCCTGATAGCATGCAGTTTTGCACCTATCAGCTCCACGTTATAGCGGTCGAGCACCCCGGCCTCGGAGAGTTCCACTGCCAGATTGAGCGCTGTCTGGCCGCCCATTGTAGGCAATATGGCGTCAGGTCTCTCTTTCTTGATAATAAGTTCAACAAATTCTGTTGACAGCGGCTCGATATAAACTGCGTCGGCGGTTTCAGGGTCGGTCATTATTGTCGCAGGATTGGAGTTCACCAGTACCACCGTATATCCTTCCTCGCGAAGCGCTTTGCACGCCTGGGTGCCCGAATAGTCGAACTCGCACGCCTGCCCGATTACAATAGGACCGGAGCCTATTAAAAGTATCTTCCTGATATCCGTTCTCTTAGGCATTTATTTCCCTTTAGAGTGTCAAAGTTCCATTGGACTTTGCTCTGACACATTGATACTGTCCCTCATCCTTTTTCAATAAGTTCCCTGAAACGTTTGAACAGATGCACGGAATCATTCGGTCCCGGACCCGCCTCGGGATGATGCTGGATAGACATGACCGGCAATTCGACGTGCCGCATGCCTTCTTCCGTCCCGTCATAGAGGTTCCTGTGAGTAAGTTTAGCCTTGCCCTGCACACTATGGATATCCACGCAATAGTTGTGGTTCTGCGATGTTATCTCCACCCTGCCCGTCTCAAGATCCTTCACAGGATGGTTGCCTCCGTGATGTCCGAATTTCAACTTGTATGTCCTGCCGCCCATTGCCAGACCGAGTATCTGGTGGCCAAGACAGATGCCGAATATCGGCTTCTTGCCCATCAGCTTTTGTGCATTTTCAATAGCGTAGGTCACTGTTTCCGGATCTCCCGGCCCGTTGCTCAGTATAATGCCGTCGGGGCGCATGTCGAGCACCGCTTCAGCCGGTGTTTGAGCAGGCACCACCATCACATCGAAACCCGCTTCAGCCAGATTCCTTAATATATTAAATTTAATGCCGAAATCATAAACCACGACTTTTAAAAATGGGAGCTGTCTTTCGACAACGCACCACTTCCAGCAACCCTCAGACCATTTATAAGGGGCCTTTGTGGTAACTTCAGCGACAAAATCAAAGGCAGAGATTCCGGGGTGGGCCCTCACCTTTATAAGAAGGCTGTTCGGGTCCGTATCAGTGGTGGAGATTATTCCCATTTGAGCGCCGTGATTTCTCAGATGACGCGTCAGGGCCCTGGTATCGATGCCTTCAATGCCGGTTATCCTGTTTTCCAAAAGATACCGCCCCAGGGGGATCTGAGAGCGCCAGTTGCTGGGGAAATCCAGATACTCTTTTACAACAAAACCCTCAACTTTAGGGCCGCCTGACGACTCCACATCCTCTTCATTAATTCCATAATTGCCGATCTGGCTGTATGTCATCGTAACAATCTGACCCTTGTATGACGAGTCAGTCAGTATTTCCTGGTAGCCGGTCATCGAAGTATTAAAAACAACCTCGCCTATTGTCTCGCCGGGCGCTCCAATACCCTTGCCTTCAAAGACAGTTCCATCGGACAACACAAGCAATGCCTTATTCATGGACCACTATTCCGCCTACAATTGTTATCACCGGCATACCCTTCAGAATCCATTTGTCAAAAGGAGTGTTCTTTCCAAGTGATGCAAATGAAGCTGCTTCAACCCTGGTTTCCTTATTGAGGTCAGCTATTGTGATGTCGGCATCCGAGCCCTCACGAAGGGTGCCTTTACCAAGGCCCATTATCACGGCTGGATTGCAGGTCATCTTCTCAACCAGATTGCCGATAGTCAGAACGTTTTGTTCGACAAGTCGAAGACTCAGGCCCAGCGCCGTTTCAAAGCCGGAAATGCCTGATGGGGCCTTATCAAACTCCCGAAGCTTTTCATCCCTGTGATGGGGAGCGTGATCAGTGGCAATCACATCAATAGTCCCATCGCGCAGACCCTCTTTAATTGCCTTCGCATCCTTTTGCGTCCGCAAAGGCGGATTAACCTTTGCGTTGGTATCATATCCATTCACCGCTTCTTCGGTAAGACTGAAATAGTGCGGGCATGTTTCTGCGGTGACCCGTATGCCGCGCTCTTTTGCCAGCCGTATAAGTCTTACCGAGCCTTCTGTTGAGATATGGGCAAGGTGAAGCCGGCCCCCGGTCAATTCAGCAAGTATGATATCCCTTGCAACCATAACCTCTTCTGCAGCTGAAGGAATCCCTTTAAGTCCGAGGGTTGTGGCAAGAGCACTTTCATTCATGACTCCATCGTCTGCAAGGGCAAGGTCCTCACAGTGAGAAATGACCGGCACACCGAACACCCTTGAGTAAGCGAGTGCTCTTCGCATCATTATACTGCTCATGACCGGCCTTCCGTCATCGGAAAAAGCCTTGCATCCGGCATCATACATAAGGCCCATTTCAGCCAGTTCTTCGCCATTCTGTCCTTTGGTGACCGCGCCTATGGGATAGACGGAACAGAATCCCTCCTCAGCCGCCTTTTTGATCACAAATGCGGTTACCGTAGTGTTATCATTGACAGGGTTTGTATTCGGCATCGGGCAAACAGAAGTGAAACCACCCCTCACAGCCGCCCTTGTACCTGTCTTTATGGTTTCTTTGTGTTCGTACCCCGGCTCCCTCAGATGAGCATGCATGTCAACGAGTCCGGGGAAAACATACAGACCCGCGGCATCAATAGTGCGCTCTTTCTGCGCCGGAGCGCGGTACTGGTTTCCATTATTCAGCCTGATTGAGGCTATCCTGCCGCCTTCGATATACACATCACCGATGCCGTCTATCCCCTGCGAAGGATCTATGATATGCCCGCCTTTTATAAGCAGATCTTTATCCATTTTTCCCTTGTCCCGACAGCAGGTACATCACAGCCATCCTGACCGCGATGCCGTTAGTCACCTGGTCGAGGACGACCGACTGTGAGCTGTCCACAACATCCGAAGCTATTTCGATGCCCCGGTTCATCGGTCCCGGATGCATAACTATAGTGTCCTTACCGACAAGGTTGAGCCTCTTCATGTCCATTCCCCAATATTTAAAGTACTCCCTCGTGGAAGGGAAGAAACCCTTCCCCTGCCGCTCCATCTGTATTCTCAACATCATAACGACATCTATATCCCTAAGGCCCTTGTCCATATCATAAAAAACTTCTACGCCATAATCCCCCACTTCAGGAATAAGAGTCGGAGGTCCAAGCAATCTGATGGTGGTATCGAATTTTGAGAGAAGGTAGATATTCGATTTTGCCACCCTGCTGTGATATATATCGCCGATGATGGCGATCTTAAGCCCGTCAAGCGTTCCCTTCTTTTCAATTATACTAAAGGCATCGAGCAATGCCTGGGTCGGGTGTTCATTAATGCCGTCTCCGGCATTAATGACCGATGCGTCCACGTTGCGTGCGATAAAATGCGGAGCACCGCTCGAAAAATGCCTGATTACTATGAAATCCACGCCGTAAGCCTCGATAGTCTTCACCGTGTCATAGAGGGTTTCGCCTTTAACTACACTGCTGGTGGAAACTGAAAAATTCAGCACGTCCGTGCTGAGCCTTTTCTCAGCAAGTTCAAAAGAGGTTTTTGTTCTTGTGGAAGGCTCATAAAAAAGGTTGACGACTGTTTTGCCCCTGAGGGCAGGCACCTTTTTGATGTCCCTTTTCAACACATCCTTGAACGACGATGCCGTACCCAGCACCTGCTGGATGTCTTCCTTTGACAGGTCTTTTATTCCAACAAGATCTTTGGTCATCATTCCGCTGCCTGCGACTGTATCAGCACTCTGTCTTCCATGCCGTCCTCTTCAAGCTGCACCTCTATGTTCTCGGAACGCGAGGTGGGAATATTTTTACCGACAAAATCAGGACGTATAGGCAGTTCCCTGTGCCCTCTGTCGATAAGAACGGCCAGCTCGATCTGGGCGGGCCGTCCGTAATCCATGAGCGCATCCATCGCTGCCCTTATGGAGCGCCCCGTATAAACCACGTCATCAACAAGGACAATTTTCTTTCCGGTGATATCGCAGGGAATGCTTGTCGTTCTTACAACAGGATGATTTTTCCTTATACCGACATCATCCCTGTAAAGCGAGATATCCAGCGATCCAACGTCAATGGCGACATGTTCTATGCCCCGGATCTTTAGCGAAAGCCTTACGGCAAGGTGCACCCCTCCGCGCTGAATGCCGACAAGACACAACCCCTCAGTCCCTTTGTTCTTTTCGATTATTTCATGGGCGATTCTTGACAGTATCCGTTCAATGTCTTTTTTATTAAGCAGTTCTTTTGTCATGGCACCCCTAAAAAATCGTCAACAACACTTAAAACAGACGGTTTAGTAAAAAGTTCATAGGCAAGGCGCGCAAATCCTGAGGAATGAGGCGTACTTTTTCGTACGCCGCAGTGACGAAGGATGCAGAGCAACGCAGCATATGGACTTTTTACGAAACCGTCAAAAAAAAGCCTCCTCCTGTCGCCAAGAGAAGGCTTGTATAAATTCATATAATAGTTCAAGAATGCTCCTTTTAGCCTCACAGGGCTATCATTAAAGGCGCCTATATTTAATCATAAATGCTCAAATTTGTCAAAGTCTGCCCCGTAGTCAATAATCTATTGATAATTTACGGAAATTTATGTTATCTTTTAATTTCATATATATCTGGAAACTTACGGATAATCATCCATTTTTCAGGTTCATGCAGAGCGGTCTAAAATGCAGGGATGCAAGGCACTTATTTCACTGTTTAGCGACTTGAGTGCCGGGCGGGTATGCGAAGGAGTTAATCATGAAATTGACAGGTGCTGAAATAATTCTTGAGTCCCTTAAGAAACTCGGCGTAAAATATATTTTTGGATACCCGGGCGGAGTCATCCTCAATATCTTTGACCTGCTGCATGATGACAAAGATCTGAAACTTATACTTACGAGACATGAACAGGGAGCCGTGCATGCTGCTGACGGATATGCACGGGCGACGGGAAAGCCCGGTGTCGTACTCGTGACTTCAGGCCCCGGCGCCACCAACACGGTCACAGGCATTGCAAATGCATCAATGGATTCGATACCTGTTGTTGTCCTCACCGGCCAGGTGCCGACTGTCCTGATAGGTAATGATGCCTTTCAGGAAGCCGACATCGTCGGGATAACCAGGCCGTGTACAAAATATAATATCCTTGCAAAAGATGTAAAAGAATTGGCAGCACAGTTGAAAGAGTTGTTCCATGTGGCTGTTACCGGGCGTCCGGGGCCTGTTCTGATGGACCTTCCCAAAGATGTGACCTCTTCCAAGGCAGACTTTGTCTGGCCTGATAAAGTCGAAATGCGGAGTTATAATCCGACTTATGAGGGTAACAAGTGGATGATAGAGAAGGCCGCTCATGAAATAGCCAAGGCCAAAAAACCGGTCATCATTGCAGGCGGCGGCTGCATCCTTTCCGAGGCCTCCCACGAATTGCGGGAATTCGCAGAGCACACAAATATTCCGGTCACAATGACTCTTATGGGACTCGGCGCGTTCCCCGGCACACATATGCTTTCTCTGGGCATGCTCGGCATGCACGGCACTTATTTTGCAAACAAGAGCGTTCAGGAATCCGACCTTCTGATAGCAATAGGCATGAGATTCGACGACCGGGTGACCGGAAAGATCGACGGTTTTGCCCCCAATGCCAGGATCATACATATCGATATAGATCCCACTTCCATCAGAAAGAATGTCCGCGTTGATATTCCGATAGTCGGCGATGTCAAAAATGTCCTGACTGTTTTGAACAAAGTGCTTCAAAAAGACATAAAAGAGCCGTGGGATGAAATAAGAAAAGCCTGGCTTAATTGCATAGCTGTCTGGAAAAAAGAAAGGCCGCTCACCTATACCTACAGCAAAGAAGTCATCAAACCGCAGTTTGTTGTTGAAAAGATATATGAGATCACAAAAGGTGATGCCATAATTACTACCGAGGTCGGCCAGAACCAGATGTGGACGGCCCAATTTTACAAATTCGATAAACCAAGGCGTTTGCTGACTTCCGGCGGCCTCGGCACCATGGGCTTCGGCTTGCCTGCCGCCATAGGCGCCCAGCTTGCCTTCCCCGACAAACTCGTTATCGATATTGCGGGTGACGGCAGCATTCAGATGAATATACAGGAATTGGCAACAGCAGTGATCTACAAGCTTCCTGTAAAAGTTGCCATCCTCAAGAACCGCTACCTCGGGATGGTAAGGCAGTGGCAGGAACTCTTTTACAAGGAGCGTTACTCTCACACCAATCTTGACGTAACTCCCGATTTCGTCGAGCTTGCGCATGCTTACGGAGCTGTGGGACTGAGGGCAAGCAAACCCGAGGAAGTCGAGCCTGTGCTCAAAGAGGCATTCAGGATAAAAAAACCGGTGTTCATGGACTTCGTAGTTGACTGGAAGGAGAAGGTTTATCCTATGGTCCCGGCAGGCGCAACACTGGATACCATGCTGTTCGATGAAGAAAAGAAACCTGAGAGAAAACTTAAGGCGGTCAAATAACTATGCGACATACTATATCAGTGCTTGTTGAAAATAAATTCGGCGTTCTTTCGAGAGTTTCCGGACTCTTCAGCGGCAGGGGATACAATATAGAAAGCCTCTCGGTGGGAGAGACCATCGATCCCCAGGTATCTGTAATGACGATAGTTACCAAGGGTGACGACTGGATTATCGAGCAGATATCAAAACAACTTAATAAACTGATCGATGTCATAAAAGTTACGGACCTCACTGAGCTGGACCACGTTGAAAGAGAGATGGTGCTGATTAAAGTGTCCCCGCGCCAGGAATTCAAGGCCGAAGTGCTGCGGACGGCCGAAATATTCAGGGGGAGAATAGTGGATTCGAGTCAGAACACTTATACCATCGAGATTACGGGGGACGAGAAAAAGATAGAGGCGTTTATCGAGATCATGAGACCAATGGGGATCAAGGAATTCGTGAGGACCGGAAAGGTTGCCATTGCACGGGAAACAACAAAGCGTAAAGCGTGACGGGTAAAAAAAACATATAAGGTCTCTTCACACTCGTAACACATATCCAATTATCCATTTCGAAAATATAGGGGAGGAAAATGAGCAACAATAACAAAGTCTATTTAATTGATGTTACAAATAGAGACGGGGTACAGACATCAAGAATCCTGCTGCCCAAACTGTCAAAGACCATGCTGAACATTTATCTCGATGAAATGGGTATTTACCAGAGCGAGATCGGTTTTCCCACACTGAAGCATGAGCTCAACTATATCAATGCCAATCTCATGCTTGCCAAAGAAGGAGTGATAAAGAGAACACACCTGGAAGGCTGGTGCCGCGCGGTCCCCGAAGACGTGAAGCTTACTTTTAAGAATTGCCCTGAGATAAAACACCTGAACATATCGATGTCGACCTCGGAGGTCATGCTGCAGGGGAAATTCCAGGGAAGGAAAACCTGGAAGGATGTAGTAAAAACGGTTTCAGAAGCTCTTAAACTTGCAAAAGAACTCGGCGCTGTGACAATAGGTCTTAATGCGGAAGACGCATCCAGGACCGATCTCGATCGGCTGATTGAGTTTGCCGTCATGGCCAAGGAGACAGGCGCGGACAGGTTCAGGTACTGCGACACTCTCGGTGCAGACGACCCCATTACGATATATGACAGGATAAAGGCTCTGTCGCTGGCAACCAAATTTCCTGTTGAAATGCACTGCCACAACGACCTCGGTATGGGAGAGGCCGTTTCCGTTGCCGGGGCGCAGGGCGCGCTGGAGGCGGGCGTTGACTCATACATCAACACAACGATAAACGGCTATGGTGAGCGTGCGGGAAACTGCGACCTGGTGTCCACCATACTTGCATTGAAGTTCTCGCATGTGCTGAAAGACAAGGTGCCTCTTGACGAGCATGTTGATCTGAAAAAATCATGGAAGATTGCCAAGTACGCGTCCTATGCCTTCAACCTCCCCATCCCCATCGGGCAACCGGGTGTAGGCGCAAACGCCTTTGCGCATGAATCCGGCATTCATGCCGACGGCGCTCTGAAAGACAGGAGAAATTATGAATTATACGACCCCGAGGACGTCGGCAGGGGAGAACCCGAACTCACCGAGACAGGAAGGGTTATCACTACAGGCGAATACGGCGGCATAAAAGGGTTCAGGCACGTGTACGCCAAGCTGGGCATAGAATTTCACGACGACAACGAGGCCAGGAGAATACTGGAGCTGGCGCAGTATGCAAACCTTCATACTCAAAAACCGCTTACCGATGATGAGCTGAGACTGATTGCCCATCACCCCGAGATTGTGAGAACAATCCTTACAGTTGATCCTTAGAAGAGGTAAAGACAGAGGCAGCGGTCTTTAGGGATGATGTCATTTACAAAAAATGATATAATGGTCTCGTATAGACCTGAACCTTACGTGCAGGGATCATAATTGTGCGAACTTCGCATTTTTCTCTCATTAGGGGTATTTCGAGCTAAATGTTAGCGACTGAGTGGCTACAGCTACTGCTTATAGCGGTCTGCATTGCTGTCAACGGTTTTTTTGCGGCCTCTGAGATCGCCGTTGTGACCAACCGCAGGTCCCGTATCAAACAGTTGGCAGATGAGGGTAACAAGAATGCGGCCATTCTTTACAGGCTCAGGGAAAAACCCGATCGATTCCTGGCAACTATTCAAATAGGCATAACCCTTACAGCGGACCTCGCCTCGGCTATAGGTGGTGCAGCAGCGGTCAAGATCATCAAACCACTGCTGCAGGACGTGCCGATACCGTTTATTGCAGCCTCAAGTGAGGCCATCGCAATCGGGTTTGTGGTCATTGTCATAACATTCTTCTTCCTTGTCTTCGGTGAACTCATTCCAAAGTCTCTGGCGCTTTCAGACCGTGAGGCCGTCGGCCTCTGGGTTGCGCCGGTTATTGAAAGGTTTTCAAAGATCGCAAATGTTCTTGTCACCCTCCTGACCGCCAGCTCCAATATTATATTAATGCCTTTTAAGAGAAAAACATTTACGGAGCGGCAATATGTTACCGAGGAGGAAGTAAAACTCCTGCTGGAAGAGGGTGGAGAACAGGGGGTTTTCGAACCGGCGGAAAAGGAGCTCATCCATAGTGTGTTTGAATTCACAGATACCTCGGTCAAAGAGGTCATGATCCCCTCTCCGCAAATGGTTATCATAAGCCTCTCACTGACGGCGGATAAAGTGCAGGAAATCATTTCGGAAGAGAAGTTCTCGCGATATCCGGTCATAGGAAAGGACATTAATGATATACGCGGAATTCTTTATGCCAAAGATTTTTACAACCTGCTTTCAAAGACCGGAAAAGTCAGCATTCACCGGATAATAAAGCCGCCCTACTTTGTCCCCGAAACCATGAAGATAAGTATTCTCCTCCGTGAGATGCAAAGGAAGAGAGTCCATATGGCAATTGTCATAGACGAGTATGGCGCTGTTTCCGGACTTGTGACACTGGAAGACCTTCTCGAAGAGATAGTCGGCGAAATCCGGGATGAATACGATACCGAGAGCCCTGTTATACAGCTTGAGGACGGCTCCATGATTATCGATGCATCGATCAGTGTCGGTGATCTGAATGAAGACTATAATATGGCTATTCCAGAATCGCCTGAATACGAGACGCTCGGAGGATTTATAGTGATGAATCTCCAGCGAATTCCGAAAACAGGCGACACGGTCGATTTCGATGATAAACGCCTCAGGATTCTCGAAATGGTAGCGCAAAGGATCGCAAAAGTAAAAATGGAAAAGATTGACGCTTAGCGTTATAGCGTGCAGCGTTGAGCGTTATAGCGTTAAAAAAAATAATCCATCTCATGATTCATGGTGTATAATTATTTTTATAATATGTCTCAACGCTATAACGCGATGAACGCTATAGGCGCTATAATGCATAAGAGGAGGACGTTATGGAAAAGTGGAAATGCAGCGTATGCGGATATGTCTATGATCCCGAGTATGGAGACCCCGATTCCGGAGTAGCCGCCGGGACACCCTTCGAAAAGATACCCGACACTTGGTCGTGCCCCGTCTGCGGAGCAACTAAGGACCTCTTCGAAAAAATAGCGTAAAATCACCCAACGCTAATATCCCGCTGATTAAGGAGATGAGATGAATGCCATAGAGATATCTATCAGGATGGAAACCGATGCCATAAAGTTTTATGGAGAGGCTGCCGGGAGGACAAGCCATCCGGTTGGAAAGAAAATGTTCCTCTCCGTTGTCGAAGACGAAAAAAGACACCTCGAAATGCTCAGGACCCTGTTCAGGGGATTGGATTTGACTATCAATAACGTCAGTCCCATGAGAAACGTTAAAACTGTATTCGAAGAGCTGAAAGACGAGATGATGCAACGGGTGGAGGCCTCAGTCGATGAACTTGAAGTCTTCAAGATAGCCATGAACATGGAAAAAGAGGGAGTGGAATTTTACAAAAAGACATTGACGGAAGCGAAAACAGAAAAAGAACGGATGTTATTTAAACAACTCATTCACGAGGAAGAGCAGCATTTCGCCATTTTCCAAAATACCTACTCGTTTATGTCGGATACGGGAAACTGGTTTATGTGGGATGAACACAGCATAGTCGACGGCGGCACTCCCTGGGCGTAAAATGACCGTAATGCATAATGAGGCAGTATTTATGTTGACTTCATCTATAAACGTAAATACTGACTATCAATTATCACAGAAAATCTTTTATCACGCCTGGAGAAGCAGGTAACCTATTAGGCCACAGCCTGGATCCTACCAGCTGCGGAAATGCTGTAGAATTGCATCGGCTACAGTCGTGTAAAAAACCGTCCCGGCGTGCTTCTCAAGCCTTTCGGCAACATCAAGGGCAAAAGGCCCGAGATGCTTGCTTATGACTTCACCCTGTAATTCTTTTGCGTACTCCCGGGTTTCGTTGTCACCACTGCCTGCCCCTTCCAATTCCTTAAAGCAAAGAAACGAGAGGAATTCAAATTCCACCGCTATATGGTCCGGGGGAAGTCTGAAGGCATCGCCGATCTTCAGCCCCGCATCATGATAAAGCCCGGCTATTTCAAAGGTGGAATCCTGGTATAGTTTGCCCTCTTTATATACCGACTCAAACAGATACGCCAGACGGGGCTTGGAAGCAAAAAAAATCCTCGTGTATTCTTTTTCGAGTTCCAGGAGCAGTTCACTCCTCTCCCGCGAGTTTCCCGAATATTCACTTTTCAGGCTGTTCAGATCTGTTTCCGGCAGGGCCTGCCCCGCCCCCGCCATTGAAGCGCGCAGGACATCGGCGAACTCGCCGCTTGCAAGACGCTCAATAAGCGCCTGGTCAGGATAATTGAGCGCCTGGGCGAACAAGTCATAAAGAGTCACCTTTGATTGCACTATCTCCAACTGCTCATCCAATCCTTGCATTTGTTTTCCCCCTATGAGAATAAGGCGGACCGGTTTTCGCCGGTCCGCACCATGAGTTTAAAGGCCTGCGCTAGGCAAGTACCGCCACGGTCGGATAGCCGACTCGCCCGGGTTCCTCTTTGAGAAGAATGATCATATGCGTCCCGCCGTTTTCTTTCAGTCCATATATTTGCAGCTTGCCTTTTGAAGTAGTTGTCTTTGCAGTTTCCAAAAGCTTGTCATATTCTCCGAATTGCAAGGCCCCGGAAGGGCATGCCTCCACACATGCAGGCTCTTTGTCCCGGCTTAACCGGTGTGCGCACATGCTGCATTTGACGATCTTTGCTGTAGAGGTGTTGAACTGGATGGCGTGGAACGGACAGGCGGCCACGCATTTCTTGTCTCCGATGCACTTAGCAGCATCGAACAGTACGGGGCCATACCCGGATGTTGTAAGAGCGCCTGTTGTGCAGGCTTTGACGCATTGAGGGTCTTTGCAATGCATGCACCTTTGCTGATACATCCCCTCATCGTTCATCTGAACAAAAGCCCTGAAAAGGCCGCTCGCAGCCTGGTCCTGGTCCCTGAACTCCTGAATGCATTTATAGGCGCATGTGTTGCATCCTGTACAATATGTTGTGTCAAGCAAAATTGCATATTCTTTCATTATTTCCTCCCTCTAAGCTTTCCTGATGCTCAGATAGACATCTTCAACCCAGCCCATACCGGTAGGATCATGTTTCTTACTCATAGCAGGGTACTTCTGGGGAGTGAGGTCGCCGTCGCGATAGGCCCAATCCCTTGCCACAGTCAGGTTCCTGGCCCTGTGCCCCAACCCATGGAACATAAGAACACAATCTTCCCTTAAAATACGCTTGCTCAGGTGCAGCTTGGCCTTCATCGGCCGGGGAAGAACCTGCATATATTTGGGGTCATTTTCCAATATGACCTCATCACCCTCCTTGAGCCCCAGTTGTCCGGCAGCTTCAGGGTTGATCCAAACGCAATCCATGTAATTTTTTGTGGTCATGATTTTCAGAATGGGATTGTTTACAAAGTTAGGATCCGCATGCATGATCCATGGAGCTCTTGTAACCACCTTCGAGAATTTGTATTTTCCTTCAGGAGCGGTCCAGCGGGCGGCCCATATCGGCAAAGGCTCATGTTTGACAAGTGCAAACTCGTCAATATACATCCTTACGCGCCCGTTATTGGGAGAGCCGTATCCGATCTCACGTATCTGCTTGTAATTTTGATAAGGCGTCTTATCTATCCAGAAGCCGCCTTTCTTCATAAATTCTTTGGTGTTTTCAGCAGCACCGGCACCCTTTACGGCAACGTCCGTAATGTTAGTCGGTACCGCTTTCTTCGGATCGCCGCTCCCGTCCGTTGTCCAGTACTTTGGAGCAAGCGCCATGCCCATTGCCTTTGCCAGGCTGCCCCATCCTATCTGATCGCCCGGAAGGTCAGCGGAAATAGCCGACCCTCCGACAAGGCATGCATACTTCGGATAGTAGGACCGTATGTCCAGTTTGGATTCTTCGTACTGATGAGGAGCGGGCAAGACATAGTCACACCAGTAGCCTATATCATCCAGATAGAGGTTCCAGTCAACTACGAGGTCCATCCTTTCGAGGCCTTTTTCAACCATCTGGGGCTGAATAAATGCATAAAGTCCCCGGTGAGGGTTCCTGAAGAACACCACTTTGGTCGTGTCAGTATTCAAAAGGCCGAAACCGAGCATCCCGTAATGTCCCGGCGCCGAAAAATCCTTGTTCCTGTAAATGTCGTTCGTTACCGGGAACTCGTGCCTGAAATCGGCTTGTTTGACAGGCAGCGGAGGATACGGCTCCACAGGACGTGCCAGGTCTTCCAGCCACGGAATCTTTACGCCATGCAAAAGAAGGACCCCGCCCTCATGGTCGATCGAACCTATCAGCGTGTTTATAACGCTGATCGCGTGGCGAAGTCTCCAGCTATTCGCATAGTTCGGCCCCGCAGCATCACGCTTGTTGCTCGGGATCATTGCATAGGGCGCTGCCGCAGCCAGTTCCAACGCGATCCTGCGAATAACCTCCGCAGGCACCTCGCTCAGAGGGGCAGCCCATTCAGGCGTGTATTGACTGTTGGCATCAAGCAACAGCTGGAATACCGGCTTGGCGTGCGTCCGGTGTCCGTCAACAGAAACCGCAAAACTTCCACCCTCAAGGGCCGGTGCATCGCATATATCGAGCGGCTCCACTCGCTTGTGGTTCAGACACCATGCATAAAAGCCCCCGTCTTTGGCCTTTATGGCAGTCTTTGTCTTTTCATCGACAAGTGCCGGAGCATCGGAATACTTCTTTAAAAAGTCGAGGTCATATTTCTTGTTTGTAAGGATTACATTCATAATAGCAAGCGCAACCGCAAGGTCGGTCCCCGGTTTGATCGAATGAAGTTCAGTTGCAAAATTATCAGCCAGCGGTGTCCGCACGGGATTAAACATGACGACCTTCCCACCGTTCTTCCTGCACTCTACCCAATGGGTAATGAGGCCGGCCTTTCCGCATTTGGTAAAAGAGTCTAAACCAAACCAGATCTGGTACTTGGCAAGATCAAAATCAAAGCCCGGCACATGATGGCTGGGGGTGTAGGTGCTGGAGTAATATTTGTTCGGAGGATTTGTTACAGTCAGACAATTAATATAATAATGGGTGCCGAAACACTCCGTCCGCTGGTCACTTCTCGTCACACCCAGAGAACGGCATAGTTTGTTCGTGGCAGGATCTCCCGGCGATGCGATGAGTATCTCTTCCCGTTTATGAGTTTTAAATACATTGATTATTTCCTTGACAGCGTCGTCCGTTCTTACGGTCACCCAGCCCGGATCGTAATCAGTGCCCTTCTTCGGGTTTGTCCTTTTCAGTGTGACCATAAGCCTGTCGGGATCGTAAAGCGAATCAACATAGCCTAAGGCTTTAATGCAGTACTTCCCTTGCGCAATCGGATCCTGAGACATGCCTTCTATAGTCAAGGCCCTCTCAAGCCCCGTTTTCGGATCAGTGCCTACAGCCACATAGAAGGCACAATTGACCTCGCATGCACGAGCACAAACCTGGGGAATCTTTTTTGTGATCAGGAACGTAGGACGTTCCTGAGGATGTCGTTCAAATGCCGCCACTGACTTCAGATTGCGAAAAGGGAAACCAGTCAGCGCTACGGCGGCTCCTGTTGCACCTGCAACTTGAAGAAATTCTCTTCGCGATAACTTACCACTGCTATCCATGTAGCCTCCTTCTGAAAAAATTCATGTATCGTTGCCTATCTTTTCAGGCTGCTTTATAAATAGCCCCTATCCTGTTGCCCCCTTATTAAACATATACCACGTATTATCAATATGGCATTTATTGTCATTATTTATTTTCTTATTTATTTTTATTATGTATCTTATTTTCCTTACGGTCTTATAATCCCATACAGTCCGGGCAGCCGCAATAACCTGGCTATAGCCTGCGATATTATGATATTTTGACATCGTAATATTAACTTATCTATCCTTAATAAAGGAGGACATCATGACAACCAAAAGTACAACGACATTACGATTGCCGGAAGAACGGTTGAAGCTTATTCGGGCTATTGCCGGTTACGAGAATAGGTCGTTAACCGATATTTACACAGAGAAGACAGGACAACGCTAAAGAAAAGAACTTGAAGAGTTGTCTGATTTGCAAAATCCACTGGAACATCAATCCGCAGCAGTGGCGAATATAGCGCCGCGCGGCAATGTATACAAACAGGCGGCTTATCTGAGGACGTGAAAGATGCTCGACGCTATTTCAGTCCCAGCACATCCTGCATATCATACAGCCCTGCTCTCCTGCCGGTAATCCATAGTGCGGCTTTTAAGGCCCCCCGTGCAAAGGTGTCCCTGCTCGATGCCTTGTGTGTAATCTCTATTCTCTCGCCTAAGCCTCCGAAGAGGACCGTATGTTCACCTACGATGTCTCCGGCCCTCACCGTCTGGATTCCTATTTCCTTCCCGGAACGCTCGCCGATTATCCCTTTTCTGGCATACACACCGACCTCGTCGAGATTCCGGTGGACTGCTTCGGCAATAACCTGTGCCATTTTGAGGGCTGTTCCACTCGGAGCGTCTTTCTTGAGGCGGTGGTGGGCCTCTATAATTTCTATATCATAATCATCACCAAGCACCCTTGCGACATCCTGAAGCACTTTAAAAAGGAGATTGACGCCTACACTCATATTCGGGGCAAGGACAACAGGGATTTCGCCGGCAAAGCGCCGTATCGTTTCAATTTCATTCTTCGAGAACCCTGTGGTGCCTATGACCATGGCCTTACCGTGCCGCGACACAATCTCCAGGTTCTGCATTGCAGCAGAAGGAGCAGTAAAGTCGATAACCACGTCTGCCTTGCCGATTATTGCTTCGAGAGAATCGCCGACTTTAACGCCTGATTCCCCCATGCCTGCCAATGGTCCGATATCCTTGCCAACGGCTTCATTGCCCTTTCTCTCCAGGGCGCCGGCAAGCCGCAGGTCAGGGTACTCTTTCGACAGCACCATGATCCTCCCGCCCATTCTCCCTGCCGCTCCGGTCACAATAATATTGTTCATTACCGTTTGACCTCCTCACTCGTCATCGCGTTTTTCCGGTATTTTATCTGTTGAGTCGTCCGTCCGCTCACCGGGGACCCTGTATTCTTCCGTTGCCCACCTGCCGAGGTCTGTAAGCTTGCACCGTTCAGAGCAAAAAGGCTTATACGGATTTTCTTCCCAGGTCGTCTTTTTTTTGCACACAGGACACCGAACCTGCATAATTGCACCAGGATTTCCTTCTTATTTTTTGTTTACTTGTGCGGGCCTTGCCGTTGCCTGCTGTATTTTGATTCTTTTGCCTTTCATAATCATATCGTCCACAGAGCGTATAACACGGTCGGCAAGCTCCGCAGGCACTTCCACAAAGGTAAACTTTTCGAGGACATCAATATCGCCTATTTTGCTGTAGGGTATGTTCGCTTCAGAGGCTATCGATTTTACAATGTCCGGAACTTTGATCTTGTCTTTCCTGCCGATAGTCATAAAAAGGCGCACCATTCCTTTCGTTTCCGTCTGTTCCCCTGCAGCCTGTTCTTTAATTTCGCCGTATGCAGCAAAAAAAGCCGCGGAAGCTATGTCGGCAAAACTGTGCTGCTCGGAGAGCTTTTTAACTGCCTCCATATACTTCACATGTTTGCCTTCCTCGATTATCCCGGCGATGTCCTTGAGGATATTTTTTTCCCTTGCCTTGAGAACATCCTGTGCGGACGGTAATTTCTTCTTATCGATCACTGTCCTTGCAGTCTGTTCTATGAGTTTTAAATGACGGTACTCCCTCGGCGTTACGAACGTTATGGCTATTCCTGACTTCCCAGCCCTGCCAGTCCTTCCTATGCGGTGCACGTAGCTGTCGGGATTCTGAGGAATACTGAAGTTGATGACGTGAGAAACATTCTTTATATCGAGCCCCCTGGCAGCTACATCTGTGGCAACAAGGATATCGAGCATGCCCTCCCTGAACTTGTACATGACCTCGTCCCTGCGGGCCTGGGTGAAATCCCCGTGCAGTGCGCTCGCGTTATATCCAAGTTGGCCCAGTTTCATGGAAACCTCGTCGACCTCGAGTTTCGTGTGGCAAAATATGATCGCCAGTGCAGGGTTTTCGACGTCGAGCAGCCTGGAAAGCGCATTTATCTTGTCACCTTCCCGCACTTCATAAAAAACCTGTTTTATCTGCGGGATAACGACGTCCTTGGGATTGATGCGTATCTTTTCAGGTTCATGCATATGTCTTTTGGCAATATTGATAATAGGTTGAGGCATTGTCGCAGAGAAAAGGAGTGTTTGCCTTGCCTCAGGAACTTCCTTGAGTATTGTTTCTATATCCTCAATAAATCCCATATTCAGCATTTCATCAGCCTCGTCAAGCACAGCGACCCTGACCGCTGAAAGAGACAGTGTCTTCCTGTTGATGTGGTCGATTATCCTGCCAGGAGTGCCAACAACAACATCAACGCCGTGTTTAAGCGCCTTTATCTGATTTTCGATGGATTTCCCGCCGTACACGGGCAGCACCCTGATCCGTTTCCGGCTGCCTATGCGGTCGATCTCCTGCGCCACCTGCACGGCAAGCTCTCTTGTCGGCTCCAGTATGATTGCAAAGGGACGCTCGCCTTTTTTGCACATTTCAACTATAGGGATGCCGAACGCAGCAGTCTTGCCTGTGCCGGTCTGGGCCTGCCCTATAATGTCGGACCCGCCCATAATCATCGGTATCACGGAAGCCTGTATTGGCGTCGGCTCTTCATATCCAATTTCCGATATGGCCTTCATCGTCTCTTTTGATAACCCAAAATCTTCAAATCTCATATTTTCATTTACCTCTCTTTTTTCTCCATTGCAAAAGACCTAACGGCTTCTTTATTATGCAGTGAGTTAATAATAACATTTCAACGGGTTATTTAGCCCGCATTATTCATAAATATAGTCAGGGGCAGGCAGGACATAGTGCTGATTTTGAAGTTATTTGGCCTTCTCTTTGTTTGACAAAGTTTTTGCCTTTTTTATAAGATTGTAGTTCATTACGGAGAAATGAGAGGACAATGTATTTCCAGGACATAATCGCTTGTTTAAATGATTTCTGGTCTAAAAAGGGATGTATCCTTCTTCAGCCATATGACACCGAAGTGGGGGCGGGCACGTTTCACCCTGCCACTTTTTTCAGGGTACTGGGCCCTGAACCATGGAAAACAGCTTATGTTGAGCCGTGCAGGCGTCCAACCGACGGGCGCTATGGGGAGAACCCGAACAGGCTGCAGCAGTATTATCAATACCAGGTGATCCTCAAGCCCTCTCCCATCGAAAGCCAGGATTTGTATCTCGAAAGCATGTCGCATATCGGCATTGATCCTATTAAGCACGACATTCGTTTTGTAGAGGATGACTGGGAATCGCCTACCCTCGGCGCATGGGGCCTCGGATGGGAAATATGGCTTGACGGCATGGAAATTACCCAGTTCACTTATTTCCAGCAGGTTGGAGGCATTGATCTTAAGCCGGTTTCCCTCGAAATTACTTACGGCCTCGAAAGGATCGCGATGTATTTACAGGGGATTGATAATCTTTTTGAAATAGAATGGTGCAAAGGAATCAGGTACGGCGAGATTCACAGGCAGGGAGAAATAGAGTTCTCAAAATTCAATTTCGATTTCGCCAATACCGATTTGCTCGTGAAACAGTTTGATGCATACGAAGGCGAATCCGGGAGGATGAATACTCTCGGCCTGGTGTTGCCGTCCTATGAATACTGTCTTAAGTGCTCCCATGCATTCAATCTGCTTGACGCACGCGGAGTCCTGTCGGTAACGGAACGGACGGGCTATATCGCAAGGGTGAGAGCGCTTGCCAAGGCCTGCGCTGAAGCATTTCTGAAACAACGGGAGGAAAAGGGGTTCCCTCTTTGCGCACAGATTATGAATGATAAATTATGAAGACTAACACTCTCGAAAACAATGCCGGAATCACTCCTGTGCTTCTCCTCGAAATAGGGACGGAAGAGATACCGGCCCGCTTTCTGCCCGAGGCTATCGGGAGGCTGAGGGAGGACGCGGCAAAACTTTTCTCGGAATATGCCATAGGCGCCGAATCGATAAAAACCTATGCGACGCCGAGGAGACTGTCGCTTATGGCAGAACTCCATGCCTCACAAAAAGCCGTTGTAAAAGAGATATGGGGCCCGCCGGTAACGGTTGCCTTTGACAGTCAGGGGAATCCTACCAAGGCTGCCGAGGCATTCGCAAGGGCTAATAATATATCTTTGGCGGATATATCCAGGAAAGAGAAAGGCAAGGGGAGTTACATTGTCGCGACTGTCAGGGAAGAGGCAAAACCGACCGAGGCGCTTCTTCCCGAACTGTTGCCCAGACTCATTATGTCCATTAACTTTCCCAAAACTATGCGATGGGGCAATGGCGATTTCAGGTTCGCGCGTCCCGTACACTGGATTCTTGCCCTGTTCAACAACAAGCGGGTGTCATTTGAATTGGACGGGATGAAGAGTATCGGCATGACGCGGGGACACCGCTTTCTTGCCCCGGCCCCATTCGAGATAAAAGACAGCAAAACATATATAAACCTCCTTCGGAATAATTTCGTCGTACTCGATACGGAAGAGAGGACGAAGATGATAACAGAGGGCGCAAAAAAGCTTGCCGCCTCGGTCAACGCATCACTCACAGCCGATGAGGAGCTTTTGCGGCACGTCGTGTTTCTCGTGGAATACCCGACGCCTGTGCTCGGCACTTTTCCGGAAAGTTATCTTGCCCTTCCTAAGGAACTGCTTACCACGGTGATGAGAGGGCACCAGAAATATTTTGCCCTTGAGAGCTCTGAAGGCAAGCTGGTCAATCATTTCATTGTTATCAGCAACACAACTCAGAACAATTCAGAAAACGTCAGGAAAGGCGCTGAACGTGTTTTAAAGGCCCGTTTTGAAGATGCCCGCTTCTATTACGAAGAAGACCTGAAAATCCCACTTATGGAACGCCTCGAAGGTCTCAAAAAAGTTGTATATCATGAGAAACTGGGGACCCTGTATGATAAAACCTTACGCATTGCTTCGATAGCTGACTTTATCTCCGCGCAGAGCTTTAAAGAAAAAAAGAAGGATATAAACACATCTGCATTGCTGTCGAAAGCGGACCTTATTTCGGGTGTAGTAAGGGAATTCCCTGAACTTCAGGGTTTGATGGGCAGCTATTATGCCGCCCATGAGCGATACGACAACAGAATTGCAAGTGCTCTTGCCGAACAATATCTTCCCGCATATTCCGGTGACCGCCTCCCCGAAACCCCTATAGGTTCTGTGCTCAGTCTTTCAGACAAGCTCGACAATGTTGCGTCGTTCTTTATGCTCGGCCTGTCCCCTTCCGGCTCGGAGGACCCTTTTGCCCTCAGGAGGCAAACAATCGGGATTATAGCCATTTTGCTTGCCACCAGGTGCACGTTGCCGGTTTCATCACTCCTGGAGAAGGCGCTCAGTCCGTTCAAAGTCACAAAGAAGAAAGAGCCTGTCATGGATAATCTCCTCAGGTTCTTTGAACAGAGAGTGGACGCGCTCTTTCAAACTAACGGCTACCCTCAGGACGCCGTATCCTCTGTGCTTAATTTTGTGAAATATGAACCGCTTTTTGCTGTGAAAGAACGTCTCGAATCGGTCGTGAAATTTACAACTGAGGGAAGCGTTGAAGCGTTCCTGCTTGCCCTCAAGAGGATCAACAATATAGCTCCGAAAGAAGATGTCCCTGCTCCGGACAAAGCATTGTTCGCTCAGAAAGAGGAAGAATCCCTTTTCCGGGAGACCGAAGCACGGGCTGCGGAAGTGGCTTCCCTTGTTAAAGAAAACCGCTGCTACGACGCCATCAAGGTGCTGCAGGAGCTTACAGAACCTATAAACACATTCTTCGATAAAGTGCTGATCATGGATAAGGACGAGGGGATAAAACAGAACCGCCTCTCATTGCTCAAAGCCATACAACAACTAGCACTCCAGATCGCGGACTTCTCACGGCTGACTTAACCCTTTTTCTTCCTCTTCATCAAAACCCGTGAGAGTATGTATAACACAGCGCCGCCTGCGGTGGGAATATTGAACATCATGATGAGGAATGAGAATGAGGCAGCCATGGCCAGATAGGGAATCTGCCAGGTATATGCATTGTTTCAGGACACCACCACGAGATTGTCCCGGTGGATTATTTCATCTGAATATTTGTAGCCCAGAATTCGCTCTATCTCGGATGTCTTTTTGCCCTTGATTTTCCCGATGTCAGCCGCAGAATAGTTGACAATCCCTTTTGCTATTTTATTGCCTTTTAAATCCACGCAGTTTACCGCATCACCCGTATCAAAGGTCCCGTCAATTCCGACAACGCCCGCGGGCAGCAGACTTTTGCCGGATTTTCTGACAGCCCTGACAGCACCGTCATCGATCGTAAGAGACCCCCGCGGCTTTATGGCATATGCAATCCAGCCCTTTCTGGAAGAGATTTTTTTTACGCTGGGCCTGAACTCCGTTCCGGAGTGGACACCTGTTATAAGCGACGCAATGAGCCCCTTTTTTCTGCCGCTGATGATATTAACTTTGATTCCATGAGAAAGGGCCTTCCTGGCTGCAAGAATTTTTGAATACATCCCGCCGGTGCCGACAGCGCTCCCCGCTCCGCCGGCCGCAGAGATAATATCAGGGGTAACTGCATCTACAGAAGAGATCATCTTCGCATCCACGTTCTTCTTCGGATCAGAATCATACAAGCCATCAACATCTGAGAGGATTATAAGCCTTTCAGCATCAATCAGTCCCGACACCAGTGCGGCAAGCTGGTCATTGTCACCGAACTTGATTTCATCGGTGGCAACGGTGTCGTTCTCATTGATAACCGGAATAATCCCGTAAGAAAGGAGAGTTATCAACGTATTTTTTGAATTGAGATAACGCACGCGATCTGAAAAGTCTTCTCTTGTCAGGAGGGCCTGCGCCACTTTTTTGCCCAAGTTTTCGAAGCTTCTTTCATATGCTCTCATCAGCGATGACTGTCCTACGGCCGCCGCAGCCTGCTTGAGCCTTATTTCTTTAGGCTTTCCTCCGAGACCCAGCTTTTTCATGCCTGCCGCCACAGCGCCCGATGAAACGATCACCACTTCATGCCCCATATCGTAAACTCCGGACACATCGCCTGCAATAGCGCGGATCCTTCTATAACTCAGGCCTCCCGAGGCTTCAGTCAATATGTTACTGCCTATCTTTATGACTATGCGTGCCATATCAGGTGGACTTTCTCTTTTCCTCCACTTTGGCTGCCAGGTAATGCACAAGGCGTTTCAAGCCCTCGCCGGTGGCGGCTGATACAGGAAAAAAATCCAGCCCTTCTTTTTTGCAGTATTCGCTCAATCTTCGCAATCTGGCCCCGTCACCGGCTATATCGAGTTTCGTTCCCGCAACTGCCAAAGGCTTTTCGGAAAGTTCAGCACTGTATAATACTAATTCCGTGCTTATCTTTTCAAAATCCCCTACAGGGTCGGTTGTCACAGTATCGGAAATATCCACAAGATGGAGCAGGACCGATGTTCTCTCAATATGCCGGAGAAACTGAAAACCGAGCCCCGTCCCTTCATGAGCGCCCTCTATAATGCCAGGGATGTCAGCCACCACAAAGCTCTTCAGGTCCTCCATCTTGACCACTCCCAGGTTAGGCACAAGCGTGGTAAAAGGATAATCGGCAATCTTCGGCCTCGCAGCCGAAATAACAGATATGAGAGTCGATTTCCCGGCATTGGGAAGTCCGACAAGACCTACATCAGCAAGCAGCTTTAATTCAAGCACAAGCCATTTCTCTTCCCCGGGTTCTCCAGGCTGGGCAAACCTGGGCGTCTGGCGTGTCGCTGTGGCAAAGTGGGCATTGCCCATCCCTCCCCTGCCTGCATGAGCAGCAATGACTTCTGCGCCCTCGTGGTCCAGGTCGGCAATTATCTGTCCGCTCCCTTCATCTGTGATCAATGTTCCGACAGGGACCGGGATGACCATGTCCTCGCCGTCCCTCCCGTGTTTGTTGCTGCCCTTGCCGTGCTCTCCCCTTTCAGCTTTATATTCCCTCCGGTAGTGAAGGTCGAGCAGGGTATTCAGCTCTTTTACCGCGCGAAGGATAACGTTGCCACCCTTGCCGCCGTCTCCTCCGTCAGGTCCTCCGCGCGGTACAAATTTCTCCCGCCTGAGGCTCACACACCCCCTGCCGCCGTCGCCGGCTTTGACATATATCTTCCCGTAGTCTACGAATTTCATAAATAAAAAAAGGCAGGTCGCCGTGACCCGCCCTCATGTATCTCCCTCAGGTATTCTTAATGTATGACTTTATACTGTAACCGGTGTCTGCGGAGCTTCTGTTACCGGATATACGCTGACCTTTTTCCTGGTCTTATCTTTTCTCTCAAAAGTAACAACGCCGTCTATCAATGCGAAGAGCGTATCGTCCGATCCCACGCCGACATTCGCGCCATTATGGACCTTGGTCCCGCGCTGCCGGACAATAATGCTGCCTGCACGCACGAACTCTCCGCCGAACCTCTTTACACCAAGCCTCTGTGACGCGCTGTCGCGTCCATTCCTCGAGCTTCCAACACCTTTCTTATGCGCCATTGCCGACCTCCGTTATCCTACAGTTATCTCTTTAATCTTTAATGTCGTATACTGCTGCCTGTGTCCTACGATTTTATTGTGCGCCTTTTTAGGGGTGGTTCTCAACACCATAACCTTGTCGCCCTTCATAGATCCCAGAACCTCTGCCTTGACGCTTGCGCCTTTCACATAGGGATCGCCCCATATAGCCTTACCATTGTCTTCAATCATCAAAACTCTGTCAATCACTATTTCAGTATTGGCATCGGCGTTGATCTTATTGACTTTAACTGTGTCTCCCGATGATATTTTTATCTGCTCGCCGGCTGCTTCAACTATTGCATACATGCACTCACCCCCGAAATAATTTCGAATGTATATTTAAACAGAATTTCCACTCTAAAGTCAATCAAATACACACCCGCTAAGGAAGGGATCGGTAGAGGAATTGAAACGCCGAGTACAGGGTGCTCCCCTTCTTCTGCTTTCCTTATATGCTGCATGGGTTTCCTCTTTGCCTTTAGCCCAATGAAAGTAGTATTATATTAATTGATATCATTCTGGAAGAGGAGAGTCAACATGCCTATATATGAGTATCAATGCCTTGTCTGCGAGAAAATCTCCGAGGCTATGCAAAAATTCAGCGATGCCCCGCTTGCAGTCTGCCCTGAATGCGGCGGTCAATTGAAGAAGCTTATCTCGAACAGTTCCTTTGTCCTGAAAGGAACAGGCTGGTATAAAACCGATTATGCTGCTAAAGACACTGGAGCAGAAATAAAGACCTCTGAAAACAGGAAGGCCGAAAAAACTGCTGACACAAAAACAGGGTCCAAGGCCGAGGATGCGAAAAAAGCTGAACCTGAAACCAAAAAAGAGACTGTAGCCGCATCATAACAATACAATGTCTGCTCCCCATATCCATGTGCCCTACGAAAAAATAGCAGCACACCTGGAATTTCTAAACCGGCACAGACTCAACCTCGAAATTTATATTAATGCGGCCACCCTGGATGCAATAGATACCCTTTCTCCGGACACATTAAGGACCTCTTTGTCCTATACCCCGTCGCTTTCCATACACGCCCCTTTTATGGACTTGTGCCCGGGCGCGATAGATAAAAAAGTGCGCGAGGCGACAATATCGCGCTTTAACCAAATGCTGAAAATCGCCGGGCTTTTAAAGCCTGAATGCATAGTCTTTCATTCAGGTTATGAAAAATGGAAGTACGGGCTTTCGATGGATCTCTGGCTGGAGAAGAGTCTTGAAACATGGGTCCCTCTTAACGAAAAGGCAAAAGATATCGGCGTAAAGATAGCGATCGAGAACATCTTCGAGGACAAACCCGCAAATCTCAGGCTGCTGATGAAAGAAATGGATTCACCCAATTTCGGCATATGCTTTGACACCGGCCACTGCAACCTTTTCTCAACAGTCCCCCTGACCGAGTGGCTCGACAATCTTGGCCCCTATCTCATCGAACTGCATCTGCATGACAACGACAGGAGCGCTGACCAGCACCTGCCAATCTGGGACGGCACATTCGATTTTAAAACATTATTCAGTTCGATAAAACATGATCAGCTCATTCTCACTATAGAGTCGCATTCCCCCGAGCGTGTCCTGAAAAGCATGCGCCGTCTCGATGCCCTTGTCTCGTCTCTGCCGCAGAGATAAAACCATATAGTAAAGAGCAGGAAGCACTGTGGCCTGCCTGCCCTAGAGCCTTTCCGCATGGTTCCTAAGCGTAAACCCGCGCAGCCTTGCCGCGTCAATCCCTTTGCTCTGCACCATCACCTGATGCGAAGCCCCCATCCCCTGCGGGAAAATCAGACCCTTGATTTGAGCCATCTGGAATGGGTCCCCGAAAAGTGGAACACTTTTTGGGGTTGGAAATGGGTCAGGAGAGTCGCCGAACAGTTGAGTTATTGCTTCATCAATTCCAAGGGCCACTAAATACGTGCCCTGGGGACAATAACCGTCCGTCCTCAGCCCCAATGCCTCTCCCCACTTCTTCACCGCTGAAAAGTTTACGTGCGCTGTAATATCCTGCTCTCCTATATGCTGATACGGATCTTCATTCAACTGGTGTTTATGGTAGCAAAGGAGAGTGCCGGTGCTGCGTTCTTCGCTGTAGTATTCAGCAGAAGAATACCCATAATCTATTGTAAGGACAAATCCTTTTTCAAGTTTGCCGGATATATCTTCCAACCAATTCCTGATTTTTAGATTGATTTCGGTTTTATACCCTGCGGGCAAGTCTATCGAGAACTCCTTTAAATATGACTTGATATTGTTGTCACAGGGAACTTGCACCTCAATGAACTGATTGTCCTGATCATCACCCTGCTTATCCCCGATGGACACAAAAATCTCCGTCAGCATATCCCCCATCGTTACAAGATGCACCGGCAAGGCATCCAGCAGTTCATTTGAGAGAAAGCATCCTGTAATTGTTCCGATATCGCCGGGGCCGGATACCCAGCTCATTTTCCCGGCATAGTCTTTCAGAAGGGATTTCTGCCTGTCACGTATAACCGGGTTAAGTTCAATTATGGTGTAATCAATATGCCCGAACAGCTCTTTTGTGCTGATATAATCGAGCATATCCTTTGCGAGATATCCCATGCCCGCTCCCATTTCAACAATGCTGAACCTGTCAGGCTTTCCAATTATCCCCCACATCTCCTCTATCTGCCTGCCGATCATAATCCCGAAAATCCTGTGGAGGTGAGGACTAGTGTAAAAATCCCCTGCCCTGCCTATTTCCGTTGACTCCCGGGTATAGTACCCTGATTCAGGATCATAGAGAGCCATGGACATGAAGGTCTCGAAACTTATAGGCCCTTCCGCCCTGATTTTATCGATAATTTTTTGTTTAAGCAGTGACATAAGCTATGGCATTAGTATAACCGGCAATTTGGATAGTGTAATGAAGGATATGTCTCTGGAGCGAATCGCGGAGTCCTGGTAACAGTTCTCGGCGAAGTGAGAGTGAAGCAAGCGCGAAACTGAAGCCCGAAGGGCTGAATTTTGCGCTTGTAGCGAAAAGAGCCGTTAGAACTGTCAGGACGCAGCGTCTGAGCGTAAGAGACATATCCTTCATTACACGCCTGAACTGTGCAGGTTATGATACTTCGAGCATTCTGTCGAGGGCCCTTTTTGCCGGGACCCTGACCTCTTCCGGAACTTTTACAATATATGTGTTTTCCTTGAGTGCACGTAACACGCTGTTTAATGTGGTTTTTTTCATATTCGGACAGATCATGTCGGTCCTGAGCGGGTGAAAAATCTTGTCCGGGTTTTCCTTTCGCATCCGGTGCATTATCCCCAGTTCTGTCCCCACGATAAATTCCGCCGCATCGGAAGACTGCGCAAACCGCAGCATCCCCGAGGTGCTGGTCACATGATCGGCAAGTTCCAGGACTTCCGGCCTGCATTCCGGGTGCGCCATCAAAAGGGCCGAGGGATGCGCCTCTCGCGCCTTGTAAACATCGGCCTTGGTTACCCTGTCGTGCACGTGACAAAATCCGTCCCATGCGATAATCTGCTTGCCCGTATTCCTTGCGGCCCACATCGAAAGGTTCCTGTCAGGGACGCAAATGACCCGCTCATTCGGCAGCGATTCAATTATTTTTACAACATTCGCTGAAGTACAACAAATATCGCTCTCCGCCTTGACCTCTGCAGTAGTATTTACATAGGCAACTACAGGCACTCCCGGATATCGCGCCTTAATGTCCCTGAGTGTAAAATTATGAGGAAAAACAAAAGAGGGCTGAATCTCGTATCCGGGATATGATGGCCTCACCGATCTCGGGGCATCCACCTGGATCATCTCAGCCATGGGACAGGTGGCGTTTATCTCTGAAAGAAGCACTGTTTTATGAGGAGACAGTATGGAGGCGCTCTCCGCCATAAAATCGACGCCGCAGAATACTATGACCTCGCAATCCATGGCAGCAGCGTTCCGTGAAAGTTCAAGTGAGTCGCCGACAAAATCGGCAATGTCCTGCACCTCGTCTCTTTGATAATTATGAGCGAGTATTACAGCCTTCCTTCTATGCTTCAGTTCGAGGATTTCTTCTCTAAGTGTTTGAAGGGCAAGGGGCATCAGGTCCTTTTATTCTCAATATGATTTGGCAACGCAATTGTATGTATTTGTAAAAAGCAATGTTCCGTCTTCCAAAATAATTTTCTTCATCCTGACAAATTCTTTCTTCACTTCCCGTCCTATTTCATCCGCGTTAAAGGCCAAACCCCTTCCGCTATTATAATATTGCATAACTCTGTTTACATAAGACACTGTCTCAGGAATTGATGGCACCGCGCCTTTCTTCACGACCAGACCCGGCCCCGCATTGTAGGCTGCAAGCGCCAGAATAAGATTACCGTTGAACCGTTCAATCAGATTACCTATATAACGCACCCCACCCTCTATGTTTTCTGCCGGATCGAAGGGATTTGTCACACCCAGGAGAGCGGCAGTGGACGGCATAAGCTGCATTAGACCGAGAGCGCCTTTTGCAGACACTGCAGCCGGGTTCCAGTTCGATTCCGCCCTTATCACCGCGCTAACCAGTTGGGGATCGACATTATAGTGTCTTGCCTTTTCCTCGACAGTTTCGCGAAATGTTTCACGGGAGCAACCGGGATCAGGATGTTTATCACCCTTCCATGTCGCGTTCTTTTCTCTGACAACGATCTTGCTGTCAGCGCCTGAACCGGCGTTGGAGAATACAATGACGCCGTCATCCGATATCTGCTTATAAATATCGGCATTGGAATCAAAGGCCGAAAATAAAACCAGCAGTAGAACGAGGAGCGCCTCCATTAAAAAAATCATACCACGCGGGTGTGCCTGTATTCAAGCAGCCGCTATGCGTATTTTCCGTTAACGTGCGCTATTGCTTACGATTTTAGTTGCTTATATACCATATTTTCTGCTTTAATAATGGGTAGGTATGATATACCTGCCCTGTTGAGTGATTAGGGGGGAATGTTGATCTCGCAAATTAGATCTTTCGGGAGCTGGCGTAAGGTAAACGGTGTGCATATCTTCCCGCGCGGAGAGAGCCTAAGTTACTTTCAAGGCACCCACTTTTTAAGGAGAGAGATCTAAGCTCGGCCTACACGGCAGGGTGGGTTTTAAATACAGATGCTTGAAACATTAGTAATTATCAACACTCAGGCGTACAGCATTATAGAGCGATAGCTGTTACGCCGTAAGCGGTACGCCAGTGATGGTAATTACTAATGGGGGCAAATTGGATAGGCCATTGCATTTTTTAAAGATAAAGGAGTCAGGATGCTCTTATACGAGTGTCACAGGGTTTACAATACAGATGATGCGTTCAATCCTATGTATTGCATATGCATTTTTTGCTCAACCATTGTTTCCTGACCCTTGTATCTACGCTACCTCAAAGAGTCACAGACTTTTTGAGAGCGAAGCGCAGCTTTTAGGCTTTCCGTTGCACACCTATCCATTCTGTCCCTGGTAATTTTAACCCGTTTATAGCAGCTAATAGCCAAGAGCTGAGAGCCTGGAGCGCTTAGCTATCGGCACTTAGCTCTTAGCTCGGTTTAAACGGTTTTTAAATACGACAGGAGGACAGCCTGATGAGTAACACTGTAATCTATATTCTGATAGCTATTGTTGTGGGCATCGCGAGCACCATAGTCTTCTTTACTTTTTACAGGATCACGCTTAAATCTGAAAGAGAATCGATAAAGAGAGAGCAGGAGCATTTACTCGAAGATGCGAAACGCGAAGTAGAGTCAATTAAAAAAGAGGCGGTTATTGCCGCAAAAGACCAGGCATATCAGGCAAAGATTGAAGCAGAGAGAGAAATTCGTGAGCGGACAAAGGAACTCAATCAACTTGACAGGCGGGTCAGGCAAAAAGAGGAACAACTTGATAAAAAGATTGACCAGCTCGAGAAAAGGGACCATGAGCTGAACAGAAAAGAAAAAGAGTACAGCGGGAGAGAACGTTCACTGATAGACAAAGAAAACCAATATACGCAGATTATCCGGGAACAGACCCAGGTGCTTGAGAAAATAGCCGGCGGCACTGCTGAAGAAGCCAGGAAGGAACTGCTGAGAAGGGTAGAAGAGGAGTCCAGATTTGAAGCCGCCAAACTTGCCAAGAAAATTGAAGATGAAGTTAGGGAGTCGGCAGAAAAGAAATCCAAAGAGATCATAAGCCTGGCCGTTCAAAGATATGCCAGTGATTATATTGCCGATGCTACGGTCTCTGCCGTGAGCCTCCCCAATGATGAAATGAAAGGGAGAATCATTGGCAGGGAAGGCAGGAATATCAGGACGTTTGAAGCGGCTACAGGGGTAGATATTGTAATTGATGACACGCCTGAACTTGTGACACTTTCCGCCCATGATCCTGTAAGGAGAGAGATCGCAAGAATAGCGCTTGAGCGCCTTGTCAACGACGGCAGGATCCACCCGGCCCGGATAGAGGAATTGGTCGAAAAAGTTAAAAAAGAGATTGAAATAACAATCAGGGAAGAAGGAGAAAAAGCGGTCTTCGACCTCGGCATTTCCGGAATTCATCCGGAACTGATTAAGACTATAGGACGCTTGAAATACCGCTCCTCATACGGCCAAAACATACTCCAGCATTCCAAGGAGGTAGCTTACCTTGCAGGCATGATGGCCGGTGAACTTGGTGTTGATGTTAAACTTGCGAAGCGCGGCGGCCTGCTGCATGATATAGGGAAAGCGGTCGATCATGAAATAGAAGGCTCGCACCAGGACATCGGAGCGTCGATTTCAAAAAAATACGGTGAAAACGACAAAGTTGTGAATGCCATTCAGGCACACCATGGAGAATTGGACTTCACGTGTGTTGAGTCTGCGCTCGTTGCTGCAGGAGACGCCCTGTCAGCGGCACGGCCGGGGGTAAGAAGAGAGAGCATAGAAAATTATTTAAAGCGGCTTGAAAAGCTTGAAGAACTTGCCATGTCGTTTAACGGCGTAGAAAAATGTTATGCAATTCAGGCGGGAAGGGAAATAAGAATCATTGTAAAGCCCGACGATATGGATGACGCCATGTGCGCGGTTGTGTCTAAAGATCTTGCGCGAAAGATTGAGTCGGAGATGACATATCCCGGCCAGATAAAAGTGACTGTTATACGGGAAGCACGCTATGTCGACTATGCAAAATAGCCGCCTGCAGAGTACAGCGTCCGGCAGAGCTATAACGCTCCTATTATGAACATCTTGTTTATCGGTGACATTGTCGGCAAAATAGGCAGGCAGACTGTCAAGGCCCTTCTGCCGGGACTTACCCAAAAATATAAATTGGACTTTGTTATCGCCAATGGCGAGAATGCAGCAGGCGGTTTTGGAATAACTGAAAAGACTGCCAATGAGCTTTTTGATTGCGGCGTCCATGTAATTACGACAGGTAATCACGTTTGGGACAAGAAAGAGGCTGTTCCTTATATCGCCAAGGAGAACAGGATATTGAGGCCCATCAACTACCCTTCCGGAGTCCCCGGGGCCGGCAGTATTGTATGTACGCTCCCGAACAAGGAAAAAGTCGCGGTGCTCAATGTGTCCGGCAGGGTTTTCATGAACGTTCTCAATTGTCCTTTCAGGACAACCCTGACTGAACTTGAACAGCTCTCGGCAGAGACGGACATAATATTCGTTGACATGCATGCGGAGGCTACATCGGAGAAGACAGCTTTTGCCTACTATCTTGATGGCAAAGTCAGCGCTGTAATCGGGACCCATACCCATGTACAGACTGCCGATGAGAAAATTCTGCCTCAGGGCACGGCTTACATTACGGATGCAGGCATGACAGGGCCGCAGTTATCAGTAATAGGAATTGAGAAAGACCAGATAATAGAGAGATTTCTATATCATATGCCCAGAAAATACGACGTTGCAGGCGGCGTAGGGCTTCTTTGCGGCGTAGTTGTCGAAATAGATAGTAACAGCGGAAGATCCTCTGCAATACATAGAGTGCAAGTCACAAATACAGCAGCAAGTAGCAAGTAGCAAATGGAAAGGATGAAATAAGTCGCCTTTTCCCCCTTACTACTGGCTGCTTGCTACTTACTACTTTGGAATAAGGAGGCGCCATGATGCAGGCTAAAGTAAAATGGACAGGCGGTTTACAGTTTGTCGGAGAATCAGGCAGCAATCATGCGGTTGTACTGGATGCGGATTCCTCGCACGGCGGGACCAACATGGGGATGACGCCCATGGAGCTGCTTCTTGTCGGTATAGGAGGATGCTCAGGAATGGATGTGGCCTCTATCCTGCAGAAAAAGAGACAACTGGTGAACGACCTCGAGGTCAGGGTTTCCGGAACTCAGGCAGAGGAATATCCCAGGAAATTCACCGCGATTGAACTGGAGTATATTATTAGCGGAAAGGATGTCAAGGAAGAAGCTGTCAAAAAAGCAATCGAATCATCAATGGAGAAATATTGTTCTGTCAAGGCAACGCTTGAAGGCGTCGCCAAAATCACATACCGCTACTCCATAATCAACGTATAAGAAAATGATCAAACGGCCTTTCCATGCGCTATTGCTGTGTATCCTTCTTTTATTGGCCCCGGCTTCGCATGTCCAGGGTAAGGATTCTGCTGCGTGCGGCAAGAGCTTTTTATGGAAGGTCAAATCACCGACTGCGACTGCCTATATTCTTGGTTCCATCCATGTCATGAAACCGGAAAGTTATCCCCTGAACACCAAAATTGAGACGGCGTTCGAAAAATCCGGAGTGCTGGCAGTGGAAGCCGATATCAACAACATCACTCAAAAAGACATGGCGGAGTTAATTGCAAAGGCTTTTTATTCGGGCGACGACTCCCTCGACAGGCATATATCAAAAGCGACCTGCGACCTTGTCATAAAAGAATCACTCGACCTCGGCATAGATCCCGGCATCCTTCTCAAACAAAGGCCGTGGTTTATCGCCAGTTCGATAGAGATATTCAGCCTGATGAGGATGGGGTTTGACCCGGCCTACGGCATAGACGAGCATTTTCTGATGGAAGCCGCAGGCAAGAAGAAGATCGTTGAAATAGAAAGCGTCGACTTCCAGCTCTCTCTCATGACGGGATTTTCAGATAGCGAACAGGAAGCGCTGTTGTATTACACGATAAAAAACATAAATAAAATTCAAAAAACGGCGGACGCACTTGTAGATGCCTGGAACACCGGCGACACAAAAACAATCGAGGCCCTGATATTTCAAGACAGTGGAAATGACCCGGAAATGGCCCTGGTCAATGATAAATTGATAACAGAGAGAAACCGGGCAATGGCACTCAAGATAGAAGATATGCTGAAAACCCGGGAATCGTATTTTATCGTGATAGGCGCCGGCCATCTTGTCGGAGACAGGGGAGTCATAGAACTGCTAAGAGAAAAAAGATACGCTGTGGTGCAGATGTAATAAAAAGACCGTAAACAAGGCCCTGGGAAAACCTTACATCCGACTACTGTATTTGTAATAGGCTGCGCAACTTCCCTCGCTGCTCACCATGCAAGCCCCTACCGGTCTCTCGGGTGTGCATACCTTGCCGAACAGGGGGCATTCTGAAGGAATCTTCACGCCGCGCAGTACCAGGCCGCAAAGACATCCCTTTGGTTCCTTCACCTCGGGAATGTCCAGATCAAGTAGTGCCTCTGCATCCCTGTGTCGCCACATCTCTTTCAGCTTCAGACCGCTTCCAGGCAAAAGGCCTATCCCTCTCCAATAGCTGTCGCAAGGTTCGAAGTATCTATTAATGAATTCGACGGCTTTTTTGTTCCCCTCTTCGGTGACAACGCTTTTATACTGGATTTCAACTGACGCTCTCTTTTCGGTTATTTGTTTCAAAAGCATCAGAATGCCACCCAGAATATCTTCGGCCCCGAATCCGGTTATTACACATGGCACATGATATTTTTCAGTCACAAAACTGTACACTTTGCTTCCGATAATAGCGCTCACATGCCCCGGCAGCAGAAAGCCGTCTATTCTTACATCATCAGATTGCAACAGCGCTTCGAGCGCCGGAGGGACCAGCTTGTTCACTGAGAACAGATAGAAATTATTGACGGCCTGCCGCTCAGCCTCGAACAGCGTTGCCGCACCGGAAGGCGACGTAGTTTCAAACCCGGCGGAAAAAAATATCACTTTCTTATCGGCATTCTCTTTCGCCATTTTCAGGCAATCGAGAGGAGAATACACAATCCTCACATCCGCTCCCTCTGCCCTCGCTTCACCCAGAGATTGTTTTCCACCCGGCACACGCATCATATCCCCGAAAGTGGCAAAAATCACGTCTTCGTGCTTCGACATGGCAACGGCTATATCAACATCCCTTATTGACGTAACACATACAGGACAGCCTGGACCACTCAATAATTTCAACCCCTCAGGCAAAAGGCTCCGTATGCCGTGCTTGAATATAGCCACAGTATGAGTGCCGCAAACTTCCATAATATTCACAGGATGGCCTATTCTCGTGAAGAAATTCTTTATTGCTTTTTCCAAACTAAACACCTCCATGCCTTAGAACAACCTCACTGTCACTTCTTCTCCGGCATCAAGCCCCAGTTTCGATTGCGGGATTATAACTATTCCGTCCGCTTTCACCAGAGTAGTAATCAATCCGGATTTTCCGAGTACCGGGAAAGCCAGCAGTTTACCTTCTTTTTCTTCCACACTGACCCTTATGTGATCCTCCCTGCCGGCAGCAGAAGCAATATTCTTTGCCATCGTTGCTTTTACCGATCTGATGATATAGGGTTGTCTCCCAAGCCCGCGCAATCTATTCAGAATAGGCTTTATAAACAAATCGAAGCAGACAACAGTTGCTGCCGGATGTCCAGGCAGGCCCAAAACCGGCTTTCCCTGCGCCACACCACCGATCATCGGCTTTCCCGGTTTCAGAGAAACCCCGTGGAAAAGCACACCAGGCATGCCCATATCGTTGATAATCGCCGCTGTCATGTCCTTGAGGCCGGCTGAAGTCCCCCCGCTTATAAGGACCATGTCGGAATCCTGCAATGATTCCTCAATAGCCTTTCTTATTTCTTCGTAATTGTCCCTGATTATACCCTTCTTTATCATTATGGAACCGTGATTCATTGCCAGTCCGGCCAGTGTAAAGGAATTAATGTCTCTTACCTGCCCGGGCCTCAGCGGACTGTCCGGAGACACGATCTCATCACCTGTAGATATGAATGACACGACAGGTTTTTTAAATACTTCAATACTTGTTACGCCGATGCCGGCAAGCGCACCTATGTCCTGGGCCCTCAGGCTCTTACCTGCAGTGAGTACAGTTTCTCCTTTCCTGATATCTTCCCCGAGTTGTATAACATTATCGCCGGGGGCAACGGCCCTGAGAATCTCAATCAGATCTTCGGAAACAGGTTGAACATGCTCAAGCATTATTACGGCATCAGACCCTGGCGGAAGCATTCCGCCTGTCGGTATTTTAGCGGCAAATCCCCGGGCAACCTCAAAATCGGGAGCCTGGCCCATAAGCACTTCATACTTCAGGCCGAGATAAGCGGGTGAGGTCTCTTTTGCCCCAAAGGTATCCTCTGCATGGACCGCATACCCGTCGACTGTCGAACGGGAAAAACCGGGAAGGTCCTCAAGCGAGACAACATCAACCGCAATTATACGACGGTAACTTTCCTCGATAGGAAGTTTTTCAGTCTTTGGCCTGCCTCCAGGCAACGCGTTAACTATCAGCGCCAGTGCATCTGCGGGAAGGAGATAATTCTTGTCAAACATTACAAAGGGCTGGAATCTATGACAGCGGAATCTTTGCCATTCTGGATCAGGTCGAGCATCCTGGCTACTGATTCGTCATGAAGCCGGCAGATATATCTTTGGTTAATGCCGCGTCTTCTTTTCCTGTTCACAATAAGAAAAGACAGGAATACCATGCTTTTGTAAATACGCTTGTTGGTCTTGAATGAAAAGAAGACGCTGTCGAGAGACCCTTCAAGAAAGCGGTCGTTTCTCTTTTGCACTGTCTTGCTGAAAGTCACGGACTGAAGCCAGTAATCTTTGTCGATCATGCTGTCGGCTTTAAGCTCGATCCATGTATGCTCCACATCAAGCGTATCATCCGTAAGTATGCCATGGGCAACAGTGTCCGCAGCCAAATGGCTCAGATAACCATATACAAATGCCTTTTCAGAACCATTATCAGCGTGGTCCAGAAGGTTGAAGGCAACCTCCCAGCTGTGTGAACTTTTATCTTCGGGGAGGTATTTTTTCCCCAGAATCATATCTGCCATCAGGTTCCCGTAAAGGAAATCCTGTTTATATCTCTTTATTACAGCCATAATGCCGGCCGGGATAAGCGGCGCATAAGAATAGAGCTCATTAGCCAGATACATATGTGTCAGCGGCCCCCAAGCAAAGGCAAAAGACGGCACCAGGATGAACCCTATCAAAAATAATAATAATAGCATCCGTTTATTTCCCCCTGGGCTGACCTGCAGTCCCTTTACAAGCCATGGCCGAAAAGTCGTCAGACTTTTGTCTGAGATCCATGGGGGCGCGTAATCCTGCCAGCCGGTCCAGAAACTCGATTAATAATCTTACGCCGACGCCTGTCGATCCTTTGGTGATATAAGGCTTTTCTTTTTCATTCCATGCAGTGCCGGCAATGTCAAGGTGCACCCATGGCGTTTCCCCTGCGAATTCTTTAAGAAAAGAAGCGGCTGTTACAAGCGAGCCGTTTCGGCCCCCGGCATTTTTTATGTCTGCAATATCGCTTTTCAGGTAGTCTCTATATTCATCATAAAGAGGCATTTGCCATACCCTCTCACCAGTTTCCAGCGAAGCCTCCTTTATTAATTCCATAAGCATGATGTCGGTTCCCATCATCGCAACGGCTTCGTTTCCGAGCGCCAGGGAACAGGCCCCGGTCAGGGTCGCGATATCGACGATCGCCCTCGGTTTATAATATTTTATTGCATAACCGATAGCATCTGCAAGTGTTAATCTGCCTTCAGCGTCAGTGCTGATAATCTCTATAGTTTTTCCGCCGATGGAGTTAACGACATCCCCGGGCTTAAATGCGACGCTGCCGGGCATATTTTCCGCCGCCGGCAGTATGCCGGTTACATTGAGCGGCACAGCCATTTCCGAAATAGCCTTTATAACAGACAAAACGGCAGCTCCTCCAGCCATGTCGTATTTCATCTTCTCCATGCCCTCTGCCGCCTTGATTGAAATCCCTCCGCTGTCAAATGTAATCGACTTGCCGACAAGCACGACCGGCGCACCTCTGCCGCCTTTGTATTCCATGATAATAAACCTGGGCAGCGATCCCGAGCCGCGTGCAACCGCAAGATAGGCTTCCATTGCCTCGCGCTTAATATCTTTCTCATTCAATACCCTGACCTTCACATTTCTCCCGGCAACGTTCAGTGCACTCTCGCTCATTTGACCCGGCGTCAAATCATTCGACGGGGTATTGACAAGATCTCTGGCCAGATAAACTGCGGAGGCCACAATCCGGAGGCGCTTCAACGGCAGTGAGATTCCATTGCCAAGAACGGCTATACGCCTTATGTCGCCTCCGTTTTCCGCCTTTTTATATTTTTCAAACCGGTAGGTGGCCAGAATACCACCTTCTATAAAATACATTACGTTTTCATAACGTGCTTCATAACCGTTCCGAAGATCCCGGGCAATAGACCGTGACGACACGGCAATGTCGCGAAGCCCTAGTTTTTTTATATAAGAGAATGCCTTGCCTCCGGCCTGGCGCAGCCGTTCAGAAGTGAGTTCCGGCCCCTTACCCATCCCCACAAGCAGGATTCTTTCGGCCCCTGTATGTTGTACATGAAGGAGAGTAAGCTGGTTCTCTTTCCCCGTGAATTCTTTTGATGTATGAACTCTTGAGATCAGTCCGCCGATCTTGTCATCCACATCGGCATACTGTTCGGGTTGGGGTGCTTCAAAAAGCGGCAAAACGACGATATCGGCTTTTATATCAACTTCAGATAAATCGCTCGCTGCAATGTTCATTATTGGTCTCCGGGCATCGGCTCCGTCTTCGCTGCTCGGTTGTACCGGGTCATTGCTTTGTCAATCCCCATAGTGATAATACAGGCAATCGCTTCACTGCCCATTATTATAGCATCTTTCATGACACTTTTTTCAGCGGGGCTGAACTTGCTGAGAACGTAAACATCGGAAGGAATATCGGGATCGCGGCCCACGCCAAACTTCACTCTGAAGAAATCCCTGGTACCCGTACCCTGGATAATTGATTCAACGCCCTTGTGGCCCCCGGATGATCCGGTTTTTCTGATCTTAATTACGCCGACGCCAAGATCGAGGTCATCGTGAACTATTATCAAGGATTCGGCAGAACTGTTGAATTTCCTGAGCACCTTTACGATTGCGCTGCCGCTCCTGTTCATAAAAGTAAGGGGCTTAACAAGGAGACTTTCCTGTCCCTCGATCGCCCCCTTCCCCAGGAGATATTCGTCCCTTTCTTTAAGAACGATTCCGTAATCCTCTGAAAGCCTGTCTACAACCTCGAAACCCACATTATGACGGGTTTTTTCGTACCTCTTTCCAGGATTGCCCAGACCAGCAATAATCCACAACTATTTTTTCTCTTCCTCTTCTTCGGTCTTCTTGCCTTTCTTGATAACTTCGGGTTCAACCGGCTCGGCCACAATTACTGCTTCAGGGGCAACCTCTTCCTCTTTAATGCCGACAACCGACGCGAGTACCTCATGAGGTTCGGTAATAATGCGAATACCCTCGCCAGGTATTATATCCCTGACATGTATTGCACGGCCTATAGTAAGTTCGCTGACATCGACTTTGAAATGTCCGGGTATCTTGTCAGGCAGGCACTCTATTTCCACCTCTCTGATGCCGTACTGGAGCACGCCTTTGTCCCTCTTCACGCCTATAGCCTCTCCACGGATGGCAACATGGACTGTCACCTTGATCAGTTCGGTCGCTGAAATCTCCTGAAAGTCTACGTGCAGAAGTTTCCCGGTTATGGGATCTACCTGATATTCCTTAAGTATCGCCTGCTTCGTATCTTCCGGGAACTTCAGATTTACAATCACCTGCTCGCCGGCTGTTTTGCTTATAAAGTATGAAAGTTCTTTCCCCGAAAGCTGCACAGGGATCGAATTGCCGCCTTTATAGACCACGGCAGGTATTGACCCGCCTGCTCTTAACGTGCGGGCACCGCCTTTCCCCACTCTGCCTCTTTTTTCAACATTTAATGTCACTTTTTCCACGTATCCTCCTCTTAATACTGGCTAAAGGCAAAAGACTAATGGCTAAAGGGATAGGCACATGTTCATTTTGTCCTTTCGCCTTTCGCCCTTTGTCTTTCGCCCTTTATTGATTTTTAATCAAACAGTGAACTCACCGATGTTTCCTCGTGTATCCTCTTTATTGCCTCGCCCAGCAGTCTCGAAATGCTTAATACCGTAAGCTTCCGGCACACCCTGGTCTTATCTTCGAGAGGAATAGTATCTGTAGTGATTACTTCTTCAAGCACCGAATTGTTTATCCTCTCAAGAGCAGGTCCCGACAAAACGCCGTGTGAAGCCGCAGCGCACACCTTTTTGGCCCCGTTATCATAAAGGGCCTGAGCAGCCTGCGTTATTGTGCCCGCAGTATCAATCATATCATCCAGGAGAATAACATCGCGATCCCTCACATTCCCGATCACATTCATGACCTTTGAAACATTGGCCACTTCACGCCGCTTGTCGACAATGGCAAGGGAAGCGTCGAGCCTTTTGGCAAAGGAGCGGGCACGCTCAACTCCGCCGGCATCAGGAGAAACAATAACAAGGTCGTCAAAGCTGCTTCTCTTTATATAGTCATATAACACGAGCGAAGCATAAAGATGATCAACCGGAATGTTGAAAAAACCCTGTATCTGGGCTGCGTGCAAATCGAGGGTTATGAGCCTGTTCGTTCCGGCTGCAGTCAACAGGTCGGCCACAAGCTTTGAAGAAATGGGGACCCTCGGCTGGACTTTTCTGTCCTGCCGGGCATAACCGTAATAAGGGACCACTGCAGTTATCCTCTTTGACGAAGCCCTTTTCAGGGCATCTATAATGAGCAGCAGTTCCATAATATTGTGGTTGACAGGGAAGCAGGTCGGCTGGATGACGAAAACATCACATCCCCTGACATTCTCATTAATCTGCACAGTTATCTCGCCGTCACTAAACTTGTTCACCGTAGTGTCGGTCAAGGGTACGCCGATATATTCACTCACCTTGGAAGCCAGCGGCCTGTTGGCATTCCCCGAAAGCAGTTTAATACAGTTATGCATTTCTCCTCCAATTGCGTTCAGCACCGCGTCCGCGACCCGGCAGCTTGCAGCAACAAACAACTGGCTGAATATATTAACTTAGTATTGTATCACAATATCAGAAGAACTGGGGCGCCAGGATTCGAACCTGGGGATGGCAGATCCAAAATCTGCTGACTTGCCGCTTGTCGACGCCCCAAAAAAAGCTAATAGCTAAGAGCTAAGTGCCAAGAGCCAAGACAAAGGCTTTTAGCTCTAAGCTCTGGGCTCTCAGCTCTTAGCTGATCAACGTCTTTACTACCTTGCAGAAATAGGACGGAAAATCCCCGGCTGCATTAAGCGCCACGTTCTCATCCTCGAAAAGGCCGAAAACAGCGGAACCGCTTCCGCTCATAAGTGCCATGACCGCCCCGCTTTTGATGAGTTGCTCTTTAACAGTTCCTATCACGGGATATTGTCGTATAACTGCGTCTTCGAAATCATTGCGCGCATTACGCGCAATACTTGACAAATCGCCTGCAGCAACGGCGCCATAAATGAACTGGATATTATTTATTTTATTATCAGTTTTTGTCAATGCAATATCGCCCCTGACTGCCCTGCCGAGTTCGCCGTAAGCCCACGATGTCGATACTGAGCAATCGGCTTTTACGAGCAGCAGAACGTGCGACATTGCAACCGCCAGACTGGTCAACCGCTCACCGCGGCCCTCGGCAAGGGCAAGAGGACCATTAAAAAAGAAAGGGACATCAGACCCCAACTTATTCCCCAGCAATTTAAGTTCCCCATTATCGAGACCGAGTTCCCACAGCTTGTTGAGGGCCATCAGCGTATATGCACCATCGCTGCTGCCGCCGCCAAGCCCCGCACCCGAAGGTATCTCCTTCTTCAACGTGATCCGCGCCCCCTTTTTAATCCCTGCATAGTCCCTCAGCAGAACAGCCGCCCTATAGACAAGGTTCTGCTCGAATGGAAGATCGAGGTTGGACTCAAGTGTCAGGCCGTCGGAAAGTTCGAATTCGATCACATCGTAAAGGCCGATACACTGCAGAAGAGAGACAATATTATGGTAGCCGTCTTCTCTTTTATCCAGCACAAACAGCGACCAGTTAATTTTGGCAGGCGCTTTTACTGTAAGCATAACTTTTAAAATAGCTAAGAGCCCTTAATCTATTTTTTTGCTCCCGGCTCCGGGCTCCGGGCTTTCTCATCTCTTGGTTCCAAGCTTTTGACTCCAAGCTTTTTTATTTTCGCTTCAACTCGCTCCTTTAACCCTTCCTCTTTTTGTTCGAAACGGAGAGCAGCGTTCCATGCTTCGAGGGCTTTGTCCTTCTTGCCCATAGAGGCATAGATGTCGCCCAAATGCTCGCGCAGGACAGGGTCGTCGTCTACAAGCTTCACCGCTTGAATCTGGATCTGCAGTGCTTCGGCGGGCCGTCCCATTTTGAAATATACCCATGCGAGGCTGTCCATTATGAAACCGCTGTCCGGCTTCAGTGCCACAGCCCTCTGGATAAGGGACAGGGCTTCTTCAAGATGTATCCCCTTATCGGCATAACTGTAGCCCAGGTAATTCAGGGCCTCCGCATTTTTGGGATTCAGCTCGATAGTCCGTTTCAGGGTTGTCACCATATCATCGAACTTTCCGGTCTTTTCATAAAGAATTGCCTTATTGAAAAGCAATTCATCGTTATCAGGAAAGAGCTTGAGGCCCTCGTCCAGGATTGTTTCAGCCTTTCCATATTCTTTTATTTGCACATACGCGGAACCAAGGTAGATATAAATCTCCGGTTTGCCCTTTTCAAAACTGAGGGCTTCCTGGTATATCTTTACCGCCTCCGCGTAATTGTTCTGTCTGGAGTAGATCGTTCCAAGCGTCAGGAACGCATTGACGTTCTTCGGATCAATGGAAAGAATTTTTTTCAGTTCTCTGATTGCGTCATCCAGCCTGTTCATTTCATTAAGAGTCACTACCACATAATATCTGATGGTTATATCCAGGGGCCTCGACTCAAGGACAATCCTGAACTCCGCAAGCGCCCGCTCATATTGTTTGTCCTGAAGGAACAGCAGCCCCAGCCGGTGGTGAATATCCACATTTGCAGGGGCCGCTTCCAAAAGACGCTCAAGCTCCTTGATGGCCTTTTCGTATGACCTTTCCGTAACATAAAGCTGGGTGAGCCTTTCGCTCGCGAACGGATTATGGGGATTCACTTCGAGTGCTTTCTTGTAATATCCTTCCGCAGACTTAGTATCATTTTTTATTTCGCTGGTAAGTCCAAGACTTAAATAAGCAGCGTCGAAACCCGGCCGCAGCTCTATTACTTTCTTGAAGAATTCCTCCGCTTTGTCAAAATCCTTTTTCTCGAGCGCGATCGTGCCTAGATAGTAAAGTGACATGATATTTTCAGGATCGCTATTAATTATATCTCCAAGAATGCGTTCAGCTTTCTGTATTTCTCCTTTTGACAGGTAAAGGACCCCAAGGAACAGGCGCGCATCGTTCTTATCAGTCGATATCCGCACCACTTTCTCATAAATAGCTATGGCTTCATTAATTTTTTTCTGGGCATTATAGAGATCACCAAGCAACATGAGAGCCGGTATGTAATCGGGATCCGCCTTGATGACAGCCTCCAGCACAGCCGCTGCCTCGGCATATCTGGCCTGCTTCCTAAGCATATCGCCGGTCTGTGTCTTTAAGTATGCAGAAGAAGGATCAACTTTAAGTGCTTCCTGATAATGTTTCAGGGCCTCTCCCCAGTTTCCATCCATTTCAGCTTCATACCCCAGCAGGTATTCCAAATATCCCTTCTCAGATTCGGGTGGCAATACCCCTGCTGCAGGCACTTCGACTGCGACCGGCTGTTTTTGTAAAGTAGCGCAGGATGCATGGCAAAATATAAGCACCGCAAGAATTGCAAGACTAGTTTTCGTAGTGAACATTTTTTATTATCGCACAGGCAAGTTTAAAAAACAAAGTGTTAAACAAAATAAACGGGGGGCCACGCACCGCTACCCCCCTGCCACGAACCAAACGTCTGAGACCTGTCAGCTATCAGCCGCTTAACAGGAACCCTTGCACTTGCATGTAGTCGATGTCTTCTTAGCTATCTTCCTGATTACCATTCCAAACACCTCCTGTTTATCTAACAGTTTAGAGCTAAGAGCCCAGAGCAAAAAAAAGGATTTTCACTCTTAGCCCTTAGCTTCCGTTACCTTTTATTATATCATAAGAAAAACATTTATAAATGTCCCTCCCGGTTTGTTCCCCTGCACCCATGTCAGGACCAATTGAGGCGCGGTATCTGCACCCTCCCCTGCACGAATCGATAGCCCTGCAGGAGAGTGCGGCACACTGCAACGACTCCAGCTTGACAGGCTTCAGTCCCTCCCGGCACTTACCGAGGCCCTCACTTACAGTGCCCAGAGGGGAATGAGAATAAAAGGCGCACTTTGCAACCGTACCATTCGCAAGGACTGACAAAAGATGCAGCCCGCAGGCATACCCTTCTCCGCCACCGTGAATACCTCCTCCAAATCCGTAATTCAGGTATTGTCCTGCTACATCAGCGGGCACGTGGAAAAAAGTATTGTGTTTAAGATGACCCGTGACGCATGGAACATCAACAGTCCAGTCTTCAATTCCCATGCCCCTGAAAAGCTTTTCCATCACGGCAAATTCCCCGATATTCCTGCTGTGTACCATAGTCGCTATGGATACCGTTATGCCCGATACAAGGGAGATCTCAAGCGCGCGCATTACTTTTTTGTATGTCCCCTTTCCTCTCAGCGCATCATGACCCTGCTCCATCCCGTCGACACTGAACTGTATTTCATCAACGTTAAGTTTTTCCAGCAAGGCTTTGTCGAGCAAAAGGCCATTTGTAAACAATATCTTCCTGAATCCATACAGCGGCAGCAACGCATTCACGGCGCCGAAATCGCCGCGCATTAAGGGCTCACCGCCTGTAATTAACAGGCGCAATCCCTGCATCGACTCGAATTCATCCAGAACATTTCTTATAATCTCCACGGGGAGTTCGTTTCCTGCGCCCTGATCAATATAGCAGTGTTTGCACTTCAGGTTGCATTTATCGGTAATTTGCAGTTCAAGATACCTGAGTGACGGACCGCAAAAAGACAGCTTGAGCGGTATAAACTGCGTGAATGATTTAGACTGTCTCTCAGCCGACAATACGCCTTCTGAAACACAGTATCCGATAAATTCCTTGTCAGCGCCGCCGGCATCGCAGCCTTCGGTGCGAGCACACTTTTTCAGAAATTCAAAGGCCGTTTCATCAAGTTCATACAATTCGTCGTTACTGATATTGTAAAGAGACGGCGTTTCAAGCCGCTTGAGCACGAAATTGCCGGCAAGATAATATCGCATCATTTATTTTATTATAAAAGGAATCGCGATCATGAGTAAAACATTCAAAATGCCCTGCGAATTGAGGGGCCACCATCTGATTTGCCTGCACTTCTTCTCAGGAGAGGGCTATGATGCTGAATTCATCGAAAACCTTAATAACGTTATGGCCGCAGCGAAGGCAGGTGCCTGCCGGGTACATAATGGCGCCGATGCTGTTTGCGCCAGGTGTCCTTCCTTGCAGGATGACCGCTGCACGCATAGTGATGATGCCGAGGATGATATAGCTGCCATCGATGCCCTTGCCTTGCGTCTTCTCGACGTGTCGCATGGGCAATATCTCTTATGGCAGGATATAAGAAACATGCTGCCCTCTATTTTTCACGAATGGTATGTTTCTTCCTGCAAAGGATGCGGCTGGAAGTGGGCGTGCGAGCGGAAAGCGCTGTACCGGGAACTTGAGAAAGCCGCCTCTCCACTACGCTGAGTTGGGCATGGAAGCCGTCTGGAGAATAGAAGTAGTCGATTTCCCGGCCTTTATACTTGTGGATGACAAGGGAAATGACTTCTTTAAGCGGATCTCATAGTGTCCGGGCGTTCTGTTCAGTCCCAGTGTTTATGCTTCACTGCCATGACCGTCTGGTCGCGCAATATTTTCAGATAATTCAAATGACTGCCGGATATTTTCCGGAACCCTTCCCTGTCCCCTTCAACATAGAACATCCCGATAGGCTTGGTGTTTATTATTATAGGCAGAAGCACGATAAAGATTCTTTCAAATACCCTGCTCTTGAACCATTCCGGCAGGAGTTTTCTGATATCCGGAGGCTCTGTATCTTCGATCACAAAATCAGTTTGCCTCGCTATCGCCACATTAAAGATGTCATTCGAACCACCGAGCCGGATATTAAACCATTTCTTCAGTTCCTCAATGCCGCTCCCGAACCCGAATCTTATGCTCATAACCGGGAGTTTCGTATCTTTTATCAGAAAAAGCGTCCTTCCCTCTTTAGATAGTTGCATGCCCCTGTATATGGTCTCCAGTACTATTCTCATAATATCATTGAGGGAGAAATCACCCAGTATCGCATTATTGACATCCTGGATGCCTTTTGCAAAAATGCTGTCGGGGCTGTTCATCTTTCCCGATTCAAATATAAAATCGATAGTTTTGATTAAATCGGTATTAAAGCCCTCCGTCCATGTTTCTTCAGATGTCGCAACCCCCTTCTCCGCCTTCTCGGCCCAGGTCATGAACTTCCGGTTGAAAGGGACGGCATCAAAAAGACCGACATTGAAAAGACCTGAAAACTCTTTCAGCGTGTCGAAACTTGAATTAATAATTTCCTCCATGCTGCCGTACAGCATACCGAAACGGCTCTTGAACTTTGTTACAAGATTCTCTATGTTCACTTCCATCTCTTTCTTTTCGCTTCCTGACGACAGTATGTCGGCGACTTCATTTGCAAAGGAGGCAATGCCATTGAGCTTATCAATCTCGCTGTCATCCGCCCCGATTTCGATGCCGTCCAGTTTATGCATGCTGCGTACAATTTTTTCAGGGAAGTTCCAGCCCCTGGCTATTGCCATGCCCATCTCCTCGTAAGAACCTCCAAGCAAAGACACGGCTGCGTCATATTCTGAAATGCCCTGTTCATGGCTTAGCCGTTTTATTTCCACTATTTTCTCCGGCAGGGCGAAAGCTACAAGCACTTTGCCGAAATTGTGGAAAAGAGAACATATGTATGCTTCTTCCATATTGGCAACATTAACAATAGCGGCTATCTTCCGGGCCAGTATTCCACTGAACAAGGACCTGAGTATCGAATCGATATGGTCGACCGTCACGCTGTTTTCGCGGAAATGATCAAAAAACATCAATGTAATTGCGAGATTTTTAATATTTTCGATGCCGAGAAGAGTGATTGCGCGTGAAATGGTGCTCACCTCGCCGAACTGCGCGTAGTTCACACTGTTGACAATCTTCAGGACTTTTGACGTCAGGGCATAATCCCTCAACACAATATTGGCAAACTCGGAAATCGAGGCGTCTCCCGAAGTAGTGAATCGATTGATAATCATGATCGTATTCGACATGGCCGGGAAATCGCTGTATTCGCGCAACCGTATCAGGACCAGATCTTTTATGCTTTCAGTGTTTCCTTCTGTCTCCGGCATAATATTACCCCAGACTATCCATATCAGACAATTTCGAATGCATAACTTCTGCCGTATTATGCTTGAAGCGGACTACAACGTCCATATTCTCCAGGATGCTTTGTGCATCGAGCACCACCTGTGTAATCACGATCACTTTCCTGCCTTTTACCCTGTCCCTTATCATTGTTTCCAAATCAAAGCGAGCTTCACTGCCGAGACGGTTCAGATCATCAAATACAAGGCACTGCTTCCCTGCCGGGAGGTCGCGCAGCGCCCCAACCTTGTTCACGACAGTTATCCTGTCGCTATATTGGCCCAGATGCCGAAGATCCTCATCGGCAGTCTCAGTATAATAATAGATATCTCCCATCCCTTTGACGGCTTTAAGCGTGGTAACAGTCTTTCCGGTGCCTGTCCATCCTTCGATCAGGATAGCAGTATGGGTCTTGACAACATTCCGGAGTATCTCTTCCTTGGCTGCAAATATCATCGGCTTGCTTATGTTTTCCATTCAGTTTGTTCCCACTTTTTTACCCGTTTCTACGGGACCCGGTCATTTTTGACAATGCACTTTCAAGCCTGACGGATTCATCGATAATAATCTGCACATATTTCCAGCCGTCGGAAGACGGGTCAAGCGCCCCTGAAAGCTTTTTGGCAAAACCGCTTACCGCCATCAGCGGATTCCTTATCTCATGTGCCACCGCCTGCAAAGTATACTTTACGTCCTGATCATTTTCGATTTCAGTCATATTTTCAAAAGACGGCAGGCCATGCTTTGAAGCCGTTTCCTGCAACTCCAGAATCTTTTCAGAAAGTCCGCTGAGAGACACGTTTGCCTTTTCAACGAGACCGAGAATGTCCTTGTCTTTATCCATCTCAACCTTCAGCCCCCCGGCAACCTGCTGCACCTCGTCAAATGTGGCGATAAGTATATCTGTCAGCATGTCATGGTCAATATTATATATTTCCTCAGCCTTGTGGAAAAGAGTGCCCCACTCTATGGATTCCTTGCATATGAGGGCAGAAAATTCACGAGCCATTTCGCAGACCAGGGCAAGAGGCGGTATCTTTTCTTCCTTTGATTCTATACTGTGGAAGTGCTGGCATTCCACAATAATTGAAGGGAACTTCCAGAAACTTAACGCAGCAGCCCCGACCTGCCTGTGATTTATACCGTAATTGTCAGTCTCCCATGCCAGAAGTTCCTCCAGAGGCTGAAGGTCCAAATTTCTTTCAATTCCTTTTCCTTTTACAAACATATCAAAAAATATGAGCAGACCGATCTCAAGGATAAGGCCCCCGACAAAGGCTTCTTCAGGATTGCACGTATGCAGTCTCTGGGCAAAAGATTTTGCAAGCAGGGCCTGATATAGCGAAGAACGCCAGAATTTTTCAAAATCCATAGGACCGACTTTGCCCATTGGGAAAGTATCTCTCAGGGACAGCGACAATGCCATCACCCTTAAATGATTTGAGCCTACTCTCATAATAGACTGCTCGATGGTGGAGATGGGCTCCGACGCCCTGAAAAATGCGCTGTTGGCGATCCTGATCAGACGAGCGGTAAGACCCGGGTCCCTCTCGATCAATTCCGACATTTCCGACAGTGAAGAATATTCGTTCGATGCGATTTCAACAAGCTTAATAGCGACGGCTGACAAAGACGGCAAGGAATATCCGAGTTTGATCCTTTCGATAATATCTTTTTCAGTCAATTTATCCATCGCTTAAAAGTAGCAAATCCACCGCAACGTGTCAATAACTAATAGTTTCCAAACTTTTATATACTTACCCCGTCTGTAGTATAATGCAAAATACCATATTTTTAACGAGAGGTTTGGGTTTGTGTCTGAAACAACTCCTTTGATGAAACAATATTACAGCATTAAGGACAAATATCCCGACGCCATTGTGTTATTCAGGCTCGGTGACTTCTACGAGATGTTTGAGGATGATGCAAAAGTCGCTTCAGGCATACTCCAAATAGCCCTGACAAGCAGGGACAAAAACAAAGATGATCCCACACCAATGTGCGGGGTGCCCTATTTCTCGGTAGACACATATATTTCGAAGCTTATTAAGGCGGGCCATAAAGTGGCGATTTGCGAACAGCTTGAAGACCTGAAAACAGCAAAAGGCCAGGAAAAGGGAATAATCCAGAGGGAAGTCGTGCGCGTGATAACGCCCG
>JADFXU010000009.1:0-4389 GCA_015233365.1 Nitrospirota bacterium | reverse complement strand
CACTTGCCCGATCAGCCCAAAGAGAACGCCTACATTATGAGTATCCTTACCCGCCAGGGCAAGTTGGGGATTACAGTGGCCGATTTTTCTACAGGTGAATTTACAGTATATGAAACCGATAAGCCCCTGGATGACGAGATTTCAAGGTACGAGCCCAGGGAAATACTTTTCCCTCAAAGCATGAAAACCAATTTACACTATGAGGTATCATCCGGAGGATATTTTGTTTCCTGGTACGACGACTGGTACTTCGATTACGGCGAGGCATATAAAGCACTGCTTAAATATTTCAGGGTCTCTTCTCTGGAAGGGTACGGACTGGCTGGCATGGATACGGCTGTCTCATCGGCTGGCGCACTTATCTCCTACCTCCAGGAGACTCAGAAGCATCTGACTTTTAAAAAGATTTCCGTTCTCAACCAGGCGGAGCATATGTTTCTGGATGCCGTGACCATACGGAACCTTGAGATTACCCACAATCTTAAAGACGGATCTGCAGAAGGCTCCCTGCTGTGGGTGCTGGACGAAACGCTCACGCCCATGGGTGGCAGATTCCTCAGAAACGCCTTGACCAGGCCGCTGCTCTCATCGTCAGAAATAATTAAACGTCAGGATGCCGTCAGCGCCATAATCGAGGATTACGAACTTATGGAGGAACTGAGGACGATATTGGGGAAAATACAGGATATCGACCGTATAGTCTCGCGTATCCTGGCCCGTTCGGCAGGTCCCAGAGACGTTACAGCGTTGAGAGATTCTATCGAGCACCTGCCGGAGATAAAGAAGAATCTTGGTTCATCTCAAAATCCTTATATAAAGGGAATAGCCAGGGAACTGCCTGAACTGATTGAACTTCAGGATTTGATCGACTTCAGCATAGTGGATAACCCGCCGCTCAGCCCAAAAGAGGGCGGCATACTGAAGAAAGGATTCAACAAAGAGGTCGACGAACTGAGAAACATTTCTGTCAGCGGCAAAGACTTCATTGCAAGGCTTGAGGCCGATGAACGGCAGCGCACCGGAATAAACTCTCTGAAAGTGGGATTCAATAGAATATACGGCTATTACATTGAGATCACTAAATCCAATCTCCATCTTGTGCCCGGCGATTACATGCGCAAGCAGACACTTGTCAATGGAGAACGTTTCATCACTCCGGATCTGAAGGAATACGAAACTAAGGTGTTAGGTGCCGAGGACCGTCTTAAAGAGCTTGAATATACTCTTTTTCTTGCTATTCTCGATGGAATTCAGAAATATGCAACCAGGCTGCTTCATGCTTCTCTGCAGCTCGCTGTTATCGATTTTCTGGTGGCGCTGGCTGTCGTAGCAAAACGGCACGGTTACAGCAAACCCCTCATTTCAGACGATGATGTGCTGGAAATAGCGGATGGGAGGCATCCTGTTATTGAAAGACTCATCAATGCCCGCAGCATCTCCGGCGGAGACGAGAAATTCATTCCAAACGATACACACATGGACTGCACCGACAACAGGCTCCTGGTGATCACGGGTCCGAATATGGCCGGCAAATCAACCTATATGCGGCAGATAGCCCTTATAGTTCTCCTGGGTCAAATCGGCTCTTTCGTTCCCGCGGCAAATTCAAGAATCGGGGTCGCGGACAGAATATTCACCCGAATAGGCGCCTCCGATTTTATCGGCAGGGGACAGAGCACATTTATGGTTGAAATGGTGGAAGCCGCCAATATTCTGAATAATGCTACAAGCCGAAGTCTTGTATTGCTCGATGAGGTCGGCAGGGGTACCAGCACCTTTGACGGCATAAGCATAGCGTGGGCTGTCGCCGAATATCTTGTCGGGAATATAAAAGCCCGTACGCTCTTCGCTACTCATTATAACGAACTTACCGAACTCGCCCTGAGCATGGAAGGCGTCAAAAACTATAATGTCGTGGTCAGGGAATGGGGAGATGAAGTAATATTCCTGAGAAAGATTGAAACCGGGCCGGCTGATAAGAGCTACGGCATACAAGTAGCCAGACTTGCCGGTCTTCCGGGCGTAGTGATTGAACGGGCAAAGGCGGTCCTCGACGTGCTCGAAAAAAAAGAATCGAAGGCATTGGTGCCGCATCATGCCCAGATGGACCTTTTCTTCAGCGGCGACCCGGTTACGCTGGAGCTTCTTTCTCTCGATGTGGCTTCACTTACGCCTCAAAAGGCTTTAAAGAAGTTGGAGGAACTTAAAAAAAAGGCTGAGGGGACCGTATGATCGTTGTCGGCCTGACCGGAAATTACGGGATGGGTAAAAGTACCGTCTCCGGGATGTTCAGGGAACTTGGGGCGGTGACCATGGACACAGATGCCATAGTCGGCGAACTGCTTAAAGAGCCCGAAGTAATCGGCGAAATAAAAAATGCCATGGGGGAAAATGTGATCAGCGATAACGCTGTAAACAGACAACTGCTGGCTGATATAATCTTTGAATCTCCCTCTCTCAGAATATCACTTGAAGACATACTTCATCCCCGTGTATTCAAAAAAATTGACGAAAAACTCTCTGAGGTTTCACAGCTGGACAGTGAAGCTGTTGTCATTATAGAAGTGCCTTTGCTCTTCGAGCGAAGCTATCAAAACCGTTTCGACAGGATAATAACAGTATTTACATCCGAGGAGACCGCCCTGCAGCATTTGCTGAAGAAAGGCATTACTGAAGTTAATGCCCTGATACGCCTGAAAAGCCAGTTCCCCATCGAAATGAAGATAAGCCGGGCCGACTACCGTATAGATAACAGTGGGAGACTTGACTCGACCAGAGAGCAGGTTGCAAACATTTATGGGGAATTGGCTGCACTGGCAAGAGGCGGTGTCCGGGGTGTCTCGGGCAATATCCATGGAAATAATTAATGATCTGACCAAACGGCTTGCGTTTAAAAATCCCGTGGTCACCATTGGAAACTTTGACGGTGTCCATCTCGGCCATCAAAAAATATTCCGTCAGGTAGTCGATAAAGCCGAAGAAATCGGGGGCACACCAATCGTTATAACCTTCCACCCTCATCCTATGCGTGTCCTCGCGCCTGAGCGCGGTCTGAAAATGATATATTCGCCTGTCGACAAACAAAAGCTTATCGGCAGAATTGGAATCAAAGCCCTTATTTGCATTAGCTTCGACAGGAATTTCGCTCATACCGATCCCGAGGTCTTTATAAGAAATGTTCTGGTCGATATGATCGGTGCAAAGTGGATAATTGTGGGGCACAGTTATTCTTTTGGAAAAGGCAAGAAGGGCACAACGTCCATGCTCCGGATCAAGGGGAGAAAATACGGATTCAAGGTCCACGTGGTCCGTTACGCAAGAGTCTCTGACGGTGTCGTCAGCAGCAGCAGGATACGCGGCCTCCTGCTCAGAGGAAGGGTCCGCGAGGCCTCATCGATGCTGGGAAGGGCGTATCACATCAGCGGCACCGTTATAACAGGGGCGGGCAGAGGCGGCCCGCTTCTCCATACACCAACTGCAAATATTACGACATCCAGCGAACTGATACCGAAAGAAGGCGTGTATGCGGTAAGGGTCTCAGTCCCTTCTATGCCTTCTGAGATTTACGATGGGGTAGCCAATATAGGCAATAATCCCACATTCAATGAAACAGCAATGAGCTATGAGGTGCATCTTTTTGACTTTAACAGAAATATTATTGGAGAAAAACTGCAGATCCATTTTATCGACCGGATCAGGGAAGAGAAAAAGTTTCTGTCAGTGCAGGAACTTATAGAAAATATCGACAAAGACATCGCGCAGGCAAAGAAGATTTTGTCATCGAATAAAGACACCCTGTTTTTATAAAACCATCACTTTCCTGACCTGTTCACTCAATCCTCCGATTCTGAAAGGCTTCTGCACTATTCCGGAAAATCCGTAATCCCTGAAACTGGACATTACGGGGTCGCTGGAATAACCGCTTGAAATTATGGCCCTGATACCGGGGTCTATCTCATGGAGCTTCTTTATGGCCTCTTTTCCACCCATGCCGCCGGGTATTGTCAAGTCCATAATTATCACATCAAAAGGCTTCCCCGATTCAAGGGCATTTGAATACACTTCTATGGCTTCAGCGCCGTCTTTAACGGATTCGACTTCGTATCCCAGATGTATAAGCATCTCCACCGCCACCTGCCTGACGGATTCTTCGTCGTCCATGATCAGGATTCTCCCTTTTATTGTGTTTTCCATAGAAGACCCCGATTTGACTTTTTATTCCCCTGGATTATCGGTTTTACCCATCTTCAAACGAGAAATTTCGGTAAGGACCTTTTGGCAACATTCCTCGCACATACCATGCGTAAATGCGGCGTAGGTATGTTCCTCAATGTATTCTTCCACTTTTTTCCAGTAGCCGGCGTCATCGCGCACCTTTTTACACCAGGC
>JADFXU010000008.1 GCA_015233365.1 Nitrospirota bacterium | reverse complement strand
AGAAAATCAGGGAATATTGTAGTATATTGTCGATGGGGGAATACTATGAGAAACTCCGCGAATTTATTAAATGACACAGATACTGTAACACTTAACAGGGATATGGATGCTATAGCGAGAAACCATTCTCAGCGCGATTTAAACAGAGATTTTGACAGCTACCTCACATTTCTCGAAGAATCCGCCGCTGCTTTCGGCTTCAATCCCGTGAAACGCAATAAACCGCTGGAAGTTGCCGGCAACGCCCCGCTTCTCTAAAGAAGTTACAATGGACGCAGAATTAAATGGGACGGTTGTCCCATTTAATTCAGACCGGAAAGCCGCTAGTCAGTCAAGCGTCGCTTCCGAGGGTTAGAGCGCCTTACCGTCCATTTTCTTTCCTCCGGTATTTCAGTAAGGCTTTGTCCATAAAAACCCGAGTTCATTTTTGCAGACGACTACGCCCTCATTCTCAAGTCCGGTAAGGCGGAGCCCGTTTTTAATAAGTTTGATCAAAGTCGTATTCTCGCTGATGCCTTCCAGCTTTGCCCTCGTTCTTATCGCCTTTAATATATCATCGTCCAGCCCTCTTATTATCATCGTGGCCATAATCATCTCCTTTGACGGTTTCGTAAAAAGCCCATATGCTGCGTTGCACTGCATCCTTCGTCACTGCGACGTACACAAAGTACGCCTCATTCCTCAGGATTTGCGCGCCTTGCCTATGAACTTTTTACGAAACCGTCAGTCCTTTTTATTGATGCGTCAATATTAAATTACGGAATTCCGCCTGGGATGTAAAGGTACTAATCACGTCCCCGAACGGTAAAAATCACGCCGGAATATGGATTGTTCCCGGTTCCTGTGCTAAAGTTAATCAAAAAGGGGGACCACAAGAACCATGAGAGTTTTTGAGATTAGAAACGCCTTTGGCATTGATAACCTGGTGCTTTCAGAGCGGCCCCAGCCCTCGCCCGGGCATGGACAGGTAATTGTGAAGGTCCGGGCAGTATCTCTCAATTACAGGGATATCCTTGTAGTAAAAGGTCTCTATAATCCGCGGCTGCCCCTGCCTCGCATTCCCTTCTCTGACGGAGCTGGAGATGTCGTTGCTGTCGGCGAGGGTGTCAAACGCGTCAGGATGGGCGATCGCGTTGCCGGTATCTTTATGCAGGACTGGCTGGCAGGAGAACCGACAGATGCCAGGGCAAAATCGGCCCTGGGCGGAGAGATCGACGGCATGCTGGCCGAATACACTGTACTTCATGAAGATGGCGTAGTGCACATCCCGGAACACCTATCTTATGAAGAAGCTGCCACACTACCCTGTGCTGCCGTCACTGCCTGGCATGCGGTAATAGAAAGCAGGCTGAAGGCCGGAGCAAATGTGCTCGTACTCGGTACCGGCGGCGTTTCATTGTTTGCCCTGCAGTTCGCGAGAATAGCCGGAGCGCGGGTAATTATCACTTCCGGCAGCGAGGAAAAGCTCGCAAGGGCAAAGAAGCTTGGTGCAGCAGATTGCATTAATTACAGGACCGTACCGGATTGGCACAATCGTGTCCTGGAGGTCACGGATGGAGTGGGCGTGGACCTTGTCGTGGAAGTAGGCGGAGCAGGCACCCTGCCGCAGTCAATCAATGCCGTCCGCAGGGGAGGAGTAATAAGCTTGATCGGGGTATTGACAGGGACTGCCGGCCAGATAAATCCTCTCCCTATCATAATGAAGGGCATCCAGGTGAAGGGAATCTTCGTCGGCTCGCGCGAGATGTTCGAAGCCATGAACCGCGCCATCAGCCTCCATCAGCTTCATCCTGTCATAGACCGTGTTTTTCCCTTTGATGAGACTGGGGAAGCCCTCAGGTACATGGAGAGCGCTGCGCACTTCGGAAAAATATGTATAAGGATTTAGATCGTTAAGACGTCCGTTGCCTTGTGGCGGCCTGCAACGTGAAGCATGAGACCGTTGTTTAAAAGATCGCGGTTTGTCTGCAAAGCCAGATGCGGGTTATTGTTATGTTCAGAGAGGTGGGCAAGACATGCCCATTTCAGGCGCTTGCCTGACTTGAGCAAATGAGCGGCATCATGGTTGGAGATGTGCCCTCCCGGGCCCTGTATGCGGCGCTTCAAAAATTCAGGATACGGGCCGCGGGCGAGCATGCCCGGATCATAATTGCTTTCGATGAATACGGCATCGAGCGATGCTATAACGTCAGAGAGTCCTTCAAAGACGTGACCCAGATCGGTAAGTATGCCCAGGCGCTTCCGCCCGCAATCGACCACAAAGGCACATCCGTCTACACTGTCATGAGGCGTAGGGATCGTATGGACCGATACTCCTCCGAATGCAAGGGTCCCACCGGCAAGGAAAAAATGTATATCGTCCAACCGTCCCAACCGGTGCCTCTTCTCGGATATATTCAGCGTTTGCGGCGTCACATGGACAGGCAGTTTGTATTTTCTTTGATAAACTCCGGCGAAACGGATGTGATCAGCATGGTCGTGCGATATGATTACCGCATCAATATCCCTGATATTGCGTCCATGGTGAGCAAGCTTGCGTTCCGCATCCACCCCGCATATGCCGGCGTCAAACAAAAGCCTTACGCCTCCTGCCTCGACGTAAATGCAGTTGCCGTTGCTTCCCGACTGAAGCGAGATTGCAATCATGGGTTTAAAATTTGAATAGGTGGACCATTTTCGCCTTGTCCATTCTTCTTAATTTTATACCGTCTTCTCTGATCTCGATCATCTCATCCTTGTAAAGGCCGCCTACCGCTTTTTTAAAAGTCTTCTTACTCATACGCAACATCTCACGTATATCACCGGGGTCGGAATGATCTCCGAGCGGCAGAAAGCCGCGGTGCTCTTTCAGCGCCTTTAAGATAACGGCTTTGGCCTCGGCAATGTCTGCCGGTTTGCCGAGCATGACATCTATTTTCCCGTCAGGCCTTATCCTGTTAACAAAGCCTTCAGCTTTGTCGCCGATATGCAGTTTATCGAATATTTCGTTCTCATATAGCATACCGAAGTACCTGTCATTTATGATGACCTTTATTCCGTACTCGGTAAACCGGTATACCAGAATCGAAACATTTTGTCCTTTGCGAAGTCCTGTGTTGCCCTCTTCAATGAATTTCCCTATCTTTGCCGTTGCAGCTATTCTCTGCGTCCGTTCGTCAAGGAAAATCCTGACAATATATTTTTTCCCGACTTCCATCTTTCCGGATTGCTCACTGTAAGGTACGAGCAGGTCTTTTTGAATCCCCCAATCCAGAAATGCCCCGGCCCTGCTTATGGCCACGACTTTCAGGTAAGCGAATTCACCCACAACAGCGGCAGGTATCAGTGTTGTTGCAATCAACCTGTCTTCGGAATCTTTGTAAACGAATACCCGCACATTGGAGCCTGCGCTTGCACCTTGCGGAACATACTGGCGCGGAAGGAGGATTTCGCCCGCATCGGAATCGAGATAGAGGCCAATAGGCGTTTCCCGCACTATTTCGAGTTCATTGAATTTGCCTATTTCAAGATGAGATTGCATGCCCTCTATAGTCACATACTGCAAAAGGATAATACAAGTAAGGTATTATATAAACATGGAGCGCGGCCTTAAGATCGGGATCAGTTCATGCCTGCTGGGCGAAAATGTGCGTTATGACGGGGGACACAGACTCGACAGCTTTCTGGTCGATACCCTGGGGCGATTCGTCGAATGGGTGCCGGTGTGCCCTGAGGTGGAATGCGGCCTTCCAGTCCCAAGGGAGGCCATGCGTCTCGTCAGTGGACCCGAGGGGCCCCGCCTGGTCGCAAAACTCACAGGAACAGACCATACTGAGCGGATGGTCAAATGGGCCTGCGGGAAAATAGAATATCTTAAAAGCGCAGGGCTTTGCGGATTCATTTTCAAAAGCAAATCTCCGAGTTCCGGCCTTAGAGATGTCGAGGTCTGCACGCCTTCCGGAGAGCCGGCCGGCAACGGCATAGGGATATTTGCGCGAATCTTTGTCGACTCCTTTCCCCTGATCCCTGCGGAAGATGACGTCAGGCTTCATAACCCTGTTATCATGGAGAATTTCTTGAAAAAAGTATTGAATATGGGCCAGGATGACAGGCATATAGAAATTACGAGATGTGTCGATAATGTATTATAGAAGAAGCGCGCTATAATACATTAGGGAGGAGCGGGATGAAAGCAAGTATTGTTATTCTGGCAATTTTTTTCCTTACAGCTTCCGGCATCGAAGCCTTTGGGGCCACGGATATCCAGGCAGGAGGCGCTCAAAGTTCTTATAATTTTGCCGATGGTATTAAATACCGCGCTGAAGGGAACTGCGAAGATGCGGTAAAGAGTTATCAAATGGCCAGAGAACTCAGGCAGTTCAAAGAGGATTGGATATATTATCTTGCCATTGCAGACTGTTTGGTCGTACTAAAGCGCTTCGATGAAGCAATCGATGCATACACAAGGGTAATCGCCTCTACCCAAAACAGGACCTTGCAGGGAGAGATGTACAAGGGAAGGGCAAGAACTTATTATCTGAAAGCGGCGAGTCCTGACAATATAGATATTAAAATAGTCGCCCTTGCAAAGAAAGATGTGGAGCATGCGATGGGGCTCGGGGTGGATGTTTCGGATCTGGAGAAGACTATCAGGGACGACACAGAGGCAAAACCGGCACGGGTCGACGCGGAACAGGGAAAGACTGTCATCACTGATAAGCCGGTAACTATAGTTGAACGATCTGATAAATTGATTATCGGCAACGGCGAATATGTTGTCTACGTTTCCGGGGACACAAGAATAAATGATCAAAAAGGCACTGCCATTCCGCCTTCTGAGATCAAAGCCGGTGATGTTATTGATTTTTCATATACTATGTCCTACCAGAACAAGGCTGACAGCATGACTCATCTTTCCGCAAGCACAATCCTGTTGCACCGCGACGTGGCGCCTAAACAAGCAGGCATGGAGGAAAGGCTTCCCAATAGTACCGAAATGCTCATTCTGTCGCAATTGACAACTCTCTCGGCAGAAATAAACAACCTGAGGGCAAGACAACAGGCTATGGGCAGAAAGGAAGCCGGAACCAAGACCATCAAGAAGCACACTAAAAGGAAGAAAAAAGTCGAAGAAATCAAGGCCAAAGCTTTAAAAACCGCACCCGCTATCAATCCTTAGGCCTTGACTTAATTTTTGTTGTTGTACTATATAATTAATTTGAGCTCTCATTGCGTGAGCGCTAACCCTACTCCAAGGAGAAATTAAATCACCATGTCTGCGCAGAAAATGGAATTTAAAACAGAAGTCAAGCAATTGCTCGATCTAATGATACACTCTCTGTATTCCCACAAGGAAATATTCCTGAGAGAACTTATTTCAAATGCTTCCGATGCCATTGATAAGGCCCGTTATGAAGCCCTGACTGATAACGCTCTCCTTGAGGGCTCGGGAGATTGGAAAATCAGGATAACTCCAGACAGAAATACCGGCACTTTAATGCTGAGCGATAACGGAACCGGCATGACAAAGGAAGAGGTAATTGAGGCCCTGGGTACCATTGCCCATTCGGGGACAAAAGAATTCCTCAAGGCCCTGCAGCAAAAAGATGTCAGGGACAATCCGGAACTCATAGGACAATTCGGAGTCGGCTTCTATTCCTCTTTTATGGTCGCCGATAAAGTGACCGTTATATCGCGTAAGGCAGGCATGCCGGGCAGCACCGGCGTCAAGTGGGAATCAACGGCTGACGGGGCTTTTACCGTTGAAGATATCGGGAAGGAGCACAAGGGCACCGATGTCATTCTGCATCTGAAGGATGAGGAAAAAAAATATCTCGAGACATGGGAGATAAAGAATATAGTCCGGAAGTACTCAGACTACATCGAACATCCCGTCGTCATGGATGTCGAGCGCGAAGTGGACTCCGCCATTGAAAAAGGGAAAAAAGTCAAGGTGACCGAAGAGGAGACGCTGAATTCCCGGAAAGCGATCTGGTTAAAAAACAAGTCTGAAATATCACAGGACGAATACAATGAGTTTTACAGGCACATTTCCCACGATTTCGCCGATCCATTGAAAACTGTCCACTACAAGGCGGAGGGAACCTCTGAGTTTACCGCGCTGCTGTATATCCCTTCGAAGGCCCCGTTCAATATCTTTTACAAGGATTTCAGGATGGGTCCCATACTCTATGTAAAGAGGGTGCAGATCATGGACCACTGCGAGGACCTTCTGCCTCTATATTTGCGCTTCGTGAAAGGGGTAGTCGATTCATCCGACCTGCCGCTGAATATTTCGAGAGAAATCCTCCAGTCCAACAGACAGGTGGAAATAATAAAAAAGAGCGTCACTAAACAGATCCTCGATACGCTCAACGACATGAAAGAGCACGAATACGATACATACTTCAATTTCTATAGCGAGTTCGGCAGGATAGTGAAAGAAGGAGTGCATTTCGATGTCGCCAGAAAAGAACAGATTGCAGACCTGCTCCTCTTCCCCTCAACCAAGACCGAAAAGGGAACCCTCACTACGCTTCAGAAATATACGGACTCCATGAAGGAAGGACAGGACGACATCTATTACATTACCGGTGTTTCCGTGGATGAGGCTCTGTCTTCACCTTATCTGGAGGCATTCAGGGCAAAGGATTACGAGGTGCTCATCATGCTTGATGAAGTAGATGATATCATCATGGGAGGTCTTGAGTACAAAGGTAAACACCTGAAGTCGGTTACAAGGGGCGATATAAAGCTCGATAAAACAGATGATTCAGACAGGAAAAAAGCCGAGGAGACATACGGCAAAATCCTGGAGTTTATCAAAGATCAACTGAAAGAAGAAGTAAAAGATGTGCGCATGTCTTCAAGACTGAAGGATTCCGCCTGCTGTCTTGTCGGCGATGAAGGGGATATAGACCCTCAAATGCAAAAAATATTCAAGGCTATGGGGCAGGATGTCCCGCCGCATAAGCGAATCCTGGAGATCAATCCGCTGCATCCTGTCATCGAAGCAATGCAGGTCATCTTCAACAAAGACAACTCAAACCCCGTGCTCGGAGAATATGCACGGCTGCTATATGATCAGGCGGTATTGCTCGAAGGCTCGAAGCTGAAAGATCCCGCTGCATTTGCGAAGTCTGTTGCAAAATTAATGGCCGACAATGCAAAGCGCGTTATAGCGTTATAGCATTTATGGAATTAAGAAACAGAGACAGGCCATTAGAGATAAGAAGGGTGCTGCTCATCACCCTTGTGCTCAACCTGCTCGCCTCAGCGTCAAAAATATTTTACGGCTACTTTATTCATTCCGTTGCGATCGTAGCTGAAGGCTTTCATTCAATGTTCGATGGGATCTCCAATGTGGCCGGACTTGTGGGCATACGTTTCTCGTCCTATCCCCCGGACGAAGAGCATCCGTACGGACACAGAAAGATCGAAAGCGTTCTGACTATCTTTGTCGGAGCAGTAATGTTTGTGACTTGCCTGGAGATCTTCAGAAAAGTTTATGACTCCCTTGTTCATAAGCAGGAAATTGCTGTAAGTGCCGTAAGTTTCGTGCTCATGGCAGGCACCCTGGTGGTCAATATCTTTGTCGCCCTGTATGAAAAGCGGAAGGGTAAGAAGCTGAACAGCGAATTCCTTCTGGCAGACGCACGCCATACGCAATGCGATATCTACTCCACAATAGGGGTCATCATCAGCCTGATACTTGTACGGCTGGGAATCACCTATGCCGATACTATAGTTGGCGCGTTGGTAGGGGTGCTTGTGGCAAAAGCGGGCTTTGATATTTTAAAGGAGTCGGCTGCAATATTGGTTGACAAAAGGCAGCTGGATACGGCCCTGATAAACAAGATTGTGTGCTCTATCGACGGCGTGACCGGATGTCACAAGATCAGGACCAGGGGAACAAACAGCACTATTTTCCTTGACCTTCATGTAATGGTAAATCCTCTCCTGACCGTGGAATCTGCACATCGGATCGCTCATGTTGCCGAGGAGAATATCAGGGGCAGGATTCCCGAAATCATTGATATTGTCGTTCATATAGAGCCTGCAACCGACCCGCCCGAAGCAGACTGGATATGCAAGGGAAAAGACAATGTTGAATTTTGAATTGCAAATGTTGAATTATGGTAAAAGAAAATTATCAGTTTTCCTTAATTCAACATCCAACATTCAACATCTTACATTCCCTTTTTATGCTATGATTTGAGCAGGAAATGTTTGTTATACAACTCACAATAGGGGCCCTTTTTCTTGTCCTGCCTTCAAGCGCATGGGCCTTTGTGTCCCATGATTATCCTGCAACGTTCGTTAATGAAGTTGCCCGCATCTTTTTCCTAATTTCATGCGTTGTCGTGTTGGGCGCCATGATTTACAACCAGCTTCACAAAGAAAAAATCTGGCAAAAGACCGTCATCGCATTACTGCTCTTTATCTTGTGGGACATCATTGTCTTTGCGGGACAAATAGCGGAGCACCAGATGGCTCCTTATCAAATTGTCGGAAGCGATATCGGTTTGGACTATTTTAGAAGCAGAATCATAGTTAGCGGGAAAGGCTGTTTTTTTTATTTCGCCAGATATGACTATTTATTAATTGATTTGGCGATGTTTTTTTTCTATGCCGGCTTGAGGGGCCACCTGAAAAGAGCTGAGAGCGCCGAGACCTTGTCATCGGCCATATTGCCCTTGCTGCCGGTATTCATCGTTGAAATCGGCGGAGCATGTGTTTTCATGGTCCTTTCCGCACTGAGTCTTATTACCGCTATAAAACTTTTCAAAAAAGACAAAGCAAACATCTTATGGAATTATATGATATGGCTCTCTTCAGCTTTCGTCCTGTTTTCGATCTCGCGTGGTATAGGCCACATTGCAAAGAACGTCCTTATCGCTGCAGGGAACGCGGATACGTGGCAGTCTATTTCACCGGTCAGCGGCAGTTTTAACATATTCGCTTTCTTTCTTCTCGGTTCTGTGAGCCTTTTTTTCATCAAAATGTATGATATTCACCTGAAGGCGCTGAGGGACAAGCATGTGATTGAGGACATTAATGCTGAATTAACGGACCTGAACCAGGAACTGGAAACAATCGTAGCGGAGAGGACGATGAGTTTGATGGCATTGACCGTTGCCGATAAAATAAGAAACCCTGCTGCAATAATAGGGATCGTTTGCAAAAGAGTGCTTGACAGGAAAGAGGAGTTGGTGAATGTCATAAGCAATCTTAACGCAGCAGTCGATGAGTGCGAAAAATTGCAGACTATTGTGGGGGATTTCGAAAACCTGCTCCGGACCAAGAAATCCGTATTCAAGTACGAGGATATCAACGAGATTATCAGGAGTGTTTTGCCTACCCTTGAAAAAGAGGCTGCCCATAAGGAAGTGCATGTAGCCGTGGACCTTTCGAAAGAGCCCTTGAAGATCAATGCTGAAAAGAGCCTTTTGCGGGTGGCGCTATTCCATGTCATAAGAAACGCTATCGAAGCGACTCCGGTAAACGGCACGGTGACAATTTCATCCCGTCTGGATAATGATAAGGCGGTCGTAACTATAACGGATAACGGAATCGGCATCAGGAAAGCGGACCTCGACAGGATTTTCGATACTTTTTACAGCACCAAGAGTTTCGGATTCGGTATGGGCCTGCCGCTGGTAAAGCAAATAATATCCGAGCATTTAGGAGAAATAAAGATGGGAAGTGAAGAGGGAAAAGGCACAACCTTGACCATACTGCTTCCAACAAGATGGAAAGGATAAGACCGCTTGCCCGATGTGAAAAGTACCTTGAACCAGGAACCGGAAGAGTGTTAGCGTAATCTTAAATTTACTGATTTTGAAACCAGGGAGGAATTAAAATGACAAGAAAGATTCTGGCAGTTGTTGTTGCTGCAGTCCTTATTATCGGTGGTACAGTCGGCGTTTGTGCAGCCGACGAGCCTCACATGAGGGCCGCACTCGAACGTTTAAAGGAAGCAAAAGAGCAGTTGGAAAAGGCTGCGCCTAATAAGGGCGGGCACAGGGAAAAGGCAATTGAACTTATAAATCATGCTATTGAACAAGTAAAGAAAGGTATAGAGTTTGGTGAAATGCATGAAGGACATGGGAGATATTAGGAGATTATCTGTCATGAATAATCGGGCCTTCCATCTGTTGCAGAAAAAGGATGGTTGAATCCCATCCTTCGGAAAGCCACCGTACCAGAAATGAGGTAGTTCCATGGCTCTTGTGATAGGCGTTCCGAAGGAAACCGTCATGGGCGAGAATCGTGTCGCCCTCGTGCCCGCAGTTTGCAAAAAGTTCAGGTCCCTGGGCGCAAATATTTGTATAGAGCGCAGCGCCGGTGCCGGAAGTCATTTTGACGATGAGGAATTCGCGGAGGCGGATATCGCGGCGGATGCCGCAGAGGTATACGCTCGGTCCCAGGTTATATTGAAGGTCCAGTCGCCATCTCTTGACGAGGTCCGGGCAATGCGCCCAGGCACTGTACTGATCGGTTTCCTGCGTCCCTTTGAAAATCAGGAACGTGCAAGACTATTATGTGATAGAAAAATAACCGGCTTTGCCCTTGAATTGATTCCGCGCATCTCCCGGGCCCAGAGCATGGACGCCCTTTCCTCACAAGCAACGGTGGCCGGTTATCTCTGCACAATCATAGCCGCCGGTAACTGCCCGAAATTATTTCCCATGATAACCTTCGCTGCCGGAACACTGCGCCCGGCGAGGGTGCTTGTGATTGGCGCAGGCGTTGCGGGGTTGCAGGCTATAGCCACCGCCCATCGCCTCGGCGCAATTGTTGAAGCTTACGATGTGCGCCATGAAACCAAAGAGCAAGCCGAGTCCGTGGGGGCGAGATTCATAGATACCGGGGTGTCTGCGAGCGGCGTAGGCGGGTACGCCAGGGAACTGACCGCAGAGGAGATTAAAATCCAGCAGGAAAGGCTGGCGAAGGCGATTTCCCAGGTCGACGTGCTGATAACCACTGCGGCCCTGCCCGGCAAAAAAAGCCCCCTGATTGTCAGTGAAGACATGGTGGCCGGCATGAAACGTGGTGCTCTAATCGTGGACATGGCTGCTGAAGGGGGCGGGAATGTCGCCGGAACCCGGGCAGGGGAAACCGTAATCACAGGCGGTGTCACAATCATGGGGCCGGTAAATTTGCCCTCGCGCATGCCGGTCCACGCTTCGGAAATGTATTCCAGAAACCTGTACAATTTTTTGGCCCCTCATATTAAAGAAGGAGAACTCCGGCTTGACTGGAGTGACGAGATTATTAACGGGAGCGCCTTGACCCTTGAGGGGCAGGTGCGCAATGAAAGCGCGCGAAAGGCTTTGGGGCTATAACTCTATGGAAGGATTTGTTGCACTTTATATATTTATGCTGGCTGCATTCACCGGCTATGAAGTGATATCAAGGGTGCCTGTAATACTGCACACGCCCCTTATGTCAGGCTCGAATTTCGTGCACGGTGTAGTGCTGGTGGGGGCAATGGTTGTGCTGGGAGAAGCTCAAACGCCTTTTGAGCAGGCGATAGGTTTTCTGGCTGTTCTGCTCGGGGCAGCCAATGCCGCCGGCGGCTATGCGGTCACAGAGCGCATGTTATCCATGTTCAGGAGCGAAAGGAAACAAGACACTACGAAAAGATGACAACAACAAGTTTCCATTTGATTATTGATTCCTGCTATTTTATTGTGGCCCTTTTGTTTATTCTGGGGTTGAAAAGCATGTCATCACCTGTGACTGCGCGGCGCGGCATTATCTGGGCAGGAGCGGGAATGGTGCTTGCAACAGCAGTTACCTTTGCCTGGCCGGGTATGCGCAATTATGCCCTGATCTTACTCGCCCTGACCATTGGCAGCAGCATTTCATGGTGGGCCGGCAAGGTGGTCAGGATGACCGATATGCCCCAGATGGTAGCACTCTTCAACGGTATGGGGGGCGGCTCCGCAGCGGCGATTGCTGCAATTCAGCTTTCCCGGGGCACAGCGCACAGTGCCATAGCGATAACGTTGTCGGCCCTGGGGGCACTGATCGGAACCATATCATTCTCGGGCTCCTGCATCGCCTTTGCGAAGTTGCAGGGCATCTTGCGAAAGGCCGCGCGCCTGCCGGGACAAAATGCGGTGAACATTATTCTTGCTACGCTTACGATTGCGTCCGGAATCTATGCAGTCGTATCCGGCGCCAACATGAGTATTATCGCGTTCTTCACGCTTGCGCTTTTGCTTGGTGTGATCGTCACTATTCCCATCGGCGGAGCCGACATGCCTGTAGTGATCTCGCTGTTCAATGCCTTTACAGGCCTGGCAGTGGGTTTCGAAGGCTACGCACTGAACAACCCTGCCCTGATAATTGCCGGTATTGTAGTGGGCTCCGCAGGCTCTCTCCTCACCCGCCTTATGGCCAGGGCAATGAACAGACCGATACTCAATATCCTGTTCAAGCCGATTACAGGCGAGGTCATGCCCGGTACAGCGCTCGTAACAGGCACACTGAAGGAGATATCCGCACTGGATGCGGCCTCAATCCTGCGCTATGCAAGAAAGGTGATAATCATCCCCGGTTACGGAATGGCTGTGGGCCGGGCCCAGGGTAAAGTCAAGGAATTGACCGACATCCTGGAGCAGGCCGGAGTAGAGTTCAAATTCGCCATCCATCCCGTAGCGGGGCGCATGCCAGGGCATATGAATGTACTTCTGGCTGAAGCTAACGTGCCCTACGAGAAGATTTTTGACCTTGAGGAGATCAATGAGGAATTTTCCGGGACCGATGCGGCAGTCGTGATCGGGGCCAATGACGTTGTAAACCCTGCGGCCCGCACTGACAAATCGAGCCCCATATACGGTATGCCGATTCTGAACGCTGATCATGCGCAAAATGTAATAGTCATTAAGCGCGGCAAGGGTACCGGCTATTCCGGTATAGACAACCCGCTTTTTTACGGCGACAATACACGAATGCTTTACGGCAGCGCACAGACAGTCGTGAGCGAACTGATCAAACATCTGAAAGAATTCATGTAACCCGAAAAATGGGTGAATTGGAGGATTGGGAAAATCAGAATTGACAAATTGTCTAATTAATTATTTTGTTCCGCTTCTTACGTGTGATCGATTGATTTATATGCACTTAGCAACTTCTCCCGTGCCTGTTGCATCCTCTGCATGGCATCTCCGGCCCTGGCCATTTCCACTTTAATATTTTCGACGCCCAGATTTGAAACCTGTCCAATGGATTTGACAGTTTTAGCCTGAATATCAGCGGCATCGGACAATACATTATTCAGGACGTCACTGAAGGCATTATCAGCTTTCTTATTCGAAAGCTTCGGTGTCTCCGGAGCTACGACAGATGTGTCTTGTATCTTCGCAATATCGTTCATCCTGATTTTTTATACCACGCCCCATCTGAATAAGTCAATGATGTTTATCGCAATTGTTTGTTATTGCTTTTTTGTTCTCCCAGGACCACCAGCGTGCGTTACTCTAGTTAGTTTCTCTTTGTTTTAAAAGTGACGACTGCTTCCGTTCCTTTATCAGATTTGATCTCGAAGGCACCCCTGAGCTGTCCTGTTAAAACTTTGACAAGCCGGAGGCCCAGGGTGCTTGCCTCTTTATAATCAAAACCTTCCGGCAGACCCACTCCGTTGTCTTTGATTGACAGTGTGTAGGTGTCCTCAGTCTTTGTAAAATGCACGCTTAATACCCCGCTCCTGTTGTCAGGAAAAGCGTATTTCAGGGCATTTGTGAGGAGTTCGTTGATTATCAGGCCGCACGGTACTGCTGCTTCCAGATCAAGTTCAATGTCCTCAACGTTGATTTCCATAGTGATTACGCCGGTATCTATCCGGTACAGGCCGATTATCTCTGAAATTATTGATTTGATGTAGTCTTCAAAATTAACGGATGACAAGTCCTTTGTCTGGTAGAGCTTTTCATGAACAAGGGCCATGGACCTGACCCTCTGCTGGCTTTCCTCGAAGATAGACCTCACTTTAACATCCTCTATTGTTTTTGCCTGCAAAGAAAGGAGGCCTGACACGACCGCCATGTTGTTCTTTACCCTGTGATGGATTTCCCTCAGAAGTGCTTCCTTTTCTTTCAGAGATTGCTTTAGCAGGCCTTCCGCTTTCTTGAGTTCGCTCAGATCGAGGCCGTAAGCATAGTTCGTGTCTCCCATGGTAATGTAACCCCACAAGATATTTTTCTTCGAGCCATCCTTGCAGGTAACCACGACTTCCATTGGCTCAATGGGCGTTTGGGTCTCAATCGCACGCGTGACCCGTGTCGTCCATTCCACCGAGATTTGTCTGCGATAGGTTTCATCCGGATAGGCCAGCGGCCACCATTGCGAAGCGCTTGGAATTTCCTCCAGGGTATAACCAAATAATTTAATGAACATGGGGTTCAAGTATTCCCCTATCTGTTCTATTCCGGCATTCAAGTATATGGCCAGTGGTAATGTTTCCACCATTGCCTTGAACTTCGCTTCGCTTACACGCAGCGCCTCTTCCGCATTCTTGCGCTCGGTGATGTCATGAGACATCTGAAGTTTAGAAATGCTCCCATCGGTATTTATTAAAGGCGTGTCAAAAAGATCATAAGTCCGGCCTGTCTTGAAATAATTCCATTCCCACCTGACTGATTCCCCCGCAAAGACCTCCGGATTCTTGCACCACGGGCACACCTCTGTCCTGTCATGAAAATATTGATAGCACTTTCTCCCCTTAATATTGCCGAACTCTCTTTCAATTACAGGGTTAATGTATTCGATGTCATACTGTTGATTGACTATATATATACCATCCGGCATGTTATTCAAAATCCTTTTCAGGGCGTCACGTTCTAAACGCTGTGATTCCTCCACCTGCTTGCGGAAATTAAGGTGCACATTGAAACTCGTAATCAGCTGACCAACTTCATCATAACGGGTAACAGGTATATCTTGTGGCGGCAACCGTTCCTCCGTAATATCCTTTATGAGACTGCTTGCAGCATAGAGTGGGCGCATTGCTTGTCTGATTACAAGCCATACAAGCAATGAACTTAAAAATGATAGACCCAAGGCTACAGAATATGCCCATCGCTTCATTGAACGAATCGGTGCAAATGCCATCTCTGTCGGCAGACCCACCCGGATAAACCAGCCGGGCGTCGGAATCTGTTTACCGGATACAAGGATTCTGACTCCCCTTGAATTGACGGTGATTCCCGACCCCTCAAAGCCGGCCTCTATTCGATCCACCAAGGGATTAAATCCGAGTGCCGGTCTTGGTTCCAGGAGCCTTGTAGGATCGCTTCCGGTGATGTACATGTGATATTTTCGGGACCCCACCAAAAGCCTGTCAGAAAAATTTTTATAGGGAGAACTTTCAAGTGTTCCCAATAGTGTCGGGTCGGACAACAGAGTAAATCCTGCCAGTACACCCATGAGCCGGCCTGACCGGTCCAGAATAGGTACGGCAAAACCGATTACAGGTTTTCTCGAAAATCGACCTATCGCCGGCTTGCCCACCGCCGGCTTTCCACTGGCAACCACCTCTTTGAAATATTCCCGATCTAAAACTGATCCGCCTGCACGCCCCGGCAATACAGGGTAATCAGCAATTCCTGCGCCTTCCCTTGAAATCACCACAAACCCAGTTTGAAACATGGTTAACAACAAAGGCTTGTCACGCAGGAACTCTCTTAGTTTGCCGTGGTTGGCTATAAGTTCCGGGGTGATTCTGTCGGCAATTGTCGTCAGCGCATTGATACGCAGCTTAACCTGGTTTTCAATACTATCGGCGACGTACGATGCGATTGAGAACTGCTGTGCTTCTATCTGGACAGTCATTTCATGTTCCAGTCGCCGTGAGATGAAGAATGTCAGCACCCAGATGCTGCACAAAAACAGCAGCAGCACCAGTGCGGTGATTTTAGTTTTCAGAGTTAAAGCTCTTAAAGGAATCGGCTTTTTCAGCATAACGGCAGATTACCACGAAAAGAAGGGACATATCAATAACCGCTGCCCCGGCGACATGGAGCTTTTTTGAGACTGCATGTTACGGTCAGTATACGGCAAATCGTATTTGACACATTTAACCGGTTTTCTTAACGAATCAAATAAATCATGGCTACTACAGAACCTATTATGATAACAATGCGGCGCAGCATATGCGGGCTGATCCGCCCGGCCAGCCGGCCGCCTAATGCCCCGCCTGCGAGTGCCCCTACAGCCATAACAAGCGCCGCTGACCATACTATATGTCCGGAGAATAAAAAGAAGGTTGCGGCCGCAATGTTAATGCTGAACGCGAGCGCCTGTTTGAGGGCATTCAGGCGTATAAGCGAGTCTTCTATGACAACTCCGAGCGCTGCAATGACTATAACGCTTACGCCGGCCCCGAAGTAGCCCCCATAAATAGCGGCAGGAATAATCGGAAATATCGACCATGCATCGTGTAATGTAACCTTTCCCGACTTGCCTGTGTTCCGAACGAGCCACGCCCGCACTTTATCCTGGGCGGCCATGAGAACCACTGCCAAAATGATCAGATAGGGCACAATTTTCCTGAAGATTTGGTCGTCCGTGTGAAGGAGTAAAATTCCTCCGCCTATCCCTCCAAGCACGCCGACCGGCAGAAGAAGCCACAAACGGAGAGATTGTCCACGCAGGTCCTTCATTTGTGCAAAGGTTGCGCCAAGATAGCCGGGACAAAGAGCCACAGTATTGGTTATGTTGGCGGCAACAACTGGAATGCCTATAGCCGTAAGCATGGGGAATGTAATTAGAGTTCCACCACCGGCCAGAGCATTCACCACGCCTCCTGCAACCGCCGCCAATCCCACAATCAATAAATGCAACACACTCATAACCAATATTCCTCCCGGCATAATTTTAGCTGATCATCATTTTTTTGCACAAGTCAGGTCTCGCCGTAAGGCATTCTTTTCTCGTTTCCATGTTTTGGCCCTAAGGCGTTCAAGCTCAAGCTTCAGTTCTTCTGCAGTCATGTTTTCCAATCTATTATCTTTTTTCATTATCCGTCCCTTAAGGAGAGTGGACGGTATTGGCCAACTGCAACTGATTTTCCGTAATGGCGAAATCCGGGTTAGATTGTCAGGCCTGCACCATTTTTGCAAAAGATAAAAAAACGATGGTCAGCTCGGCATCCTCGGCAATCCGGAGCATGCACGTTCGATGATAATAACAGGTTCAATCGATCAAGATTTCATTAAGTTCCAATCTCTTTCGAGCTTTAGGCATTTCTGCCGGATAACCAATGGGAAGAAGTGCAACTACGTATATATTATCACGCCATTCAAATAAATCTTTTACCTTCTGTTCATAAAACAAACGAACCCAGCAACTGCCAAGTCCAAAATCCAGGGCTCTCAATACAATATGTTCAATTGCAATCGCCACATTTACGGCAATTATTGGAACCAGTTCACTGCGATCCATTGTTTTTAAATTATCGGCCCTACGCTGAAGAACTGTGACCATCCCATCCTTAACAGCTCCGACTTTTCCAAGGTCCTGTACGCCGGAAACGGTGCCGTCGATATAACCCTGGATATCAGCACAACAAACAATTACAACAGGGGCATCGGCGATAAAACTCTGGTTGTATGCCGCCTCAGCCAACCTTGCCTTAACACCCGCTTCTTTTACGATTTTAAATCGCCATGGCTGCGCATTACATCCTGAAGGTGCCAGTCGAGCGGAATCAAGCAATTCTCTTATATTCTCGTCTGGTATAAAATCCGGCTTATATTTACGAATGCTCCTTCGTTTTTCTATTGCTTCTTTTGTGTTTAACATGTCGACAGACCTGAATATTCCCACATTTCGTTATTGAAAACCTTCATAACCAGCATTGATCATATTCATCAAAATAACTTTTGCCCCTGCATACAGTGTCTGCGATACAGCCGTAACAACCATGTTTTGCATGAAGGGCACATGAAAAGCACTTTGAAGTGGCAGGCGGGGTACGCCCCCGCATCTTCTTAACTTCAGCAGAACCTATGATTTCACTGAGCGGCTGTTCAAGCACATTTCCGATAATTTTGTCCGTATAGCCGCAGATTGAGACATCGCCATTGGTTCTCAACGCGCAACTCGTGAAATGCACTGAACAACCATAAGGCGCAATAGGGGGCCTCGGGGTCCAGTCGTAGCCAAAAGTATTATCGACTTTTCTTAGCTCATCAAAGAGTTCACCTACATCTCCGGGCGGGACGGCCAGGGCCAGATATTCCTCTTCCGGGCGGAAATAACTGAGCTGCTGCACCTGTGGAAGTACCCCATCGCTCCTCCACTTCTTCCACATCGCCGGAATTTCATCCAGATTTTGCCTGCACACTATCGTGTGCACAGACAACCGGTCCTTCAGCGTGGAACCGTAGCCTTTTTTCATCAGCATGTTAATCCAGTGGTTCATTTTTTTATAAGTGCCCTTCACGCCACAGAGCCAGTCCTGTTTCTCTTCGTCCAGGCTGTTTTGCTTGAAGACGAGGGTAATTTCATGGTCGATAAGGAAGTCGATGGTTGACTCGGACAATCCGATGAGATTTGAATAGAGAATTACATCCATCTTCATCAGACGAAGGCTGGAGATCAGCTCGTTCAACTGCGGGAAAAGGAGGGGTTCCCCATCACCTACTATAGAGCATGTCCTGGCGCCCAGATCTCTTGCCTGAGAACAAAACGACAGAATCGATTCGATGCTAATGCCGGCACTGGTTTTACTGGAATAACAGTAGCGACACTTAAGATTACATTGACATGGAAGACGAAGGGCGACACCAAGAAGTCCCCCGTCGCGAATACAGCGGGATCTGTCTTCAGATGTGAAGACACGACTCAATGTCGGCGGACCGATAAGGAATTCCTTTTTCATCTCCACTCTTCAATCTATCGCCCTTAAAGACCTATATCATCAGAGAATTGTTAATGACTCCCAGAATTAAAGGGCATTTTCTATTTAACAATAAGTCTTTCAGACAGTTTGGATGTTATCAAAACACAAGTCATAAAGGCAAGATTTTACCATACCCTGATTCATATTTGCGGAATTCATCTTAAACACTATCAAGAATTGTACCATCTTCCAATATTTAGTAATAATAGACCTTAAAAATCGGTAAACACAACGTCTTGATTGATCGGTACAATGAATTCCCTTATGAGAGTCTTCAATATTTGAACTGTTGTGTATGCAATATAATGCAATTAATCACATGTCTTGCATGCAATTAATTGCATTATAACATTGCATTTTTATCATTTTACCTTTGGTTCCCTGGTGTAAAAATTTTTACACAGACTCTGGATAGGCTCATCTTATGTTTTCGCTTGCGTTTACAATGGCGTTAGACACGAATAGTAGTTATTGCCGTTTCAGGGTATTTCTGTTAATATTCAATTGGCCTTTTTTTTGCAAGGATTACATTTAAAAATTGTTTGTCTTGATAGAAGGCCGAACGTCTTCTAATGAGGCAAGCAGGTCAACGAAAATTTTAGATAAGAAGGAGGGTTAATGAAGATACATGAATATCAGGCCAAGGAATTATTTCGGAATCATCATATTCCTGTGCCTGAGGGGTATGTTGCTACAAGCCCTGAGGATGCCTGTGCTATGGCTGGAAGGCTTGGCGGTTTTCCCGTTGTAGTCAAGGCACAAATTCATGCGGGTGGTCGCGGCAAGGGAGGCGGCGTTAAACTTGCCCGGAATCTTCAGGAGGTGCAAAGCGCGGCAGCGGCCATATTGGGCAGGCCACTGGTGACTCCCCAGACAGGACCGCAGGGAAAGAAGGTCCGAAAAGTCCTGGTGGAGCAAGGGCTTGATATTGCTCAGGAGCTTTATTTTTCGATCATCCCGGACCGGTCCACGGCAAAGATCATGATCATTGCAAGCCGGGCAGGGGGAATGGATATCGAAGAGGTTGCCGCGAAGTCCCCTGAAAAGATAATCAAGGTGTTGATTAATCCTCTCACTGGAATCGAGCCCGGTCATTGTAGAGAAATCGGAGCCGGTCTCAATCTGCCCGATTCGCTTGCCGAAAAGTTTTCCACGCTGGTTGAAAACCTGTACAGACTTTTTATCGAAGCCGACTGTTCACTGCTCGAGATCAATCCGCTGGTGATTACTGCTCAGGAGACATTTGTTGCTTTGGATGCAAAAGTGGAGATCGATGATAACGCCCTGTTCCGGCAAAAGGATATTCTGAAGTTCAGAGACATTGATGAAGAAGACCCCCTGGAAGTGGAGGCCTCGAAATACAACCTTAATTACATCAACCTGAATGGCAATGTCGGCAATATGGTCAACGGCGCGGGACTCGCCATGGCGACCATGGACCTCATCAAGAGCGCCGGCGCGGAGCCTGCGAATTTCCTTGACGTGGGCGGCGGGGCCGATGCGGGAATGGTTGAAAACGGTTTCCGCATCATTTTAAGCGATAGCAATGTCAAGGCGGTCCTGATCAATATTTTCGGCGGGATTCTCCGGTGCGATGTCCTGGCCGAAGGGGTTGTCCAGGCGGCCAGGAAAACGGGAATAAAGGTGCCTGTTGTGATCCGGCTGCAGGGGACCAATGTGGAAAAGGGCAGGGAAATTCTTGCGGCTTCAGGTCTGCAGCTCATTACAGCAGCGGACCTGAACGATGCAGCCGGAAAAATTGCAGAGATCGCCAGGAATTGAATGATAGTTTTTTGGAAGGAAGGATAGAAAATCATGGCAATATTTGTAGATAAGGAAACAAGACTGCTTGTCCAGGGGATTACCGGCAGAGAAGGCCAGTTCCATGCCCGGCAGTGTATTGAATACGGTACGCGGGTCGTGGCCGGTGTGACCCCCGGGAAAGGCGGACAGAACATGGACGATGTGCCGGTATTTAATTCTGTCAAGGAGGCTGTGCGTGAAACCGGTGCGAACTGCAGCATGATTTTTGTGCCTCCGGCCTTTGCCGCAAAGGCCATCATGGAGGCGATCGACGGTGATGTCGATATTATTGTCGCCATTACCGAAGGCATTCCGGTGCTCGACATGATGCGGATCAAGAATTATCTGAATGGGAAACAAGTCAGACTTATCGGGCCGAACTGTCCCGGGATAATAACGCCAGGTCAGTGCAAGATCGGTATCATGCCCGCCTTCATCCACAAGCCCGGCGGGCCCATCGGCGTTGTGTCGCGCTCCGGCACCTTGACCTATGAGGTTGTGCATCAATTGACTACGAAAGGAATCGGCCAGACAACCTGCCTCGGCATCGGAGGCGACCCGGTAAACGGAACAAACTTTATCGATTGTCTCAAGGCCTTTGAAGAAGATCCGGAGACAAAGGGGATCGTACTTGTGGGTGAAATCGGCGGCACTGCAGAGGAAGAGGCTGCTGCCTATATCGCCGAAAAAGTCAGTAAGCCCGTAGTCGGGTTTGTTGCGGGATTAAGCGCTCCCCCGGGCAGACGCATGGGACACGCGGGGGCGATAGTGAGCGGCAAGACCGGTACTGCCCAGTCAAAGATTGCGGTCATGAAGGAAGCGGGAATTCATGTATGTGATAATCTCGGCAGGTTCGGCGATTTCTGTGCTGGTGTTTTTTGATGTTAAGAAAGTGATTATTTACTGATAAAAATTTGCTTTTTAAGCATGGAAGTAAGATAGCACGAGACTCTGACTCAGGGAGACACACAATGGAAATACTTAAAATTGACCATCTGGGAATAGCTGTCAACAGTATTGATGACGGAAAAAATTTTTGGTCCGGCGTTCTCGGACTGAGGTTCGAAGGCTCTGAAACGGTAGAAACCCAAAAAGTGACCACAGCGTTTTTTCCAGTCGGTGACAGTGAAGTGGAACTTCTTGAGTCAACCTCACCCGATGGGCCGGTGGCAAAATTCATTGAAAAGAAAGGCACTGGGTTTCAGCATGTCGCTTTTCGAGTAGCAAATATCGAAGAGGCCTTAAAAGAACTTAAGGAAAACGGTATTCAACTCATCGACCAGCAACCGCGAATTGGTGCGGGTGGCGCCAAGATTGCCTTCCTGCACCCAAAGGCCACCGGAGGTGTCCTGGTTGAACTCTGTGAGCGTTGACACACCCTCTGCACTCATCCGCTTCACAGGCAGGAAATCCCGTTAGACAAGGAGTAACAAATGGCACAACACCCACAACTACCAAAATGGACAGAAATTGCTGAAAAGCAGATGAAGGGCAAATCCGTAGAGACACTTTCCTGGATGACCCCGGAAGGTATTAAAGTCAAACCTCTTTATACCGCCGAAGATCTGGAGGGCATGGAATCAGCTAACACCCTCCCCGGGATGGCTCCGTATGTCCGAGGCCCCATGGCCACCATGTATACCGGGCGACCGTGGACCATTCGTCAGTATGCCGGTTTCTCAACCGCCAAAGAATCGAATGCCTTTTACCATAAGGCTCTGGCCGCCGGGCAAAAAGGTCTGTCGGTCGCCTTCGATTTGGCTACCCACAGGGGTTATGATTCCGACCATCCGCGGGTTGCCGGCGATATCGGCAAGGCGGGTGTTGCCATAGATTCCGTTGAAGATATGAAAATTCTTTTCAACGGCATTCCTCTTGACCAGATGTCGGTATCGATGACCATGAATGGGGCGGTTATTCCGATACTTGCCGGGTACATTGTCGCCGCCGAAGAACAGGGTGTTGCCCACGACAAGCTGGAAGGCACTATACAGAACGACATCCTCAAAGAGTATCTTACCCGAAACACCTACATCTACCCTCCCACCCCATCGATGCGTGTTATCTCCGATATCATGGCCTATTGTTCCAGGGAGATGCCCAAATACAATACCATCAGCATCAGCGGCTACCATATGATGGAAGCAGGCGCCAATAGCGTGCTGCAGACAGCCTTTACCTTAGCTGATGGTGTCGAATATGTGAAAGCGGCATTGAAGAGCGGTATGGACGTTGACACCTTTGCCCCAAGGCTTTCTTTCTTTTTCGGCATCGGCATGAATTTCTTCATGGATATTGCCATGCTGCGAGCCGCCAGATTCCTCTGGTATCGGTTAATGAGCCAGTTTAACCCAAAAAATGCCAAATCCTCCATGCTCCGTACCCACTGCCAGACGTCGGGGTGGAGTCTCACCGAGCAGGATCCGCACAACAACATCATTCGTACCACTCTGGAAGCCATGACCGCTGCACTTGGCGGTACCCAGTCCCTGCATACCAATTCCTTTGATGAAGCTATCGGTCTGCCAACTGATTTCTCCGCCCGCATTGCCCGCAACACCCAGATCATCATCCAGGAAGAATCGCAGATCTGTCATGTCATTGATCCCTTGGGCGGTTCATACTATCTCGAATCACTGACCAACAGCATCATCAATGAATCTCAAAAAATAATCGATGAAATCAATGAACTGGGTGGAATGGCCAAGGCCATCGAAAGCGGTATGCCAAAAATGCGTATCGAGGAATCGGCGGCAAGAAAACAGGCCCGAATCGATCAAGGCCTTGATGTGATAGTCGGAGTCAACAAATACAAGCTTGCCAACGAGAAAATTGATTTCGAAGTCCGGGAAGTACCAGCTACCGTTCGCGATGAACAGATTGCCCGCATCAAAGAAATCAAGGCCAGCCGCGACAACGTGGCAGTCGAAAGGGCACTGGCAGATCTGACCAACGCCGCGAAAAACGGCGGCAACTTGCTGGAGGCAGCACTACCTGCGGTTCGGGCAAGGGCCACTGTGGGTGAAATTTCTACTGCCATGGAATCGGTGTTTGGCCGCTTCGTCGCCACCACCCGTTGTATCTCCGGCGCCTACTCGTCGGAATACACAGGTGACAACAATGCTGTCACGGCGATAAAACAACGAACAAATGTGTTCCTTGAAAAACAGGGCCGACGCCCACGCCTACTGGTTACCAAGATGGGTCAGGACGGTCATGATCGCGGCTTCAAGGTTGTTGCCAGCGCCTATGCCGACCTCGGCTTCGATGTTGACATCAGCCCGATGTTCCAGACCCCTGAGGAGGCGGCGAAAATGGCTATTGAAAACGACGTCCATCTTGTTGGCGCCTCAAGTCTTGCGGCCGGGCACAAGTCGCTCATTCCTGCCCTGATTGAAGAACTGAAAAAAATCGGCGGTGGCGAAATTCTCGTTGTTGCCGGGGGTATTATCCCTCCCGGGGATTATGATTTCCTCTATAAAGCCGGAGTAAAGGCTATTTTTGGGCCAGGCACACCGATCCCCGAATCTGCCGATAAAACTCTTGCCTTGCTGGAAGAAAAATATCTTCAATAAAATCTGTACTTCCCATGGCAGGCTTGGCGGCCTTTCTTGCCGCAAAGCCTGCCATGGGTTTTCGCTCCTTTCTTTCTGTGGCTTTTTTGCGAGAAGCCCATTAGAATAGAAGACAATGGCTTACCAACCAGGATCCATGTTCAATGTTAAATGACCCCCAGCACTATGTGACAGGAGTTCTTAATCGTGATCGTCTGACACTCGCCAGGACCATCACCCTTATCGAAAGCACTCATCCGAACCATCAACAACTTGCCCAAACCATAGTTGACAGACTCCTTCCTTATACTGGCCGCGGCATTCGCATTGGCATAACCGGCGTTCCCGGTGCGGGAAAGAGTACATATATCGAAAGGTTTGGGACGATGCTCACAGGTCTTGGACACCGGGTTGCCGTCCTTGCCATCGACCCAAGCAGCAGCCGCAGCGGCGGCAGTATTCTGGGTGACAAAACTCGCATGGAACGACTGGCGGTTGACCCAAACGCCTTTATTCGCCCGTCCCCATCAGGTGGAACTCTCGGCGGTGTCGGCAGAAAAACCCGGGAAACCATGCTCGTCTGCGAAGCCGCTGGCTATGATGTTGTGATAATCGAAACGGTTGGCGTCGGTCAATCGGAGACCACCGTCGCCTCCATGGTCGATTTTTTTCTGGTGCTGATGATTGCCGGAGCGGGAGACGAACTTCAAGGAATGAAAAAGGGCGTGCTTGAAGTGGCTGACGCCATTGTCATCAATAAAGCCGACGGCGACAATCTGTTGCGGGCTGAGATAGCTCAGAAGGAGTATCAGACGGCTTTGCACATGCGCATGGCCAACAGCCCGAATTGGTGTCCCCCGGTTCTTACCTGCAGCGCCGTGGAAGGGAAAGGAATTGATAAAATCTGGGAGACTATCCTGGACCATCGCGACAAATTGACTGTCAGCGGCGAAATGGCGGAAAAAAGAAAAACCCAAGCCCTCGACTGGATGGCCTTCCTTATTGATGAAGGATTACGACACTGGTTCTACACCAGCCCCCATGTCCGCGAGGCCTTGCCAACGTTAAGAAGAAACGTGGAAGAAAACAAGACTTCGCCGACTGCAGCCGCCGATAGCCTTCTTGCCTTTTTGTATACCCGAAACGGGAGATAAAGGAAGGGTGCAGGGTAGAAAATGCTATTTGTACCAGCCGGAGTATTTAATATAGTTGTTCGCTATTCTTTCAATTTCACCAGAAATCAGTTCTTGACTGATATCTTTTAGCTTTCTCGCCGGCACACCGGCATAAATCGTTCCCGCCTCTACCCGTGTACCTTCGGTAACTACGGCACCGGCAGCTACGATTGAATTGCTTTCAACCACGCAATCATCCATAACAATCGCCCCCATTCCCACAAGAACATTATCGTGAATAGTGCAGCCATGAACGATGGCATTGTGTCCAACGGAGACGTTATTACCAATAGTGGCAGGCGATTTCTGATAGGTACAATGCACCACAGCTCCATCCTGAATGTTTACTTTGTTACCCATCCGAATAAAGTGAACATCACCCCGAATCACTGCATTGTACCAGATACTGCACTGATCTCCCATCACCACGTCACCAACAATGACGGCAGTCTCGGCCATAAAACAATCCTTACCAAACTTCGGGGTATTTCCGTTCAACTCTCTTATTAGCATAGAACCTCACCCAGGTTCAAAAACAGGCCCTGTTTTACAACCACTTACACCAAGGATTAAAGTCGGGGCACATGACTCTTCAAAGAAAAGAGCCGGCGCCCCTTACAGATTTATCCGATAACACAGAGAACGGCGCCTTTTGCAACCGTGTCGCCACTGGCAAACTTGATACCTTGAACCTTCCCATCACAGGGGGCGGTAAGGTTGTTTTCCATCTTCATAGCTTCAAGGACAACAATAGTATCACCTTTCTTTACAGCATCTCCGGTTTTTACCATATACTTGATGATCATCCCGGGCATCGGCGCAAGAAGGACTGTTCCGTCTCCCTGGTGCGCAGGTTCCGGGGCAGGTGCAGGAGCCGGGGCCTTCATAGGAGCAGCAGCGACCGGAGCCGGTGCAGCAGCGGCGACCGGTTGGGGAACCGACACAAGATGTGTGTTGCCTACAGGATCAACCTCGACTGCAAAAAATTCCTCATCAACAAAAACGTTGAAGGTTCTGACTGCCTGTGACTTCTGCGGTTTGTCAACCTGTTTCACCTCAACGAGTTTGCCAGTCAAGGCCTTTTTCACAAGTTCATCTTTTTTCTTAACATCCTCAATGGTGATCGGCTTCACACTGGCTGGAGCCTCTGCTTTGCCATACTTCCACTCAAGAAATTTCTTACCGGTGATTGGAAACAGGGCATAAGTGATGATGTCATCTATATCTGCTGCCAAATCACCGATCTCGGCTTTCGCCTTGGCCAGTTCCGGCTCGAGAACTTCTGCCGGACGACAGGTGATCGGCTTTTCTCCACGGGGGTAGCCTTTCAGGGCCTTTTCTTGCACTTCAGGATTAATAGGCACAGCGGTCTTGCCGTACAAGCCGAAGCAGAGGTCCTTCACCTGCCCGGTGATCATCTTGTAACGTTCGCCGGGAGTGTCATGCAGAACATTGTTGACGGTCTGCACACCGACTATCTGGCTGGTCGGGGTAACAAGGGGGACCTGGCCCAGGTCTTTGCGCACTCGCGGCAATTCCTTGTACACCTCATCAATTTTATCCAGGGCATCCATTTCCCGTAATTGATTGACCAGGTTCGACAACATCCCGCCCGGAGTCTGATGCAGCAAGACATTGATATCGATAATCGAAACCTTCGAGTCATCGAGGAGGTGCTTATATTTAGGCATCACCTCTTTTTCAAGTATCTCATTAATTTTAGCTAATTTTTTAATATCGAAGCCGGTATCGCGATTTGTCCCCAAAAGGGCCATAACCAAAGGCTCAACAGCAGCATGCGAAGTCCGGTAAGCATATGGCGTCATGCAAGTATCGATAATGTCCACTCCTGCTTCAATGGCCTTGAGGTGCGACATTGGCGACATGCCTGAGGTAAAATGGCTGTGCAGATGAATGGGTACTTTGACCTCTTTTTTCAGGGCCTTAATGAGTGGATAGGCATCATAGGGAGCCAACAGCCCAGCCATATCCTTGATACAGACGGAATCCGCCCCCATCGACTCAAGGGATTTTGCTCTATCAGTATAATATTCAAGATTGTAGACTTCTCCGCCAAGCCGCGGCTCGGTGAGGGTGTAACAGATGCAGCCTTGAAAATGTTTGCCGCTCTTTTTTATCTGTTTGACCACCGTCTCGAAATTGCGATAATCGTTTAAGGCATCGAAAGTCCTGAAAATATCCATACCGTTTTCGGCCGCGCGCTCAACAAAAGCAAAGGCCAGGTCGTCGGCGTAATTTCGATAACCGACCAGGTTCTGCGCCCGCAGCAGCATAGAGAAAGGGGTCTTTTTAATATAGCGCTTCAAGGTACGCAAACGTTCCCAGGGATCTTCGTTGAGAAACCGGTGCATGGTATCGAAGGTGGCTCCACCCCAAGTTTCAATCGCCCAGAACCCGACCTCATCCATCAGTTCAGCTACCGGAATCATATCCTCTGTACGCCCACGGGTAGCGAAAAGGGACTGATGGCCATCACGCAGGGACAGATCCATAATCTTAACAGGATTCTTTGCCTTTGGCCGGTCTGCGGAATAGTTCATCGGGGTCATCTTCACTTGATCGTTCATTGCTTGATCGCTCATTGTATGTGTTTCCTCCTTCTTCATCATTAACAGTTGATGCTATTAAAAGCGCGTAAACGCCCTCATCTGGATTAATTTCCGCATGGCCATCATCTCCTGCCGCCCACTCTGTCCCCACTGGCTGAACTCGAAACCCTGAGGTTTCTTGAGAGGCGCTTGCTGCTCTTGCGCCGCCATAGCTTCCTCCTGTTGCAGATAGAGACTCACGGCAGCCAGGGCGGCAGCCATTTTCTTTCTTTGACCTGCCATCACATCCCCCATATTTTGTATTAACTACACAGCCCGGTATCCGGAAACAGCACCATGGGCAGCATGATAATACCGAGTGATTGTCTTCAAGACCACCATCAGTAGCTGTATATGGCGTATTCTGTTTCCTCGCCAAGCAGTCTATCTATCTCCGACTGAACTTCGATACGTTGCGGATTGTTTACCCAATTGTTCCAGTCTTCCAGGGAACGCCAGGTACCAATCACCATGCACTCATCTTTATTGTCTATTCTTTTTAAGGTTTCTCCTGAGATATAGCCGGGTTGACTGAGGGTGAGAGCCCGCAACTTTTTAAGGAGGAGTGTCAGTTCAACGGCATTATTATCCCGCACCTTTCGTTTAATAAAAATCTTCACTGTCATGTGGATCTCCTTATGATACTCAGACGTATTTGCGACTGCTATAGTGGTATATTACCGTGCTTTTTCATCGGATTTGTATCGCGCTTATTCTGGAGCAGCCCCAGTGACTTGATTATTCTTGCCCTGGTTTTCGACGGCTCGATAATATCATCGATGTAACCGCGTTCGGCTGCTACGTAGGGATTGGCAACAGCATCCCGGTACTCCTTCACCTTTTCTGCCAAAAATGCGCTTGGATCCGGGGCTTTTTGGGCCTCCTTGCCATACAAAACTCCGGCAGCACCTCTTGCCCCCATCACTGCAATTTCAGCGGTGGGCCAGGCATAGTTAAAATCCCCGCGTAAATGTTTGGAGGACATGACGCAATAGGCTCCGCCATACGCTTTTCTTGTAATCACCGTTACCTTGGGAATAGTCGCCTCGGCAAAGGCATAGAGAATTTTAGCACCGTTACGTATCACTCCGCCAAACTCCTGAGCGGTTCCCGGCAAGAAGCCGGGAACGTCGACAAAGGTAACAACCGGAATATTGAAACAATCGCAGAACCTGACAAAACGAGCACCCTTTATTGAGGAGTCGATATCGAGGACACCGGAGAGATAGGCCGGCTGGTTGGCAACTATACCGACACTCATCCCGTTATACCTGGCAAACCCGACTAAGAGATTCGGTGCGAAGTTTTCCTTAACCTCAAAAAAATCATTGTTATCTACTGTTTGAAGGATAATATCTTTCATATCGTAGGCAGCATTGCGATTTTCAGGAATAATCTGGTTGAGTGCGGCAATCTCCCGATCAGGCGGATCGGTGCAGGGCACAAGGGGAGGATTTTCCATATTATTCTGGGGCAGAAACGAAAGCAGTCGGCGAACATAGGCGATTGCATCGGCTTCTGACCCGGCAGGATGATCAACAACTCCGCTGCGACTGGCATGCATCGCTGCCCCGCCTAAAGTTTCTTCGCTGACATCTTCATGAGTCAGTGACTTGACGACTTTCGGGCCGGTGAGAAACATATACGATTTCTTCTGGACCATGATGACAAAATCGGTGAGGGCCGGCGAATATACGGCTCCACCGGCACAGGGACCAAAAATCGCCGAGATCTGGGGCACTACCCCCGAGGCCATGACATTGCGTTGGAATATCTCCGAATAGCCGGCGAGACTCTCAATTCCTTCCTGAATACGCGCCCCTCCGGAATCATTCAATCCGACCACCGGAGCGCCGTTTTTCATGGCAAGATCCATTATCTTACAGATTTTTTCCGCATAGGTTTCTGACAGGGAGCCACCGAGCACGGTAAAATCCTGGGCAAAAACATAGACAATACGGCCATCGATAGTGCCATGCCCGGTTACTACACCGTCTCCCAGGAAGACCTGCTTATCCATGCCGAAATCCCTGCATCTATGGGTCTTGAACATATCGAATTCCTCGAAAGAGCCCTTGTCTAAAAGCAGATCAATACGCTCCCTGGCGGTCAAAAGGCCTTTTTCATGCTGTTTATCGATTCTTTTTCGACCACCGCCCAAAAGGGCTTCTTCCCTGAGTTTTCTCAGATGTTCCAGTTGGTCATCGGTCTTCATAGTCTCTCCTTGAAAGAAATATAACTAAGGGTCTTTTTATGGGCTGTCATTCGTTTAAGGTGCCCACTGTTGTCCCGAATTTAGGCCGGCTTCAAAACAAAAAACGCAGAATCTCATGCACTTTACTATCAAGAATTGTACCATCTTCCAATATTTAGCAATAATAGACCTTGAAAATCAGTAAACATAACGTCCTCATTGATCGGTACAATGAATTCCCTTATCAGAGTCTTCAATATTTGAACTGTTGTGTATGCAATATACTGCATATTATCACATGTTTTGCATGCAATTAATTGCATTATAATATACTTTACTCAGGAGTGGATGGATAATCACCATATAGAAGCTATCGTATTTTCTGATCAGTAAGATAGCACGAGAAATGGAACTTATGCAAATCGAAAAAGTGCTGGCTGGAGAAATCGGAAATACTCATCCAGAGTGATAAAACAAGCCCGTCGCCTTATTCAGACGCCGAGCATATAGAGACTTCAGAACAAATACAGAGAGTGCTGCGCACGCTGACACCCAAAGAGGAAACCGTAATGCTGCGCCCTGATCGCATCATCAATCTCCTGCTTCCTGTGGCCGTGAATGCTGACCCACAACGTGTCGGACCGGCGCAGCTACGGGCCGGAGGGCTTCAGCCCGTTCTGCCTGATCAGCTCCAGATCATCGCCAAAAGTCCTTCCTGTCGTGGTCAGATAATTTCCTGTAAGGACAGCATCGGCGCCTGCCATAAATACCATACAGTTGAACTCATCGAGTGCCTGCACCCTGCCGCCGCATACACGTATCTGTTTGCCGGGCAGAATGAAACGGTAAAGGCTGATAATTTTCAGAGCCTCCAGCGGAGGAAGTTCCGCATGCTCACCCAGCGGAGTACCTTTGACGGGTATAAGAAAATTGATAGGCACAGAGTCGACATCAAGCGCCCTTAGAGCGAATGCCATGTCCACTCTGTCCTGCCATGTCTCTCCAATGCCGAAAATGCCTCCTGAGCATACGGAAAGTCCTGCGGACAGCGCCGCCTCGATAGTTTTCAGCTTGTCATGGTATGTATGGGTGCTGCAAATTTCGGGGAAAAAACTTTCCGATGTTTCAAGATTATGATGATACCGCACAAGGCCGCATTCCCTGAGATACGTTAGTTCCTCTTTATTAAGAAGCCCCAGAGTTGCACACGGCAAGAGGCCGGTGCGCTTTACTTCCCGGACCATACTGCCCATTTTGCTTAGTTTGTCATTGCTGACCTTTCTGCCGCTCGTGACAATGCAGAACCTCCTTACCCCGGCGTTCTTTGCCTCCAGCGCCTTTTCGATGATCTTGCTTTCCTCCAATAGGGGATAAACCGCGACACCTGTGCTGACCTTCGATGACTGGGCGCAATACGAGCAGTCCTCGGAACACGCGCCTGATTTAGCATTGACGATAGCGCACAAATCGATGATGTCGCCCCTGAAGCGCTGCCGTATAGTGCTTGCAGCAGCAAAAAGACCGATAATATCAGCATTACTAAGCCCAGTGATCCAGAGGGCTTCTGAAGGAGTAATAGTACCCCCGGCAATCACCTTATCTCTCAGGGCTTCAATCATAGAGCTATTGTCAGTGCCTTATCTCGAAATCCGCGAGACTCTCAATTCCATTTTCCCTCGTCAAGTCTATATCGGCAACCCTTGCGGCAGGCGGTCCCTGCCTGCATTTCAGCATGGCCTTTTCAATTACTTCATGGTTTCCCTCAAAAACAGACTCAACCCTGGTGTCGTGGAGGTTCCTTACCCATCCGGACAGATTCAATGTGTGCGCGACATCAAAGACAAACCACCGGCAGCTCACACCCTGCACTCTTCCCGATACATAAAGATGCGCCTGTGCCTTCATCCGATATTCACCGCCCCCTTGCAACGAACCGTATAAAATAGAATTGTAGCAAAAAAACTCTGAGTATTTCCATTGCACGAAGATTATCCGAAACACAAAACAGCCTACGCCATGAGAAACTGCGATTACTACATCGGCATGGAGCAACTGCTTTCCGGGGACTTCCCATGGAGAAAACTGAGGCAGGCGCAGAAGCTTATGCGGCTTTCAGATAAATACGGAACAGCACGCATAGGGCAGGCCTGCAGCCGAGCGTTGTCCTTCAGCCTTATAGATGCTTAAAAAAAGACCCCCGGAAAAAAGGAAACGCATAAGGTTGATTATGTTCCATCAGATATGCTAAAAAAACGAGGATAGAATGCTACACTTGGGGAATGCAGCTGGAAAATGACAATACCAAATAAATGGCACAAAGAGGTTGACGTTGTCTGTGTTGGATATGGCGCTGCCGGCGCTTCAGCAGCCATAACCGCCTACGACAACAAGGCGAGTGTGCTTATAATCGAGAAAATGCCGGAGAGCGGCGGAAACACGCGCGTTTCCACAGGTGGGTTTATCTGCCCCACAGATGTGAACGAGGCTATCACATATATTAAAGGGCTCTTTCAGCTTTCCAGGTCCGAAATGGACGAGGATCTGGTCAGGGTGTATGCAGAAGAATCGATAAAGAACGTCGACTGGCTTAAGGGCCTTAAGGAAGGCACTGAAGTAATGGCATATGGACATGCCGGATACCCGAACGTGCCTGGCGCAAAATCCATAGTCAAATACGGCGCGAAGGGCACTGGTAAGGGTCCTACCGGCAGCGCCAAGAACCTCTGGGACATCTTCATGTATGCAGTGGAGCAAAAAAGGAAAATTCCAGTTATGTTAAATACACCGGCAAAAAGACTGGTTCAGAACTGCGACGGGGAGATCATTGGTGTCGTAGCAGAGTCCAATGGAAAAGAATTTAATGTCCTCGCCAGAAAAGCTGTTATCCTGACCACCGGCGGGTACGAATATGACGAGAAAGCGCTCCAGAACTTCCTTAAGGGCTACCCGATTTATGCCCTCGGCAACCCGGGCAACACAGGCGACGGCGTCCGTATGGCTTCGGCTGTAGGGGCCGGATTGTGGCACATGAACGGGGCTTCATGTCCGCTAGGCATAAAGGTTCCTGATTATGAAGGTGCATTCCCACTGGTAATAGGCACTCCCGGTTTCATATATGTCGACAAACACGGCAAACGCTTTGTCAATGAAAGATCAATAGAATTGCATGCAGGGCTCCTTGCAGTGGACTATTTTGACGATCATTCCCTTGAATATCCGAGGATCCCATGCTATCTGATCTTTGATGAGACCAATCGCCTTAAAGGTCCTGTTAGTGCTTGGGCCGGTGTTGGGTATACAGCACAGAAGTTTTATAAGTGGAGTAAAGACAACAGTGCTGAGATCGACAAGGGCTGGATCGTCAAGGCCGGGACACCTGTTGAACTCGCAGGAAAGATCGGCATTGATCCTGCGAACCTCGATGCAACTTTGTCAAAGTGGAATGAAGACATTAAGTCAGGCAAGGGTGATACCGTATATGGACGCCAGATGCGTTCCATGCCGGAATCTAATCCGGCATACAATGATTTGCAGACCCCTCTCTGGTCAGCGCCTATTGACAAGGCGCCTTTCTACGCAGTTCAGCTTTACCCCTGCTTACTCAATACACAGGGTGGACCGAGGCGAAATACGAATGCGCAGATTGTCGATCCTTTCGGGCAGGCTATCCCACGACTATACAGTTCGGGAGAGCTTGGCTCCATGTGGGGATTGATCTATCAGGGAGCAGGCAATATAGCTGAGTGTATGATATTTGGCAGGATTGCTGGAAGGCAGGCAGCGGCCTTGAAACCTTGGGAAAAATAAACATGAAGTGAGCAGAGGCTCACAGGAGAATGTCCGGTGTGCTCACCGAGTTTTGTAAACAGGACATTTCCGAGGGGGTGTGATCGTGCAGCGGCCAAAACAGGATAATCTGACGAAACTTGAATCCATGAAAGAGGAAGCCTTTCTCGGTGGAGGAGCCGAGAGAATCGAGTCCCAGCACCGCAGGGGGAAACTCACTGCACGGGAGCGCATCGAATTGCTCCTTGATGAGGGTTCATTTGAAGAATTTGATCTGCTGATGACCGGCAGAGCCGGCCAGAATACCGGGATCAGAGAGTTTCCGGGAGACGGGGTGATTACCGGGCACGGCACCATTGACGGCAGAGAGGTCTTCATATTCAGCCAGGATTTCACCATCATGGGCGGGGCGCTCGGTGAGGCCCATGCCCAGAAGATCTGCAAGGTAATGGACCATGCCGTGCGGGTCGGCGCGCCCATCATCGGCCTGAACGATTCCGGCGGAGCGCGTATCCAGGAAGGGGTTGAATCGCTGGCAGCGTATGGAGAGATTTTCTACCGCAATGTCCAGGCAAGCGGGGTGGTGCCGCAGATATCATGCATAATGGGCCCCTGCGCCGGCGGGGCTGTCTACAGCCCGGCCATAACAGATTTTACCTTCATGGTTGAAAATACCTCATACATGTTTGTGACGGGACCCAATGTGGTCAAGACCGTTACGCACCAGGATATCACCTCAGAAGAACTGGGCGGGGCAATGGTGCACAGCAAAAAAAGCGGTGTGGCCCATTTCGCTTTTCCCAATGATATTCTCTGCCTGCGGGAGGTGAGGAAGTTGATCAGTTATCTGCCCTCAAACAATCGACAGCAGGCGCCGATTCTTGATCTGAGTGACCCGGCTGAACGAACGGACCCGGCCCTGGATTATCTGGTTCCTGCCAACCCAAACCAGACATATGACATGAAGATTCTCATCTCCAGTATTCTGGACGGAGCGGAATTTCTCGAGATTCACTCGCATTTTGCCAGGAATATTATTGTGGGCTTCGGTCGTCTCGGCGGACAGACCATCGGTCTTATCGCCAACCAGCCTGCGGTGCTTGCCGGAGTCCTTGATGTCCAGTCTTCGGAAAAAGCCGCCCGCTTTGTCCGTTTCTGTGATGCCTTCAATATCCCGCTCGTCTGCCTGGAGGACGTCCCCGGGTTCATGCCCGGACCGGAGCAGGAGCATGGCGGAATCATCCGGCACGGGGCAAAACTGCTGTATGCTTTTGCAGAAGCGACGGTGCCGCGGATAACGGTCATAATCCGGAAAGCATACGGCGGAGCATACGTGGTCATGAATTCCAAGCACATCGGCTCCGATATGAACTTGGCCTGGCCTGCCGCGGAAATCGCCGTGCTCGGCCCCAAAGGCGCAGCACAGATTATTTACCGCAAGGAGATTGAAGAGGCAGGCAACCCGGAGGAGATGCTCGTCCGGAAAACTGAGGAATACAGGCAGACGTATGCCAATCCGTTCTTGGCTGCCAAAAGAGGGTTCATCGACGATGTCATCAATCCGCGTGATACAAGGCACCGCCTGATCCGAAGCCTCCAGTTTCTGGAAAATAAACGGACAATTCGTCCGCAGAGAAGACACGGGAATATTCCCTTGTGAGTCAAGTGTTGCGATACTTTCTGAACAGAATAGGGATATTTCATTTTAGGAGACACTATGTTTGAAAAAATCCTTATAGCCAACCGGGGTGAGATTGCGATCCGTATAATCGGGACCTGCAGGAAGCTGAATATCAAGACGGTTGCAGTCTACTCGGATATTGATGCGCGTTCACTCCATGTCCGTGAGGCTGACGAGGCTGTTCATATCGGGCCTTCGCCCTCTCCTTCCTCATATCTCGCGTATGAGAAAATAATCAAGGCTGCGGTGGAGCAAGGTTGCCAGGCTATTCATCCGGGTTATGGGTTTCTTTCGGAGAATTCAAAATTTGCTGCAGCCGTGGTCAAGGCGGGGTTAACTTTTATCGGGCCTTCATCGGAGGTGATCGCTTCCCTTGGAGATAAGATTTCGGCAAAGAATATCGCGATGAAAGCAGGTGTGCCTGTGGTGATTGGTCACAACCTGCCTATTGTTGACCTTGAAGAAATCAGGGCGCTTGCTGCAATAATCGGCTATCCCATTCTGCTCAAGCCTGCTGCCGGAGGCGGCGGCCGGGGTATGCGCATGGTTGCCTCGCCTCATGAACTTGAATCCGCCCTTCAGTCGGCACAGGAAGAGACCCGCAAGGCATTCGGCGACAACAGGATCTTTCTGGAAAGGTTTGTCAGCAATCCCCGCCATATTGAGATCCAGATCATTGCCGACCAGTATGGAAACGTCGTCTCTCTCGGAGAGCGGGAATGCTCAATCCAGCGGCGCTATCAGAAGGTGATCGAAGAGTCGCCCTCCCTGGCGGTTGATGCGGAACTCAGGTCCCGTATGGGCGAAATGGCCTGTGCCCTGGCCCGGGAGGCAGGTTATTCCAATGCAGGAACCGTTGAATTCATCATGGATAGTCATAGAAACTTTTTCTTCATGGAAATGAATACTCGGCTTCAGGTGGAGCATCCGGTTACCGAGATGGTTACTTCCCTTGACCTCGTAGAACTGCAGCTCAGGGTTGCGGCAGGCGAACGCCTGCCGATTTCGCAAGAGGATGTCTCGATCAAGGGCTGGTCCATAGAGGCCAGGATCTGCGCTGAGGATTCTGCTCGCAATTTTCTGCCGTCTACCGGACTGCTTACCCGTTACTCAAATCTCAGGGGCAGTAATATCAGGCTTGACAGCGGTGTTGAGGCCGGCAGTTTCATAAGCGTGTATTATGATTCGCTTCTCTCCAAGGTGATTAGCTGGGGTGAGACACGGGAAATCGCCCGAACCACCCTGATCAATGCCCTGAATCGATACCACGTAGAGGGTGTGACTACCAATTTGAATTTTGCAAACTCCATTCTCAACCACCCTGCCTTTATCAAAGGCGAGCTTTCGACCGGATTCATTGATGAACACTTTGAGGACGGAAAGGCCAAAATCGACCCGCCGCTGGAGCAGCTTGAAGCCATGGTCATTGCCTCGACCATCGTTTATCATAACCGCATGAATCTGGTCCGCAAATCGTTAAAACCCATGGCTTCAAAAGTTGGGCTGTCTCACAAGCCGGATCAGTGGCACCGTTATATCGTCAAAGGCAATAAAGATATCTTTGAAATTGAATTACATGGACAGCTCACATCCTCAGACTGGAGTTTCAAGGTAAACGGCACTGAATATACTGTCGTTACGCCATTTTTTGAATTCTACAGGCGAAGATTGAAACTGTCGATAAACGGCCTGGATCAATACTTCATCCTTCAGTCCCGGCAGAATTTCATATGGACCGCTTATTGCGGCAACTCCCATATTTTTGAAATATACTCTCCCAGGGAGTGGGAACTGGCCAAGTACATGCCAAAGGAGAAAAAAGATGCTAACGAAAATGTGCTTCTCTCACCCCTTCCCGGTATGGTAGTCAGTATCCTGGTCAAGAAAGGCGATCGTGTCTACCAAGGCCAGGACCTGGTGGTCATCGAATCCATGAAGATGGAATGTGGTGTTTCATCCCCCTGCGACGGGGTCGTAGAAAAAGTAACTGCAACTGTCGGCAAAGCTGTAGAAAGTGACGAGGTCCTCATCACTTTTACCAAAGATTAAAAATATCACAAATATCCGCAGTCATAGGGGTTTGGGGAGCAGTGGAACGGTAAAGGTTTGCTGCGAGGGGTCAGGTCTTGAAAAGTTAGTTCTATTTCTCGCTCTCATTCTCTCCCATTAATTACTTTGCTCACAGTGGTATAGTGAATGCCCAGAGCGTCAGCAATCTCTTTTAGCAAATAGCCATGCTGTATATGCGCATCCCGCATCGCCTGGTTGCGTTTCTGCTTGTCGATAATTTCTTTTTCTTTTAAAAGCTCCTGCAACAGCGGCCTATGCACATGTCGTTGAATTCTTGGTATCTCCTTAATAATCGTCTTTGAAGACAATGCGTCCTTTAGGTTTTCAACAAATCCTTCATCACCAAGCAGTACCTGGCCCTTTAGCCTTTGCCACGGGCTCTCGGACCCTATCCCGGACAATACAAAATTTTGAAACCTTTCTGAAGCCTTCACTCTGTCACTTCCGAAAAATCCAAGCAACCAATCAACACTCAGAAAATCAGGTGCTTTTTTTAGACCCGCTGTTATGTTATAACTGCTCCATTGCCAGTCACCCGGCCTGGACACTATTTTTGCTCTGACAGGGTTTAACACAACATACCGGCAAAGCTCAGCAAGATGGCTCTCTTTGTCCACTACTATTGCTTTGTATCTGCCCTGAAATATATGCCCACACTGGTTGTGTCGGCGGTTGAATGCCTGCGTATAAACTCCGTTCAATTGACGCATGCCTTTTGACAGGTTGCTATCGGGCGTCTCTATGAGCAAATGATAATGGTTGTCCATAAGGCAGTATGCGTGGCATAGCCAGTTATAGCGCTTAACTGTCGAGGAAAGCACTGCAAGCAATGTCTCCCTGTCCCCCTGTGCCTTAAATATGTGTTTCCTCGCATTGCCGCGCGCTGTGACGTGGTAAACTGCGCCGGGGTACTCTATTCTTAACGGTCTTGCCACAATGCAATATCATATCGCATAAGAACTTATTTTTCAAGACCTGACCCCTTTTCTGCCTCCTGCGTCAAGGTGGTATAAGGTATGGACAAAAGCCTGTAGAGATGCGGGCCAGCGTCATATTACATTACAGCAGGCATCAAGACATTCCAAAGCAACCAGAATGATGGCGGAAGCAAAGAAAAAAGCCCTACGGGAAATCGGGCGTCAACTCGGCGATAATCCTGCCACAGTTGAAAAACACTACATCATTGAAAGAAAGAATCCGGCGGGATAAGCAGGCAGCCCATAACATCATTCCCATGAAGAGTAATTACAAAAGTTCCTTGAATTTTTCCACTGTCAAATCAGCATCTCTGAGAATGCTCGCCAAAACTTTTGGATGGAGCACTTTCCCGGAATGATAAGGAACAGTTGCCCGCCTGCCTTCTTTATTTTTATATATTTTATGGCTGCCACTCTGGCGCGAAAGATAAAAGCCTGCCCTTTCCAAAGCCGTAATCACTACGACGGCAGTCACTCTCGGCAGTTTTTCACTCATACTGCTATTTCCATCAAGGTGAGGCTTACTGAATCTGCCTGCGGAATTTCTTCACCGCTTTCAATTCTGTCTTCTATATGAAGGTGAATAACATCTCTGATATTTTCCAGGACGTCTTCGTAAGTATCGCCCTGCGTGTAGCAACCCTGAAGTTCGGGGCAGAAGGCAAAATAGCCATCTTTGCCTTTTTCGACTATCACTGAAAACTTATATGAGTTCATCTTTCCACCTCCTTTATGAAGAAATTATAACAGAATGAAAGCACCTTGGCGTGGGCTTTCTTTTGACGAGAGGGTGGAGTGAAGGTGGAGCGGGTAAAAACAGCCTTCAGTAACTATTGAAAAATAAAGGAAAAAACATCGGGGCGAGCCGATTCGAACGGCCGACCTCTCGCACCCCAAGCGAGTGCGCTATCCAGGCTGCGCTACGCCCCGAAGCTTAAATTCTAAAAGATTTTTAGACTTGCCGTCAATGCCAAACTTTTCAACGTGATAGAAAAGGGATAAAAGGATAAGGCCGCGCTAAGCCCCGAAATGATCATTAAGTATTTCTTTTAGTCTCAATTTTACCATGGTGAGAATGTTTTCGGCACTTGCAGCAGTTCCGGTATCGGCTTCAGCATCTGCCTGGCAAACTTCCTTGTCCGGCTGTCCTGTATAACTTCCGAGCTTGCGCCTTACACCGTCAATGGTATACTTTTCTTCATACAAAAGATATTTAATCTTCTTCAGAAGATCGACATCATTCTTTGCATATATCCTTTGCCCTGACTTGCTCTTCCTTGGACTAAGAAAAGGAAACTCTGTCTCCCAGTACCTGAGAACATACGATTCAACTCCCACAAGCCTGCTGACCTCTCCAATTTTATAAAAGAGTTTCTCCGGAAAAAGCCTGAGCAAATGGGGCTGCTCATACGCATCTTGCATTATCAGCTCACCGTGCTCTTTTTTCAGCAACGTTCCTGCCTAAGCCCCCGGCCGTTGTTTTTCAACGGCTTCTTTAAGCTGGTCACTCGATTTGAAAGTCACGACCTTGCGCGGGGTTATCTCCACCTCTTCCTTTGTCTTAGGGTTTCTCCCTATGCGCGAGTTCTTCTTGCGAACGTTAAAAGTGCCGAATCCCGAAATCTTGATGGATTCCCCTGCTATCAGCGTCTGCTTGATGGAATCGAAAACTGTTTCGACTATATTCTGCGCCTCGTTTCTGGGAAGTCCAACCTTGTCAAACACAAAATTTACAATATCAGCTTTTGTCATTTTCTTTCCTCACATTTCTCAGTTCAGTACCGAAACGGACGTTGTCCTCACCATGATAAGGACCAGACTTATTAATTTTATATTACTATATCGCCTAATTGTCAAGTATTTTCAAATGATTGCTTATTAAAAAACCGGCAACGGCAACGTTTATTATATAAAGCTGATATGATTCGCACAGGTTGTCAAGCGGTTTTTGATCTGCGGCAAGTACCAGTGACCAGTCCGGACGTTTGACTGCATGTCGATTTTTCTGGTATTCTTATAAGATATTTTTAAAGTCTATAATCTTTAGATCAAGAGGATACAGCATGAAAGACAAGGTAAAAACACCCAAAGATATCTCTCTCCGTGAAAAGAAGCTTCAGGAAATACGGAAGAAGCTTAACCGGCAGCGTGAAGAGCTTATTTCAGGCGCAGGCATTGCACTTAATGCATTGCCTGACGAGACCTTATTCCCTGAATTGGGCGATCAGGCATCGGCTGAAATTGACAGGAACTTTATGCTCAAACTCAAAGGCAGGGAAAGGAAACTCCTGAAGAAAATAGACGAAGCGATAGAAAAGATAGATAACGGTACATATGGCATTTGTGATGTATGCGGGGAGGAGATCAATATCAAGCGGCTTGAGGCAAGGCCTGTAACAACCATGTGCATCGAATGCAAAACAGAGCAGGAAGAAGAAGAAAAGCTCAGGGAAAGATAGTCGCAGACTCAAGGCTCAACACTGTAACGTTTTTTCAAAGTCTCTCCAAGCAGATTAAAGCATAAAGCCGTTAATGAAAGTGCAATCCCCGGATACAATACCATCCATGGCGCATTGAGAACGTAAGTCCTGTTTGCGCTGATCATCGACCCCCAGGTTGCTGTCGGCGGCTGGGCGCCAAGGCCCAGAAAACTCAGCGTGGCCTCCGTAATCAGAAAGCCTCCGAGCTTTATGCCCATTAACACGAATGCGAGCGGAACACAATGCGGCGCGAGGTGCAAAAACAGAATTCTCGTATCGCTGCATCCCACGGCCCGGGCGGCATCTACAAATGCCATATCTTTCAGTGTCATTATCCGTCCCCTTATCAGCCGCGCAAAGGAGGTCCAGCCAACTGCTGCCAAAGCGATTGTGACCGTGTAAATTCCCGGGGGCAGGACGACCGATATCGCTACGGCTAGAAGGAGCGACGGAAAAGAGAGGACAAGATCCACTATCGACATGACCACAGTGTCAAAAGTGCCGCCGAAATAACCCGCAGCCAGGCCTGCCGCAAACCCGATAACAGCTGAAATAAGAGCACCGGTAATAGCAACGCCGATGGATATCTTGCCGCCGGAGATGACCCGTGCAAAAATATCCCTGCCTTTGCTGTCTGTCCCAAAGGGGTGCTCCATACACGGTGATTTGCTTATAGAATCAAGATCTATCCTGTCAGGATCCTGAAAGGGCAGCAGCGGAAAGAATACCGATATTATAAAAAGTGCGACAACAAACAGCAACGGAAGCATTGTCCACTTACTTATCGTTTGCATGAAGGCGTATCCTCGGATCAAGGTAATGATATAGCACATCCACCAGGAGATTGACCATGACAAAAACCACCGTGCCGGCAATAATGCATCCCATTATCACAGGATAGTCCCTCTTCATAATCCCTTCCATGGTGAATCTGCCTATGCCGTCCCACCCGAATATAGTTTCAGTAACCACGGCGCCATTGAGATAGCTTCCGAAATCGAGTCCGATTATCGTTATGATGGGAATTATTGCATTCCTCAGGACATGCTGCATTTTTATCCTGGCCGGCGGCAATCCTTTGGCCGTGGCTGTCCTGATAAAAGGCATGGCGAGCACTTCTGCAACAACGGTCCTTGTCACTCTCACCAATGTCGCTGCTGCCGGTATCGATAGCGCGCATGCAGGGAGCACTAGAAAGCGGATGTTCCCGGTGCCTGAAGGGGGAAACATCTTCAGCCGGAGACTGAACACAACCATAATCATGATAGCGCTCCAGAAAACAGGGACACTGAGACCTGCAAGTGACAGCGCATCAATCATTTTTCCGACTGGCCCGCCTTTCCTGTATGCCGCTGCAAAACCAGCCATAATACCAAGGGGGACCGATATCGCCATCGCAGCAAAGGCCAGTTTCATGGTATTGGGGAATTTCCGGGCGATATCAGACAACACATCTCTGCCGGTGTAGTAGGACCTTCCGAGGTCTCCACGTGCAAGCATCTTGAGATACCCGGCATACTGGTGCAGCGCATCCTTATCAGCGCCGATCTCCTTTCTGATGCTGTCTATGGTTTCCTGACTGGCACGCTCTCCCACAAGGCTCAACGCTATATCGCCGGGCAGGGACTTCAGAAGAACAAATGAAACCAGTGTGATACCCAGCAAAAGCGGGATCAATAGAACAAGTCTCTTAATAATATAACTGGTCATACCGGCTTCAGGCTATCCACAGTATTCCCTTTTTCATCGAACTTGCACGCCAGATAAGCGGGGTCATGATAGAACGTGAACCATGCTCCCACGCTTACGCCTATTTTTTCATACCGGGTCTTCATCGTGATCGAATCCAGAGGAAAATTGTCATAACCGATAAGCCAGAGCGGATTGAAATGGACATGTGTGGCAAGGAGGTCTCCAAGATGCATGGCCTCTTCTTTGCCCGATCTCATGACAATAATCTGATGTCCCCTGGTGTGGCCTCCTGTCAGCGATACACTTATTCCGTTTGCTATTTCAGCTTCACCATCGACAAGTTCCAGCTTCCCGCTCTTTTGCAGAGTTTCAATGTTTACAGGCCAGTACGTATTTGCCGCCCTGATGTTGGGATTGATAACATCTTCCCATTCTGTCTTTTGCAGTATATGCCTTGCGTTGGGGAAAGTGAGGGCCAATTCTCCACCGTCATGCATGACCACACCGGCGGAATGGTCCCAGTCATAATGTGTCAATATCACAAAATCCACGTCCCCCCTGTCTATTCCGAGCGTATTTAAATCCTCGGGGATGCGCCATTCCTCACGTATCCTGAAAACTTTTTTTTGCTTATCCGTAAGTTTGTTTCCCAGTCCCGATTCGATTACTACCAGCGCATCCGGCGTCTTGACGAGAATAGGCCTCGCCGAGAGAGGGACATAATTGTCCTGATCGCTGGGAACTTTCTTTTCCCAGAGGACCTTGGGTACAGGGCCGAATATTGTCCCGCCGTCAAACCGGCAGAGTCCTCCATCCAGCCAGAACAACTCGAAACCGCCGACTTTCAATTTGTTTTTCATAGCGAATCCCTCCCCTCGATTTCCATTCCTTTGTCCATAGTGTATATAGGGAAAACCTTATATCCCTTCACCCACGGCTGTTTTACCATGAAATCCGTTCTGTGCCAGAAAAAGACAGCAGGAGCATCTTTTATTATCAATTCCTCCGCCTGTTTGTAAAATGTTTTCCTGTCGTTTTTGTTGATAGAAAATTGTCCCTGCTCGATCAGCGCATCTACGGTTTTGTTGCAGTACCGCGTCCTGTTTCCAGCAGGACCGCTGTTGGAGGAATGGAACAGGGGAAAGAGAAAATTCTCGGGGTCCGGGTAATCAGCCCACCAGCTAAGCCAGAACAGTTCCGGCTCACCCCTGTTTACTGCCTCCTTAAAGGCGCTCCACTCAAGCTGCCTGAGCACCACTTCAATCCCTGCATCGGAAAGATACGACTGAATAATTTCAGCGAGATCCACCACATCCTGGTCCGCTGTTATATAAAGGTGCACGCGCATTCCGGATACACCTGAGTTTTTTATGATCTCTCTTGCCTTTTGCGGATCATACCCGCCGTTATCACGCACGTTATCGAGTTTCCATGACCTCAGAAGATCGGGAACAGGCCCTGCAGCCGGTCTCCCCCTGTTCTCATAAAACGTCCGCAGGATTTTTTTTGTGTCAACGGCTGAAGCAACAGCCTTCCTTATTTGAGGATCATCAAAAGGAGGTTTCGATGTGTTCATGCCAAGGTAATAGGTATTGAGTCCTCTCATTGAAATGATCAGGCTGCTCCATTTTTTATCGTTCCTGAACCTGGAATACGCAGTGGCAGGAAGCGAGATAACATCCAGATTGCCGACTTCGAACTCGGTGATCGCAGTCAAATCCTCGGGTATTATTCTGTAAACAATGCCCCTGACTTTCGCTCTGCCGTCAAAGTAATGGTCCTTTCTCTCCAGCACCAGTTCCCTGCCGGGCATCCATGATGCAAGGTTAAAGGGTCCCGTCCCCAGACAAAGTGACCCATCAACGGCCACGACATAAGCAGGCGTTGTAGTCAGCATGCTGAGAAATGGAGAAAAGGGCCTTTTCAGTTTTATCTCGAACGTATAATCATCAATGACCCGGAATCCCGCAACATCTCCGGCCCGCCCTTCACGATAAGCCTGCGCTCCCTCAACCTTGTCAAAGACCCAAACGTTAGGGGACCTTGTCCCGGAATTCAGCACTCTCTCAAATGAAGCCTTGAAGTCCCGCGCCCTCACCCCCCGGCCATTGGAGAACTGCACATCGCGCCTGAGAAAAAAGACATACCTGAGCCCGTCTCCTGATATTTTCCATCGCTCGGCAATATCCGGCGCTACAGAGAGATTGTCATCGAGTCTGACAAGACCGTTGAAAAGTTTTGCCGCGACCGAAGCACCCGACACGTCTGCGATCAAAGCGGGATCTACAGTTGAGGGAGTGGAATTCAGGCGGTAATAGAAAAAGCCGCTGATGCGGTTTGACGAAGTGCATCCGGACAGAAACGTTATTATAGAAAATAAAACAAACCACAAAGCAAGCCTGGAAATCTCCTGACTAGGGCTTTTTTTCGGAGTCACGCACCCGGACTCCCTTCGAAATTTCTGAAAATTTCCAGTACCGAAAGAAAAAGCGCCACTGCCAGCGGTCCCATGACAAGTCCAACCACGCCAAAAAGCCCGATACCACCCAGGACACTGAAAAAGATAAAGACAGCGGGCATGCTCGTTCTGTTGCCGATCAGGACAGGCCTCAGTACACTGTCCAGAACTGTCATTGCAAAGATTCCGATCAGCGTCATTATGATGCCCTTGAAAACAGACACCTGTATAAACAGATATAACGCTATGACGCCCCATATCGTAAACGTACCCAGCATAGGAATAAATGATGCAATGGCAGTGCTAATCCCCCATAATACCGGCGACCTGATCCCCAGGCCGGCATAGGCGATACCGCCTATTATGCCCTGCACAATCGCGACAACCACTCCGCCGTAAACAGTCGAGATCACAATGTCCCTGACCTGCCTGACAAGCCTTTCTTTTTGTTTCTCCGAAAAAGGCATATAATCCCTGCTCCTTTCGAGAAATGCAGCGCCGTCCCTGAGCATAAAAAAAGTGGCAAATGCCATAAGAATGAAATCTATAAAAAAAGTGAAAACGCTGCCGAGGCCGATAGGGATCTTGCCAAGCAATTCCTTTGCCATGCCTGATACGCTATTAACAAGGCTTTGTTCTATATCAGCTTCGGAAAAGGGAAGATTAAAGACTTCCAATGCCTTGGCCACCAGATATCTAACTGTCGGATGTTGTAAGATGTCCTGCAGCGACTGCATATTTCCTGTACCCATGCGTCTCGTAACATCGTGCACCTCGTTTACCAGCAAATAGGAAAAATATGAAAAAGGCCCGATAAGAATTCCCACAATGACAAAAAGGACAATTAGAGAAGCCAGTCCCTTCCATTTCACGTACTTACTTATAAAGCTGTATAAAGGATAGAAAACTATGGACATTACTATCCCCCATGTCAGAGGCGCAATGAACGGGCGTATTATTTCGAACGTCAGGTATCCAAGCCCCGCAACGATGGCAAGCATTACAATGAAGTAGAACCTGTTAGTTCTCACTTTCCGTCGCCTTTTCCATAAACTTCGCAAAGATATTTAACGATAGTCTATCATATCCCCTTTCAGGGTGCCATTGAATACCTACCAGAAATGGATAATCCGTATGGCAGATGCCCTCCACTATGCCGTCGTCCGCTTCCGCAAAAATCTCGAGTCCTTTGCCCAACAACTTTACGGCCTGATGATGGTGGGAATTTATCTCGAATTTCTGAGGCAACAGGCCGATTGATTCAATAAAGGAGCCGGCAGCTGTTATGATGTGACAACCATTCTTATGGTCAAGTGCCGCTCGCTTCTCACAGTTTATGTCCTGGTATATGGTCCCCCCGAACGCAACATTAATAAGCTGCATACCATAGCATATGCCCAGAACAGGTTTTACCCTCTTTTTTACTTCACCTAACAGTGTGATCTCAAAATCGGTCCTTTCCTTCTCAACAAATTTCATTTCAGCCCGGTCCCCGATAGCCTCATTGCAGTATTCTGGCAAGAGATCGTCTCCTCCGGAGATCAGGAGACCGTCTATGACGTCCGCAATACGGGAAATACCATCGGGAACCGGCACAAGTACCAGCGGAATACCTCCAGCACTTGTAACCGCAGAAATGTAGTCCCGCTTCAACCTGAAAACAAATTGCTCACTATCAGCCGTTATACCTATAAGAGGCCTCACAGAAGCACCCTGCCTGAAAGAGTCCCTGTGAGAGTCCCGGCATCCATTGCAAGATGCCCGTTCACAAAAACGTACTCGATGCCCTTGGGTCTGCTGAAAGGCTCCCTGAATGTCGCCGTATCTATAATGCGCGCATAATCGAAAATAACGATATCGGCATACGCCCCTTCCCTGATAACGCCCCTGTCAGTAAGACCAAAAGTGGCTGCAGGGAGAGAGGTCATTCTCCTTATTGCATCCGGCAGTCCCACAAGACGTTCATCCCGGACATATTTACCGATAAATCTCGGAAAACTGCCGAACCCCCTGGGATGAGGCTTGCCGTAACATGTCGGTCCTGAAAAAGACCGGACAGAACTGTCAGAGCCTATCATAAGGTATGGGAGAGACAAAAATCTCCTGAGATTATCTTCGCTCATCGAAAAAAAGATCGCACCGGTCCTCGCCCGTTCATGAATGAGCAATTCCAGCAGCGCGTCCATAATACTTCGTCCCATCTTCGAGGCGATATCAAAGATGTTTTCTCCCTCCATCCACCTGTTTTCAGGATTTACCGTCGAGGAGACATAAACCCCTTTCCAGTAATTGTCGTCTTTAAGGCCGATTTCGGACTTGATGCGACCAGCAGTTTGCGGGTCCCTGAGCCGCGCCAGTTCCTCTTCCACTCCGCCTTCATATACCCATGAAGGCAGCACTGTATCAAGGTCAGTGCCGGCAGCTACATAAGGGTAGCGGTCGCATGTTACTACCACGCCTTCGCTCTTCGCCGTTTCAACCAGCCGTATCGCGTCATCTATCTTCCACCAGTTCCGTTCCCCGGCAGTCTTAAGGTGAGAAATATGGACAGGCACGCCTGCACCCCTGCCTATCTCCAGCATTTCCATAATGGACTCGATAAGGGCATCGCCCTCGCTCCTCATGTGAGAGGCATAAATACCGTGGCGACTTCCAAGGATGCTTGCCAGGGCAGTCAGCTCGGACGTGTCCGAATAAATGCCGGGGGGATAGATAAGCCCTGTGGACAAGCCTTTCGCTCCCGCTGAAACAGCATCCGATAAAAGCCCCTTCATACCCGTCAGGTCACCGCTGCCTGCAGCTGAATCCCTGTACCCGATCACCGAGGCCCTTATATTTCCGTGACCGCAGAGCGTAGCAAAATTTATTGCAATGCCTTTTTTTTCCAGAAGTGCGAAAAACTCGCCGAAGGTCGACCACCGCTCCGTTATGCTCAACTCCTCCATATCAGCCTCTCTGCGCGCCAACGCTTCGCCGTAGAGGGGGGCGGCAGAGAGACCGCAGTTGCCGTTTATCTCTGTTGTAACACCCTGGCAAACCTTTCCTTCAGCCCTTCCATCCGCAAGGACCGTGAACTCCGAATGCGCATGCGTGTCGATAAACCCGGGGGCAACAACAAATCCGCGCGCATCGATGGCCCTTTCAGCATCAATTCTTTCACTGCCAGTATAGACTATTCTGTCGTTGTCAATACCGATATTAATCTCGCGCGGCGCCTCACCGCTGCCTTCGAGCACCGTGCCGTTTTCAATAAAGTACCGGATCATTTTCCCTCCGTCTCGTTGTCCGCCGCACCGCTCATGAAGAATTTTTCCGGGTCAGCCATGCTTTCAACGAAAAGCGGGACCATAAAAGATGCCATCATCTTCACAGTTGATACGGAATTTGGTCCAGCCTGCATTTTTGCCTCACTGTACTTTGCGTAGAGCTTTTGCTTCAGTACGGGAAAGCACTGCAGAGTGAGCGTCATAATGGAGAAAAAATCATGTACTGGAAGGCCGAACCGTCCTAGAGGCTGAAACAATTTCCTCAGTGAACAGATCATTTCCTCAAGTGGCGTAATGTGCGTCAGTATTTTAGCAGCGTATACCATATCGAAAACTCTTGCCGCGCGAACAGCCGCGATTCTGAGTCCCTCTTCGGTGACTGTAAGCGGCCCCGCCACCGCAATAACCCTGCCCGACTGGTAAAACAAATTACTGAAAAATGTAAAACCCAGGAAAAGTGATATTGGGACAATGCCGCTCCTGACCCTTTTGAACGGAAGGGAGAAAAGAGAGAACACGATACTTGCAGTTATTATCATGTGCAACTGAATGCTGCCTGAAATAAATACGAGAACGGCCAAAAAGGTGTAAAGCAAGAGATTAATGCCTGCAGACAATGATCTACCTGGAATTCCTGATGTATTTTATTTTGTTGACCCCGGACACCCCCGCATCGGCATCATAGCTTCCATAGTCTGTATTCCGGGCCATGCCATTGGACACCACCCGCCGCTGGGGCACTGAAGAAAAATAAGCATTTATTCCATCCACAAGCGAAGCCGCAATCTTCTGCCTGTAAGCTCCGTCAGACAGCAGTTTTTCTTCTTCCGGATTGCTTATAAAGGACACTTCTGCAAGTGCTGAAGGCATCTGTGCGTCAACGAGAACGTAAAATAACGCCTGCTTGACGCCGAGATCGGCGACTTTGGGATACTGGGGTTTTATTTCCCCTATGAGAGAGCGCTGGATATTTCCGGCAAGATTGAGCGATCCGTCCCGCTTCCTGTCCCTGTCCAGCGAGGCGAGGATAACGCCGAGTTCGCTCTGCACCTGCTTCATCCGTTTTACTGATATGGCGTTTTCCCGCGCAGCAACCCTTAACGCCTCTTCGTCGTTTGTCCAGTTAAGCAGATAAGTCTCAATGCCCCTTGCCTTCCTGTTAGGACTCGCATTGGCGTGAACAGACAGGAAAAAATCCGCATCGTTTTTATTGGCGATCTTTGCCCGCTCGGGCAGCGGGACAAATACATCGCTGTCGCGGGTAAGTATCACCTTGTATATGGGGTATTGGCTGTTTATTATGCTCCTCATCCTGAGAGCGATATCCAGGACCACATCCTTCTCGCGAAGTCCTGTCGGCCCGACCGCGCCTGAGTCATGGCCGCCGTGGCCAGCATCGATAACTATTTTCCTTTGTATTAAGCTCGCCTCTCTGTTCGGCACCGGACCGGAAGGTTCCGCGGGTTTTTCAATGTTCCCCGGCTCCTGATTTTTTTTATCGGACGACTTGGAGAAAATATCTATGATGAGCCGGCTCGGGTCTTCAAGATTGAATATCTTATAGTCGTACCCCGGCGTGGCGAGATCAAAAACAATTCTCACTGTGCTCGCATCAAACTGGCCAAGCCTGACGGACTTTATCAATGGATCATTTACGGGGTAATTCTTCTGCAACTCTTTTGGAAGTTTTGCATTTTTGAGATCCAGAAACAGCCGTTCAGGGCCGGAGAGTCTGGTGGCCTTTGGAATGTCCAGGGAACCGGAAAGATCAATAACAACCCGTAAGTATTCCGAAGTTACATGGTATCTGAGCCCCTTGACTTCGACCGGGTTGTCGGCAGCATGGGAAAGCAGAGCTAAAAAAGAGGAAAAAAAGATAAAGAGAACACAAAGACCGGCGTGGTTCCAGAGTTTGACTCCGGCACCCGTGCACAAGCCCCCATGCCCTTTATAGCCTGAATGAATCATACCGCCTGGACAGCTTTAACCTCCGGGATCTCCTTTTTCATTGTGGACTCAACCCAGTTCTTCAAGGTAAGGGAGGACATTGGACATGTGCCGCATGCTCCCCTTAACCTGACATATACTATATCGTCTTTTATTTCAATTAATTCAATATCCCCACCCTCTGATTTCAGTCCTACCCTGATTTTACCCAGCACTTCCTCAACTTTCTCTTTTGTAATCATTTCTCCTCCACGCCCCAAAAGCACTTTTCTTCGGGCACGCATACAGGTCAGCGCAAATCTCCCCGCGGCGTTTTTATTAATATAGCGGATAACCTCTTTTTTATCAAGGGGGTTTGCAAAATCGGGGCAAAACCGAGACTTCGGAAGAAAGCCGAATAGGGTCTATTTACACCTGGAAACACAATCTCCGGACAATATTGTTGTCCTTCCGGACGGACTATGGCTGTCCTGAAATTCGTTAAAGACCGGACAGTCAAGGAAGTTTTTAAAGCAGAGTTGCTCCATATCATTTATGCTGGGAATATATGAGAATTCCGTTACGCCGCAAAAACCCACATAGTCTTCATTAAAATATTGACAGGACATTTTACCCCTCCAGCTGCGAGGAAAGAATAACTTTTTACGTTATTTAAGTCGGTCAAAAAGGTAACAAGGTTACAACAAAGAATAGCCATGGTGAGGAAAAAACACTCTTCTCTATTTTTTCTTCCAGTAGGGGCTGGACAAATCTTCAAAGGCCGATATGGCGGCAACAGAGCCCTGCCCTACTGCGGTAGCTATTTGTTTTACCCCTCCGGTCACATCGCCTGCCGCATAAACCAGATGCACAGAGGTCCTCTGGCTGCTGTCGGCCTTGATATAACCTTCCTTGTCCATTGGCAGGTTGAGCATCTTTCCAAGTTCATTATTCGGGGTGTAGCCGATTGAAATGAATACACCGTCAATGCGCATTTCTTTGAGAGACGGCTTCTTGAGGTTTTTGAGTCGGACAGCATCCACGCGGTCTTTTCCATAAATTTTTTCGACCACAGTGTCCCAGAGGATAGGGATTTTCCTCTCGGTCAGGCTCTTTTGGAGAAAGGCTTCAGCCCTCATTGCGGGACCGCGATGAACGATCGTGACGTGCGCTCCAATACTGTTCAGGTATAATGCGTCGGTTGCCGCGGAGTTCCCCCCTCCCACAACTATTACCCTCCCGCCATCCTTGAAAAAATAGCCGTCGCATGTCGCGCAATAACTCACACCCCTGCCGTACAGGTTTTTTTCTCCGGGGGCATCGAGTTTCTTATGTTCGGCTCCTGTTACAAATATAATGCCCTTTGCCCTGAATATCCTTACGGCAGTTTTCAGCTCGAATGTCTCATTCACCTTTGTGACATCAATGACCCCTTCATTTTCAAAAATATATGTGTACTGCAATGCCTGCTGGTACATAATATCGACAAGGTTTTTCCCGGCTATCTGGCTGTAACCAGGGTAATTCTCCACAACCGGAGTTATGAGCACCTGCCCCCCTACCGTCGCCTTTTCAATTACGGCGGTTTTCAGGCCGCTCCGTCCCGCATAGATACCGGCGGCAAGTCCGCCGGGGCCGCCGCCGATGATTGCTACGTCCAGATCCACAACTTCCCCCGAAAAAGAGGCGGCTTTCAGCTCAGCCGATGAAAGGGTAAGAATCTCCTCGACAAATATCTCGGGCGGACGGACACCTGTTCCGAGCGGCACCCCGTTTATGACAGTAAATGGGACTGTGATTATATGATATTTATCCACATAGTCCCTGTTCTCGTACATTTCGATCACTTCCACTGTAATGAGATCAGGCAACGCAATAGCGGTTGATATGGCAACAAGTGCGTGCTGCGGGCAGTAAGGACAGGACGGAGAGACAAAGACCTGGATATGTCTCGGCTCCTTCAAGTCCAAAAGCCTCCTCAATGCCTGTTCGGATATAATGCCGCTGTTGTTCGACGCCAGAATAATGGCCATTATCAGCGTGCGTCCTTCTTCTCCCACAGGAGAGCCGACATAGCTGATTTTGAATTTGTCAGGGCTTATAAGAACAGTCGGTGAACGGGTGATCTCTTTCCGCTTCGCCTCATCACTATCCAGTGTGAAAAAGCGCACTTTGACCTTGTCAGTCAACTCGGCGATTCCCTTGAGCAGCAAAGTGGTCGCCTCGTTAAACTGGCTGGCCTCTTTGTTCAGAAAAACCTCCACCTCGACAGGATCTTTCAGCTGCTTGAACGTATCCCGGAGGATTTTTTTTGTTTCCTCGGGAAGTATTGCCTCGGATTGATTTTCCACTGTTCTCCTCTAACCGTCTTCTGTCGAAACTGTATTAATTTTTTATTATATCAAGAATCTTTCACTAATTCATAATGAAGTATAGTATAATTGTCAAATGCGAAAAGTCGGCTTCGTCTATAGCCCTGTTTTCCTGAAACATGCCACTCCGCTTGGGCATCCGGAGTCAAGAGAGCGGTTGATAGCAATAACCGGCAGACTCGGCAGCGCTCCTTTCTGGAAGAATATTATCCAGATATCCCCGTCAAAAGCTGAACACAGTGACATTGCCCTGGTCCATACGGATAACTATATCAGCAAAGTGATGAGCTTTGGAACAGGTCATCTCGATCCCGATACATATATGTCGGAGGACAGCCTTGAAGCGGCCCTCTTTGCCGCAGGCGCCGTCATTGATGCGGTGCGGAAATGCAAGTCGGGAGAGATACTGCGGGCGTTCTGTGCGGTGAGGCCGCCCGGCCATCATGCTGAGGCATACAGGGCAATGGGTTTCTGCATTTTTAACAATGTCGCTATCGCTGCCCGCTCTGCTCAACAGGCAGGCTTTAAAAAGGTCTTTATTGTTGATTTCGATGTCCATCACGGCAATGGAACGCAGCACATTTTTTACGAGGACGATACTGTTTTTTATTTCAGCACCCATCAATCCCCGCACTATCCGGGCACGGGCGGCAAGGCCGAACGGGGACAGGGCAAGGGCGAGGGATTTACCTATAACGTCCCCATGCACCATGGTTACGGCGACAAGGAGTACGAATCTGCTTACTGTGAAGTGCTTCCCGGATTGGTGAAAGAATTCGGCCCCGACATACTCCTTGTCTCAGCCGGATACGATATACATGCAAATGACCCTCTTGCAGGGTTGCGCGTAACTGATGAGGGGATTCGAACTATCGTTTCCTGCATACTCTCATCTCTGCCGGATCCTGAGCATATCCCGGTTGTCTTTTCACTTGAAGGCGGCTACAACATTACCGCACTCAGCAATGGTGTAAGCATAACAATGGAAGAAATGCTCAAATGACGGTTTCGTAAAAAGCCGTCATCGGACGGGGTTGTATCCTCCCAGGACTCCGTCTTTGGAAAGCACTATCTGCCAGACCTGCAGGCAGCGCGCGCGGAATGTTCCTGCGCTGCTCAGCAGATAGTATTTCCACATTCGATAAAAACGGTCGCCGTACCGCTTTTTCAACGAATCCCAGTTCCTGTTGAAGTTATTGAACCATGAAATAAGCGTAGGATCGTAATAAGCACCGAAATTGTGCAGGTCTTCCATTACAAATATTTTTTCTATGGCTCCGCTGACCTGTTTAGCAGAGGGAATAAGAGAGTTGGGAAAGATGTATTTGTCGATCCAGGGCTCGTTGTACATCTTCGTGCAGGTCTCTCCGATAGTATGAAGCAGGAAAAGGCCGCCGTCGCGAAGGCACTTCCGGACGATTTCCATATATGCCCGGTGGTTCTTGTGTCCGACATGCTCGAACATACCGACTGAAACAATATGATCAAAGTCTTCATTAAGGTCCCGGTAGTCCTGCAACCTTATTTCGACAGGGAGCCCGGAGCACACGTCTTTTGCATATAATGCCTGCTCTTTCGAGACAGTTATGCCGACTGCTTCGACCCCATATCTTTCAGCCGCATATTTTACTAGACTTCCCCATCCGCAGCCGATGTCGAGAATTCTGTCACCGGGCCGAAGGCCTAGCTTCCTGCAGGTGAGGTCAAGCTTGGCTTCCTGGGCCTTGTCGAGATTGTCCACGCCTTTCCAGTAGCCGCAGCTATAGGTCAGCCTTCTGTCGAGCATCTTCTGAAAGAGATCGTTTCCCAGGTCGTAATGCCTTTCCCCGATCTGGAAGGCCCTGACTTTGCTGTTCACATTCCCGATTAGAGAGCGCAGAAACAAGATACAATTATTTTTAACCTTGTCTTCGGCTCTGGAGGACATGAGTCGACAGAAGAATTCGTCAAGACTTTCGCAGTCCCACCAGCCTTCCATATATGATTCTCCCAGCCCGAGACTGCCGTCTCTCATGACCCGGTTATAAAACCGTTTATCATTGATACTGATGTCGAAAGGATGCGCGCCATTGATTGTGATACATGCGGCGGAAAAGATTTCGTCAATGGTACATTTGAACGCAGAAGATCCCATAAATTCCGCTTACACAATCGATTTCAGTTTCTCACGTCAAAACCCGGATTTAAAAGCCTCCGCAGCAATATTTGAGCTGCGACCGACGCCGCACTTATAAAGAAATTGTACCAAATTCGCACCTAAAGTCAAGCGCTCCCCGGCCTGTTTCTCCGGTGTCGGGACACGAGTGCATGGGTAAGGTTTAATGATACAGCACTATCACAACAAAACCTGTGAACATCAAAGCGGCTCCGAGCATGCGGCTCCTGATCCCCTGCTCCTTAAAGAAAAGATAGCCGTAAAAACCCCCTATCAGAAGGCTAAGCCGCTTCACTGAAATCATATAGGCAACCCTGGTCAGGCTCATGGCTGTCATATGGGTTATGTTCATGATAGAATCGAGCATGCCTGGAAGTATTGCGGCTCTAACAGCTCCCTTTGTAAATTCTCCGCGCGATTTGAACAGGGCTATGGGAGTGAACAGCACAAAGAGGCCGATATAATAAATAACACCGCAAAAAACCGGGGACGAGTGCATGATGGCCTTTTTGCCGAGGGAGGAGGTAAAACTGTAAATAAAGGCGACAGCTATCATCATGAGCGCACCTTTTTCTTTCTTTATTGCGGCAAACGGACCCAGAACACCTTCCCTGAATTTGTCGATATTGAGAGTATATCCTCCGGCAGCAATGCATAAGACACCGATCATGCCGGGCAGAGATATCCTCTCACCGAGAATAAGGTAAGGAACAATGATCAGAAATATGGGGGTCAGGGAGAGAAATGGCAGTGTAAGGCTCATGGGAGAAGTCTTCAATGCCTTCGTGTACAGTATCACGGTAATGGTTTCCAGAGGCAGCGCTGTCAGGACAGTTCTGTAAAAGACGTTGTCGAGCGGAGGGATGGGTATAAAGAAGAGACAAGCGACGAGAAGCGGCAGCGAGAACATGAGCCTGAGCCAGGCAATCAGATACACAGAATGAACGGAAAGCGCTTTCTTTATCAGTGCATCGCTGGTCGCAAGCAAAAAGGCTGAAGCCAGGGCCAGAGGTATCCATGGGTTGGTCATGCACTCCTTCGCGAAAGTATCTGTTTCTAGTGTTGTCGATGACTCTTTTAGGGATGCGCGATCCTTCCGCCCCGCGGAATGATGGCAATACCGGAGGACTGGTCGATGTGACACCTGAAACGGTCCTTGTCCTGATTGAATCCGATTTGTTCGCCGGCCCTGATTACATTCAGTTTATCCACGATCACCCTGCGGAGTTTGCATCCTTTACTAACTGTCACCCTGTTCATTATGATGCACTCGTCTATGTCTGCGCCTTCCTCGATGGTAACACCGCTCCGGATAATGGAATTTCGTATCTTCGCTTGCTTGATGGTCGAGCCTTCAGCTATCAGACTGTTCATTATGTGGCCATCGAATATCCTGGTCGATGGTCCTTCATACCCCGAAGGGTGGATGGCCCATTGAGTGTTGTGAGTATCAAAAGGCGGGGTTTCGCTCAGCAAATCCATGTGGGCATTGAAATAGGCGCTTATTGTTCCCACATCCCGCCAGTAGCCTTTTTCCTCATAAGGTTTCGAGCCCGGAATTATGTTGGTCGCGAAATCATATGCAAAAACTTTCCGGGTGTCCACGAGCTTAGGTATGATATGTGCACCGAAGTCATGCTGTTTCTTTTGCTGCGCCTTCACGAGGACGTCAACGAGCACATCCGTCCTGAATATATAATTACCCATCGACACGTAGGCCCGTGAAGGATCATCGGGCATGGGGGCAGGATTTTTGGGTTTCTCCTGGAATCCGGTTATGCGTTTTTCTGTATCCGTCTTAATGACGCCGAAGGCCTGGGCCTGTTCGACCGGCACAGGACGGGCAGCCACAGTAACATAGGCGTCGTTGCTCAGGTGGAAGTCGATCATCTGTCTGATATCCATCCTGTAAATATGATCGGCACCGAAAATGATCACAAGATCGGTATTGTGGTCCTTGATAAGATTAATATTCTGATAGACCGCATCGGACGTGCCCTGGAACCACTCGGGCCCCATCTTCATCTGGGGAGGAACGACAGCGACAAAATGGTCCTTTACTATGGAGGAGAAATTCCAGTTGGTCCTGACATGCTCTATAAGGGACTGGGACTTGTACTGGACAAGAAGATAGATTGAATAAATATGGGAATTAACAAAATTACTGAGCACAAAGTCTGCAATGCGGTACCTGCCTCCGAACGGGACCGACGGCTTGGAGCGGAAAACGGTAAGAGGGAAAAGCCGCTCGCCTTTTCCTCCTGCAAGAATTAAAGCAAGAACCTTCGGATGAGCCATTACAGCCCCAATTCTTCCGGCGTGCCTATTTTCCCGAGCACGGCTGTTGCGGCCGCAACAGCAGGGTTAGAGAGATACACTTCGCTCTCAGGGTGGCCCATCCTGCCCACAAAATTCCTGTTGGTGGTTGCCAGTGCCCTTTCGCCTTTGGCAAGAACGCCCATATGCCCGCCCAGGCATGGCCCGCAGGTAGGCGTTGAAACCGCTGCTTCAGCTTCGATGAAGATATCCAAAAGACCTTCCTTCATCGCCTGCCTGTAAATCTGTTGCGTAGCCGGGAATATGATCATCCTGACATTAGGATTGACCTTTCTGCCCTTCAGTATCCGGGCAGCCTCCCTCAAGTCCTCGAGCCGTCCGTTTGTGCATGAGCCCACGACTACCTGATCGATAGTAATATGTGAAAGTTCTGCCGCAGGTTTTGCATTTGAAGGCAGGTGCGGACATGCCACAGTCAGCGGAATGCGGGAGCAGTCGTAATCCTTTATTTCCACATAACGCGCATCCGTGTCAGTCTTATAGAAGGTATATGGCCGCCTTGCCCTTCCCTTCACGTACTCCTCGGTTATCGCATCGGGGACAATGATGCCGTTTTTTCCGCCGGCCTCTATCGCCATGTTACACATAGTAAGTCTGCCTGACATGGGAAGAGTCCTGATCGCTTCTCCCTCAAATTCCATGGCCCTGTATAATGCCCCGTCAACACCTATGTCCCCAATAGTATGCAGAATAAGATCCTTTCCACTCACCCATTTGTTGAGTTTCCCGTAGTATATGAATTTCATGGATTCGGGGACCTTGAACCAGCATTCCCCGGTTGCCATGGCGGCAGCGACATCAGTAGAGCCGACCCCGGTTGCGAAGGCGCCAAGCGCCCCGTAAGTACAGGTGTGGCTGTCGGCGCCGATCACCAGATCGCCGGGACCGACAAGTCCCTGTTCAGGAAGGAATGCATGCTCTATGCCCATTCTTCCAACTTCGAAATACAGGTCCAGGTCCTGTTCTTTTGAAAATTCCCTCAGCAGTTTGCACTGTTCCGCTGCCTTAATGTCCTTCTGCGGGGTAAAATGGTCAGGCACAAGTGCAATACGCTCCTTGTCAAAGACACGCTTCGCCCCTGTCTTTTTGAATTCGGTTATCGCAATAGGCGCCGTGATATCATTAGCAAGGACAAGATCAACCTTCGCATTCATTAATTCGCCGGCTGAAACTGACTTTTTCCCGGCATGAACTGCAAGGATCTTCTCTGTAATGGTCATGTTACCTCCAGGAGTCGTATATGTTGAATATGTATTATATACTCACATCAGAAACGTTGACAAGAGCGGGGATAATGGTCACGGCAGGAGAAGGGGGGCGCCTATTTTCCGTAAACGCAGATCCTGTTTCTTCCACCTTCTTTTGCCGCGTAAAGTGCTTTGTCAGCCTGCCCTATAAGCACATCGGTAGACTGCTCGTTTATATCGGTGAAAGTAGTTATTCCTATACTGATGGTGACGGAAAACATATTGGGCAACTCAAGAGAAAACTTCTCACTCATTACCGCTTTACGCAGTTTCTCTCCAAGCACAAGAGCGTCATCAAGAGAGGCGTTTGACATCAGAATAATGAATTCTTCCCCCCCATATCTGCCTACAATGTCCTCTCTCCGTGCAGTGGACGACAGACAATCCGCAATTTTTCTCAAAACTTCATCTCCACAGCGGTGGCCGTAAGTGTCATTGACTTTCTTGAAAAAGTCTATGTCGAGCATCATGAGTGAGAGAGGCTCCTTGTAGCTCATAGACCATGACAACTCCTCGATCAGTCTGGCCATGAAATAGTTCCGGTTATAGAGTCCGGTCAGATAGTCCCGGTCCATCATAAACTCAAGTTCTTTTGTCTTGTTCCTGATGTGAATGATATTGCGGATCCGCGCCAGCACCTCTTCTTTGAAGTAAGGCGGGGAAATATAATCGTATGCACCCAACTGAAACCCCTTTGCCAGCGTCTTGCGTGCTCTGTTTGCAGCGATAAGTATTACGGGAATGTCACGAGTAGATGGCGCAGATTTGAGCTTTACCAATATCTTAAGGCTCTGCTGATAATGGGAATTCGTAGGGAGAAAAACAACATCGGGAGACTCGCGGTAAACACACTCGATGATATCACTGCCGCGTTTCGTGAAGCAGCACAGATACCCTTCGTTCTCGAGGATCGGGCCAAGCTCTTTCCTGGTTGAGGCAGATGTATCAGCGACTAATACCTTCATAAACACTCTTAATATACAACATCTGAACAATTTTGTAGAACACAACTAACCACTGACCCAAACCTGAGTGACCGGACGCAAGCTATTTATGAATTGAAGTACTTAGCCCCTTCAACTCCTCGGGCAGTCTTTTCGGTCTGCCATCCCTGTCAATGCAGGCAAAGCTCACAAAGGCCTCGACTAATATAACGCCGTCTCTGGAAACGAGGTTCTTTAACAGAATCGAAGCATTTTTCATTTCCGCCACTTCAGTTGTAATATCTATTGTCTCGCCCAATCTCGCAGGTTTTTTATAATGGATATCGACATGAGTCACTACAAAAAAAAGCCCCCTGTTATGCCATTCCGCGACATTGATCCCATAGTCCAGAAGAAACTCGGTACGCGCCCTCTCAAGATAGCGAAGGAAATTACCATAGTATACCACCCCTCCGGCATCGGTATCTTCATAATAGATTTTTAAGCTGATCCGGTGTGCCACATTTCCCTCCATCTTTTTCACTTTTCAAGTTTTATTATCCCTTTCTGAATAGCAAATTTGACAAGTGCCGTGCGGGAATGGATGCCAAGTTTTTCGGAGATGTTTGTCTGGTGAGATGCCACTGTCTTTACGCTGATATTGAGGCAGCGTGCTATCTCCTTGTGGCTGCACCCGTCTGCTATCAGCTTGAGCACCTGATGTTCCCTGTCGGTCAGCTTTTCGTACGACTCGTCTTCAGCAGGCGACTTGCGCTTGTCAAGATAACCGGCCACAACTTCCGAAGCTATGGAAGAAAACAGATAAAACTCCCCTCTGTGCACCGCGCGAATGGCATTGACCAGTTCGCTGCCCACCGCCTTCTTAAGTATATACCCGGAAACGCCTGCCTTCAGAAAACGGGAGATATACTCCTTGTCATCATATTGGGTAAGTACTATGATCTTTATGTCCGGGTCTGTTTTTTTAAGTTCTACTGTGGCCTCAAGGCCGCCAAGCCTGGGCATACCTATGTCCATCAGAACGATTTCGGGTCTCAGTTTAATAGCCCGTTCAACCACTTCGATACCGTCGGACGCCTCGCCGACAACCTCAATGTCATCGCAGAACTTCAGAAATGCGACTATCCCCTCCCTGACAAGCGCGTGGTCATCAGCGATCAATACGCGTATCTTAGACATCTTCCACCGTGCCATTCAGCGGAATCTGCATGCATATTCTTGTTCCCCATCCAGGCTTCGTATAAACAAACAAGTTTCCTCCCAATAGCGACGCCCTTTCCTTCATCCCGATTATCCCCAATCCCCTGCCTCCTTCGACGGGATGACCCATTAATTTATCAACATCGAAGCCGCAGCCGTCATCCTCAACGGAAATTTCTATAAAAGCGTCTCCAACTTCGAGGGAAACAAAAACATTTTCTGCATTTGCATGGCGTTTTATGTTGATAATGGCCTCCTGAAGTATCCTGAACAATGTAATTTCAACCTCCGGAGACAGCCTTCTTTCGTCCGGAAAATCCACATCAAAGTAAAAATTAATGCCCTTTTCCGCAAGATGATTTTTCATCAGCCAGGTAATGGACGCATCTATTCCAAAATCGTCAAGAATAGAAGGCCTCAGGTCCTTGATGACACTATGGACATTATCCATGGTTTCGATCACAATGTTCCTCATTTCGTCTATTTTTCCTATTGTAACCCGATCAGGCTGCAATCTGCATATGTCCAGTTTTATCAAAAAGGCCGACAAGTCCTGAAGTATGGTATCATGAATGCCCCGGGCTATTCTTGTCCGCTCTTCTTCCTGGGACGAAATGACCTTTTTCAGCAGGTGCTTGACCTGCCTCCTGCTTTCCCTTATCTGTCCGGTCCTCTCCGCTACCCGGTCTTCCAGTTCTATATTCTGGTTCTTTATGCTCTCAACTGATTCTGCGAGTTTTTTCCTCATGTCATCGATGCTTTTGCTGAGCATCAGAATCTCATCACCGCCAAGTTTCCCCACCGGCGTTAAAAGATCGCCTGAAGCTATCTTGTTTGTGGAGGACATCAACGATCTGAGCGGCTTGACTATGCTCATGCTTATGCCGATCGAAAAAACAAGAGACGTGCCGATGAATATGAACACAAGCACGAAGAACATTCGCTTGAGACCGATAGCAGGGCCAAAGATATCTCTCTCGTCCTGCCCGACTATTACACCCCATTTGGCTGTGCTCAGGGGAACAAAGGCAAGACGGTCAACCGGTTTCTTCTCGGCATCAGGATGAGAAAAACCATGCCTGCATTCCAGGATTCCATCCCTGCCTTCCAATATCATCCTGCCCAACATACCTTCATGGTCGTGGTGCTGGAACAGGCGCGAAGGATTATCCGAAGCAAGCACAATTTCATTGGAGTCGATCAGTTCTATATAACTGTTGCTTCCCACCTTACCGCTCTTCAGAAGCATATTGACAAAATGGTCCGCCGGGCCGAGTATGCCGCCTACAACGCCGCTGATCTTCCCTTCGCCGTCCTTCAGCGGCGCCATTATGAATATCACTTTCTTTTTGATGGGTTCGACTGTATAGACGTTGGAGATTACCGGTCGTCCATCCCGAAGCACCCGGTTCACATCGTTGATGTAGGTGAGATTCGAAAAATACCCAAAGCGCGGCGGATAGGTCATCACTTCATTGCCGTGCTCATCAAGGAGAAATACGCCGTCGGTAAAAAGCGAATACCTGTAAATGGTTTCGAGTATCCTTTCCTTTGACCGCATGTCACTGTCCCTTAGATTAATTTTGCCTGAGTTGGACACATCCTCAAGCTTGCCCAGATTGCGCTGCAGAAAGAAATCGACATTGTTGGCTATGGTTCTGGCAAGGGCAAGCCTGTTCTGCAGTGAGCTTTTGATACTTTCATTGACTGCAAGGTCGCTGATTATGCCGAGCGTGACCATTATGACGATAACATAAAAAATTATGGCAATAATTATCTTTTTTTGCATCTATAATTAACATAGCCCAAAAAGACTATGCCGGTCAACGCGCCTTAAGTTGAGTATCAGGTCCGGGTTGTTTTCTTCATTCCGGTAAATATGCTTTTATCAAGCGGAAATACCTCCGGGTTGAATATGGAATCATATATATGCCATATGGCTGTCAGAAGGAAAATCAGCATAGCGTCATTAGTGTGGATGACCTTTGAGACCGGTATGAATTGTCCCGGAAGATAATTCGCAGCTATAACCGGGAACCAGAGGATGAACCCGGTGGCAATCATCTGTACGCCACCGAGGAGGATGAACCAATAGACAAATTTTTCCTTGTAGTTATACCTGCCGCTCATCGCCGGCCGGCCGGCCATCCCCAGACAATATTTGACATTATGCAGCGCATCATGGATATCTTTCACAGCGATAAGCATTGATGGCTCCCACTGCAGGAAAACAACACCGATAAATGCCGTGATTATGTGCTGCAAGGCCAGCACCGTAAAAATCGCGGCAGCGACATGGTGAATGGACCTTACGCTATCGATACCCCCGAGCGAAGTAATGATCAACTGCGAAATACCAAGGGAGTAAAACTTCTGCGGGAGCCCTGTCATTGCCAGGACCGTAAAACAGGCAATCAACGCCAGGTGCTCGACGATCCGGTACACGCTGAACTTTCTGAATCTTTCTTCGCCGGCTGATAAATTACCCGACTCCATGGTATCCTCTCCTACCTGTTCGCCAGGTATCGCCAGATCTGCAGCAGTACCTGGAACAGCAGCCCCACCACCATTAGCGGCATTATGATCTTATAAAACTGTTCCGCTATAAAAACCAGAGGCGCCACCCTGAGACTCGGTTTATAATGGGAAAGCCACGCATCCGGGAAGTTTGAGGTCGCGTTGCTGTGGCATTTCTGGCACCTCTTCAGCAACTTGTCCTTCAAAACCTGCACGTCCGCCCCTAGAACACCGGCTATCTCGTGCGTACCGTGGCAATCCGTGCATACAGCCATAGGCGGATCAGGCCGGTATCCCTTCGAGGCCTCCTTACGCTGGAGGCCGAGGGTCATGCCGTGGAAATCCGAGAGATAGGTCTTTACCACATCCGTGGACAGGCCGTATTTCCCCATGAGGGTCGGGTTCGAATGACACTTGCCGCACATTTCCGGTATGTAATCATGGAAAGCCGATGAGGAGGGGTTCTTTATACTGTGAGACGAATGGCAGTCGATACAGATCGGTACGTCTTTATTGTTCGCGTTCAACAGTGCCTTGCCGTGAACGCTCTTAGCGTAAGTATCGTAAACTTCACCATGGCACTTCCTGCATTTCATCACAGCCAGGGCCCTGTTGTCGCCGAGGGATGAAACAGCGTGCCCTCCGTGGCAATCAATGCATGTAGGAGCGTCCAGCCTCCCTGTGCTAAGCATATTATAGTGGATGCTTTCAGAGACCTTCGAATACTTGTCGAAATGGCACTTCCTGCACATCTCTGCGGATGAAATCCTGTATTCCCGTTCGTACCTGAACCTTCTCTGCGGATGGTTCTCCTGGGAAAAGCCGAAGTGGCAATCCGAACAGCCCATGTTCTTATGAGGTGAATTCCGGAGTTCGGCTATGTTCACGCGCAATGAGATACACTCCTTGTCGTTGAAATCCATCTTTGTTTCCCGGGAGTGGCAACGGAGGCAATACTTCTCCTCCCCGGTCGATGCGTTGCCGCCCACGGCAGGGGTGACGGCATGAGCGCTGTGGCAATTGGTGCAGACGACTGCCTCTCCCGCCCTTTCTTTCCTGAACAGGGACTCATGGACTGCCACTGACTTGATGGTCCCTTCTTTATGGCAGTCCCTGCAGACATGAGACTCCTTTATCCGGTACTGAAGCTTGTTCCTGAATGACCGCTCCGGATGGTGCTGTAGAGAGAACTCCTTATGGCACGCGGTGCACCGGAGAGATCTGTGTACCGACGAAGTAAAAGCCTGGGGATCAACATAAGTCGAAATGAAATCTCCGTCAGGGAATTTCTTTATCGACCCTTTTTCACCGTGGCACTTAAGGCACTGATTCCTTTCGTCCTCGTCTGCATTACCTTCCGCCCCAAAAAGTTTATCAACTTTCCGGGGACCCTGCTCCGAGGCGGCAAAAGAAGGCTGACCCGGAAGCGCAAAACAGACAAGGAGAGCAGTACATACGATATACGCAGCAACTCCCATCCGGCCTGACTTGTTATTGATTACCGTTTCCATTTGCCTGCAGCCATTTGCCCATAGCCTGTCCTTTTCAGTGTGTGCCTTTGTATTCGGGCAGTTCACGAGTAACCGGGAACCTGTTCATTATCCATCTGAAAACAAGCACCTGTATCGTAACCATTGCCAGAACCATCGTGATCTCCGTCCATGGAGGAATTATGTGGTGAAGATGATCGGGCAGGTACCAATTGAAAGTTATTATATTGACGTTGACCCTGTTGAGCACTGTCCCGGCTACAGCATACAGCGCCGCGAACCGGACCAGCCCGGTCTTTTCGAGCTTGACTCCGATTGTGAAAATTACCATAGGTATTGCCACAAAACCAAGCAACTCCACGAGATACCAGTATCCGTATGGAGTAAACAGTAGTCCCCACCGGTTGTCCTGTGCGAGGGCAAGGATCTTGAGTGCGAAATAAACATACATCGCCAGAGCTGCTCCTTTGCCCAATCCCAGAGTCAGCGCGGTAGCGCCGTTGAGGAACTCCGCGTCGCACCCGCCTTTGAAATAGCGCACGGCGACAAAGACAAGCAGCAGCGCAAAGGACATTGCGGTATAAACAGCCGAACTGAAGAACAGCAGGGGAAGTTGTCCAGAGTACCACAAAGGATGGACCTTGCCGGGGGTCAGGAGATACAATGCGCCCAATGCCGACTGGTGCACGGTCGAGAGGATGACGCCGCCGATAATAAGACCCACGGTCCCGGAAACCGCCCACTTGTGCAGTCTCCTGGCTTCCAGCCACTCCAGAAGGGCGGGAGAGAACTCTAAAAGCTGCACCGTAATGTAAAGAGAGACATGCCATGCCACTATGAAAAGGATTGAAGATGTTCCGAAGTTGATGAGCATGGGGTAATAAATACGCCACGGCCGTCCCAGGTCAATAAGAAGATAAGAGGCGGCAAAAATATACCCTAACATGCCCCCCAGTACGGCAATACGAACAAATGGCCGGTAGGATTTCATTCCAAACAGGTAATATGCCGCAGCCACTACGAATCCTGCTGCATACATTGGCTCACTCGCAAAGATTCCCCAGCTCAGCAGGATTCCCCACGGGTATGCATTCGTTCCGTCAATTACAGATGCAAGTCCCCGTGTGTACCGCATGAAAAAAACCGGCACCGAGACCATAAGTATAAGCAGGCTCGCGAGGTTGAAAGGGGTCGCAAGGGACCGGGCATAGTCCTCAACGCTCATACCCATAAACAGCTTGTTCATGAACCAGACCCGAAATTCGCCGGAAGTGGAGGAAGTTTGCGATGCGTCCTGAATGCTGTTACTCATGATCCACCTCCTTATGCTGCTTCGACCGTTCTTCTTTGCCTGCCGCCCGCTCGTTATGGCGCATCACGGCATATACCATGCCGAAGATCGCCGGAAACGTAGTGAAGATCACCGGAACAGTGGATAAATAACCCTTGGAAAGCTCGATCAGGGGCTTTTCCGGAAGGTTAGTTGGAAAACCCAGCTGTTCAAACGGCACACCTGAAAGATAGAGCCAGGAAGTGCCCCCAACTTCGCGCTCACCATAAATATGATCTATGTATTTTTCAGGGCTGTCTATTATTCTTTTTCTCGCCAATTTAAGCAGATCCGCCCTCCTGCCGAAAGTGAGGGCCCCTGCAGGGCAGGCCTCGGCGCAGGCCGGTATTTTACCTTCTTTAATCCTCCCGAAACATAAAATGCATTTTACAATCTTTGCATCGAGGGGGCTGCTATAATCATAGGCCGGAATGTTAAATGGGCACGCAACAACACAGTACCTGCAGCCGAAACATAAGTCTTTATTGTATATAACAGCCCCTTCCGGGGTTTTTGTGTAAGCATGTATAGGGCATGCGGTGGCGCATGCCGGCTCCAGACAATGGTTGCACTGAATCTTCCGGAACAGGGGCCTGGAAGAGTCCGCGGAATTTTTGTAGCGGTTAACAACGGTATAGGCAGTGGCGGAAGGCCAACGGCTCTCTTCGAATACCGACGCGTCATCAAACGGCTTTTCAGGTGCCGGCATCCGGTTGGCTTCATTGCATGCCTTTTCACAGCTCCTGCACCCTACGCATGCGGTGAAATCCGTCAGCATTCCATAACTTTTCGGCCAACCCTTGAACTCAGGGGAGCCCTGGCCCTGGGCGGAACGGGCAATAGCGGGTGTACCAAGGGCGGCGGCCCCTGCCAACACTGATATGGAAAGAAAGCTCCGCCTGGTGAGACACATGGGGCCTTCCGGCGGCTCGGGCCTCTTACTGTCTGACATAAATATGACCTCCTTCTTTTTCATATGCTCATTTCCTGGTATGGCATGTATTAACGCAGCCCATGGGTGATTCACCTAAGTCTCCCATGCCCACGTGGCACGTGAAGCATTTCTTGTGAAGAGCGACCTTGAGATCGGGCATTCCCGGCGTCTCAGGTGAATACTCTCCATGACAGCCGCTGCATGGCATAAGCATACCGTTCGCCGCCGCTTTTAAAATTTTAGCGGCCTGAGTGTGGCAATCGCCGCATGTCTCATACGTCTTTTTTGCATGAGTGTGGTGGCATATTCCGCAATTTTCCGCCAGAGTTGTGTGCTTCTTATGGTCGAAAGTGACAGGTCCGTACCTGTTCTGGATATCTTTGAGGATGATGACATCAGGTATCTTCTTCACGTCGCCCCATGACGGCGACCCCGCTGCGACCGCAACCAAACCAAGGACAACGCAGGCAAGCAGCGACGGGGCTTTTTCGATATGCTTTTTCATCCCTTCTTGCTCCCCCTGGACTTCCTGGATTTCCGGCTACCCATAAAATAGGCGCGTACAGGACTCCATTCTCCCGACATCACCGTTGCCCGCGGCGCGACCGCACCCAGGATAAAGAGAAGGGGCAGAGACACGAGATAAATCATCAAGTATACCGGAGCCATTGCAATGTTTCTGACGATTTGCAAGATATACCCTCTGTCCTGGGTCCTGATAAATCTGGCTTCATCGGCCGCCGATTCCAGCAATCCCTTGAAAGGCTTCGGCTTCAGTATGTGATAAAAGACGATAAAGCCCAGGATGGAAAAAAGCGAAAACCCATACTGTGCCGCATTTACATTAGTGATAAAATCGAAAAGCGTATGCATACAATGCCTCCCGGCTTATTGTTTACGGCTACCCAAGGTAGCGCCAGATTTCTTCTTTGATGGTCCCGCTGGAGTAGAATTAAAAAATGCGTTTCTGCCGTCGAATCTGCTGCAAACCCGGATACCGGTTGAAGCAGCTGAAGCCAGGGTGAAGATAACCGGGACCACCCATGAAATACAGAATACGCCTATCCCAAAGAGCGGCAGAAAAACCACATACATCATTCCGAAGAGAGGAGCGATAGCAATCAGGCCTAACGGTGATATCCTCAGATAATGAGCGTTTTCATCACCCGGAAGCCTGCGATCCTCCTGCACATCGACTCGCCTGCCGTCAATGGGGCTCCAGTACAATCCCTTTCCCACAAGCGTTCCACCTTTATACATGACCATTTCCGCACCTCTTTCCGGATCTCCGGCGTGTTTCACGGTACACTTTTATTGTTTCTCCTTCTTGTCCTCGACCGCGGATTCCTTTTTCGTCCTCTTCTTTGTCTTTGTACCGGCCATGTATGCCGTGGTAGGCGCATAACCGAATGCAGCGGTCCTGCCGAACAGGTCCTTTAACAGGCTGAAGCACGCTATTCCCACTGCACAGAGTGCCCCTGTAAGCGCAATTACCCAGGCAAAGACCAGCAAGCCCATTCCGTAAGGGAATGCAAACGAGAGCACGAATCCAAAAATGCCGAGGACAATAAGTGCCGTCCGTCCGGACATCAAACCCTTTTTCCCGGCGGGCTGATCAGACTTTTCCCGAAGTCCGTCGCTGCTGGTGACGAATGCCATCCCCTCTTTGTCCAACTGCTGACTGTGTGTAATCATTGTCCAGTCCTCCTTTTTTGGTTTTCTTAAGTTTATGATAACAATCTGAAAGGGGAATGAAAATCGGGGGTCTTTCCTAGTTTCATAGGAAAATATACCTACTTAAATAGGAAACTTATCCTACTAAGCTAAAAACGGACGGTTTCGTAAAAAGTTCATAGGCAAGGCGCGTGAGTCGCGGAACGGGGCCCCCGAAAAGTTGATAAACTTTTTGGGGTAGAGCATATGGACTTTTTACGAGACCGTCTATTGGATCATGCTTTCTGCTATTCTGATCAGTTCGAAAGGAGAGGACATAAAGAGGACCGTGAAGTAAAGGTCCCTGTCCTGCCACGATATCCTGCTGCAGGGAATCCCTTTATCACACGTGCCGACCTGGAGGCGGGCAATCCTTCCTTTAAGGCGATATGGGGTATCTTCTTTCAGTTCTGACAACCTTGTCCTCTGAAGCTGCGATTCGCTGCCCCGCCGGGATGTCTGGATGACAATCAACACCGTCCCTCCGGCTTTTGCTTCCCTGAATTCGAGCACAACCGCCCTATAAGGTTCCTTCTGGCCGAAAATAAAGGAAGGCGGCCAGGATATGCCTTCGGGAAAATATCTCGGGACAAAGATGTTATCGAAACCAAGCGATCGCTTTGCCTCCTCGACAGAATCGTATTGCCGTGCAAAACCTTTCTGTATCGAGGAGGGCAGACGGTTTACAGCAGTTAAAAGTACAACAACACCCCCGGCCATTATCATCATATAAAGCAGACTGCGGATTTTTTTACCCATATTGCAGTCCTTTACACAACATAGTAGTTTATACCGATTATCAGTGTCATGGTAATGAAATACGGGACCCCCCAATCAGGTTCACTCCGCAGGCTTTGCCCAATTCGTTGGACCCTGCTTTTCAGAAGTACGTCGAGGCTGTATTGTTCAAATGCCGACACAATCTCTCTAAAGCTCCGGCGATGTTTGGCCGGGATGAATTCTTCAGGCGCAGGCCTGAGCATGTTTACCGCTTCAACCACAGCTTCAGGCTTCCCGGTCAGGGCAATTGCAATATCGTCACAAACCTTTTCCTCTTCCTGGGCCAGCTTTCTGAATTCAACCATGGCTACCGGATTGTAAAACATAAGCGTCCGGATAAGATATGCAAGGATAAGGGTCGGCTTTCTGCTCCTCTGGATATGGCCGATCTCGTGTGCAAATGCCGCCTGCAAGTGATCTGTGCTGAATGATTTTATCAACCCGGTAGAAACATAAATCCTCGGATTGAAACCCGTATTGCTGAAGAGAACAAGATCTTCATCATCAAAAATCTCAACACAGTTCTCATTAAACGGCAGTCCTGCCATGGCCCCTGCAACTTTCCGGGCCATGGGACCATCCACCTCGTCATCAACTGTTTCACCCGCCTCGCGCATTTGCTCCAGTTGGCTGATGACTATCGGAACCAGTTCCTGGAGGACAAAGACAGCGGCAGTGATCGCAGGTATTACAAGCAACACCTTTAATACCGGTACCCCGCCCCACACTTCGAGGAACAGCCATCTATTGCTGTCCAGCAGACTCCCGAGCCTGAAATAAACGTCGCCTCTGCCGGGAAATAACAACTGAAACATGGGGAAAGAGACAACCGGCAAAAAAATAACCATAAAGCGGAACCGCTGCTTAACACGAGGCGATCTCAAATCCCAGGCAACAAATGCGCAGTCAATAAGCACAGATGCAATCACTGAATGAAGCAGCATTTGAACGGCATACATTCCCCAGTACGAGGAAATGAACGAATTCATGTCCCAAAAGGTTTTCAATGAATAAGTTTAGCAGTTCTTTTTAATCAGATTCTACTTTTGTTAATGACTGCAGCCTGACCCGCCGTCATGTCCGGCGCATGTGAACTGCATTGTAAACTGCGGAAGTTCATTTTTGTTAAAGAGTTCTACATTGTCCTTCACACCTGGTTTCTCCGCCCGGAATACTCTTATTCCGTTCTGATTAAGTTTCATCAGGGCGCCCCGGCCAATGCCGCCTACAATAATTCCATCTACGGTCTCCCCGTTTAACGCCATAACAGGATTGCATGCCCCGTGCTCATGGATCTGATTTTTATTGATTATTGAAATTACATCGCTCTTCTCCGTGTCAACAATAATAAAAAGGGGAGCCGAGCCGAAATGGCCGTAAACCTCACTATTCATCCCATTATTCTCCAGCACCGGAAAACAAAGTCTCATCGCGCACACCTCCAAAATTTCTTTTGAGCATATGACCATTATAATCCCGTCGGTGGCAGGGAGTCAACAGGCTTTTTGCCTTTTGTATTTGGCCTACTTATAATAAACCATGTCAAGGCCCAGGAAGTGCAGACATATAAAATGCAAGATAGATGCTTACTACTTCAAGCCGAGAGGAATTCCTCTTGTCGACCTGGAGGACGTTATCCTGAGTTCCGATGAACTCGAAGCTATCAGGCTTGCAGACTATGAAGGACTTTATCACGAAAAGGCTGCTGCCGAGATGCAAGTATCACGGGCCACCTTTGGAAGGATTCTCAAACAGGGACGGAAAAAGGTGGCCGAAGCTCTTATTATGGGCAAGGCACTGAAGATAGATGCCAGGACAAATAAATGATTGACGAAAACAGGCCGCTTTATCCGATAGGCATCGCTGCAGAGTTGATAGGCACCACGGAGCAGACATTGAGACTTTATGAAAAACACGGCCTTATTAAACCCGCTAGGCGTAATAAGAGACGTCACTATTCAGATAACGACATCAAATGGCTCACCTGTGTCAGGGACTTGATACATATCAAGAAAATAAGCATAGAAGGGATAAAAAAACTGCTTGGCTATGCTCCATGCTGGGAAATCACGGCATGCCGTGAAGAGCAAAGAACCCGGTGCACTGCCCATGTAAATAAATCCAAACCGTGTTGGGAGCTTAACAAGACAATATGCAATAAGGAGTCAGGCAAGCTCTGCGAGGAATGTATTATTTATCTTTCCAGGAAAAAAAGACACTAACTACCGTCATCAATTTTGTTTTTCAATATACGTATATTTTATAATTCATATGTTACTTGATAATTGTAATTTTAGAATGTTATATTTTCGATTATGTTTTGCAATTAAGTTTCAAGACATAGTTTAAAATCCAACTTTTAAAAAGGAGCAAG
>JADFXU010000007.1 GCA_015233365.1 Nitrospirota bacterium | reverse complement strand
AGGATCGGTCTGTTTAAAATATAAGGTAATCTCCAAATGCATATTATCGCGATAATGCTCCCTTGAGAAAAACTGCAACCCGCCTGCACTGATGTCTAAGGTAACGTGTTCAGCAATCTCTCCCGTTCTTTCAATTTTAGTCTCACCAGTGATTTTGTCCTCAAAAATCATCTTTATTGTCCGGACTGCGATTTTTATACGGTCGTTAAGCCTGAAGTATTCACGCACGTTTGTTTTGCTTCTTACGCTGCTCCTGATATCTTTAAGTTCAGTGATCATCAGCGTTCTCCCGATCTTACGCTAAAGTGCTAATAGCGTTACTGCTACAAAACTTCATGCAACTTCTGCGCCATAAGTTTCAGGATAGACACTTCAGCTACCCTTTTATCGGGCAAGTTCAATTTGTTATTTCGCCTGCTAAAAAGTGATTATTGGGGTTCGGTCATTGAAAATATTCCTTTTTATGTCTCCATTTTAAGTTGCCGTCCGGAAGGATTTTCCTTCCCGTTACACTGCACGGTAAAATATTTCCATGTTATTGTTCGTTTAACCATTATGGTATCTGTGCCATAAAGTGAGGGGCAAATTACATAACCCCCTATCAAAAATATCCTTTAAGTTCAAGATGAATTCCTTGGTATTTTTCTTGCTTATTTATGTATGCATAGGACACAAAATGTACGGAGTGGAAATCGATCAGATAGCTAACAGGTGCTTATTAAAAAGGGTGGTGCATTATGATTACCCAAAAGGAGCTGCTTGAAATACTTTGCGAGAGTCCCCTATATTGCTGGGTGGACGAGTTTGATTTAGCAATCATCTTTGAAAGCCTGCACGAACATATAGCGACACAGGATAAAGACCTGGAGTTGCTCGGTGCTTAGTGGACGGGGTTATTAACCCCGCCCTTGACCACGGGTACTCGTGACCTGCCCCGAATCATCTTTACGACTTCCTGATTCTATCCTTAAGTTCATATAGTTGGCTGTTGAGATCTTCTATCTTTTTCATGGCATCATTCTCGATGCCATTTATCATTTGACGACTTACTTCCTCCAGGTCCTTCTGAAATATTTTTATCTTACAGATAGTTTCGTAGTTGTGCATCATTCTATCGAATCTCGCCAGGAACTCTTCAATGGTCAAGGGTTTTTTGATAAAGTCACTGGCACCCGCTTTAACAGCATCGTCATATTCATATTGGTTGACAAATCCTGTCATTAACATTACAGGGAAATCCGCATCCCTGCCGGTAAGTTCTCTTGTCAGTTGAAGTCCATCCATACGGGGCATTGCGATATCTGTAATCACGGCATCAAATGGAGTTGCATTGAACTTTTCCAGCGCTTCGACGCCATGCTCTGCAGTATCGCATTGATGACCTTTCGAAGACAGTACGTTGCTCAGAAGTTCTCTTATCGAATCCTCATCGTCAACAACAAGAATTTTATAGCAGTTACTTTTCATTCCACCTCCCCAATATATTTATCAGAATGTTTCCGAATACTCGCCGCTCCATTAATTCCTTCTTTTTTGAAACACGATAGTATTTATACTTTCTATGCCTATTTGACCTTGCCGAGCATTTCAACAAACTCCTTCAGAATATGGCAGTCGTAATCCTTTTTTTCTTTAACCATAGTCAGTAACGCGTAATACGGTGTATAAGCCGCTTTGTATGGACGATTTGTCGTAAGAGCATCGTAACAATCCGCGATAGCGGTGATCCTTCCAAAAAGCTTGATTGAACCTCCCGACAATCCAGCGGGGTAGCCCCTTCCGGTGAGTTTCTCATGATGCTGTGTCACCGATGGAAAGGCGCTTTTGGGAAAATTCGAATGCTGAAGAAGTATCTTCTCACCCTCAACAACATGGGTTTTTATTATCTCGTGTTCAGTTAAATTCAGTCTTCCCTGTTTATTGAGAATTTCAGGTGGAACCATGCTCTTCCCCACATCGTGCAGCAGTGCCCCGATCCCGAGTTCCTCGGTTTCCTCTCTAATAAGGCCTATCATGGCTGACAGGCCTATGGACATTACTGCGACATCAACGGAATGCGTGTATGTGTAGTAATCTTTACTGCTCATATCAAACAAATCGAAAATTGTGTCTCTGCTTTTCAGTATGGTGTCTATCATGGTACACACCGTATCCTGCAACTTTTTTATCGTTTCACCGCTCCTCGGATTATCAAGCAGATCTTTAACCAGAAACTTTGCATTCTCCCTCATTAGCTGAGACTTTATGTTGGTTTTTCCATCGCTGCCGCAGCTTAACTTGTTTGCTATTGCCTTCAAATAATTATTATAAAGAGGGATGTCGGTTTTTTTTATTAAAATGTCATCTTCAACTGTCAAGAAGCTCTCGCTTGTAACTGCCGGTTCTTTTTCGCTCGCTTCAGCTAAAATGCTGAAGTTGAATTTCCGTAACCGATACAGATTAAAGTAAATCTGTTCTCCTGAAAATAACAGATTTTTGTTTATTTGATAATAAAGTTCCTTTTCAAAGGTGTATTCCCTGAACAACATTATATCTTCATCAGATTCAACGACCTTCTTGGATCCTTTTGAAATATATGAATCAAGTTCCGGGGCATCAGTCTCATGTATGTAAAATTCCGTAATTCCCTTTTCAATAAGAATGTCCCTCGCATCATGCGAATATATCGTGCCTTTGTTAAACAGGTGTTTGGTGACATTATTCTCTTTGGTAAAGACATCGAACGGGAGCCTTGTTCCAACCATAAGTTTGCTGACAGCTGTATTTAGATGCTTATCCTCTTCAACAATCTTATATCTCGTCGACAAGTTCATAATTGGAATACCCCCCGAAATGTACCACATTGCGAGCTGGATATTTCAACTCGCAATAGCAGGCTCCCCCTAATCCATTTTTATCTTGCTGAAAGCAATGAATATGCTTATCCTGCGGTTTCTCCTGTCTGCAGGATCGTTTTTTATAAGAGGGCGCGTATCCGCGTACCCGACTATTTTATCGATCTTTGATGACGGAATCCCGTCTTTTTCGAGCTCTATCCTTGCGGCCGATGCACGCATTGTGGAAAGCTCCCAGTTCGTAATCCCTCCGCCGCCGTAAGGGACAGAATCGGTATGGCCCTCTATCGTGAGACTGTTCGGCACCTTTTTGATGCTGTCGGCAATAGCCTTGAACAGTCTGGTAGCCGTAGAGGTTGGTTTGGCACTGCCTTTCTCGAATATGCTCTTTTTCTCGCTGTCCATCATCTGTATCCTCACCCCGTCATCCAGGACCTCGACTTTCAGATTGTCCGAGACAGATAGAGGCGCGGTTTTTTCTTCCACTGTTTTCCTGATATTTTCTTTGCGCTTTATCATTTCGCGTTCCATGATGTACTGCATTTTGATTATTGCGCTTTCGTCCCCGACCGCATGGGTCTTGAAATAATCGGAAAACAGGGATTTGCCTGTGGTGTTTTGCATCGAAAGAAGCCACATGCTCAGGAAAAAGATCATTACCGCAGTAATGAAATCCGCATAGGCGATCTTCCATATGCCGCCCTCGCGGTGGGCAAACATTTTTCTGGACCGCCTGACTATCTTAATGAGCTGCTGATTTTTTGATAGCGGCAAAGGTATCCTCCAGCTCTTCATACGTGGGCCTCATGTCTTCAGGCACAACGCGCCTGCCGAATTCGAGCGCCACCCCAGGCAGCATTCCGCATGCAAACGCGGTAAGGGTTATTTTTACCATGTTGAGGAATTCCCTTTCAGCATCGGCGATATGCTCGAGATGCCTGGAAAGCGGAGCCACGAACCCGTAGCTTAGGAGTACGCCGAGTAATGTGCCAATCAGCGCCACGCTTATGCTCCGGCCGATCACGTCAGGTGTTTCGTTCATCTTTCCCATTGTGATAATCACCCCGAGCACAGCTGCAACGATGCCGAGGCCGGGCAGTGAATCAGCTACACTGCCGACGCTTTTTGAAGGCACTATGCGGCATTCATGGCGCATTTCGAGCTCCGAGTCAAGGAGCTGCTCAAGGTCAAAAGGCGAGATGTTGGCGGTCAGCAGTATTTTGAAGGTGTCGGTAATAAATGACATGACATAACGGTTTTTCACTATTCCCGGGTATTTCGTGAAGATGATGCTTTCCTCCGGGGCCATGAGGTGCTGTTCGACCGCCAGTTGCCCGCTTTTTTTCATTATAGTGAACATTTCACCGAGCATGAACAGGCAATCCATATAATCTGTCTTTCTGTACGATTTGCCGGCCAGAATATCTTTTAACCCCGCTGCCACTAATTTGATGACACGACGCGGGGCTGATGCCAGAAAGCCGCCCAATGTGGCGCCGAATATGACGACAATTTCGGGCAACTGAAAAAGAAGCTGTATGTTCCCGTGCTCCAGCCTGTATCCAACAAGCACGGCAGCAGCAACAATCAACAGTCCCAGTAAACAAATCATAGCCCTTAGTATAAAGCAAACATGATGCATAATGCATCATGTTTGCTTTGATTCCCTGATAAGGTGGGGGTCTGGGGTCATGACTATTGACATCTCAAGGACTTTTCCATATAAACTCGAAATTACAGATAATCGCCAGCGGGCTGCCGGTAGTGTCTTTCACTTTTTCGCCATTGCCGTCAATAGCCAGGAGGAGGTCATTGGGCTTCAGCAGCGATCCGTCAAAGCCGCAATTCCTGAGATCCTGCTTTGCCTTTTCCAGGAGCATCCGGCTTTGGGACTCATCGATAAGGCCCCTGTAAACAGCCTTGGGAAGATCGATCGGCACCTGGAGCGGCCCAGATTGTTTGGCAACCCAATTATCAGGCCCGTTATAGTAGCCGCGAATGGTTATATAATTATGATTTTCCTGCAAAATAGGATCGCCTTCAGGATCCAGGATATCCTTGTGTGATTCATATCTCCTGAGATCTGCCGACGCCTCCAGTTTGGAGGTGCCGGTCATATAAACGGCCCTGACGTAAACGCAGGGGATGCCGAGTTGAGACAATGAATGTGCGATAGCAAATTCTTCAAAAGGGCTATTGATGCCTAATTCCTGTATTCTGGAATGATACTCCTCGTCATTTTCACTCAGCGTCTCGCCCACCCGTGATGTTTCCCAGACGAGGTGAATATTGTCCTTGGTTATGGTATAGAATACGTCCTTGGTATCGGACAATCTGATTGAAGGGGTTTTCCTCCATCGTTCAGGGAGGAAATAGTCGAACAAGCGGGCGTTTTTTCCGACCACCCAAAGATGTCCGCCAGTGCTTTCGGCGTGGCCATAAATGTAGGGCACCCCAAAGATCTCCATGTTTGATAAATGGGCAGGCAGGGAAGTCGGGATAAAACGATCTCGCTGGTCATCCAGGTAGGAATGCCTTTTGAACTGTTTCACCTGTTCTTCGTATTCCGGAGTGCGCATCAGCAATTCATAATCAACCACTGAATACCTTGCTGCGTATATAAGCTGATAGAGATAGGCTATCTGGTCTTTCGAGGGATCGATAGTCTGGGTCCCCCCGATTTCTTCAAACAGCTTTGTGTCTTCTGCGCTAATGATAATATGCTCCGGCTTCATGTCCGCCACCAGATACCCCTTTTTCTTGAGGTCTGTCATGGAATGGGAATTAATTTTTGTCAGGTGATGGACCCTTTCCTCTTCGTTGATGTCTATATGTCCGAAAACCTCCTTGATGTTGTATCCTTCTATCCATTCGTAAATTAGCTTGTACTGCTTGAGAATATCCACGTCTATGCCGGGATGTTTGGCGCGGATGCGGTTGATCCTCGCCTTTGACCTGCCGCTCTGCCACATCTGCATTTTCTCAGGCGGGACATAGATTGCGAGAGGACGCTGGGTCTGTATTTTCAGGTCTCTTGGACCGTACAGGCTTTCACGCATTTCAGTGACCAGCGAGAACTCTTCCCAGGGGCTGTTAAACTCAGCGTCGCAAAATTCCTGTAACGTGTGGGTATTAAAAGGCACATCCTCACCGACCCGGCAATTCTTGACAACCAGATCAAGGCTTTTGCCGGCAACCTCTTTTGTCGGTAAGCGGTAAACGGAACCTGTGCCTTCAAGCCTTACCTTATGCCTGTTGAACCAGCTTTTTTCGTACCAGTTATCCGAATCAAGATGCTCCTGGTAGCGTTCGGCATATCTCGTCAAATAGAGGTCCCCGCCATCAGTGGTCTTCACATGCGCATATACGACCCCTAGTACATTGACGAGTGTTTTTTTGACAGTCTTCGTCTGCATCTTATCGGCAAGGAGAGATCACTCAAGCCGCTGTATGAATTCCTGAAACTGTTTCTTCAATCTTTCAGGCAACCGTTCACCAAATGTCGAAAAATGCTTGTCGATATTCGGAATTTCAGCCTTCCACGCAGCGGTGTCTATGCTCATCAGCTCTTTCATGTCTTCAGCAGGCATGGCAAGACCCGTCAGATCGAGGTCGCCTTCATTCGGCATCAGGCCCAGCGGAGTTTTTCGGGCCCCCACCTTGCCTTCAACGCGTTCGCACATCCATTTGAGCACCCGGCTGTTATCACTGAAGCCCGGCCATAAGAATTTGCCGTCTTCGCTTTTTCTGAACCAATTTACATAAAAAACCTTCGGGGCCTTGGCGCCGAGCCGGTCGCCCATCGCAAGCCAGTGCTGGAAATAATCGCCCATGTTATAGCCGCAAAAAGGCATCATGGCAAAGGGATCACGTCTGATATTGCCGACAGCGCCGATATTCGCAGCAGTCGTCTCCGAGGCAGCGGTAGCGCCGAGAAAAACCCCATGGTCCCAGTTAAATGACTCATAAACAAGAGGCACAACACTGGCGCGGCGGCCTCCGAATATAATGATATCGATTGGCACGCCCTCAGGCTTTTCCCAGTCTTTGGCCATTGCCGGGCACTGGGAGGCAGGCGCAGTAAAACGTGCATTCGGATGCGCAGCATCATGGGTGCTTTGGGGAGTCCAGTCCTGTCCTTTCCAGTCTATTGCGTGAAAAGGCTCTTCTCCGTCCATGCCCTCCCACCAGACATCGCCATCATCAGTCAGCGCACAGTTAGTGAAAATTACGTTCTCTTTCAGAGTATCCATTGCCATAGGATTAGTGTTGTATGACGTGCCTGGGGCTACACCAAAGAAGCCGTTTTCAGGGTTGATGGCATAGAGACGTCCATCAGGCCCGATCTTCATCCAGGCAATGTCGTCTCCGAAACATTCGCATTTCCAGCCGGCAATGGAGGGCTGCATCATAGCCAGGTTGGTTTTACCGCAGGCAGAAGGAAATGCAGACGCAATATGGTACCTCTTGCCCTCCGGGCTTGTCAGACGGAGGATCAGCATATGCTCCGCCATCCAGCCCTCTCGCCTGGCCATGGCAGAGGCTATACGGAGAGCCAGGCACTTCTTGCCCAGCAGGGCGTTGCCGCCGTAGCCGGAACCATACGACCAGATCAGGTTTTCTTCAGGGAAATGGCTGATGTATTTCTTTTCTATAGGAGCGCACGGCCACCTGCTGTCATTCTCTCCTTTGACGAGCGGAGCGCCGACAGAATGCAGGCATGGGATGAATTCTCCTTCAGCACCGATCAGATCCAGAATTTGCGAGCTGACGCGGGTCATAATGTGCATATTGACGACCACATACGGGCTGTCCGTCAGCTCAATGCCGATCTTCGAAATCGGGGAGCCTACAGGTCCCATCGAGAAAGGGATAACATACAGGGTGCGGCCCTTCATGCATCCCTTATACAGATCCAGCATTGTCTTTTTAAGTTCCCCGGGAGCGATCCAATTATTTGTAGGGCCGGCTTCTTCCCTGGAAGAAGTGCTTATATAGGTGCGGTCTTCAACGCGTGCCACATCGCTCGGGTCGGTCCTGAAAAGATAGCTGTTGGCGCGCTTCTTGAGCGCAATGCCGATTCCGCCCTTGAGCAGCATGCCGATCATCTGATCATATTCCGCTTTAGACCCGTTGCACACATACAAACCATCAGGTTGGCAAAGCTCCGTTACTTCCCTGATCCACCTGTTAAGTTTATCATTCCTGATCGCATCGTTCATCTACTTCCTCCCTGTAATCTTTATCCCCTCGCCACTAAATCAATCCCATATTTTTTCTGACAAGCTTCATGGTCTCTTCCGCCTCATGCCGGGCCTTTTCAGCGCCCTTTTCAGCTATTTCAAACAATATTTCAGGACGGTTGACCAGTTCATCACGTTTTTTCCAAATAGGCTCGAGGTACTCGAAAACATTTTTTATGAGTATTTTCTTACAGTCTATGCAGCCGATCTCCGCAGTCCTGCAGCCGTGGGCAACAAATTCGATTTCCTCTTTCGTCGAGAAAATCTTATGCAACTGGAATACAGGAGACAGCTCAGGGTCGCCCCTGTCACCTCTTCTTTTTCTCGCAGGGTCAGTCATCATCGTCCTGATCTTCCTGTCGACCACGTCCGGCGGATCACTTAAATAAATCGCGTTGTCATAGCTCTTCGACATTTTTCTGCCGTCAAGCCCCACCACTTTGGGGAATTGAGTCAACAGCCCTTCAGGCTCCGGGAATACATCGGTTGAATAGAGATAATTGAATCTCCTCGCAATTTCCCTTGAAATCTCGAGGTGCGGCATTTGGTCAACGCCGACAGGCACGTGTTTCGCCCTGTATATTATTATGTCTGCTGTCTGAAGCACGGGGTAACCCAGAAAACCGTAGGTTGACAGGTCCTTTTCTTTCAGTTGCTCCTGCTTCTCTTTATATGAGGGCACTCTTTCCAGCCAGCCAAGCGGGCTTATCATGGATAACAGCAGGTGCAATTCCGCATGCTGGGGAACCATCGACTGGATAAAAATAGTGGCTTTATCCGGATCAAGCCCGGCAGCAATAAAATTTACCAGCAGGTCTGCAGTGCTGTCCTTTATAAATGAAGGGTCGGCATAGCCCGTGGTGAGAGCATGCCAATCAGCAACAAAGTAGAAGCAGTCGTACTTGTCCTGCAGGCTTACCCAGTTTTTCAGCGCGCCGACAAGGTTTCCGAGGTGCAGTTTTCCGCTCGCCTGCATTCCGCTCAAGACCCGTTCTTTATTCATAACCCCATCCCCGCAAGGCCCATCAGCAGCCGTATCAAAGGCGATATTATATAACCGGCAAAGCCGGTTGCCACGAGCACAAGGACGATGATCATCCCGAAAGGTTCAATCCTGCCCAATAAATATGCCTGCCTGTCCGGTAGAAATCCCATCAGCACTCTGCCGCCGTCCAGCGGCGGGATAGGAATTAAATTAAATACGGCAAGAACTATATTTATTTGTATGCTTGCACCCAGCATCAAGGCAGTCGGCTTGAGGACCTTCCCGATCATTTCCGCGGACGCATGGTCTGCAAACGGTATCACAATATGTTTCAGAAGGATTATGCTGAGCGACGCGACCAAAAAATTCATCACAGGACCGCCCGCAGCAGAAATAGCCATATCACGCCTGGGGTTCCTGAAATTATACGGGTTGATCGGAACGGGTTTTGCATACCCGAACACGAACTGCCCCCCGGTGGAAACCAGCAGGAGCAACGGCATGATGATTGTGCCGAATAAATCAATATGGGCAATGGGATTAAGCGTCAACCGTCCCATCATCTTTGCCGTGGGGTCCCCCAATTTGAAGGCGACAAACCCATGCGACACTTCATGCAATATAATTGCTACAAGAATCGGCACAGCATATATAATGATCTGCTTTATAATGTTCTCAGGTTCCAAGATGCTTCACTCCCGTATTAAAGTAAGAAAAAGGACGCGAAAAAGAAATTTATTATGTCACATCAGATTATAAAACGTAAAGGGAAGTCAGCGCTATCTGAGCAGCCTAGACGAATTCATGAAGACAAGTACATCGGGCATGACATGGGCAACCGCTGCCATTGCAGGGGACAGGATTCCTGTCGATGCTAGACTAATACCTATAATGTTGAACAGAATTCCCGCTGCCAGGTTCTGCTTTATCACTGTCAAGGTATTTCTTCCTATTCTGACTGCTTCCGGCACCTGCTTCCACTCGTCGCGCATCAGCGCAATGTCGGCTGCCTCGATTGCCGCACCCGAGCCCATCGCCCCCATAGCGACTCCGACATGCGCCTGAGCAAGGGCAGGGGCGTCATTTATCCCGTCGCCTACCATAAGAATATATTTGCCTTGCAGGGAGAGTTCTTTGATTTTCTTGACCTTTTCTTCCGGCAAAAGCCCGGCCATAACGTTCTTTATTCCCAGTGACGAGCCAATGACCCGGGCAGTGCGCTCGTTATCGCCAGTCAGCATAACAGGATCTTCGAAGCCAAGATTCCTGAGGTCATCCATCGCTTCAACTGTCCCCTGCCGGATAACGTCTCCAATGCCGATCACCCCGCAAACACTGTTATCACGCGAAAGTATGAGGACCGTCTTTCCCTCGTCTTCCCTCTCCCTGATATAGTTTTCTATCTCTTCGGAAAGGACAATATTCCTGTTAAGCAGGATTTCCCTGCTGCCCAGTAGTATTGCGGCACCCTCCACGCCGGCCTCTATTCCCTTGCCGGGAATAATGTTGCAATGGTCCGGCTCCGGAACAGCAAGGCACATTTCCGAAGCTTTTTTGATGATCGCCCTGGCCAGAGGATGCTCGGAATACCGTTCAGCAGCCGCAGTATATTCAATTACCTGGGCATCGCTGTACCCGCAGAACCCTTTGATATCAGTCACAACAGGATCTCCAAGAGTGAGCGTTCCGGTCTTGTCCATTACCAGCGTATCCACTTTTGCAAGGCTCTCAAGGTGAATGCCGCCTTTTATAATTATCCCTTTCTTTGCCGCCTTACCCATGCTTGCGACCATTGCGAGTGGCGTTGCGATGGCTATTGTACATGGACAAGCGACTACAAGAACCGCAATCGCATTCATTATTCTCCATGTAAGGAAAAATACAAGAACACCGATTGCAAGAATCGCGGGAGTGAAATAAAAAGCAAACCTGTCAGCGATCTTCTGCACACGCGCTTTTGAGGATTCCGCCTCCTCCACCAGCCTGATAATTCGTGAATAGGTTGTGTCGGCCCCCGTATGGGTGACTTTCACAAAAAGAACGCCGAGATGATTGATTGTGGCCGCATATACCGGGTCTCCCTCTATTTTCTCGACCGGCAATGACTCTCCGGTAATCGGCGACTGGTTCACTGCGCTTTTACCCGAAAGAATAATTCCTTCCACGGGTATTTTCTCTCCCGGCCTGATCACAACAATATCGTTGACTTTCACCTGATCAACAGGTATCTCCACTTCAGTGTCGTCCTGTTTTACCCGCGCGGTTTTCGGCGCCATCCCAACAAGGTCTCTTATAGCTCCCCTCGATCTCTCCATTGTAAAGGAATCAAGAAGCTCCGCAATCAGCATAAAAAAAGCGATCACTGCAGCAGAGCGGAACTCGCCGATAGCACTTGCAGCCATCACTCCCAGGGCCATGAAGACATCAGCAGTAATTAATTTCCCCCTGAGATCGGCAAGGGCATGCCTGACAAGCGGATAAGCACCGATGGCAACGGCAAAAATCGAGAACAGGTCGCCAACAGTTTTCCGCTTTATTATAAAACCGGCAACGATAAGCAGAAGCACCACGCCGATCCTAGACAACTCAAATATCCATCCACGGCCCGGGATATGCCCCTCAAACCACGTCGTTACCGGTCCGTTACGTCTCTCCGGCACTTTGAAACCAAGGCCCCCGATTTTCTCAATGATCTCCTTTTCCCTGACAGCAGCGGGATCGAACCGGACTTCCACCTTCTTTGTGCTGAGATAAACTTTGACACCCCGCACTCCTTCATGCCGGATCAACGTCCGTTCAATCTTTTCCGCGCATACGGCGCAGTCCAGCCCCCCGACATCAATGCTCAGGAGCCGTGTATTCTTTCCGTCGTCATTATGAATAACCGCCATGATTTATTATACGTTATAATAAACTAATGAAGAACATAATCCTTGCCATAACCGGTGCGAGCGGCGCTCCCTTTGGTGTGAGCATATTGAAAGAACTCCTGAAATCCGCCGCAGTCCACCTCATCATCTCTTCAAATACTTTTCCCATTATCGCCGACGAGACCGGCCTGGACTGGACCGGCGAGACCCAGGACAAGATCAGAAAACACTTCGGTACGGAAAGGCTGTTCTTCCATGAAGACAGACGCATGGAGTCGCCTGTGGCCAGCGGTTCTTTCAAGACAGACGGCATGCTGGTTGTGCCGTGTTCCATGAAGACCCTTGCAGGCATTGCCAACGGATATGCAAACAACCTGATTGAGAGAGCGGCCGATGTTACGATAAAGGAAGGCCGCCGTCTTCTCCTTGCCCCGCGTGAAATGCCTTTCAGCGCAATCCATCTCGAAAACATGCTCAAGCTTGCACGTCTCGGCGTTGTCATCGCCCCGCCTGTTCCAGCTTTTTATCACCACCCCGAAAACCTCGATAACATGATCGAATTCATCACCGGCAAGATACTGGACACTTTCGGCATAGAACATGCCCTGTTCAAACGCTGGGGAAGTTGATGCTTCTACTGCGATCGGCAGCCGATCTCGCTACGAAGCATTTTCGATAGTATTTTGACTTATGTCAAAGACAGCCAAAAAGGATTTTTGCTAAACTTAAATCATGAAAGAGAGCTGCCCAGGAAGCAAAGAAATAACACAACCGTATCCGGAAGAACTGGTCTGTGCGTTCTGCACGCACAAGAACGAGATATGGACAGATGAACCGGACATGGTTTGCAGGGCGTGCGGCAAAACCATAACCCGCGACATGGTCCCATCGTGCATTGAATGGTGCCCTGCTGCCAGGGAATGCATAGGCCACGCGAAGTACGACAGGATCATGAAGAAACTTAAAGAGCAAAACCAGTGCAGTTAGACGAAGTCCCCTAGTCCCCTTAGATGGCAATCGCATATGTTGCCCAATTGATGTACACTTATCGTAGATCAAATGCAGGAGAAGCAGGAAACCAAAAAAACCAACAGGGAGTAAATGATGACAAAATACACACGATATGCAGTAGCGTGCCTGATTATTTTTGCAGTTCTGTTTTCTTGCAATTATGCCGGTGCTGAAACATCCGACGGAACTCCTCTTGGACTTATCAAGGCGAAAGAAGGGATAGCGTCCGCTTTTTCAGAATTAAATGCGCATGTCTCGCGTGCGGCCTCGGACCTCTCAAAGACCGGACTGAACGGCCCCGGCGCAAGAAAGGTTTTGCAAGACCTTTGCGAGTCAGAATCATTTATCATAGACTGCTCCACTGTGGACCTCAAGGGCACGATGATTGCCGTGGAACCCGCAGACTACAAACAACATGAAGGCGCCGATATCGGCACCCAGGAGCATGTAATAACCCTTCACAAAACTAAAAAGCCTGTCTTCAGTAATGTATTCCGCGCAGTCGAGGGTTTTTATGCCGTAGATCTGGAGCATCCTGTTTTTTTCGCAAAGAGAATGATCGGCTCAGTAAGTGTCCTCTTCCGTCCTGAAACCCTGCTTGCAGGGATCATCAGACCGCTGGCCCAGGACAGGTCCCTTGAATTCATGGTCATACAGAAAGACAGCCGCATCCTCTACGATACAGACAGGGAAAGAACAGGCCGGATGATCTTCACCGATCCGATTTACAGGAGATACCCGGATCTCCTCTCGCTTGCAAACAGGATGGCAAAAGAGAAAAGCGGCACGGGTTCGTACCTCTTGCCGGTCAAGGGAATGGACAAGCCCGCGAGAAAAAAGGTCTCCTGGATCACAGTTAATCTCTTTGCCGCCGAATGGCGAATAGCAGTCTCACAACCAGTCAGCACAGTGCAATCAGACCTTTCTTGACTATTATTATTTTTGCTATATTATTAAGTATCACACTGTAAGAAAGGATGCCTCATCATGAAAAATACTTTCGTGCTGCTGAGTATATCAATGGTATTGTTTATTGCTTCCTTCTCTGTTGCCGCTGATTTTTCTTACGACTCAGTATCAAAAGGGGGTGGACAAAACATGGCCGCAAAGACTGAAAGAAAAAATGGCAGGCCGGACAGAATAGCCGTATATCAAACCCTTGCAGAGATAGTGGATCCCGCACATTCCTGTCTCGTTGTCTGGGACGTTCAAAACGGCCTGGTGGACAGAATTTTTGATAAAGAGAAGTTCATCGGCAACTTAAAAGCCCTGATACATGCCCTCAGGGGGAAAATGCCTGTTGTATACACTCTCATAACTCCGCCACCAAAAGGCTTTCAGTCGTCCTGGCAGCTATACTCCCTGATGAGACGCTTTAATGTTAAAGATATTGATAAAATCCCGCCTTTCATGGCCCCCGGCTCAAGGGAAAGAGAAATACCTGAAGAACTAAAGCCCGGAGAAGGCGACGTTGTTCTGAATAAACCGGCAGCGAGTATATTCATGGGGACCAATTTTGAAAATATGATGAGAAGCAGGGGGATAACAACACTTATATTTACAGGCATAGCGACCGAGATCGGCATCGAGTCATCTGCCCGCGATGCCGCGAACAGGGGATTCTATCCCGTAGTAGTCTCCGACTGCGTCTCCTCCATGGACAAAGAGGCCCACGAGCGCTCTTTAAAAAATCTCGACAAGTTGGTAATTGTAAAGCAAGCCGACGAGATATTGAGGAGCATCGGGACTAAATGAGAAGACATCTGAAAACCTCAACAAAGCGGTGAAGGACATGGACGGAAAAGAGTACGGCAACGTTCTGGTGGTCGATGACAACCCCACGGTGCTTGAAGTCGTATCGTTGACTTTGAAAGAGTTCGGCTACAATACAGTTTCGTGTCTCAGCGCTCAGGAAGCGGAAAATCGCTTCACGAACGTCAAGCCGGACGTTGTTTTGACCGACATAGTGATGCCTGGAGAGTCCGGCATAGACCTCCTCGAGAAAATACACGCTTCAGACCCCGAGATGCCCGTAATTCTGATGACCGGTTATGCGGACCTGGACAAGGCCATAGAGGCGATAAAAAAAGGCGCATTCGATTTCATCATTAAACCCTATAAGCCGGAGCAGCTCAGGCATTCAGTCGAAAGGGCGGTAAAGTACTACCGGCTCATCCGGATGGAAAAGGACTACAAGTATATACTCCAGGACCTGAACCAGGCGCTCGAGACCCTCGTGGCCGAAAGGACCATGAGCGTGATGGCCCTGACCCTTGCGGACAGGGTAAGAAATCCGGCAACAGTCATAGGCTGGACCTGCAAACGATTGCTCGAAAAAGAAGAGGTGTCGGGGGACCTGAAAGAAAGCCTGAAGAACATCATCGGCGAGACCGAGAAACTCGAAAGCATCGTCAAGGACTTTCAGGGACTCCTGAAAAACAGGCAGTCAATGTACGGTTATGAGGACATCAACGCGATTCTCTCGACCGTGCTGTCGGTTATCGATAAAGAGGCCGGCCATAAGGGCGTCACGCTGGAGGCGAAGCTCGCCGGAGAGCCGCTGAAGATCAATACACATAAGAACCTGGTGCGGGTGGCGCTTTTCCATTTGATGAGGAACGCTGTCGAAGCGACGCCTGAAGGCGGTAAGATTAGCGTTATGACTGGAAGAGAAAACAACCATGTGGCTCTTACAATATCAGACACCGGAAAAGGCATATCCCCGGACGACCTCGGAAAGATCTTCGAGCCCTTTTTCAGCACCAAAGAGCACCGGTTCGGCATGGGACTCCCCCTGGTGAAACAGATCATATCCGAACATGCGGGAGAGATAACCGTAAGGAGCGAAGTGGGGAAAGGCACTGAGTTCAGAATGGTCTTTCCAAGCCGGTGGAGCGAGGGCAAATAGAAAATGCACTATTCAAAAAATTGATTTTTTTTTGTAATGCCGACCAAATATTTTCTGTAAAAGTAAGCCAGCAGAAACAGTATCATTAAAATTCCCATCAGGACCAGAAATTCCACAATGTGCTCATCTCTCACCCAGCTCCCGCTTACTGACGACAAAATGGTTCCAAATAGCCTTCCGGCAGTGGAAATAATAATGAATGTCCAGATGTTCATCCTGCTCAAGCCGATGATGTAACAAAGTGCAGATTTGGGAAAGCCGGGGATCAGGAATAATAGCAGGGTAACTATAGTCCCCCGTTCCTCCATAAAATGATCATATTTTTCCAGTGTAAGGGGCTTCACCATTTTTTTGACAAGTGACAGTCCATATGCCCTGGAAAGAGTAAAAGCCAACAACGACCCTATACCCATGCCTGTAATGGAATAGATCGTGCCGATTACCGGGCCATAAAGATAACCGCCGATGAATTCCGTTATGGCGCCAGGTATGATCCCTCCACTTAAGACCTGGAGAATTTGAATGAAAACGAAAATGAAATCGTCATATGGGTGGAAGGAAAGAAGAAATGCCGCTGCTTTTTTGGGATGGATCATGTAACTGACAAGGTTGTAATGGATAACCAGGAAGATCCACAGGCTGATAAGCAGGACCAGGAAAGCGCCCCTGAAAATGTTTTTGGCTTTCATATCGTTAGGTTGTCTCATAAGATGCAATTTCCCCTCTATTATAGATAATAACTTAGGATTTTTCCGGCGAATAACCCTGCAATGAATTGGCGCATAAGGTGCTAACGAACCCAACAAATTGGGAGAACTCCTTTATCGCTTCGCACGCAAGTATTGACAATATGTACCAAATAAGGTACACTGAACTATGCAGCATAGAGATCCTGTTCTGAGAGTAATTTTCTATAAAAGCGAAAGCGGCGGGGAGCCTGTGAGGGAATGGCTCAAAAAGTTACGGAAAGAAGATCGAAAGGCTGTGGGCGAGGACATTATGAAAAGCAAGCATCTCGGTAGTAATTTTGATGATTTTCTTAGGGAGCAGAACATGCTCACCGGCGCGGAGGCTGTTGCGGCAAAACGTTTACTGTCCTTCCAGATTGAAAAGGAGATGGGAAAAAAGAAATTAACAAAGGTTGAGATGGCAACTCGGATGCGGACGAGCCGGACCTCCGTTGATCGTCTACTTGATCCTGAAAATATCTCGGTTACTCTAAATACTCTGGAGAAGGCCGCGCTTGTACTCGGGAAAAAGTTGAGCATTAAGCTTACATAATCTCTGCTATTCAGAAGAACCAGAAAATAGGGACAGCGACCATTTTTGGTGACACAAAAATGGTCGCTGTCCCTATTTATTTGCGGGATGCCGATCATGGGTCAACATTCAAAGCCGATTAACAGTAGTCCGGCCAGAAGTGGTTACTTAGGCGTTTTTCTTTTCCTTTTAGCGCTGTTCCTGACCTCTCGGCTCTTTACCCAGTCAATAACACTGCTTTTAAGAAACCTCACCGTCCCTCTCTCTCCCGATGAAAGTTGCGAGTAAGGGATAGGATTAGTCTTTTCCTTCATCATCGTCCGGAGATTGCTCTCAGATACCCCTAATAAGACGCAGCATTCTTGAGTTGTAAGTATTTCCTTTTCCATATCAGCCGAGACGCCATAAACACTGCAAAATCACCTTCATGATAGCAATATGCTATCAGCCTTATTCATATTAGTCAATAAAAATATTATTTGATGTTTTTAGCTGTTATTAATTGTTATTGCTTTTTAATTATAAGATAGTTTAAACTATTCCAATAGTGTAAGCAAATCGTGAGCAACGAATGTAGTGATCTTTTACATTGGCAGCGAGGTTGTACGGGAGCGTGTTTTATGAAATAGCACGTGCCGATGCTCCCAAAATTCTATGGATACAGAGAGGCGTTATGGATTGCGTTGAATTATGTGCCGGAGCGGGGGGGCAGGCTGCCGGGCTGCATGCAGCAGGCTTCGCGCCCATTGCTCTTGTCGAAATTGATAAACATGCATGTGATACCTTGAGAGCAAACAGGCCGTCCTGGAATATAATTCAGGGTGATATAGCCGAGCAGGACGTAGCAGCATGGAGGGGTGTTGATCTCTTAGCAGGCGGATTTCCGTGCCCTCCCTTTTCGAAAGCAGGGAAACAATTGGGGGAAGCTGATGAACGAAATCTTTTCGATGTTGGGCTTGATATTGTTGATGCGGCTCGACCACGTGCAATAATGTTTGAAAATGTCAGGGGAATTTTGGATACTGTTTTTGATGATTATCGTGGAAGGGTGATGAAAAAACTACAAGGAATGGGCTATTCCGTTTCTTGGAGGTTACTTAACGCTTCGGATTTTGGTGTGCCTCAACTACGTCCGCGTGTTGTTTTCGTTGCTATGCCCCGCAGTATAGCAAGGCATTTCAATTGGCCCATCCCACAAGATGAGCAGCAACAAACAGTCGGTTATGCCCTTCTTGATTTAATGGCGGCAAACCGATGGAGTGGGGCAGCCTTGTGGGCAAATCGCGCAAACGATATTGCGCCTACTATAGTTGGTGGATCTAAAAAGCATGGAGGCCCTGACTTAGGTCCGACGCGGGCAAAGAAAGCGTGGGCAAGTCTTGGAGTCGATGGCGGTGGGATTGCAGATAGTGCTCCTTCCGATGGCTTTGTCGGCATGCCGCGGCTGACAGTCAGGATGGTAGCCAGGCTGCAAGGTTTCCCAGATGCATGGGAGTTTTGTGGCAAAAAAACAAATGCTTATAGACAAGTCGGCAACGCTTTCCCTCCACCTGTAGCGCAGGCAGTTGCATCTTCTCTTGCTGCAGCATTTGAAGCAGCGGCGAGAGCACGCAGGCGCAGGACGGCTGCATAAAGACAAGATGACTCATTCCTGCAAGATTGGAGAAATCAGAGAAAAATTTATCCGTGAGATGATTTTTGGACGCCCAGCTTTCAAAATGAATGGGACGGCGGATTTGGAAAGAGGCGTGCGCCCGTTCTATTTTCGAGCTTACGATTCTGACACCCGATACTGGAGGCCATCAAATGCAGACGGCAAATGTCACATTGCAGATGCTCTTGCTGAATCACTAGGCGTTAAGAGGTGGAATGATCTTGAGAACATCGAAGAAACAAAAAAAATGCTTGTTACTATCAAAGGGCAGCCGGCAAAAAAACCGTTCTCAGGACAGTCATGCGGGACGGAATTGGAAAAACTGGTAAGACTCTTCATAGAGGATACCTTTATTGCACACTTGCTGCCTTTAAGACCCGGCACATTTAGAATTGAAAGAGGAGGAAAATTACTTGAAGAATATGATCAGTATCGTCATCTTAAAGATATGAACATAGCCATAGAAGCTATTCATGATATTAGGGTCAGAAACAGAGTAAGAGCTAATTTTGCGTCGTATTCCGTAAAGCCTGATTTGCTTCTGGCCAGAAAAAGAATAAGTAAAGATGCTGCAAACAGTCTATGCAAAGGCACCGATGAGGCGTCTCCACTAGTAGACAAGAGTGTTGCAAACAATACGGTGCTTTTCCAGGACAGTGGAGCCGAAGATGTTGACTTGCTGCATGGTATAATAAGCGTGAAGTGGACTATTAGAAGCGACCGTGCACAGAATGCCCGTACTGAAGGGGCTTTTTCAACAAGGGAACGTCGCGGAAGAGCGCCACATTTTGTTGTTGTTGTCGGTGAGCCGAGGCCGTCAAGAATCAGGTCTTTGGCAATGGGAGTCGACATAGATTGTGTGTATCACGTGTGCCTTCCTGAGCTTGAACAGGTTATTCATGGGATTGGATCAATGCCAGAAGATGATAAGACAACTATCGATGAAGCAGCTACAGATGAAGGATTATTTGCCAATAAACAAACATCAAGTCGCATGACAGAACTTGACTGGCTAAATGTCCTGAAGGATTTAAACAGGCTGCGTGACATATCTGACCTGCCATTTGACCTAGTCATATAGTTTTAGGGATGGAGAATGGGGGAGCTGTTTACCGATCGCGTATTTACTAACTCAGCAACGGATCGCATTACCCATGACTATCGCTATAGACAAAATTGCCTGACGAGTTCTAAAATCAATCACCAAAAAAGTGGAAAAAAATGGTTGCAGATCAACATCAGATGGGCCAAGTCACCAATGCGGTGCCAGCGCCAATGGTGAGCGCTGCACTTAGTGTGCTGCTCAAATTAGTTAGATAGAAGAAACTATGAACCAAGACACCCGTGATAAAATCCATCTATTTGCACAAGAAATTCTCAATGCTTCTGACAACAAAGTTGTAGAGGGAAAGCTTGCAACTTCAGAACGAGTCCTCAACCGTGTCACAGATGGTATTTATCGCCAGCCTTCATCTGCACTGCGAGAACTCATTTCAAATGCCTATGATGCTGATGCTACTTTAGTTGAGATCCAAACAGATCCCCCTAGATTTGAACAAATCATCGTCCGCGATAACGGAAATGGTCTAACGCCAGAGGCTCTTTCTTACCTGATACATAGTATCGGAGGCAGTTCAAAGAGAACATCTGACGGTTCTGGCATGGGTGTTTGTAGCACAACAGATAAATTCCGCAGTCCAGGGGGGAGAAAATTAATTGGCAAAATTGGTATAGGCTTATTCTCAGTATCCCAGTTAACTAAGGAGTTCCAAATAATTACCAAGACAAAGGGTGCCAATCATCGTACAATTGCTGACGTCATTCTGCATACTTACTCCGAAGACTCCATAGATACTCCGGAACAAGAATACACAACAGGCACCGTCAAAATATGGAAGGTTACAGCTACAGACATCGATAGCCATGGCACAGAAGTGGTGTTGAGAAATCTTCTCCCCAAGACAAAAGACGATCTTACAAGCAAGGAGATGTGGGTTAGATGCAATCCAGAGACAACAGAGGGAATGACGGATGTAATCATAGCTCCTCCGAACCCTCCAGCATTTCATATTGGCTGTGTTCACAATGATCCCCCGCATTTAATTGCCCAAAGGGCCGTCCTACCATGGGATGCATCCGATAGTCCTGAAAAACGTTTCGGCAAACTTATTGATAAAATGTACGACCTTCGTGGCCGGACAGACCGCAATCCAAGCATTTATGATCATCTGGATTATTATTTGAGAATGTTATGGATATTAAGTCTTTCAGCACCTGTAGATTACGTTGATGGGCATCCTTTTGAACTTATTTCGGAATCGGGCCTTAAGATATTCGTTATAGGGAATACGAAGAAAGATCAAGCAGAAGAATTGAATCTTGACGCAGGTGAAAGTATACGTCATAAATTGGAATTATTATCGCCAGAAAGAGGGAAAACACCAGATTTTCGTGTTGTCATTGATGGGGTTCAGTTATTTCGCCCAATTCGGTTTCGAAATCTTCCCAAAACCCTTGAGTCAGTCCCTTACTCACTCCTTTTCGTGGGTAAAGATGCCCCCGATCTCTCTGCATATCCAGCAGAGGTGAGAGGCGGTGATTTGGAATTTGAGGCCTATTTTTTCTGGAATCACACGGTAGTGCCTAAAGAACACGCAGGAGTATTAATCCGCATTAACGATTCAAACGGGGTACTCTTCGATAACAGTTTTCTACACTATCCTGTGTCTGAACAGCGACGCAAGGATCAAGTTACAGCAGAGATATTTGTGACAAAGGGATTGGACGCAGCTTTGAATATAGACCGGGAATCCTTCAACTTCTCGCATCCACATTATCAATATATTACTCATTGGGTGCATAACGCTTTCCGTCAACTCGCAAACCGTCACAAATCGCTTGCTAAAGAAATCAGGGTTAGTACAAAAACAGAAAAAGCACAACAAGAACTGGATGAATTGGAGCAGCAAACTAATAAATCCTTGCGATCCATTATTCCAGATGAGGATACTCCTCTGCCAAAAGTCGAATTCACGGACGATCATGAAAATCAAGTGAAGCTTAGAAAAGATGGGATTTTAGCATTCCAGAAATCAACTGTATTTAAAGATAGGGATGAAACATTACGGAAAACAAAAGATAACAAACTGGAAGAGACAAAGTTTGAGGCTCAAATTAAAGCCGTCGCCAAAGTCCTCGACGCATATGGCGTCTTTAATGACATGCCCTATGATAAACAGCAGCGTTTATTACAGGACATTGTTGCCATCTTCTCTCGATAATCAGAGGTAACATGTTTGATAAACCAGAAAATGGCCTTATTGAAGGCATTGCTCCGAAAAAAATCTCACATGAATCGCCTGTTACTGCGAGGGAGTTCAAGCCTTGGCATAAACCAAGGAAACAGTGGGTTCGCAACAATCAGTGGCTCAAAGAGATAAAGGCTCTAATTCCTCATCTTCGATTAGATGGTCGGTCTCTGCGATACCTTTCCCTTCCAGGAGAAGACATGCTTGACATCCGTGTTCTGGCACACCTTTGCAACGAAAAAGGGCTGCAACTAAAGTGCCTCGGCTTTGACGAAGAAGCGAGGGATCGCACATCTCAGACGGAGGTAAACATCTCCCGGAACGAAATAAGCAACAACATCCAGCCTGGCTCTGTCATAGTTACCGACAATATATCGGTGCTTAAAAGCACCGACTCCCAAGGATTCAACTATATACGTGGACACGGCCCCTTTGATATTGTAAATTTGGATCTTTGCGGATCAATCTCTTGCATCAATTTCCCGGATAACCACCAGGTGTTGCATAATCTTTGTGAATACCAAATAAATAATAGTAGAGAAAAATGGTTGCTTTTCCTTACTACAAGAGCAGAATACGAGCAGGTAAATGTTGCTCACCTTCCCCACTATCTGAAATGCCTTAAGAATAATTCTGAGAGTAATTCGTTGTTTGGTCAACGACTAGTAGAAATGTCGAACTGGGATTTTACCAGGTACAATGAAAGCGTAAATGTCGATGAAGTTCTTGTGGGATGTAGAGACAGGGAATTCGTAAAACTATTCGCTGCTGGATTCGGCAAATGGCTCATACAGTTGTTTTATGACACCAATAATAACTGGCTTGTTGAGATGCTTGACAGTTGTTGGTACCGGGTCGAAAACAACCAAACGCCCGTTTCTTTCCCAAACATGTTGTCTTTGGCTTTTCTTTTCTCGCCGGTTAATGTGCCAATAAACGACAAAAGTGGCTTATCTCTTAAGAACCCCGAACCACACATCAACGAGCAATCCCTTGCCATGGGGATTCTTGATCAGACAGAACGATTCAGAGATATCGACCAAGAAGTCGATGCCGATCCACACCTGTGGTCGTCTCTAGTTGAAGAAAATGCTATTTTATTAAAGACTGCACGGTACCAAGTAGACCTCTATCCTCAATGGGCCGAAGAAAAAAGAATTCGCTTTGATGCAAATTGAGCATGCCTGATGTTTTTACAAATAAGAAACGCTCAGAGGTAATGAGCCGCATTAGGTCAAAGGATACAAAACCAGAGATAACCCTGAGAAAAGTCCTCCACAGGCAAGGTCTTCGGTTTCGCCTTCATGTGAATACGTTACCTGGCAAACCTGATATCGTTCTGCCAATTTACCGAACAGTAATTCAAGTCAGGGGTTGTTTTTGGCACGGACATGACTGCATCGACGGACATATTCCCCGCAGCAGACAAGAATACTGGGAGCCAAAACTGCTCAATAATAAGCGCCGAGATACACGAAATGACAAGGCACTGCGAAGGAATGGCTGGTCAGTAATCGTCGTATGGGAATGTACAATTCAGAGCCAAACAAATTTGGAAAGGGAAGTTAACCGCATTTTTCGAATTCTAAGTAAGAAATAGTCTAGCATTTTCGCTGGGCAATTTCACTTTATGCTTAAACCTACAACAACATAAGCCTTAAATATCTATATTCCTCGCCTCAAGCGCGTGCTTGGTGGTGAAATCCTTTCTCGGCTCTACCTGGTCGCCCATGAGCACGGTAAACATTTCATCCGCCTTTACCGAGTCTTTGCCTTGAGGAACATATCCCATTTTTACTAAGAATTGCCTGTGCCGAGCAGGCATGTTCTCGCCTTGTTCACAAAATCCAAGGCCTTTGGAAATATCTCGTCCACATCCTCTTTGGTAACCTCAGCCTGTTCCATATAATCGCCTTTTTGTCTGAGTTCAAAGGCCCGATGCAGGGTCATGGATAGGCCTTTATCAAAAATACCGCCTTTGATAAATTCCTTGTCGAAGAGAGAAATTGCTCCGGAGTGTTTCGAAGTGCCTATCTGCTTCTCCTGTAAAAGGGCTAACACGGCATAAAACATGGCGTAATATAAACGGTTAATCACTGCCCTATAGCTCATACGTTCTTTTAAAAGAACTGTTGCTTCTTTGATAGAGTCGTCGGATTGTTGAAGTCTGTATTGTATCAGCGCGAGTATCTTTTCATTCACACTGCTACTCCCTCTCTATAAACCGTCTTGATGAATACTGACTCACGGAGTGCGCTGCTTTTCATGGAATCGATGCTAATGGCGATCGGCACGACAACAACATCTTCGGGAAACCCCGCTTCCCATGCGCACTCGCTTATAAATTTTTCCAGTGCATGATCAAGATGATCAACTACAATAAGAACGTCGAGGTCCGACTCTTCAGTGGCATTGCCCCGTGCGCGGGAACCGAAGATTTTGACTTCGTGAACTTTTACCCTCTGCGCGACCAGAGACTTGAACTTTTCAGCTATTTTAAGATCTTTTTGCTGCACATGAACCCTCGCTTGTACCTAAATATCTATATTCCTCGCCTCAAGCGCATGCTTGGTGATAAAATCTTTTCTCGGCTCTACCTGGTCGCCCATGAGCACGGTAAACATTTCATCCGCCTTTACCGAGTCTTCGACCGTGACTTGCAGGAAGGTCCTCTTGTCAGGGTCCATGGTGGTTTCCCATAGTTGGTGCGGGTTCATTTCTCCCAATCCTTTGTACCGCTGGATGGTCAGCCCCTTTTTTGAACTTTCGGTTGATGTCGCAAGCAGTTCTTGCAGGGAGGCAATCTCTTTTGTTTCCGTTTTCATTTCGAGCTTGTACGGGGGCAGGCCGAAGGTCTGTATTAATTCCCTGTAATTCAACGCCAGGTCTTTGAACTCCGGCGAAGAAACCAGTGAGGCCGAAAGCGTGCACCTGTAATTCTGGCGCCTGACAGCGACCTCATAAGCCTCATGCTCCTCGTCGAAGATTATGTCTTCATGACTTACCGCAGGTGTCTTTCCCTTTATCTTTTTCAGGAGTTCATCGACTGCCTCCTTGCTCTTGAAATTGTCCTTATCGATTCCAAGCTCCAGAAGCTGCCCGATGACTTTGGGGTCTCTCCGTTTCTTTTCAAACCACGCCAGGATCTTTTCATATTTGGAAATCTTCTTGAGGTGGGGTATCAGCTTCTTGCCTCCGAGCTGCCCTGCCGGTGTCGCCACCTTGATGTCCTCGGTAGCAAGTTCATACAGCATTTCCATGAGGTCAGTCTCATTCTGAACGTATTTCTCGGATTTCCCTTTCTTGATCCTGAAAAGGGGCGGCTGGGCGATATAGAGATATCCATTTTCGATCAATGCAGGCATCTGCCTGTAGAAGAATGTGAGGAGCAGCGTCCTTATGTGCGCGCCGTCGACATCGGCATCAGTCATCAGTACAATCTTATGATACCGCGCTTTAAGAGTGTCGAACTCTTCAGGCCCGATGCCTGTTCCCAGCGCTGTTATCAGGGTCCTTATTTCTTCGGAGGTGAGCATTTTATCGAAACGCGCCTTCTCCACATTAAGGATTTTCCCGCGCAGGGGCAGTATTGCCTGGTAGCGCCTGTCCCTGCCCTGTTTTGCAGAGCCGCCTGCCGAGTCTCCCTCGACAATATAAAGCTCGGACATGGCAGGGTCTTTTTCAGAGCAGTCCGCCAGTTTGCCCGGCAGTCCGGTATCTTCCAGCACTCCCTTTCTCCTTGTCAGCTCGCGGGCCTTCCGCGCAGCTTCACGGGCCCTGGATGCCTGGATCGCCTTTTCTATGATCTTCCTCGCTACAGAAGGGTTCTCTTCAAAGTAGGTGGAAAGCGCGTCATTGGTAATCGATTCAACGATGCCTTTGACTTCGCTGTTGCCGAGTTTCATCTTTGTCTGGCCCTCGAACTGGGGGCTCGGAAGCTTCACGCTTATTACTGCAGTGAGCCCTTCCCTGATATCGTCGCCCGAAACGCTCTCCTTCCCCTCTTTGATGATCCCCGAGGATGTCGCATAACTGTTAGAGGTCCTTGTCAAAGCTGACTTGAAGCCGACCAGATGGGTGCCCCCTTCCCGGGTGTTGATGTTATTGGCAAACGTGTATATATTCTCCGCATAGCTATCGTTGTACTGTATCGCAATCTCGGCTGTTATGCCGTCCTTTTCCTTTTCGATATATATGGGCTTGGGATGGAGGGCGGTCTTGTTCTTGTTCAGATGTTCGACAAAAGAGACAATACCACCTTTATACAGAAAAATCTGGTTCTGGGCAGTCCGTTCATCTGTAATACTGATCTCGAGCCCTCTGTTCAGGAACGCAAGCTCCCTGAGGCGCTGGGCCAGGACATCATAATGGAACTCCGTGACTTCAAAGATCTGGGAGTCGGGTTTGAAGGTTATCCGGGTCCCCCGGCCTTTGGTCTTTCCGGTCACAGCAAGCGGCGCCACCGGTTTGCCGCGTTCAAAACGCTGGGTGTACACAACCCCTTCCTGCTTGACTTCCATTTCGAGCCATTCGGAGAGTGCGTTGACCACTGATACGCCGACACCGTGGAGCCCTCCTGATATCTTGTAAGCGTGGGATTCGAATTTCCCTCCTGCATGGAGTTCAGTAAGAACTATTTCAGCAGCAGTCCTTCCTTCAGGGTCTCCGGGATGCGGGCCGGTCGGAATGCCCCTGCCGTTGTCAATGACGGTGCAACTGCCGTCGTGATGCAGGATAACTTCTATATTCGTGCAGTAGCCTGCAAGAGTCTCATCAACACTGTTGTCTACCACCTCGTAAACAAGGTGGTGCAGGCCGTCAACGCTCGTGGAACCGATATACATTGCGGGACGCATTCTTACGGCATCAAGGCCTTTCAGTATTCTTATATCTTCAGCTCCGTAAGAGCCGTTTAATTCTTCCGTATCTGTTTCTTTCATTAAGTCTCCTTCTTTTTTAGCAGGCATTCGCGGCAAGCAGTCAGGAAATTATAAAACGACCTGGATGCCCGATTAAAAACTTCGGGCATGACAGATAAAATTTTGGGTGTCTTTACCAATAACTGACTGCTTCTTTTTTACAGCCGCATAGGCATAACAACGTATTTGTAATCATCGCTTTCGTTTTCCATTATAAGCGTCGGACTCAACGGCTCATTCAGTTTGATAAGAATGTTGTCCGTGCTCATTACGCTTAAGGCATCAAGAATATACCGCGCGTTGAATGCTACCGTGATCGGGTCGCCCGCATATTCCATCGCAATCTCATCCTTGGCTTCCCCGAGGTCGGGATTGGAAGCGGAGATCCTGATAGTATTGGGCTCGATATCGACCTTTACGGCGCTGCTCCTCTCTTTGCTCATTATGGAGACCCTTCGCAGCGATTTCATCAGCGCGATCCTGTCTATAATAATCGTCTTGTCCCCTGCAGCAGGAATGACCTGTTCGTAATTGGGATAAGTACCTTCTATAAGCCTGGTGAGAAATTGTATAGAATCGATCTCGAACAGGATGTGATTTTTCCCCATCACCATCTTGACCGGCTTTGCTTCCTCATCAAGGAACCTGCGCAGTTCAGACAGGGATTTTCTCGAAAAGATAATCTTTCTCTCTTCTTTGAGTGTTGAACCCGTTGCCTTGGTGGAAAGCGCAAGCCTGTGGCCGTCGGTGCCGACAACCGTAAGACTGCCGTCCGCTTTTATGTTAAAAAGCAGGCCGTTCAAAACATACCGGGTGTCCGACTCTCCTGCGGAATAAAGGGTTTTATCGATCATTTCGAGAAGCAGGAGGGAATCTATTTCCATCTTTTCAGTATCTTCCGCCAGCGCCGGCCAGACCGGAAATTCATCGGCGGAGAGACAGGCGAGACGGAAGTTGCTTTTCCCGCTTTTGACTTTAAGCCATTTCTGATCGCCCGATTCAAGCACGATATCGCCTTCCACTTCCCGCACAATTTCGAACAGTTTCTTTGCAGGGATGCACAGCTTCCCATCGGCGACCGCAGTCACCTTAAGAGGTTCCCTGAAGGCGGTTTCGAGATCCGTGGCCGTTATGTATGCTTCGCTCTTCTCGACCACAAGAAGAAAATGGCTCAGGATGGGCATGGTATTCTTTTTCTCAACTATGTTCTGAATGTCTGAAAGCTTTTTCTGCAATTCATTTTTTTCCACCGTTACCTTCATCAATCCCTCCGTCATTCCGTTTTTAACTCTGCCTCGAACGTTTTATACGCCGGTAACTCTCCGAACTATATTTTCGACACTCTTGTTCAGGTTTTCATCCTTGCCGCGTTTTTCTTCTATCTGTTTGCAGGCATAGATTACGGTCGCATGATCTTTTCCCCCAAAATACCTTCCTATTTCACTCAGCGAGAGGTTGGTATTACGCTTTGCTATATACATAGCTATCTGCCGTGCATTCGCTATTTCCTTTGTCCTCTTCCGTGCCCTTATATCCTGAATTTTCAGACCGAAATAATCGCACACAATCTTCTGTATCAGCTCGACGGTAATGGGTTTTTCATCGTCCATTATAAGATCTTTAAGCACCACCTTGGCCATTTCGGTATCAATCGAAAGGCCTGTAAGCGACGAATGCGCCCCCAGCTTTATCAGGCACCCCTCCAGTTCTCTTATGTTGGACTTTATTTTTGTCGCAATAAAATAGGCCACATCATTCGGGATGACCATCTTTTCCGCTCCGGCCTTTTTTAAAATAATCGCGACTTTAGTTTCGACTTCAGGCGGCTGAATATCAGCTATGAGCCCCATGCTGAACCTGGACCTGAGCCTGTCCGTAATATCGGATATCTCCAGCGGCGCCCTGTCGCTCGACACAACAATCTGGCGCTGCTTTTCATAAAGGGCGTTAAACGTATGGAAAAATTCTTCCTGTGTCGTGGTTTTATTGGCTATAAACTGAATATCATCTATGAGCATTACATCCACATTTCTGAATTTGTCCTTAAACTCCGCCATCTTTTCGTGACGCAGCGCTGAAATGACTTCATTCGTGAACTGCTCGGCAGAAACATAGCACACCACTTTATCAGGGTACTTATCGACAATCATGTTGCCTATCGCATTCATCAGGTGCGTCTTGCCGAGGCCGACCCCCCCGTAAATAAACAAAGGATTATATGCGATTCCCGGGTTCTCGGAGATTCTCCTGGAGGCCGCATGAGCGAACTGGTTCGACGGGCCCACAACAAAGGTATCGAAAGTGTACTTCGGACTCAGATATATTCCCCTGCTTGCGAGCTTGATTTTTCTGCTCTCCAGCTTGGTGTCGTGCTTTTTTAGCGCCGCATCTTCTTTCTCTATAATCTTATATTTGACCGAAACAGGATACCCTATAATGACTTCGGCTGTTTCATTCACAATTGACGGATAATAATCCTCAATCCACTCCCTGAAAAACCTGTTGGGAATGCCGATAGTCATTACCTTGTCTTTAAGTCCTAGCAGTCTCATCGGCTTGAACCACAGTTCAAAAAGATTGTCTCCTACTTTCTTTGCTATCTCCAAAAGATTCTTATTCCATATTTCTTCTATAGTCACGGCAGTCCATCCCCGATACACAGTACTTTATAAAAAACAAATGTCCCGAAACAATTAAAACAAACCCTCTGTTATTAACATGATATTGACAATTGTTAATAATTCTATAATCTTTGCCTCGTAATTATATCCTATCCGTTAAAACAAGGGCAATAAATTGTCAGTTGAGCTGTTTAAAAATACGACCTTCCCCAAATGTTTAAAGGACAAGAAAAGTAGTTCAAGATATTGCCGCTCAAACTAACTGCCATTTCATCTTTTTTATCCATTGCTAACAATTCAACAGCGCTTACTACTACTACTCTTTAAATACTTAAGATTTAACAGCAGGGAAGACAACCATCATGCCACAGCTAAATTGGAATTCAAATACCCTCTGATAAAGATATCTATATCCCCATCCAGAACAGCATCAACATTGCCTGTTTCACTGTTTGTCCTATGATCTTTCACAAGCCGGTAAGGCTGCAACACATACGATCTTATCTGATTGCCCCAGGATATTCCTTTTTTATCGCCTATAATAGTATCCATTCTCTTTTCCCTCTCCCTAACGGACATATCATAGAGTCTCGATTTAAGAATTCTCATCGCCATCTCCCTGTTCCTGTACTGAGAACGTTCTGTCTGGCACGCAACAATTATTCCGGAAGGAATATGGGTTATCCTGACAGCCGAAGATACTTTGTTGACATGCTGTCCTCCTGCACCCGAGGCCCTGAACGTATCCATTTTCAAATCCTCTTCTTTAATTTCAACCGGAATATCATCCTCTATTTCAGGATAAACCAGTACTGCTGAAAAAGAAGTGTGTCTTCTTTTATTTGCATCAAAAGGGGAAATCCTCACAAGGCGGTGAATCCCCGCTTCCCCCTTAAGATAACCGTAAGTGTAAGCGCCGGTAACGGTAAAGGTTGTGCCTTTAATTCCCGCTTCGTCTCCGGGCTGCAGGTCTGCTATTTCAACTTTAAATCCATGACGTTCAGCCCACCGCATATACATCCGCATAAGCATTTGGGCCCAATCCTGGCTTTCTGTGCCTCCTGCCCCGGGATGAATAGTGATTATTGCATTATTCTTGTCGAGTTTTCCCGAAAGAAGAATCTTCAACTCCATATCGTCAAGTTCCTGCTTAAGAGTGTCCAATTCTTTCTTGAATTCTTCGAGGAATATCTCACCACCCTCTTCGTTTAAAAGAGTCGATGATTCTTCAAGGTAATTCACCTTATCAAGAGAAGACTCAACCGGCCGGATAGTTTCAGCTATTTCCGATTTGGCTTTTTGCAGTTCATTGATTTTATCGGGACTGGTCCATACTTCTTCTGATAAAAGCTCCTGCTCTATCTGCGCTAAATCATTTTTCAGTTTATCGACATCAAAGATAACCTCTTAAGGAAAGAACTTTTCCCTTTAAACGGGCCAGATCCTCCATTAATTCACTCTGCAATAACATAACTTCCTCCTCTTAACTTTATGTTGAATGTTAAATGTTGGATGTTGAATTAATGAAAATTTCCATAATTTAACATTTAAAATGCAACATCCAACATTGATTTTTTTAATATCTGTTTCTTTTTCTTATCATCATGAGCAGTGTACCAACAATGCTCAGATAAGAAAAGATATCTCCATATTTTGTGTAAGACGACAAAGTACGGTCGGTTTTTACAGAAGATACCAGATACGTCCTTGTGAAAAGGCCTGTCGCTCCGAGAATCCTTCCACTGCTGTCAATAAACCCCGATATTCCGGTATTTGCCGCCCTTATCACAGGCTTTCTGTTCTCTATCGCCCTGAATACAGCCATACTGAAATGCTGATACGGACCGGGCGTCCTTCCGAACCACGCATCATTGGTTATTGTTACGATAAAATCCCCTCCATTCGTAAAAAACTTTCTCACGAGGCCGGGGAATGTAATCTCGTAACAGACAAGAGTCCCGAAACTTCCAAAGGGAGTCACAGCCTTTGTATAATCTTCTCCCGGAACAAAATCTCCTATTGCGCCCGTCAAATCAACAAAGGACAGAAGCGGTCTGAGCGGAATAAATTCCCCAAACGGGACCAAATGTATTTTATCATAAAAATAGGTGATATTGCCATTTTTATCAAGGAGTATGGCGCTATTGGCATAGCGGGGCCGGGATAGCGGGGCCCGGGCAGTCCTGTTTTTTACCGTGACGCTCCCAAACAGGAGATAGGAATTGAATTGGCGCTCAAAAGAGACCATTTCAGCGGTATGCTCTTTATCCGCCCCAAAAAAAAACGGTGCGGAAGTTTCAGGCCAAACTATTACATCAGGGGTTTCGCGCGCCGCGGCAAAAGAGAGATCTTTATATATGGAGATAACCGACTTCTGATACTCGGGATCCCATTTTTTGTCCTGCTCTATATTGCCCTGAACAACGGCAACTTTTATTGAGGAACCCGGCCGTTCCTGCTGCAGGCGGTATATTCCATAACCGAGAGTAAAGATCAGAAAAAAAATGAGGACTGCAAAGCCGCCCGTTGTAGGCAGGTATGAAGCAAGCGGACGCTCTTTATACCTCTGTTTCAGCAAGAGAACATCGACCAGTGCGCCGTTAACGGATACGATAAGAAAGGACACCCCATATACTCCCGTAATATCGGCGATCTGTATGAGAGGCAGGAACGCATACTGGCTGTACCCCAGACTCGACCAGGGGAAACCGCTAAGGGCATATGAACGCAGGAATTCAAGGGCTGTCCATATCATCGGCGCCACAATGAGAGAAGGCATATCGGTCCTTTTTATATTCGCGGCATAGAGTAATGCGAAGAAGGCCGGATAAAGGCTGAAGTACATGCATAAGACAACAATCAGCAGAATACTCGGCACTAAAGGGATGGCGCCATAATAATAAAGAGAATGGTATATCCAGTAAAGGGTGCCTAAAAAATAGACGAACCCGAAATAAAAGCCCCCTGTAAAGGCCGTCCACTGGTCTTTATCGCGGAGAAACAGCAACAGGGGAATAAGAGCTATCCAGGCGAGAGGAAAGAAATTGACTGTCGGGAAAGAAAGAACGAGCAGAAACCCTGAAAGAAAGGCAGGCCCGTACAGGCGCTCGTAAAGCGCTTTCAAACTTTTCATAAAGCACACCCTGCTTCGTCCATGTATTTCTTCCTATCAATTTTATGCGGTAATTTTGTAAACTAATCACGTCGAACAAAACTATGTTATCATAACGAAAGATATGCCTGCCATTGTAATTATACCGGCCCGATATGGTTCGACCCGCTTCCCCGGGAAGCCCCTTTGTCACCTCTTAGGAAAACCCATGATCCAGCATGTTTACGAAAAGGCCGGAAGAGCGCGTCTGGCAAGTGACGTTTTTGTCGCTACTGACAGTCCGGAAATTTTTTCTGCCGTTGAAGGGTTTGGGGGCAAGGCGGTCATGACATCGACTGACCACAGGTCAGGCACCGACAGAATTGCCGAGGCTGTAACAAAACTGGCGGCAGACGGGAAAATCAAGGGACACGGCGAACAGGATGAACAGATTATCGTGAATGTCCAGGGCGATGAACCAATGATTATGCCTGAGATGATCGATTCGGTAATACGGGTTATGGCAGACAAACGGGCGGCAATCGGAACTCTTTCAAGAAAGATAGACCGGCTGGAAGAGATAAATGATCCGAATGTAGTAAAAGTTGTCTTCAATGATGAGTTCTTTGCTCTTTATTTTTCACGCTCCCCGATACCATACCACCGTGATGAGTTATCACCAGCCACGCATCACTATTATAAGCACATCGGTATTTATGCCTACAGAAAAGACGTGCTCTTGCATTTTTCGCGGCTTGCGCCTACGGTGCTGGAAGAAATAGAGAAACTTGAACAATTAAGGGCTTTGGAGCGGGGTTTGACGATTAAAGTGCATGAAACCCCGTATGAAACAATCGGCGTAGATACTGCTATTGATCTAGAGAGGGTTGAAAAATGCCTAAATTCATCTTCGTGACAGGAGGAGTTGTTTCAGCTTTGGGCAAGGGGATCGCCGCCTCGTCAATCGGCGCGCTCCTTGAAGCAAAAGGTCTAAGGGTCACACTGCAGAAACTGGACCCTTACATCAACGTTGATCCGGGGACGCTCAGCCCCTTTGAGCATGGGGAGGTCTATGTAACTGATGATGGATGCGAGACCGACCTTGACCTGGGGCATTATGAGAGGTTCACCCATGCAAAGACCTCTGTTGCCAATAACTTCACCTCAGGGAAAATCTATAATAACGTTATAACAAAAGAGAGAAGAGGAGATTATCTCGGCGACACTGTGCAGGTTGTGCCCCATATCACCGACGAAATAAGGAGTGCAATAAAGTCCGTAGCTACTCCGGAGTATGATGTTATTATTGTTGAAATCGGCGGCACGGTTGGGGACATCGAAAGCCTTCCTTTTCTGGAAGCGATAAGACAGTTCCGTTACGATGTCGGAAGAGAGAATGTCGTCTATACCCATTTGACGCTTGTGCCGTATATATCTGCTGCCGGCGAGTTAAAGAGCAAGCCCACCCAGCACAGCGTCAAAGAGCTGAGGGCAATAGGTATCCAGCCTGATATACTTTTTTGCAGGGCCGACAGGCCCCTTTCCCCCGAAGTGAAAAGGAAAATTGCCCTGCATTGCAATGTCGATCCCGATGCCGTTATTGCAGCAGTAGATGTGGAGACCGTATATGAAGTCCCGATTTGTTTTCAGGCTGAAGGGCTGGGCAAGTTGCTGGATAAGAACCTGTCGCTTGTTAATCCGCCGGAGCCCGACCTGTCGGTCTGGTTGGAAGTCGTGCGGCGTATAAAGCAACCCGGATTTGAGACAACTATTGCCATAGTCGGAAAGTATACGGGGCTGAAAGATGCTTATAAAAGCCTTGCCGAAGCATTGCTGCACGGCGGCATAGCCAACAATACGCGGGTAACCCTGCTATGGGTCGATTCCGAAGAAATAGAGGCTAAAGGCGCGGAAAATTATCTTTCTGAAGTTGACGGGATTCTGGTCCCAGGGGGGTTCGGCTCCAGGGGAATCGAGGGTAAAATAGCGGCAATAAAGTATGCGCGGGAAAAGAAAGTACCGTATTTCGGCATTTGTCTCGGTATGCAAACAGCTGTTATCGAATTCGGCCGCAATGTTTGCGGGCTTCAGGCAAACAGCACTGAATTCGATGCCGGCATAAAAGATCCCGTAATATACCTTATGGGCAAGTGGTTCAACCATAGGACAGGCAAAGTGGAAGAGCGTTCCAAAGACTCTCAAATGGGTGGGACCATGAGACTCGGCGCTTACCCATGCGAGCTCAAAGAGGGAACACATGCGTTCACGGCCTACGGGAAAAAAGAAATATCGGAACGGCACCGCCACCGCTATGAATTCAACAATGACTATCGTCAATTTCTCTGCGATAAAGGGATTGTGATAAGCGGCACCTCTCCTGATGGTGAGCTGGTCGAAATCGTCGAGTTGAAAGATCATCCCTGGTTTGTGGGCTGCCAGTTCCATCCGGAATTCCAGTCAAAGCCCATTGATCCGCACCCGTTGTTTAAAGGGTTTATCGGGGCAGCGCTCAAAGAGAAGCGCTCGCTCTTCCCCTAACGTTTTCTCAGCAGGTATCCGTGGGCGGAGAGACCGGCGCCAAAGGCGATCATGGTGCACCAGTCGCCTTTGTCAATGCCCTTATCAAGTATTTCCTTCAACACAAACCACACGGTTGGCGAAGACATATTGCCGTAGTTTTCGAGGACGGACCGTGTCGGACCGAGCTGCGCCTCGGTAAGCCCGATCTCGGATTTGATGGCTGTTATAATCTTTTCTCCTCCTGTATGGAGGGCCCAGTGCCTGATATCCCCGACGCTCAGATTGCGCTGCATAAGGAGGTCGGCGACAACCTGCGCAACAGCTCTTTTGACCGGAAGCGGCAGATTGGTTGATAGCTGGTTGTAAAGCTCCCCGCGCCTGTACACGTAGCGTATCTTATCACGGTGTTCCGGAGCTAAAAAGTTCGAGGAGGACACCAGTTCCAGCCCATTCGGACTCCTCCGGAGCACTGCTGCTGCAGCGCCGTCGCTGAAAAGCGCATTTGAAACTATCAGTCCCAGGTCATTACCCATCTGAAAAGTTGCACTGCATATTTCGGATGAAACACTGACTACGACCGCTTCTTCGGATTCATTTGCCAGCGCCGCTGATATCCGCAGATTGGGAATAGCCCCTCCGCAACCGCTGCCGACCAGATCATGAGCGCTTGTGTCCCGCCTAAGCCCCAAACGTTCGATGAGGTAAGTTGAGATGCCGGGACATAAGTAGCCGGTGCATGTGTTCACAACCAGACCTGTCACCTCGTCACGGGCAACGCCGGCCAGGGCGAGAGCCTTTGTAACAGCTGCGGACGACAGCTCGATTGACCACCGGGTAAATCTGGCTATTCTGCTGTCAGGGTCCTCGTCAATAATAGTTTCAGGATCATCAAGTGCGAAATGCCTCTGTTTTACACTGGGGTGAGAAAAGACCTTTTCGAGCGCTCCCAGGAGTCTAGGACTGAGACTTCCGGCATAGTGCTGCATCATGAATTCTTTTGCAAAGGCCTGGTCAACCCTGTAAGGCGGCGAAGCAGTTGCAACAGATAGAATACTGACGCTGCTCACGCGGCGAGTCCCAGCAGCCGGAGCCCGCTCCGAATAAGGCGGGTGTACCGCCACAGCGGGGGCCTGATACCCAGCGTATAGCCTAAGCGCTGAATAGCGGGGAGGGAAGGCATTCCCAAAGTGTCCGAGCAGACAAAGTTCATATGAGCAGAGATGGTTTTTCTCATATGCAGAATAAGCCACGAATACGATATTTCAGGAGAAACATAAAAAACAGGTTCAAGCATCTCCCGGCGGGAGAGCGAAAGCAGGCCCTGTTTTCTCGCAATCATTTCCAGCTCTGTTCCCGGATAAATGCGTATGCCAAGATTGAAGTAGGCAACGTCGTTCTTTCGTATCCGGGTTTCGGCAAAACGGAGCGTCTCTTTGACCGTTTCCTCTGTTTCACCCGGTCCTCCGAGCATAAATATCCAGAGACATGGAAGGTCATGGCGGGCCACAACCTCCGCAGCATGATAAACTTCACGGGCAGAATAATTCTTCCCGAGGCCTTTGAGGGCCTTATCAGAAGCGCTCTCAACTGTTATCCCTATGCTGTTGAAGCGGGCCTTTGCCATTGCCTGCAGGAGGGCATCATCAACAAAGAGCGGGTTCAGCTCCATGCTCTGCAACCGCGCAGGGGATGGCGACCCGGCAAGTTCTTCGCATACTTCCATTGCGTGGTCATACGGGGCGTTAAATACATTATCGACGATTTCAATGTCCCTGAAGCCTTGAGAAACAAGGTTCTGAACGGCATCACGCACGCTTTCCGGGGTGCAGAGGCTGTAGTTGCCTCCCTCAATCCGGCTGTAAGTACAGTAGACACAGTTAAACCGGCATCCGAGCTTGGTCTGCAGGGGCGCGGTGGTTTGTAGTGAAAGATATTTATTCACATTGATCCAGCGCCGGTAGGCGGGAACAGGACAGTGCGTTCTCATATCCGGTGATGGCGCGCAGGGGTTTATCCTCACTTTCCCGTTTTCGAGCCAGGCTGCACCCGGGATTTCCTCAGGGATGCGGTTGTCAGCCACGGCCTCCAGCAAGAGGGGAAAAACACGCGCGGCATCACCCAGTACTGCGTAAGGCGCCCCTGTATAAGAAATCATTTCTTCCGGCATTACCGCAACTGCTGCGCCGCCAAGAATGACCGGGGCCCGGGACAAGAGACGGATCGTATCAAGCAGGGGCGGAAGATCGGCAATGAAAGAAAGGGGGCTTTGCATATCGTTACCGTCAATATTACGCACTGAAAGGCCGATGGCATCAGGAGGGAATGCCGCCAACTCCTGTGTGAGTGCCTTCCGGGGATTCTTTGCGAACATTAAATCCAGAAACCGGACCGTTTGTCCTGCCGATGCTGCCGCGTCTGCGACGAGACACGCCCCTAAAGGCATGACCGGCACGGGCACTGTATGAGAATTGGTATTTATAACGAGAATTTGCATCACTTAATTGTACCATTTTTAACCTACGTTGCCCTTCCCTGTAAATCATGATACTATATTGCCGTTAGTGGTTTAAGATAATAGGGAAGGATGAACATGGCTGACAAATCCCCTGATAAGGAAAACTTGACCCAGAGATTCAAAAATCCCCAATGGAGGATGGCGGTAGCTTTGCTGGTGATTATCGGTGTCATGATCTACTGGGGGAGATTTCTCGGGGTCGTTGGTCAGAAGGGGCAGGAACAATATCCTGTCAATTACACCCAGTTTATGGAACAACTGGATGCCGACAATGTAAAGTCAGTTACAATAAAAGGCCTCGATGTAACTGGAGAATTCAATAAAGCGGTTTCCATCCAGCTCCCTGAGGATAAGAAAACTGCCCAGGTCAGGAATTTCCAGACCTCCCTGCCCCCTTTTCAGGGAGAGGGGCTGATTGCCAGGCTCCGGGACAAAAAGGTCATAATAAACGTAATTTCCCTTGAAAAGACCTCATTCTGGGGCCAATTTCTCATCAGTCTTCTTCCGCTCCTGCTCATAGTAGGTTTCTGGATAATGCTGATGAAGCGCAGCCAGCAGATGCAGGGGGGGCCCGGCGGTCTTTTCAGTTTCGGGGCGAGCAAGGCCAAACTGTATGATGTAAAGAGACCGACCACTACGTTTAAAGATGTCGCCGGCATGGACAATGTGAAGCAGGAACTGCAGGAAACCATCGAGTTTCTGAAAAACCCTGAGAAATACAAAAGACTTGGCGCCAAAATCCCGAAAGGTGTTCTGCTGGCAGGATATCCAGGCACCGGAAAGACTCTGCTGGCGCGTGCGGTGGCTGGTGAAGCCGGGGTCCCTTTCTTCAATATAAGCGCTTCGGAGTTTATAGAGATGTTTGTCGGAGTGGGGGCGTCCCGCGTGAGAGACATGTTCAAGAAGGCGAAAGAAAATCAGCCCAGTATCATTTTCATCGATGAGATCGATGCAGTCGGACGCACCCGGGGGACCGGCTTTGGAGGAGGGCACGATGAAAGGGAGCAGACACTCAATCAACTGCTTAGCGAAATGGACGGATTTGACCCTCATGAGGAAGTAATAGTTATGGCTGCGACCAACAGGCCCGATGTCCTCGATCCTGCCCTGCTCCGGCCCGGAAGGTTTGACCGCCATATCATGATCGACCGGCCTGGGTTGAAAGAGCGCAAGGGTATTCTCGAAGTGCATGTTAGGGGAAAAGTCCTGGCCGACGATGTTGATCTCGACAGCGTCGCAAGAGGCACGCCCGGCATGACAGGCGCAGATCTGGAAAACCTGGCGAATGAGGCCGCGCTTATTGCTATAAGAAGAAACCGCGAGAAGGTAACAATGGCCGACTTTGAAGAGGCAAGGGACATTGTCCTGATGGGCGTCATAAGAGGTGAACCTATAAGTGAGACGGAAAAACGGATTACCGCTTACCACGAAGCCGGGCACACGCTCGTTGCATGGGAACTCCCCAACACCGATCCCATTCATAAAGTGAGTATTATTCCGAGGGGAATGGCAATGGGGGTAACACAATTGCTGCCTGAGGAGGACAGGCATTATTATCCCAAGACATATCTCATGAACAGGCTGAGCGTGGCTCTCGCCGGAATGGGTGCGGAAAGGCTCGTCTTCAACGATACGAGCAGCGGCGCGCAAAACGATCTCAAGGAAGCCACTGCGATTGCCGAAAAAATGGTTGCACAGTGGGGAATGAGCGACAAGGTCGGTCCCGTATCGCTCGGCAGGGGAGAAGAGCACCCCTTTTTGGGAAAGGAGCTTGCTATGCCGAAACGGTACAGCGAACAGATGGCCTGGGTCATGGACCAGGAAATACGGCAGTTGATGATCGATGCTGAGGCCAAGACAGAGGAGATATTGAAGAACAACCGCCACACGCTTGATTGCCTTGCCGAAGCCCTTATACAGGAAGAAACCCTGGACAGAAATGCGGTGGGACGCATAATACAGGAATCAAAGACCACGGGGTGCCAGCCCGGAACACCGCCGGAACACCTGTAGAACAGATAAACACGAATTGGAGATTCAATAATGCCCGACAAAAAACTTCTTGTATTCATTGGCGATTCGTTAACAGAATTTTTCGATTGGCAGAGTTCTTTCCCGGCCTGTGATGTCTTGAATCTGGGCGTCTCAGGTGAGACGGTTGAAGGTCTTTTGGTGCGCTTGGACAGAATCATTCCTGCCATACAAAAAGGCGGCCGCAATCCTGACTTTATTTTTGTCATGACAGGCATCAATAATATAGCGATGGAAGACTACGAAATAATTGCGGTCTACAGGGAAGTTATCAGGGCCATAGCCGCTTCTTTCAGCGGGTCGAAGTTAGTGATACAGAGCATTTTACCGGTAAGAATCCCATGGATCGACGGCACGATTATAAGGCAACTCAATGAATCGCTGAAACAGATGGCGAAAGACTTCAAGGCGGAATACCTCGACTTGTACTCTATCTTTATGAGCCCTGGGTCCGAACCGAAAAAAGAGTACCTGCTCGACGACGGTGTCCACGTGAGCGACAAAGGATACAAGGCGTGGTCGTCAGCAGTTGATGACTATTTGAAGTCACGGTTGTAAAAAAACCGTGACCCCCGAAGGCCATACGACATTGCGCTTATACTTACTGTGCCGATAATCAAACGAACTTATTTACGTTCATCCCAACTGCCCCTCCACCGGACGCGGACTGAACGCCATGTGCATTTTGGGTATTGAGGGTGATGAGCTGGGCAGCAAATGAGTTGTCCTCTCCGTGATGTTTTTTCTTGTGTATGCTCAACGTTGTCATATCTGTGTTAGTCTGGGCCACTGATGACATCTGGGACATGCCCATATTACCCGCACCGCCGATACCCCCGATTCCTCCGCTCATAAAATGTCCTCCTTGTAAAACAGTTTGATATTATTGATAACAGATTCCAAAAACCGCTATTTGTTGCATCGTTTGAAAATTAGTATTACAAGAACAGTGCCAACTGAAGGGCTTTTGAATCTAAAGAATATTTAAAGCAGGACCTCGTGGAAACTATGGGATTGACCCCATAATTTATGGTGCAGAAACCATAAAAAGGGATTTCAGGGTCTGCGACCCTTATGATAAATTGTATTCCTGGATCTTTATAAGGAGCGTCTTGTAATTTATCTGAAGAAGCGACGCAGCTTTCGACTTATTGCCCTTTGTTAATTCCAATGCCTTTCTTATCGCCTTTTTTTCAACATCTCTGACAGCCATGGTGGTAAGTTCCTTGAGCGGCAACAGATCGAAAGATTCTGTGCTCCCCTGCGTGTCAGCGAGCAAGAATTCCATGTCACCGGGCTTTATTGAATGGATCTGGGACATGAGCACAGCCCTCCTCATAACAATATTTCTTAATTCCCTGACATTTCCCGGCCATGGATACCTCTTGAGGACTTCAAATATTTCTTCACTGAATTTTTTCACCGGGGCATTCAGTTTGACTTCAGCTTCAGCCAGAAATTTCTGCGCAAGAAATGGGATGTCGTCAACCCGCTCTCTCAATGGAGGAATGGTTACGATAAATTCACTCAGACGGTAAAACAGGTCCTTCCTGATGGTCTTCCCTGCCAGGGCCTCTTTTATTTCCTTGTTTGTAGCGGAGATTATGCGTACATCTATGTCCCTTGTTTCCGAGCTTCCCAGCGGATGAAATTTTTTTTCCTCGATGACTGTCAGGAACCTGCTTTGAGCATATGGAGTCATGTTTTCGAGTTCATCAATGAATACGGTCCCGCCGTCAGCGGCAAGCTCGAATATGCCTTTTCTTTTTTTGTCGGCTCCTGTGAAGGCGCCTTTCTCATATCCGAAAAGTTCGCTTTCCAGGAGGGTCTCGGGTATGGTCCCGATATCAATTTTTATGAATGGATTATTGGCGCGCGGACTTAACTTATGGATTATGCCTGCAACAAATGACTTTCCTACTCCTGTTTCCCCCTGGAGCAGGACAGTAAAATCCGTCTTTGCGATCCGGCGTATCTGTTCGATTATCTCCCTCATTTTGCCGCTCGTGCCCAGCATCTGCCCGAGAGAGAGTTCCGCCTCCACGCCGGGCTTTCCCTGTTCACGCTCAAACTTTTCGGGTTCAGAAACCTGCAACCGGTCCTCTGCAGATATCCGCTTTTCTTCCGATAGTTCCAGGTTTCTCAGGCGTTCCCGCAATTCCTTTATTTCGCTTAATAAATCGCTGTTGTCCATTACAATCCATGATAATATAATTACAGACAAAAGCACAAAAAAGTTTGCTGTTGAAATAAAGTTTCCCGAAACAGTTATTGTGCGCAGATCCGGGGGGCCAGGGATGATTGTTGCAATTCCTGTAAAATCCTTGCAAACTAGTAACAGAGGCGCCTGACATTAAACTGTTTCGGTGTTTACATGAAAGACATTAATAAAACGAAAGAGCAGCTTATAACTGAATTGGCAGCGTTGCGCCGGCAGAACGCCGAACTTAAAAAGGCGGGGTCTGAACACCAACAGGAAAAAGAGAGCGATCAGCAGGCGTTGCTCGAAATCGAAAAACGCTATGAGCGGTTGCTCTCAGCGGAATCACGGCTTATCCAGGATGAGAAAATGGCGTCTCTTGGTGTATTGTCTGCCGGGGTCGCCCATGAAATAAAAAACCCTCTCGCAATCATCCTCCAGGGGATAGAATTACTCGAGATTTCATTGCTGAAGGAAGATGTCGGCGATGTTTTGGCCATGATGAAAGACGCGGTTTTCAGGGCAAGCAAAATAACCAAAGACCTGCTGACTTTTTCAAGAGAAAGCGCGCCTGCACTTGAGGAAATAGACCTGGCCATGGTCATAGATGAAACATTGTCTTTTGTCGATCACATATTCAGCCTTAAACAGATAAGAATCGCCAGAGACTTTTCACATGGTTTGCCGATGGTAAAAGTTGACCCCAATCAGATGAAACAGGTGTTTATCAACCTGCTGACGAATGCTGCGGAGGCAATGCCTGAGGGCGGCGCCATCACTATAGCTGCTGAAAGCGCCAAAAATATCCATAACAGGAAAATTGTACGGATCGTAATTACAGATACCGGCCACGGAATTTCGGACGAAGACAAGCAAAGAATTTTCGATCCTTTCTATACCACCAGAAAGAAATCCGGCGGGACCGGGCTCGGGCTGTCTGTTGTTAAAGGCATTATCCAAAAACATAAGGGTGACATAAAAATAGAAAATAAACCCGGCGGGGGCACAGGTGTAATTATTGAGCTGCCATGTCATGTGAATGAAATAAAAGAAGGGGTTGCAGAATGAAACCAAAAGCAGGTAAGGTTTTTTATAAGCATTTACCTTGGAGGTAAGATGCAAGAAAAACACTTAAAGAAGATATTGTTAGTTGATGACGAAACCAACTTTTGCACGCTCTTGAAATTGAACCTAGAAAAAAGAGGGCCTTTTGAGGTGTTGACGACAACAAATCCGAATGACGTTATGAAACTTGCAAAAGAAAACAAACCGGACCTTATTCTGCTTGATATTTTAATGCCTGAAATGGACGGAATGACTGTGGCTGCTGCACTGAAGGGAAATAAAGACACAAAGGACATAGTGATAGCATTCCTCACAGCCCTTGCAAATGAAGAGGATGTCAGGGACATGAAAGGCATAGCAGGGGACAACTTTATATTTTCAAAACTCGGCACTACTGAAGAGCTGATGATATCCATATCCAGGATATTGATATAAGCCGAAGGTTACTCCTGCAGCAGCTGTTCCAGCAATCTGTCGAGTTCTTCCAGGGAATAGTATTCGATCTCTATCTTCCCCTTCTTGTCTTTGTGATATATTCTCACTTTAGTGCCGAAGGCCTGTGTAAGCCTGTCTTCGAGGTCTGCCACTTCCGGGAGTTTGACCGGCTTCTTTTTTACCTTGGATTCGCCCGACCCGGCTGACCCGGACAATTTCTTGCACAGGGCCTCGGTCTCCCTCACACTCAATCCCCGGTTTACAATATTCCTTGCTGCTTCGATTTGCTTCTGTCTCCCTTCGATGGAAAGGAGCGCCTTGGCATGCCCCATTGACAGGCTCCCGTCGTTAACGAGGGCCTTTATCTCGTCGGGCAGCTTGAGGATGCGCAGATAATTGGCAACGGTCGCGCGGTCTTTGCCGACACGCTGTGACAGGGTCTCCTGCGTAAGATTAAAGTCCCTGGAAAGGCGGTTCAATGCCTCCGCGGTTTCTATGGGATTGAGATCTTCACGCTGAATATTCTCTATGAGGGCCATTTCTATAGCGTCCTGGGAAGAGACCTCCTTAATGAGGGCCGGTATCTTTCTCAGTCCAGCCAGATGCGCGGCCCGCCACCGCCTCTCACCGGCAATCAGCTTGAAGGTCCCGTCTCCGACCCTGGATACCAGCACCGGCTGGAGCACTCCTTTTTCCTTGATGGAGGCGGAAAGGTCCTGGAGTGCATCGTCCCTGAATACCTTTCTCGGCTGGTACTCATTAGGCAGAATCTTCTCAATGTCGATTTTGATTACTTCGTCGCCCTTTTCCGGGAGCAGTGCTTCAAGCCCCCTGCCTAATGCCGTTTTCATTCAACATCTCCTTTGCAAGTGATAGATAGCTCTGGGCGCCTTTAGACCGCACATCATAGAGTATCGCCGGCATGCCGTGGCTCGGGGCCTCGCTGAGCGTGACGTTCCGTGGTATCAGGGTGTTATATACCTTCTCGTTAAAGAATCTCCTGACCTCACTAACTACTTGATGCGAGAGTGTATTCCTGGCGTCGAACATGGTGAGCAGTATGCCCTCTATATCAAGCGACGGATTGAACGATCCCTGTATCAGTTTGAGCGTTCTTGAGAGCAGGCCGAGACCTTCGAGGGAATAATACTCGCACTGCACAGGCACTATCACGGAATCAGCCGCGACAAGCCCGTTAAGTGTGAGGAGGCCGAGCGACGGGGGGCAGTCGATGAAGATGTACTTGTACTTATGCTTTATAGGTGCGATCTGACCGGACAGGATTCTTTCACGTCCGTCCTTTTGCACCAATTCTATTTCAGCGCCGAGCAGATCTATGGTGGAAGGGACAATATACAGATGCGGCACCGCAGTCCCGATGATCGTCTCTTCCAGCGTTCCCCTGCCCGCGTAGACGTCGTAAAGACTCTTTTGGAGATTGTCGCGGTTTATTCCCAGCCCGCTGGTCAGATTGCCCTGGGGGTCTGTATCAATGACGAGAATATCCTTTTCTGCAAGGGCAAGAGAGGCCGACAAGTTGACGGTCGTGGTTGTTTTCCCAACCCCGCCTTTTTGATTGGCGATCACAATTGTTTTTCCCATAGAGTAATTATTGTATCATTTTCGAGAAGGTTATTACTTGTCCAGGGAATATGGCATATCAGTATTCCGGCAAAATAAAACTACTTCCCTGCCAACACTAATTTTAACTAACAGTTTAGTGCGTGCCCATTCTCGTCCGGGGCTCGGCGTTACTCGCCCCTGCTCCAGCTCACCCGTGCTATTTTGCCGGAATACTGATATGCCATATTCCCTACTGACTACTCCGCATTATTGCGAATGCTTCATGAAATCCATCCATATGGGCAGCGCGGCATGCGCACCTGTTTCTTTGGGTCCTATAGGTTTGTGGTCGTCCCGTCCCACCCAGACGCCGACAACCAGCTTGTCGTCAAATCCTATGAACCATGCATCCGAAAACTCGTTTGTCGTGCCTGTCTTGCCGTAAACCATCCGGTTAAGCTCCTTGGCTTTTACAGCGGTCCCGGATTCGACGACTGCCCGCAGGAGCTCTTTCATTTTGTCGAGTGTATCCTGGGGAAGCACTTCCTCTGAGGATGGGTGGACTTCTTCAATGGGGACGCCGTCCCTGTTGAGGATCTTGGTATATGTCAGGGGTTCGGTCCGTCTGCCGGTAGCAAACACTCCGTATGCAGAGGTCAAATCCTGCAGAGTGACATCAGAAGCGCCGAGGGCGATCGGCAAATAGGGCTGAAGAGTGCTTTTGATCCCGCATCGTTTGGCAAGGGCTATCACTTTATCGATGCCTACATCATGGGCCAGACGCACCGTGGCAGTGTTCAAAGAAAGGGCAATAGCTGTTTTCAGGGGAACATACCCGTGGTACTCGTTATCGTAATTCTTGGGCGACCATGTGGAATTGGGTTTCGGGCCGGGAAAGGATATCGGTTCATCAAGGATTGCATCGTCTGTCGACATCCCGGATTCCAGGGCAGTTGCATAAACGAAAGGTTTGAATGCCGAACCGGGCTGCCGCAGGGCGTGCGTGGCCCTGTTGAATTGCGTTTCCCAAAAATCCGTGCCGCCTACCATGGCCTTCACTGAGCCTTCGCGCGGATCTATTGCTATCAAGGCAGACTGAACACCAGGTTTTACACGTTTTTCGAGAATGGCAATGCCGTTCCTCACAGCCTCTTCAGCAATTTGCTGCAAAGAGTAGTCGATGGTTGAGTATACTCTCAGGCCCGAGGTGTATATTTTTTCGCCATACCGTGCTTCGAGCTGCTGTCTCACGATCTCGACAAAGTACGGGGCCTCATATTTTCTGTGGTGGGCTGCGGTCGGCAGGGGCTCTTCGTTGGCCTGTTGATATTCCTTCAAGGTCAGGAAGCCGTTTTCAAGCATTTTTCTTAAAACGAGCTGTCTCCGCACGGATGTTTTTTCTGAATTCCTGAAGGGAGAGTACGTTGCAGGGGCACGCTGCAGTCCCGCAAGCATTGCGGCTTCGGCAATTGTCATATCGTTGACGGACTTGCCGAAATAAGTCTGGGCTGCAGCCTCTATGCCGTATGCACGCGCACCGAAATACGCCTTATTAAGATACATGCCCAATATCTCGTCTTTGGTGTAACGCTTTTCGATCTGCACGGAAATAACAGCTTCTTTTATTTTTCTCGAAAAGCTTTTTTCCGGCCTCAGGAACAGCATCTTCGTCAACTGCTGGGTGATGGTGCTTCCGCCCTCAACGATGCTCTTTGCCATGATGTCCCGGTAAAGCGCGCGGAGTATACCTATGAAATCAACGCCGGGGTGAGAGTAAAACCGCTGGTCCTCGATAGCTATGAACGCTTTCTTCACCATGTCGGGTATCTTGTAATGCGGTATGAAATTTCTTCTTTCAAGATAGAATTCTGCCAGCACTTTGCCGTCCGCGGAATAGACGAAAGAAGACTCCATAGGAGTATAGCCCTCAAGGGACCTGACTTCAGGCAGATCTGAAAGGCTCCAGTAGACAAAGCCGCCGAAGGCGCCGAGGGACATTGCCAGAACAGCTATTACTATGAACTTTTGCCACTTAAAGGACGACATACCCTGCAATATTATAAAAAATCCATGCTGCAAAAATCCGTAAAGCGCAGTCCGTGATGAGTGATGAGTAAAAGATTAAAGACACCGGATGGAACAATATTTATTCAGCAGTTGTTTGTATAGGCATCACGCATTACGCATCACGCTTTACGGTTCTTTTAGTCTTTTGCTTTTATGATATAGTATGCGTATGATTGCAGAACTGTCAAATGTTCCTCGCAGGCCCGGCGTATATATATTCAAAGCGCAAAAGGAAAAGGTCCTTTATGTGGGCAAGGCAAAGAACCTCAGGAACCGTTTGAGAAGTTATTTCCGCGAATCGTCCGGCCTTGAACCCCGGAAAGCGGCAATGGTGAAGATGATTAAAGATTTCTCCTATATCGTCACGGACAACGAACTTGAAGCGCTGATTCTCGAAGCCGGCCTTATCAAACGGCACAAGCCCAGGTTCAATATTATCCTGAGGGATGACAAGAACTATCCTTATATAAAACTGACTGTTACTGAAAAGTGGCCGAGGCTCGAGGTGGTGCGGGGGATAAAGCGGGACGGGAACATTTATTTCGGCCCATATATACCTGCGCAGGCGATGTGGGAAGCAGTGGCCTTCATAAGAAGAAATTTTCTCCTCAGGCCATGCAATTACTCCCTTGACAGGGTGATGCGGCCGTGTATTCAGTACGAGATGAAAAAATGCCCGGCCCCCTGTGCGGGAAAGACGAGCAAAGAAGAATACATGGATGTTGTAGAGGACGTGAAGCTTTTCCTCTCCGGCGAGAAAAAAGAGCTGGTGAAAAACCTGGAGCTTAAAATGCGCGTTTATTCCGAACAGATGCGCTATGAGGAAGCTGCGCAGGTGAGGGACAGCATCAGCAGGCTCCAGCGGGCCTTTGAATCCCAGAAAGTCATAGCGCCGGAACTCGGAGATCACGACCTTATCGGTTTCTTCCGCGAAGGCGATATGGCGGCCATAAATATCCTGTTTCTGAGAAAGGGAGTTTTAATCGGGTCCAAGGATTTTTTTCTTGAAAAAGTACCGGAGTCCGAGGAGCAGGAGATCATGAAAAGTGTGATAGAGCTGTTTTATGCGAAGGACATAATTCCGCCCGAGAGTATTCTGGTCGGCGTTATGCCGGTTGACAGGGAGACTTTGAAGAGCTGGCTCAGAGACAAGCGCGGAGGGAGTGTCAATATAGAAATACCGCGACGCGGCAAGAAACGCGACCTGCTGAAGATGTCGAATGAAAACGCACGGCTCCACCTCGAAACCAGGAAAAGATCGGCAGGTGACGACGTTATGCAAAAACTGGGGGAGAAATTGTCCCTCGTGCAGGAGCCCGTATCAATAGGCGCTTTTGATGTTTCCACTATCCAGGGCAGCGAGTCGGTCGGGGCCTTTGTTTTCTGGGAGCGGGGCTCATTCAAAAAGGCGCTTTACAGGCATCTCAGGATAAAAGAAACACAGGGTGTGGATGACTATGCCATGATGAGGGAGATCGTCCTCCGTACGATGAGGAATCTCGACGACAAGACCCCCGGCCTTATAGTCATTGATGGCGGAAAAGGGCAGTTGGATGTCGCGTATAAGGCCTTGCAGGAACTCGGCATCATAAAGGATCTCATCGGGATCGCGAAAAATCCTGACAGGGCCTTCCTCCTGAACGGAGAGATGATCAGCCTTGAAGACAAGGACAAGGCTTCACTTTTGCTGAAGAGAATAAGAGATGAAGTCCACCGGTTTGCCATCACTTTCCACAGGAAATTAAGGGACAAAAGGCTCATGGATTCGCCTCTGACGCGGATTCCGGGCATAGGCAGGAAGCGCAGGCTCGAGCTATTGAGACATTTTGGCAGTCTCGAGGGAATCAGATGCGCAACGATAGACGACATATTAACTATCAAGGGCTTCAACAGGAGAATTGCCGAGCGGCTCCTTGAGGAGATGAAGGCCGGCACATAATATAATAAGACGGTTTCGTAAAAAGTCCATATGCTGCGTTGCGCTGCATCCTTCGTCACTCGCACCCCAAAAGACTTCGGCTTTTGGGGACCCTGTGCGGCGTACACAAAGTACGCCTCATTCCTCAGGCTTTGCGCGCCTTGCCTATGAACTTTTTACGAAACCGTCCACTAGGGAGGGGGTATGCATATTTATATTTCCGGATCGGTAGCATATGACCGGATAATGGATTTTCCGGGAAAGTTTTCCGACCACATTCTGCCGGATAAAATTCATATTCTGAATGTATGCTTTACTGTCAACGGCATGATAGAAAAGTTCGGCGGTACTGCCGGCAACATCGCTTACTCGTTGAGGCTGCTTGAGGAACGGCCCCTCATCCTTGCAACTATAGGCAAGGATTACTCCAGCTATTTCGACTGGTTAAAGAAGAACGATATATCTGTTGAGGGGATAAAGATTATTAATGAAGAGTTTACCGCCGGGGCGTATATAACGACGGACCGGTCGGACAATCAGATTACGGGATTCAACCCGGGCGCAATGAAATATCCGTCGGAATATGAATTCGGCGGCCTGGAAGGAGACAGTTCGATCGGCCTGATAGCGCCCGGGAATCTTCTCGACATGATTGAATATGCCAGGACATATAAACGGAAAAAAATACCGTACATTTGTGATCCGGGACAGTCACTCACAGCGTGGGACAACAAAGAGCTTGTTGAGTGGATAAGGGGATCAATGCTTCTCATCTCCAATGACTATGAACTGGAGCTGATCGTGAATATGACCGGCATGGACAAACGGCGGCTGTTGGAATTGACGGGGGCTGTTATAACTACACTTGGAGAAAAAGGGTCTCTCATCGCCACTTCCGAAGGCGAAACAAGCGTGCCTGCTGTAAGAGCCGCCGCTATTGTCGACCCAACCGGCGCAGGGGACGCTTACAGGGCCGGTTTCATCAAAGGTATTGTCACGGGCAAAAACCTCGAGACCTCGGCAAAGATCGGCACTGTAACTGCCGCATATGCGATTGAGAAATACGGGACACAGGAGCATTACTATACATATAATGATTTTATTGAACGGTATGAGAGCAATTTCGGAAAACTGTAGACAGTGTAACGGAGGATATGTGTCTTACGCTCAGAGACACATCCTCCGTTACACTTTAGGGGGTTATCGTGATCAATGAGGATGCGCTGAGGACCTATCTTTTTAAAGAATTCAGCAATGCACTGGCAGTGGACATCAGAAAACTCGGCTCGGGTGTTCAGGGTTCCGGTTTCTTGGTGGAAGTTAAATTGCCCTCAGGTGTGCAGTCGTATGTGGTAAAGAAGCTTCTGTCAGAGGGGTTGGGTCATGACTATCCATCGGATAGGGCTGCCGTGTTTCTTCTCGACTTGGATGAGTACAAGAACCTTCCGAAACATGTTGCGGCGATAGATGTGCTCGCCGAGCATGAGAACGGTTCTATACAGCCGATAGGCGGGGGCAGGGAATATTATTTGCTCATGGAGAAGGTCGAAGGACAGGACTATTTTGTCGATCTCGGCGGATTTGCCCGCAAAGACCGGCTGAGTGCCCCTGACATCGGGAAAATCAGGTCCATGTCTGCCTACCTTGCCTCCATACATGCCGTAAAAAAGGACTCGCGGGAGCTTTACTGGAGAAAAATAAGGGACACTATCGGACATGGAGAGTGCCTCATGGGAGTATTCGATACATACCCTGATGGAGTTATGAGCTACGAAGACATGGCCGAAATAGAAAAGCTGTGTGTGGACTGGAGGGCCCGGCTTAAGCCCAGGGCGGGCCGGCTGTGTCAGATTCACGGCGATTTTCACCCCGGCAATATATGGTTTAAAACAGAAAAAGAGGCGGAGGATTTTGATTTTGTACTCCTGGACAGAAGCCGTGGCCCCTGGGGAGATGCGGCAGATGACGTGACGGCACTGACGATAAATTACCTGTTTTTCTCTCTGCGCACCCACGGGACCATTAAAGGGTCTTTTCTGGAGGCCCTGCACCTGTTTTTTGAACAATATGTCTCCCTATCCGGAGATGACGAACTCTATGAGGTTTTAGCTCCATTTTTTGCATTCAGGGGCGTGGTTGTTGCAAATCCGGTTTTTTATCCTGAGGTAACACAGGAGGTCCGCACCAAAATATTTAAGTTCGTACGGAAGGTTTTGTCGATTGACAAGTTCGAAGTCTCGCGGGTAATTGAATACATTAAATAAGGGATTGTATTCAGCGGTTGTAACCTTTATCCTTTATCCGGCGACTCAATTGGAATAATGCTGAAAATTAGTAGACACCGGATGCTGGCAAGTATCTGAAGCATTCTGCTAAATTATACGAATGCGCTTGCGACTAACAATTCGAAATGCAATTCTGATAGCTATTGTACTGTCCTTGGTCAGTGCCGGCGCGTGGTGGTTTCGGTCCAAAGGGGATAAAGGGACTATTTTTCGAACTGCAGCGGTCAAGCGGGGCGACCTTGAGGCCACTATAAGCGCAACAGGCACGGTAGAGCCGGAGCAAGTAGTGGATGTAGGCGCCCAGGTTTCGGGCATCATCAGCACCTTCGGTAAAGATAAATATGGGAAGATGATCGATTACGGTTCGCCTGTTGAAGCCGGAACAGTATTGGCGAGAATTGATGATTCGCTTTATTCCGCTGCTGCAGAAGCTGCCAGGGCCACCAAGATGAGCGCCGACGCCAATGTCCTTCAGATGAAAGCCAAATTGCTGCAGGCACAGCAGGACTGGGACAGGGCGCAGAAGCTTGGTCCATCCGATGCGCTGGCAAAAAGTGCTTATGACCAGTACCAGGCAAATTACGAGGTTGCCAAGGCCAACCTGGCAGCTGCTGAGGCAGCCGTAGCGCAAGCCAGGGCCAACCTCAACAGCGCGCAGGTGAATCTGGGTTACTGTACCATCAAGTCGCCGGTCAGGGGTGTGATTATTGACCGGAGGGTAAATATCGGCCAGACTGTTGTTTCGAGCATGTCTGCCACCAGCCTGTTCCTGATTGCGAAAGACTTAAAACACATTCAGGTTTGGCTCTCGGTTAATGAGGCCGATATCGGCGGTATTTCGACAGGTCAGCAGGTGACTTTTACTGTGGATGCGCTTCCTAACAGGGTATTCCATGGCCAGGTCGGCAAAATCAGACTCAATGCTACTATGACGCAGAATGTTGTCACGTATACTGTTGAGGTCAACACAAACAACGACGACGGCAAACTTCTGCCCTACCTGACTGCCAATGCAAAATTCAATATGGGCCGCAGAAACGGAGTGCTGGTAGTTCCGAATTCAGCGTTGCGCTGGTCCCCCTTGCCGAACCAGATAGCGCCTGAAGCCCGGCGCAAGTCCCGAGGTCATACCGGAACCTCAGGTCCGGCGGGTCCGGACAGGGAAGGGGTGCATGGCGCCGGCAGCGCTACACAGATTCAGGGGACCCTTTGGGTAGAACAAGGCAAATTTGTCCGGCCTGTCCATGTTAATGTTGGGTTGACTGACGGCATAGTAACTGAAGTGGAAGGCAGGGATTTGGCTGAAGGCCTGCAAGCCGTTGTTGGAGAAACGACCACTGAAAGCAAGGCCGGTCCCGCAACCGGGGCGGAGCAGAATCCGTTCGCGCCCCAAATGGGCAGGGGAAAGCGCTAAGAGCAATATGGATTTGATAGAATTGCGCGATATTCGCAAGACTTACCGTCTGGGCGAAGTTAATGTGCCGGTGCTTATGGGAGTGTCGCTGAACGTTTCACGCGGCGAATTCGTGGCGTTGATGGGCTCCAGCGGCTCAGGCAAAAGCACGCTGATGAATATTGTCGGCTGCCTGGACCGCCCGACTGCAGGCGAGTACCGGCTTGACGGCAGGGAGATTTCGAGTCTTAATGCAAGTGAACGGGCGAGGCTGCGGAACCGCATGATCGGCTTCGTTTTCCAAACCTTCAATCTGCTGCCCCGGACGAGTGCGCTCGAAAACGTCATGATGCCCCTGATCTATGCGAGGGAGAACCTCACTGAGCATCAAAAGAAGCAGCGTGCTGCCGTATTGCTCGAAAAAGTCGGTTTGGCCGACCGCCTTGACCACCTGCCGTCTCAGCTTTCGGGCGGCCAGCAGCAGCGGGTGGCTATCGCACGGTCGCTGATCAACTGTCCGCAGGTGCTTCTTGCAGATGAGCCGACCGGCAACCTCGACTCCCGCACCAACGAGGAACTCTTGCAGATGTTCCAGCAGCTTAACAGCTCAGACGGCATCACTATCATCCTTGTCACCCACGATCCCGGCGTCGCGCAGCATGCAGGGCGGACCGTTTACATCAAGGACGGGCTGATAGAAAAAAGTCCCTATTTATGTGAACCCCGGGATGGCGTATGAATTGGTACGGCATCCTGAAAACTGCCCTGAATGCCCTTCGCCGCAATGTCATGCGGACAATGCTTACTACCCTCGGCATTGTCATAGGCGTCGCAGCGGTCATCACAATGACGGAAATAGGCAACGGCGCGTCCATCGCTATCCAGCGTACCATGGCCAGCATGGGCGCCAACACCCTTGTGGTCATTCCAGGGGCTGCCAGCACCGGCGGCATAAATTTCGGATTCGGCAGCATGATGACTTTGACTCCTCAGGATGCGGATGCGATCATCAAAGAGTGCCCTGCTATCCGCAGTGTGGCGCCGATAGTGCGCGCCCGCACGCAGTTGGTATTCGGCAACCGCAACTATGTCCCGACTTATCTGTACGGCACTACCCCTTCATTCCTTGACATCCGGGACTGGACTGATCTGGACAGTGGTGAGGCATTCACCGATCATGATGTCCGCAACGTAAATAAAGTTTGCATAATCGGTCAGACAATCGTCAGACAGTTGTTCGGCGGAGAATCCCCGATAGGCAAAGAAATCCGCATCCGGAATGTGGCGTTCAAGGTCGTCGGCGTATTGAGCACAAAGGGAGCGAACATGATGGGCATGGACCAGGACGATATCCTCCTGGCGCCGTGGACTACTATCAAATACCGCGTGGTGGCTACCTCGCTTTCCGCTGCCAACCAGAGCAACACGACTACAGCGAACAGCACCGAAATAAATACGCTCAATCAGATATATCCGAATCTCCAGCAGAACCTCTACCCGGTTGCCTCTGCCACAGAGCAGGCCGACACGCCGCAGCCTATCCGCTTTACCAACGTGGACCAGATACTGACTGCTGCCCGGTCTGCCATCCAGATTCCTTCCGCCATACAGCAGATGACTGTGCTGCTTCGGGAGAAGCACCACATTATCCCCCCGGACCCGGATGATTTCAACATACGCGACATGACCGAGATTACCAAGGCGATGACTTCGACGACAGCGTTGATAACCAAACTCCTGCTATGCGTTGCGATGATCTCTCTCATTGTCGGCGGTATCGGCATCATGAACATCATGCTTGTTTCAGTCACCGAACGAACGCGCGAGATCGGCCTGCGCATGGCGGTTGGCGCGGCGCCCGCCGACATCCTGCGGCAGTTTTTGATGGAGGCTGTAGTTTTGTGTCTCATAGGCGGCACTATGGGTATAATAGTGGGACGCAGCGCTTCGTATGTCGTAACGTCGGTGCTGCATTGGCCGACAGCGGCCTCAGTGGGTGCGATCGTGGTTTCAGTAGTCGTGTCTGCCAGTGTTGGGGTAATTTTTGGTTTCTATCCGGCATGGAAAGCTTCCCGGCTGGATCCCATCGATGCCCTCAGATATGAATGAAGATGTAAGGATGAATGTGAACAAACTATGGAATTCTGTTGCTGTACTGATTGCCGCGGGTTTGGCCCTGTCTATAACCGGCGGATGCATGGTCGGGCCGGAATATCACCCGCCGCAGCCTGCTGCGGTCCCGCCTGCATGGTCCGGGGTATCAAAGCTTCCAGCGGATCAACCATCTATGGCCACTGCGCAGCCTGCTGACCTTGTTCAGTGGTGGAGGCAGTTCAACGACCCCATATTGAATGAACTCGTTGAGGAAGCGGTCAAGACTAACCTTGACCTTCAAATTGCCGGCACGCGCCTGCGACAGGCCCGTGCCTTGCGCGGCATAGCCGTTGGGGGTCTGTTGCCGTCTGTTGCCGCCTCAGCCGGTTATCAGCGATTACACACGGCAACCACTAACAATTCGACGGAGGATCTTTATCAGGCCGGGTTGGATGCTGTGTGGGAACTCGACATGTTCGGGGGCATACGCCGCAACGTCGAATCGGCAGGGGCCAATATTCAGGCCGCAATCGAGAACATGCGCGACGTCCAGGTGAGCCTCATTGCCGAAGTAGCTCTTGATTACACCCAGCTCCGCGGTTTCCAGCAACAGATTGTGATCGCACAAAACAATCTTAAAGCCCAGCGGCATACCGCCGACATTACCCATAAGCTGCTGAGCGTGGGTTTTGCCAGCGCACTCGATGCCGCCAATGCCGACTCTGCTGTTGCTACAACGGAAGCTCAGATCCCGGTATTTGAAACTTCCGCACAGCAATCCATTTATGCTTTAAGTGTCCTGTTGGCGCAGCCGCCTGCTGCTTTGCTCGATAAGTTGTCACCGGCAGGCAGCCTCCCCAGGGTGCCCGCTAAAATCCCTGCCGGTCTGCCGTCGGAATTGCTGCGCCGCCGGCCTGACATCCGCGAGTCCGAGGCGCAGCTCCATGCCGCCACTGCGCAAATCGGTGTGGCTGTAGCACAGCTCTTTCCGTCTTTTTCGCTGACCGGAACGGTAAACTGGAATAGTAACCTGCTTCGCACCTGGTGGACCGATTCCAGCCGCTCGTTCTCATTCGGTCCGTCAGTGAATTGGCCGGTTTTCCAGGGCGGGGCTACTATATCTAACGTGCGTTTGCAGGAGGCGCTGCGTGACCAGGCTTTCATTACATACCAGAAAACAGTACTGGCAGCGTTTCAGGATGTAGAGAATGCCTTAATTGCATTCAGGAAAGAGCAGGAGCACCACAAGTCGATCAACGATGCCGTGATCGCCAACCAGAAGGCTGTGGACTTGTCCTTGCAGCTTTACACAGAGGGCCAGATCCCTTTCCTGAACGTTCTCGTGGCTGAGCTTTCGCTTTACACCTCAGAAAACGCTTTAGTGCAAAGCGAGAGTAATATCACAATTGATCTCATCGCCCTGTACAAAGCCCTGGGCGGCGGCTGGGAATCCATGCCGTAAAGAAGGGAAGGAGGCTGGAAGAGTTTCCCGGCTCTTCCGCCTTCTTGAGCAAGACCCACACTTTTACGTCTTGATGTTAATGCCGCTAGTGTTGCTCTGATTTTGTACCATGCCAAAGAGCGATGCCAGAGATGTGGTGTTGCCATTACCGGAGCTAAGGACACTGGCAAGAGAGGAAATACTATTGCCGCCCGAAGTGCTATTGGCGTTATTATTCAGCATATTCATGAGTTGTGCTAATACATTAGTGTCACTATTGCCGGAGGCCCCGTTTGCATCGTGATGGTGGTGATGGTGACCATGGCCCTTCATGTTCTCAAGGTCGCTTACGACCTGGTTCAACGCACTCGCCACTGAATTCTGTGTAGAGGTGCCCTGGCTCTGGCCCGATGAATTCAGGGCATTCTGGAGGGCAAGCAGGTCGTTTTGAAAATTCTGCTGGTTGCTGTTTCCGGTGTTCTGAACCTGACTGCTGCTGCCTGACGCCGACTGCCCCTGCGTATTACCGGAAACGTCGCTCATAAGCTGGGTCAACGAAGTAGACAAGGCACCTTCCGAAAGAGTAACCTGATCCTGATTCCCTGAACTCAAGGCACTCTGAAGCGCTTTAGCGTCTGTCTTGAAATTCTGAAAATCCGACCTCATTGAGCTCATTGCCTGATAGTTGCTGCCGATTGATTGTATCGTCACTAATTTTCACCTCCTTTATTAATAGATATCCCTGAAACCTTTCGCAACTTCTGTGCCATAGTTTTCGGCGTGTGCACTCCCGTTCCATTTTATAGGGTAATTTCAATCTGTTATAAGCCTGTAAAAAGTGGTTGTTCGGGTCCGGTCATTGAACCCATTCCTTTTTGTGACCGGGGGTTAAGTTGCCGTCCGGAAGGATTTTCCTCCCTGGCATAACTGCGCAGGAAAATATTTCCTGTCTTGTCATGAGGAAAGATGGCGGGACTGCGGGGACTATTTTGTTTGCAATTTCAGCCGATAACTAATATAAATGGTGAAAGACATGAAAAGAGATAATTCTAAGGTCGATCGTAATACTAAGCTCAGGGAGCTTCAGCAGTGGAGAGTAAGATGCGAAAAAGAAATGCCTTTTTATATTAATACAGGGGAAGGCAGTTTCCTGTTCAATGGGAAACCTGAAATTGTAAGGGGCTTATGGAGAACTTATAATATATACAGGTACAATACTTGTTTGGAATTTGTGTCCTATCTTAACGAAGAGGGAGTAGAAGCCAGGAAGATTGCAGTACCTATGGATAGAATACTCGGCTATCCGGTCAAGTTATCAAACAATTAAAAGAAACCTGGGCGTTGCAACCTATCGATAAATTCAGGGAAGAAAATATTCATTGTTTTTTATTTTTTACTTCTTATTGATTGAACAGATTCTAGTTTCGGAAGGAGAAAATGTTTTTGGGCAAGATTTCTAACGATGCCCATATCGGCTTTTTTTGCGAGCATATTAATGTCGAGAGTATCTTGATTGCTTAAAGGCAATAATTTCAGGAGAATCAAATATTCAGGGGTTGCAACTTTGATTTTCTTGTCGAAAACTTCGGCAACAACGGCATTTTTAATTGCTTCTGCAGCTAAATTAAAATCTCCTGTACCTATAATATCAACCTGAAAATGTCCTGATATAAAAGAGAATTTTTCTTTTATAGTCGCACGCGGAGTTGCCTTGTGAATGGATATCCTCTTATGGAACCTCGTTTCCATGATGGAAATCAGGTCGGGCCATTTAAGTTGTTTTGAGATAATAACTGCCAGATCAACATCTCTTGTGGTTCGAGGTCTAACCCATGCAGATAATGCGAGTCCGCCGATAAGGGCATAATCCTCGATGATCTTCTCGTCCTTTAACGCGTCGAAAACTGCGATTGTCTTTATGAAAGCATCGACAATGGACATTATTTTTTCTTCACTGCCTTTTTGACAGCAGTTTTCAGAATTAAGGAGAGTTCGAGCAGTTCAAGGGCAATCTCAATATTTTTGCCACTAGGTTTCAAAGGCTTCTTTTTCATAGTGCTTATTATACAACATGGCCGGGATTGGCGGCGGGCAGGCATTATCATTCCCGGACTGAGAAAGAAGTATGGTTTTGAAGCGAGATACCTTTCACATATACAGAATGATATTCTTATTGCCTGCTCTGCGCGGAAAATCGGGGTGTTTGTGGCTATCGTCTCCTTATCTCTCCCGCCCGACTGATCTCAGCTTCTGATGCATAGTCGAGTGCACCTGATACTACTCACCGCAGACATCTTGTAAAAAATGTTGATTTGCGCTTGAAACATTGACTCAATCCCATTTTTTCGCTGGAATTGCCCGAACCGACACCGTATAATAAAAACAGTTCCCGGGAGAAACATCATGCCGACTGAAATCAAACGCTCCGTTTGCCCATACGACTGTCCCGACACCCGTGATGCTGAATTCTTCGTTCAACGAGCGCGACGACCTTCTTGCTAAAGAGAGAATGACATTGAAGATGAATCCGGCAGATGCAACGGCCAAGGGGCTTGCTGACGGTCAGAGGGTGATAGCCTTCAATTTGCGCGGCGAAGCCGTGTTCCATCTCTCGGTTACACGCAGAGTGCCGGTCGGTATTGTAGTTGCCGAAGGAGTTTGGTGGCTTCAAAAGGCTCCCGGTGCTCGCTCTGTAAATGCGCTCACTTCACAGCGTCTTACAGACCGTGGCGCAGGCAGCACCTTTTATGACACGAAAGTGAATGTACGAGCCTTGCAGTCTTGAAATAAACCCTGAGTATTTTCAATCGTACCCCGCAGCATATTCAGAATACCCTCCAGTGCGCGTTCCTGTGGTATGCCGCCCTGATAAACAATCGCACTTAACGCTTTAACTTGCAACCATTTAAAAAAGAAACGCGAAAGCGTGAAAAATGCCGACAAGATGTAAGGGATATATGCTTAGCGCGGGTCTTTTTCTCAAGGAGAGAACTTAAGATAATTCTCCCATATCAGAAAGAGTTCTTTTGTGGCCCTGAGATCGCCGGCACAGTAACGCGCAATGTCGATGTACCGTTTTGCCCCGAACAGTTCTTTCACATCCCGGCCGGAAATGCCGTCGGCCTTGGGGCTTTTTATGTCGAATGTGCGGCACCACATGTCAAGGCTGAACCGCTTTCTTGAAGTCCCGAAAAAAGACAATTGATCGAACAGGTCTATATGGGGGCCGCTGTAACGGTTCGGCATCAATTCCCGTAAGGGTTTTATTTTATGCCGCGCCGAGCGGATGAGAATGAACGGGCAATCAAACCCTCTGCCGTTAAAGGTGATGAATTGATCGTATGTCCTGATGGCGCTCCAGAATTTTTCGAGGATTTCCTTTTCCGTTCCGCACTCATACAGTATGCCTTCTTCCTCAAAAGGCAACAGCATGTCGCCGGGGGTCTGGAAATAAACAGCCCCTTTGCCGGTATCCGGATTCAGCATTCCTATTGTTATGACCTCTGCAGTCAGCGGATATAAGGAAAGGCCCTCTTTTACGCGGATGACCTCTTCTTCGGCAACGGCCCCTTTAAGGAAGTACTCCTGAACGGCGGGATCAAGAGACCCGAATTCAGTCCCGCAAGTCTCTATATCAAAGATGATACGGCTCATAATAAAAAAAAGGCGAAAGGCAATGGGCTAAGGGCTATAGGAACAAAAAAACAGAAAGAGACTTTTTTCTTCACCTATAGCCTATTGCCCTTTGCCTTTCGCCCGTTGTTTTTACTTATGCTGCTTTTTTCAGCATACTTTCAAACACCTTCCACGTCTTGAGCGTGTCTACAGCCCGCTGCAGCTGTACATCGTCCTTTTCTTCAACTTCGAAAGGAGCTATTTCATTGTCCTCGCCTTCTTCTTTCACGTTGTCGTTTTTAAGATGCCTCTCGAGGTCCTTCTCCCTCACAACGGTATGGTTTTCCTTCCCGTCTTTGGAAGTCAGCTTGACAACGATATCCGGCGTGATACCGATACTCTGGATGCTTGTTCCGCTGGGGGTGTAGTATTTTGCCGTAGTAAGCCTGAGACCCGATCCGTCACTTAGCGGTATAAGGCTTTGCACAGAGCCTTTGCCGAAAGTCTGGACGCCTATGATTACAGCCCGCTTCCAGTCTTTGAGGGCACCGGCAACGATCTCCGACGCGCTCGCGCTTCCCTGATTGACAAGGACGACCATGGGCAAATCAGTGTAATAGGGCTTTTCTCCGCTTGTAAAGTATTCCTTTTTTTCTCCGCTTCTGCTTTTTATATACACAATAAGCTGCTTGGGCGGGAGAAACTGCTCAGCCACATCAACTGCGCTATCGAGCAGACCGCCGGGATCATTTCTGAGATCAAGTATAACGGATGACATGCCACTCTTTTTAAGGTTGGCAAGTGCCGCAGAAAGATCGTCGCCAGTGGCTTCCTGGAACTGCGTAAGCTTTATGTATCCAATAGAGGTGTCTATCATTCTTGCCTTGACGCTTTTTATTTTTATCGTATCCCTTACTATGGTGAAATCTTTCGGCTGGGTCCATCCCTCTCTTAGTATGCTCAATACGATAGAAGAGCCTTTGGGCCCGCGCATTTTTGCAACAGCATCGGTTATTGCCATATTTTTCGCGGATTCCCCGGCTATTTTCACGATCTTATCACCGGCTTTGATTCCCGCCCTGTATGCCGGGGTATCTTCAATTGGCGCAATGACAGTAAGAACATTGTCTTTTACCCCGATCTGTATGCCGAGACCGCCGAACTCGCCCTTGGTTTCGACCTGAAGCTCCTTGTATGCTTCAGGAGTCATATAGCCTGAATGGGGATCGAGTGAGGAGACCATGCCCTTTATTGCTGATTCAACCAGGTCTTTTGTCTTGACCTCATCGACATAATTTTTCTTTATTAAGCTCAGAACTTCCGTGAAGGTCTTCAATTCCTCATAGCTGCTCTGGGCATTCACTGTTCCTATGGTCCACTTGCCGATAAGAGCAGTCGTAAGTGCAAAACAGATAATAACAGTGGCGACAAGCCATTTTCTCTTTAGATGCATGTTCACTCCTCGTAATTCGTTATAACGTTTATACCGTTATCTATTTCTTTAACCATTGCTGAGGGTCGATAGGTTTTCCTTTGAACCGTATCTCAAAATACAGGCCGCCTGTCCCCAGCATGCTTGATTCCCCCACCTCTCCTATAGTCTGATATTCTTTTATTATAGCGCCATTTTTTGAAAAAATCTTGGAAAGGTTACCGTAAAGTGTATGGTATCCGCTTCCGTGACTTATTATGATCAGTTGTCCGTATCCCTTGAATTGGTCTGCAAAAACGACTTTGCCGTCATAGACCGCTTTTACCTGGGCGCCGCTTTCTGCTTTCACATGGATGCCGCTTCTGAAGACAGGGAGATTGAAGATGGGGTCGACCTGCGTCCCGTACTGCAATGCAACATTGCCTGCTACCGGCCAGGGAAGTTTCCCTTTAAGTTTGCGAAACACGCTGTCGTCCGGCGCCTCTTCTTCTTCTTTTTTTCCGGGTTTTGTTTTGATATTCCTTTTTTTTCTCGCTTCGCGCTCCCTCTTATCAGCCTCCTGGATTATTGCGAGCAATCTGTTGGATGTCTCTCTCAGCTCCTTAATCATATTTTCATAGATGCCTTTTTCTTTTCTGACCTGGGCGAGCAGCGTCTCGCGCTCCTTCTTCTTTTCCTTTAAGGCTATTTCCAGTTTCCTGAGACTAGTTTCCTCTTCCTTGAGAGCCGCATAAAGAGTTTTCAGCTCGGCATTTTTTTTCGCCAGAATCTGCAGTTCCGTCTTATATTTTTTTATGAGCCCGTAATCATAGTCCGAGACGTCCTTCAGGTATCTCTCAATCCTCAATGTTTGTGTGAAATCTTCTCCGCTAAGCAAAATCAGAAGCGCGTCCTTGTTTACATTAAGCACCGCCAGCATTCTCAATCTCTTTTTCAGGCGGATCTTGTGCTCCTGCAGGATGGCGCTGTTGCCTGCAATCTCTCCCTGCAGCGCAAGAATATTGCTGTTCAACTGTTTTATCTTGTTCTTTTTTGCCGACAACTGCTGGTCAATTTCGGCCAGTTCGGAAGTCATTTTCCTCAGTTCTTCGGCAACGGACTGCTCCTGTTTTTTAACTGACTCCAGCTTTTGTTTGTGTGTCCTGATATCCTTTTGAATACGCTTGTATTCTTCCTGAGCGCGTTCTGCATACGCGCACGAGGGTCCAAACCCCGGGATACCGGCAGGGAATTGCAGGATCAGATTCAACAGGAAAAAGGCGAGAAAAATGAAAAAACCGGATTTACCCGTAGAAAGTGCAATGTGCATTCTGCAACGCGCACCCTGCATCAATCAGAGCCTTATCCGGCCTATGGCAATGGCAGAGCCGATTACCCCCAGTATAATGCCGACAAAGGGGAGGGCAATAAGGACCTCGAACGGGAAAACCAGCGTCTTTAATATAGGGATGACCGTACTCAACCGATAGGTCACTGCAAAGTAAAAAACAAATGCTCCGACGATGCCCAGAATGCCGCCTGACAGTCCTATTATACCCCCTTCGATGAGAAAGGGCGTCCTGATGAAGCCGCTGGTTGCACCCAGGAGTTTAATGATTTCTATTTCTTCATTTTTCCTGTAGAACAGGATTTTCACGGTGCTGTAGACCACAAAAACAACGCCCAGAGATATGGTCAGAAAAATGATGATGCTTATATTCCGGACCGACTGCTTCAACAGGTGTATAGCTTCGGCTATCCTTTCCCCGTAATAAATAGTATCGATACCGGGTATCTTCCTGATCTCCTCGGCTATCCGGGAAGTACTTGAAGGAGTAACAAATTCTCTCCTTAATTTTATTTCTATCGAAGATGTGAGCGGATTTTCATCAAGGCCTTCAAGGAGAGACCTGGAATCTTTAAGGGTATGCTTTAATTCAATCAGGGCGTCATCCCTGGATATATATTTGACGTTCGCTACTTCCGGCCTTTTTTTGAGCGAATCAATTATGTTCCGGGTTTCTTCCCGGGAAAGCGGGTCCTCAAGATAAGCCATCATGGAGAACCGTTCCGGAAGATGATTGGCAATAAGCTCAATATTGTAAAGAAAGAAAACCGCAAGGGTTATGATCAGCAGGCTGGAAGCCACAGTGAGCGTTGAAAGAATATTGATCCATTTTTCTCTTCCGAGGCTCTTGAAGGCAGATATAAAGGAGTATGACATTGTCATAACACTGTCTCCTCAGTCAAGGTCCCGCTGTCAAGCCTCAGTAACCTCTTGACGGTGTTCTTGAGCAGTTCCCTGTTATGTGTAGCAATAAGTATTGTTGTCCCCTGGCTATTCAACTCGCGAAAGAGTGTGATAATATCAAGTGCCGTATCAGGGTCGAGATTGCCTGTGGGCTCATCGGCGAGCAGTACCACAGGGCCGCCTACTATTGCGCGCGCAATGGCAACCCTCTGTTGCTCTCCGCCAGAAAGACTCTTGGGATAGCTGTCTGCCACGTGGCGAAGCCCCACCTTTTTCAGCGCTTCAGAAGAAAAGGAATGCACTTCTCTTTCAGATACCCCCCTGATATGCAATGCAAGTGCCACGTTGTCGAAAACCGTAAGATTATTAATGAGCTTAAAATCCTGGAAAACAACGCCTATATTTCGTCGCAGCAAAGGTATTTCCGACATTTTTAAAGAGGAAAGATGAATATCTTCTATCGAAATGTTGCCCTCGTCAGGCAGCTCCTCCATATACATGAGCTTGAGCAGAGTAGATTTCCCGGCGCCACTGGGTCCGGTGATAAACGCCATTTCACCTTTCTGCACGGTGAATGTAATATTCTTTAATACGGTATTATGGTCGTAAAATTTTGAAACGTTTTCAAACGCTATCATCAGAGTGGTATTCTTTGAAAAAACTCTCTACGGTTTTGACTATATCTTCTGAAGAGAGTCCGAAGAGTTTTATAAGTTCATCCGGAGACCCAGAGCACCCGAAGGTATCTCTTGTGCCTATTCTTCGAAGATGAGTCGGACAGCTTTCAGACAGGACCTCGGAAACCGCGCCCCCGAGGCCGCCTATAATGGAATGTTCCTCGGCGGTAACAATTAATTTGGATCCCTTCGCAGCTTTTAATACTGCATGCGTGTCGAGCGGTTTTATAGTGGACATGTTGATAACACCGGCATCCAACCCGTTTTTTTGCAGCAGTTCTGCGGCCTGCAGGGCTATTGCCACCATCAGCCCGGTTGCGATAATTGTGACATCCCGGCCTATGCCGAACGTAAAGGCCTTGCCGATCTCGAACCTGTAATCTTCAGGCATGACAGGAGGGACCTTGGACCTGCCGAGCCGGACATAGACAGGGTGATCATAATCTGCTATCGCATCAATTACCTGTTTGGTTTCAAAGCCGTCACAAGGCACAATGACTGTCATATGAGGGATGACCCTCATCAGGGCGATATCCTCCAGCGCCTGGTGGGATGCCCCGTCCTCACCGACCGTGACGCCGGCGTGAGTGGCAACCAATTTTACATTAAGCCCCGAATAACAAAGGGTCTGCCGTATCTGCTCCCAGGCGCGGCCTGTCTGAAACACGGCAAAGGTCGATGCGAAAGGGATTTTACCTGTCAGGGAAAGACCGCCTGCCGTGCCGATCAAATCCTGTTCAGCAATGCCCATATTAAAAAACCTGTCAGGAAAGGTCTTGGCGAATTTTGCAGTTTTAGTTGAACCCGACAGGTCTGCGTCAAGCACTACCACTTTTTCATTGCGTTTGCCCAATTCCAGAAGCGCTGCCCCGTAAGCATCACGCGTGGCCACTGCCTTGCCGCAGAAATCTGTATTTTGCGATTTGGTTTCAGTTCCCTTTTCTCTGCTTCCCATTTCCACCCAGCTCCAGTAGTGCCTTTTCAAGCTCCTCATTTGTCGGCGTCACGCCGTGGTATTCTGCTTTGCCCTCGAAAAAAGATACCCCTTTGCTTTTTATTGTCCTGGCAAGTATCACCGAAGGCTTACCTTTTATTTTTTCAGCTTCATCGAACGTTTTTACAATCTCTTCCATATTGTGACCGTCTATTTCAAATACATGCCAGTTGAAAGACTTCCATTTTGACGCAATCGGCTCTATTTTCATGACATCGGCGCATTTACCGTCTATCTGAAGTTCATTCACATCCACAATGGCGCAAAGGTTATCAAGCTTATAGTGGCCGGCCGACATCGCCGCTTCCCACACCTGTCCTTCCTGAGTTTCTCCGTCGCCCATAAGGCAATAAACCCTGGAAGGACTTTTATCGAGCCGCAGCCCTAAAGCAATGCCGTTTGAAATAGAGAGACCCTGCCCGAGAGAACCTGTCGAGACCTCGACTCCCTCAATAAGTTTTGATGACGGATGGCCCTGCAACGGACAGCCGAGTTTCCTGAGATTGGCGAGAAGGGATTTGTCAAAATATCCCGACAGCGCCAAAGCCGCATAAAGAACAGGCGCGGCATGACCTTTTGACAGAATAAACCTGTCCCTTCCCGGCCATGACGGCTCCTGGGGGCGGTGTCTCATTTTATAGAAATAAAGAGCTGTAACAATGTCCGCTGCCGAGAGGGAGCCTCCTGTATGGCCGGAGCCCGAGGCAGTGAGCATCTTCAAGATTTCAATTCTGATAATTCGAGCCTGTTCTGTCAGAGAGAGGATATCGGAGGGTTGCATTACTGTTTTCATCTGTATATTTCCTTTGCCGGTGAAAAAATTCTATTTATTATATAACAAGCCGCTCGAAAAAGTGTAACGGCAGGCTGGTTTTGAATTATTGACACTCATCGCAGCGAGGAAATTGAACTGAGGAAAATATTTGAAATACTCAGGACCTTGTTATCAGAGAGGCCATTTTGCCCCTTTCGGCCAGCAGGTCTGAAAGGACTTCCTTCATAAGGCCGCAAGCCTGGATGACTTTCGGGTTGACAATGCTATAGTAAATATTTACTCCGTCCCTTCTGCTTTTTAATATGCCTTTAAGCCTCATTACGGCAAGATGCTGGGAAACATTTGCCTTGGCAATGCCGACAATGTCAATCAGCTCGGTGACGGATTTTTCTCCCTCTTTCAATGCAGCGATGATTTCTATTCTTATAGGGCTGGCCAGTATCTTACAGATCTCGGCCTGCAATTCATAAAGTGTCTTATTCTTCTTCATACCCAATAAATTCTATTGAGTGCATGAGCGAAAAGTCAATGGGTATCCAGGGCAGGGGGGGCCAAATGTTTTTGCCTTTTTCTGTTCTCTTGATATAAAATTAGCCATGGAACTGTTCCGGGAAATTCGGGCGTTTTACATCAGGCTGCCATACGTATACAAAAAGATCAGTCAGAATATAACCGATAGGCTGTGGAATCTTGCAAAAGAGCATTCAATCAGCACAATTGATATCACCAGAGAAAACGAAGTACTCATTCATGCAGAAATAGATTTCTCGCTTGAGAACTGGAATGAGGCCATAAGCTATATGCGATCGGCGCTCTCTCTCCTCAACGTAAAGAACGGATATATTGCGGTGCGGAAGATTGAAGCTTCCGGAAGCGGCCTGAAAACAGAAATCGAAGGATATAAAGTGACAAACAGGGGAGTTTATAATACCGAAATGCCGGAGTCCCCTGATTTCATTGAGGACATCATAAGGTTTTCGGGAAGGAACAAGAAGCTTCAGCAGATTGACGCCATGGAAAAGCTTTTCAGATTTATCGAGGAACAGGAAAAAGACGGTAGAGATGAAGAAGTGGCTTAATCCTCTGCCGGGCCTGTCTGCCAGTCAGCTTATCTGATGTGCTCCATAACCAAAAGAGAGATAGAAATCATCCTGGACTCAACCCATGACGGTATGATTGCCGTTAACGAAGCCGGGATCGTGACCCTCTTCAACAAAGCTGCCGAGAGAATCACCGGATTGCGTGCAAATGCCGTTATTGGACGCCCTGCTGTTGACGGCATCCCCAATACGCGGCTGCCCCTTGTCCTGTCCAGCGGAGAGCCCGAACTGAACCAGCAGCAGAACATCGGCGATACCCTTATTATCACCAGCAGGGTCCCTGTCCGGAATGAAGAAGGACAAATAGTAGGGGCAGTGGCAGTCTTCCGCGATATCACAGAAATCAAAAGTCTGGCGGGGCAGGTTTCCGATCTGTGGAAGGCGAGAAGTCTTCTCGAGGCGATCATCGAAGCAACCCGAGACGCCATTTCTGTGGCAGATGAGAAGGGGAATAATATTATTGTCAATTCGTCCTACACGCGCATCACGGGGCTTCCGAAGGATGCCGTAATTGACAAACCGGTCACAGTTGATATTGCTGAGGGTGAGAGCATGCATATAAAAGTACTTAAAACCGGGAAGCCGGTTTTTAATGTGAGAATGAAAGTGGGGCCGGCCAGAAAAGAGGTAATCGTGAATGTCGCGCCGATTTTTATAGAAGGGAAAATACGCGGCAGCGTAGGAGTGATCCAGGATATCACCGAAATCATCGCCCTGACCGAAGAACTTTCCAGAACTAAAAAATTGCTTCGCCATCTGGAGGCGCGTTACAAATGGGAAGACATTATCGGTGACAGCCTGATTATTCAAAGGGCAAAGGAACAAGCCAAAATGGCGGCGGAAACACCTGCCACCGTTCTTTTAAGAGGAGAGAGCGGGACAGGGAAGGAACTCTTTGCCCATGCCATTCATAATGCAAGCCTGCGGAGGAAGGGACAGTTTGTCAGGGTCAATTGTGCAGCCATAGCCGAAAATCTTCTTGAAAGCGAATTGTTCGGCTACGAAGGGGGCGCTTTCACGGGTGCGCTGAAGGGGGGGAAACGGGGGCTTTTTGAAGAGGCGATCAGCGGAACTATCTTCCTCGATGAAATAGGAGATATCAGCAACAGCCTGCAGAGTAAGCTCTTGAGGGTGCTCCAGGAAAAAGAAATAGTCCGGGTAGGGGGTACTCTAGCTGTTCCCGTAGATGCGAGGGTTATTTGTGCAACAAATGCAAACCTGGAACAAAAAGTTCAGTCCGGTGCGTTCAGGGAAGACCTCTACTACCGGCTGAATGTTATACCAATACATATCCCGGCTCTCAGAGAACATAAAGAGGACATAAAAGCCCTGGCGGAACATATCATCATTAAAGTAAATCAGGAATTCGGGCGCACAGTGCAAAAGATATCGGATGAGGCCCTTGATGCGCTTGCCGTTTATGATTGGCCGGGCAACGTGAGAGAACTAAAAAACGTACTCGGGAGGGCCATGATTACCATGCGTCCCCAGGATACTGTTCTGGAACTGAAACACCTTCCACTCTTGAGCAGTGAAGAAAAAGTCAGCCGGCCTCTTTCTGTCAGGTCACAGCCTCTCGGAAAGGTTGTGGATGAAGCGGAACGCGCTGCCGTTACAGAGGCCCTTCGTGAAACAAAGGGTAACCGCACAAAAGCTGCCGCCCTGCTTCAAATATCGATACGAAGTCTGTTTTACAAGATTGAGAAATTCGGGCTGTAATTCTGAAGCCGGTTCTTTTGTGAACTGCAAGCCTTTGACAAACAAGGTCAAGCTGCTTACAATAAAGATTATAAGGACCTAATAATGTAAGGATAAAATGGGTATCAGATCAATAAGAATACGTATTTTAGCGATAGTTTTTATCTCGCTTGTTCCTGTGCTATTACTCTTGCTGTACAAGGCGTCCGAGCAGCGCGCTCAGGAAATTACCGCAATACAGGCTGAATCGCTTAATTCCGCGAAGTTAATCTCCCGTGAGATAGAGCGTGAAATTAAAGAAGGACGAGTTACGGCAGGCGTTGCGCTGAGTATCGATCCAAACCGGTTTAATGAAAAAATTGCAAATCTTCAAAAGACTGAAGGAACGTCATTCTTTGCTGTTGACCGATCGGGGACAATTATTGCCCGCTATCCTGATCCCGGGAAATGGGTTGGAAAAAACATGCTGGATTCCGGCATCATAAAGGTCATTCTTACGCAGGAGGAAGGAACTGTTGAGAGCAGGGGTTTAGCAGGCAATAAACGAATATTTTCTTTCACACCGGTAAGAGGCACGGATAAAGGTATTTATGTATGCCTGGGCATCTCTTCAGATATGGCGTTTGCCAAGGTTAACCGAAAGCTCCTTCGTGACATCATATTATTGACATTGACCGGATTTGCGGCAAGTTTAATTGCCTGGTTCGGGAGTGATTTTTTTATCATGCGCAGAATGGGAGGGCTTGCAGCAGCAACAGATGAACTGGCAAACGGCAACCTGGGTGTAAGGGCCGCGATTTCGGACCGCAATGATGAAATCGATCAATTTGCAATGAGTTTCAACAAGATGGCTGCAGCACTTGAGAAGCACAGCACAGAGCAGAAGATAGCAGAGGAGAAACTGAAAATATCTTACAAACAACTCGAAGATGTTATCGAGTTTCTTCCCGACGCCACATTAATAATCGATAAAAATAGAAATGTGATTGCATGGAACCGTGCCATAGAGGAGATGACCGGTATTCAAAAAGCCGACATAATAGGAAAGCATTATTCCAACAGCGCAGTGGCTTTTTACGGCGAACAGCGCCCGTTTCTGGTAGATCTTGTGCTTCAAAACGATAAAGAGCTTGTTGCTAAGTATGAATATGTCGAGCAAAAAGGGAGTGTATTATTTGCCGAAGTGTTTGCTTCAAGACTTTACAACGGCAAAGGGGCGTACATCTGGATAACGGTGTCGCCGCTTCTCAATCCGGATGGGAATATAATCGGGGGCATAGAATCGATCCGTGATATAACTGAACACATTGAGACTGAGAATGAACTCAAGAAGCTGGGTTATCAAAAAGATTTGATTTTAAGGTCATCAGGGGAAGGTATTTTAGGCCTGGACCTGAATGGAAATCACACATTTGTCAATCCATCGGCTGCCAGGATGCTCGGTTATGGAGAAGAAGAGCTTATAGGCAGGCGCAGCCACTCGACATGGCATCATACAAAAAAAGATGGGAGCCGTTATGCGGAAGAAGAGTGCCCGATATATAAAACCTTTAAGGACGGCAAGTTTCACCGCAACAAAAATGAAGTTTTCTGGAGGAAAGACGGCTCGAGCTTTCCGGTATCGTATATGAGTTCCCCCATTCTGGAGCAGGGGAAAATCATCGGCGCAGTTGTCACCTTCCGCGACATCACGGAGCGCAAACAGGCTGAGGAAGCACACGAGAAACTGGAGCATCAACTGCGTCAGGCACAGAAAATGGAAGTGGTCGGGCAGCTTGCAGGAGGCATAGCGCATGATTTTAACAATATTGTCAGCGCTATGATGGGATTTGCCTCCCTGTGTCAAATTGAAATGAAGGAATACGAGCCTGCACACAAGTATGTAGCCAATATTCTCACTTTGAGTGAAAGGGCGGCAAATTTGACAAAAAGTCTTCTCACGTTCGGCAGAAAACAGGTTATCGATTTAAGGCACATAAGCCTGAGTGACAGCATAAAAACAGTTCTCAGATTTCTCAAGAGAATTATTGGTGAGAATATAAAACTGGATTCAAATATTGCAGATGAAAATTTGGTTGTTATTGCTGACAGCGGACAGCTGGAACAAGTGTTGATGAACCTGGCAGCCAATGCACGTGACGCCATGCCCAATGGCGGTACAATAAGCATAAACACTCAAGAGGTGGAAATCGATCGCGAATTCATAGAGATCCACGGATATGGCAAAGAAGGCAGATATGGCCTCATCACAGTGGCAGATACCGGCATCGGTATGGATGCACAGACTACGGAGAGGATATTCGAACCATTTTTCACAACAAAGGAAGTGGGCAAAGGGTCGGGACTGGGTCTGGCTATGGTTTATGGAATAATAAAACAGCACGACGGATTTCTTCAGGTTGAAAGCGCACCTGGTGCAGGCAGCAAATTCAAAATATATCTGCCCGCAGTCCGGGCCAAGGCTGAACATAAAACCTATGTAGAACCCGTACCCCCGACAGGGGGTTCCGAGACCATACTTTTGGCAGAAGATGATGAGGCGCTGACCAGGGCGCTCAGGATGGCGCTTCAGGGGTTCGGGTATACAGTGATAGAGGCAGCGGACGGGGAAGAAGCAGTGGCCAGGTTCAAAGAAAATAAAGACAAAATAAAGCTGTTTATCAGTGACGTGATAATGCCGAATAAAAACGGCATAGAAGCGTTCAGGGAAATACTGGCGATAAAACCGGATATTAAAGCCCTTTTTATGAGCGGTTACGCGCCGGACGTTCTGGGAAAGGGATTTCCTGACGCAGAATTCAAGTTCATGGCAAAACCGTTACCTCCGAGCGAACTCCTTAAAAGAGTGCGGGAAACGCTCGACCAGAAATAAGACGGACCCTCCATTTTTCAAGGACTTGACATCAATTCAATTCGGCCCTATATTTTCTATTAGATCAAGTCTGTGATAGTACAAAAAGTTACATAGCATTAACCCTATACGAAATATGCGTAACTTGGGCCAAATATTTACAATATAATTGCGCGGGGAGTGCAGCATGTTCCATGAAAGAAGGTCTTGTGCATTTGCGCTCGCAATTGTCTTTCTTCTGTCCGGTTGTTTCAAGGTGGGACCGGATTTTCACAGGCCGGAGAGTGTGGTTTCGCCTGGCTGGATAGATGCCGGAGACGAGCGGGTGCGAAATGGGCCTACGGATTACCGTGAATGGTGGAAGGCATTCAACGACCCGGTACTGGGCCGGCTTATCGAGCGTGCATACCGTGAAAACCTCACGCTGAAGATTGCAGGAATTCGTGTACTGGAAGCCAGGGCCCAACTCGGCATTGCCATAGGGCGTATATTTCCTCAAAGCCAGCAGGCTTCGGGTTCTGTGGAGCGTATCAGGACAAGTCAGTCTGCTGACCAGGCCGTTCCTCCGTTCATATATTCCCAGGATCAAATAGGGTTAAACGCAAGTTGGGAACTCGATTTCTGGGGAAGGTTCAGGCGCTCGATCGAGTCGGCCAATGCCACCTGGCTGGCCACAGTCGCTGATTATGATAATGCCCTGGTCAGTCTTACGGCTGATGTCGCCAATTCATATATTGCCATAAGGACGCTCGAAAAACGTATCGCCATTGCCCGCGAAAATGTGGAAATCCAGAAAGAGAATCTGAAGATCACAGAAGCCCGGTTCCGGTTTGGCACAGTCACTGAGTTGGATGTGGAGCAGGCACGGACAGTGCTCAATAACACACTCGGTTCCATTCCCTCACTCGAAACCCAGCTCCGGCAGCAGGAGAATGCCCTGTGCGTATTGCTGGGGATTGCGCCGGGGGATCTTTCGGATTTACTCAAAGGGACTTCGGAAATCCCTGTCTCGCCGCCCCAGGTAATTGCGGGCATTCCGGCAGACCTTCTCAGGCGAAGACCGGACATCCGGAGTGCGGAATACCAAGCAGCTGCCCAGTCAGCCCTGATCGGGGTGGCCAAAGCTGACCTTTATCCGGCTTTTTCCCTGAATGGATCGTTTGGCTTTCTGTCAACCAATGTCGACCGATCGAGTTCTGTCTTCGGTGGCGCAGGAGGAAAATCCGATCTCGCCGACATCTTTAAGTGGAAAAGCCGCATGTTCCAGATAGGCCCTTCATTCCAGTGGAATATTCTTAATTATGGACAGATCACGAATAATGTCCGCGCCCAGGATGCCAGGTTCCAGGAATTGCTTATCACATATCAGAACACGGTTTTGAAAGCTCAACAGGATGTGGAAGATAATCTGGCTGCCTTTCTGAGGGCACAGGAACGGGCCGGGTATTTGACCCAAAGCACTGTTGCTGCCAGGAATGCCCTTGATCTCGCTGTCAAACAATATCGGCAAGGCATCAGGGACTTTACTACTGTGCTGGTGGCCCAACAGAGTCTTTTGAATGAGCAGGACAACCTGGCTGTTGCACTGGGCAGTATTTCGAGCGGATTGGTTGGGGTCTACAGGTCCCTGGGCGGAGGCTGGGAAATTCGTGAAGGCAAGGAGTTGGTGCCTCCCGGTGTCAAAGAGGAAATGGCGAAACGTACTGATTGGGGCGAATTGCTCGCACCGGCGTCATATAATCCGCCTGTATTGACGGAGCCCAAGCCCTCAATCCGGCCACCTGATTGGTAACGACCCTGGAGGTAAAATGAAAATAAGAATTGTTGGCTGCGCGATATTCCTGGGTTTGTTTCTCCTGGTTGGGTGTAAGGCAAAGAAGGCCCCGCCTCCTCCTCCGCCGAGCGTTACTGTAAGGCAGCCTGAACAGCGGACCGTGACCGACTCTCTCGAACTCTCCGGAAATACCCAGGCCATAAATACCGTGCAACTGGTCGCAAGAGTGCCGGGTTATCTTGAAAAGGTCTTTTTTCACGACGGTCAAACGGTCAAGAAAGGCCAAACACTTTTTCTTATCCAGCAAAATACTTATGTAGCCAGGCTTCAGCAGGCAGAGGGTCAAATTTTAACTCAAAGGGCCCAACTGGAATATGCCGGGAACCAGTTTGTCCGGTATTCCGCACTGTTACCGGAAAAAGCTGCCGCCCAATCTGATGTAGACAACTGGAAATACCAGCGGGACGCTGCCCAGGCCAACCTGAAAACAGCTGAAGCACAACGGGACCTTGCCAGACTTGACCTGGGTTATACGCAGGTTGCCGCGCCTTTTGACGGCCGTATCGACAGAAGACTGCAGGACCCGGGGAACCTTGTGGGCACAGATACCGGCAATTCTGTGCTGGCACAGCTCAACCAAATTGACCCGATATATGTTTATTTCACGGTCAGCGATACGGATTTGGCCCGGCTTATGAAGAGCGCACACGGGATCCCGGGACGCGGGGGTCCCAAGAAATGGCCGGTATTTATCGGGTTGACGGATGAAAAAGACTATCCGCATCAGGGCAGCCTCGATTTTGCTTCAATCAGCCTTGCTCCCACCAGCGGGACCCTCCTGATGAGGGGAGTTTTTCCAAATCCGTCCGGAAGGATACTGCCGGGCCTGTTTGCCAGGGTGCGCGTGCCCCTGGAGAAGAAAGCCGCTTTTCTCTTGCCTGAGGCTGCTGTTGGCAATGATCAGCAGGGCGAATATGTGCTGGTTGTAAACGAAAGGCATATTGTGGAACGTCGCCAGATTAAAACCGGCCCTTCGATAGATAATATGCGGATCATCGAACAGGGCCTTGACGGAAGAGAATGGGTTATTACCATCGGGGTATTAAAAGGAGTGCCCGGACGCCAGGTTACTCCTGTTGCTGAGAACGGGCCGGGACGATCAGGAAGATAATGATCTCCAAGTTCTTTATCGAACGGCCCATTTTCGCGAATGTTATCGCTGTGATAACAATAGTTATCGGGCTTGTGTTACTCTTCGGCCTTCCAGTTGCTCAATATCCGCAGATCGTGCCGCCGACGATTCAGGTTACTACGCGTTATCCGGGCGCGAGCGCCGAAGTCGTAGCGCAAACGATTGGAGTGCCCATCGAACAGGCGGTCAACGGCGTCGAAGGTTCCATTTATATGTCGTCTACCAGCGGCAGCGACGGCAGTTACACACTGACGATCACTTTTGATGTCGGGACTGACCTTACCAAGTCGGTAGCGCTGGTGCAAAACCTGGTGAACAGTTCCCTGGCCCAATTGCCTGGAGCCTCTCAACAACAAGGTGTCACTGTCAAGAAAATCACTCCTAACATATTGCTGGTTGTAAGCCTCTATTCCGACGACGAACGGTTTGACGAAGTTTTTCTCTCCAACTATGGAGTCATCAATCTTCAAAACCCTCTGGCGCGTCTTCCCGGTATAGCCCAGGTGAGGGTCTTCGGCGCCGGTCCTTACAGTATGAGGGTCTGGCTGGACCCTAAAAGACTCCAGGTTTTCGGCCTTACTCCAGCCGACGTCCTCACCGCTATTCAGGGCCAGAATGTCCAGGTAGTCGCCGGACAGCTTGGCGCCCCGCCAGTGCCGAATGACCAGTCTTTGCAGTTAACGGTTACGGCCCTTGGCCGCTTGTCGGATGAGAGCCAATTTGAAAATATAATTGTAAAATCCACTACCGGAGCAGCGGCGCAGATAGTGAGGATCCGCGACATAGGCCGCGTGGATTTGAGCCAGCAGAATTTCAATAACTATTCGCGAGTTACGGGGCACAAGTCGGCCCAGGTAGTGATTTTTGCATTGCCGGATGCCAATGCCATCTCTGTCGCCGACAGTGTCTATAAGGCCACGGCTGATTTGAGCAAGGCATTTCCCGAAGGCCTCAAATATGGCATCCGGTTCGATACCACAAGGTTTGTCAGGGAGGCCATTTCAAAGGTATATGAGACACTCATCATAGCCGGCGTCCTTGTGCTGATAGTGATTCTCGTATTCCTGCAAAATTTCAGGGCCACATTGGTCCCGGCCACTACAGTTCCTGTCACCATTATCGGTGCTTTCATTGCAATAGCCGCCCTCGGTTTCACTATAAACCTGATGACCCTGTTTGCCCTGGTCCTTGCTATCGGCATAGTGGTGGATGATGCCATAGTTATTGTAGAGAACAGTTCCCACTATATCGAAAAGGGAATGCCGCCCAAAGAAGCAACTATCAAAGCCATGAACGAACTCACCGGACCGGTGATGGGTATTACCCTGGCCCTGATCGCAGTCTTCCTGCCGGCTGCCTTCCTGCCCGGCATTACAGGACAGATATTCCGGCAATTTGCCCTTGTGATCGCCTCTACCGCTGTTATCAGCGCCATAAATGCGCTGACGTTAAAGCCTGTACAGTGCTCTTTCTGGCTGAAACCCCGGGGGGATAAACCTCCCAACTGGTTTTATCGGGGATTCAATAGGGGATTTCAGGCAGTGACCAAGATCTATCTGGATGCCGTTACCAGGATGGTGAAAAGGCCGGTCCTGTTTATTGTCATATTTGCCGTTATAATCAGTGTAACGTTCCTTGTTTTTCTGAGCCGCCCTACAGGGTTTCTTCCAACCGAAGACCAGGGCTACGGCATCATAGTCTCCCATCTGCCGGAAGGTGCGTCCCAGCCACGGTCACGGGAAGTTGCCGATAAGATTAATGCTATCCTGAGAAGGACTGCCGGCGTTGAGAACTGGGTGCATATAGGGGGATTGTCGATTCTGGACAACGCAAATGTCTCTAATGTTTCCACGACATTTGTGGTTTACAAGGACTGGAAAGATCGCGGCACTTCATTAAACCAGGATGTGATACTTTCGAGCATCAACCGGGAGCTTTCCGGAATTCAGGAGGCACAGGCCTTTATGCTGGTCCCACCGCCGATCAGGGGGCTGGGCCAGACAGGTGGTCTGCAAATGATGGTCGAAGACCGCAGCAATGCAGGTCTAAACGAACTCCAGAGGGCAACAAGCGAACTTGTCCGGAACGGAAATTCCCACCCCAACCTGCAGGGACTTAACACCACTTTTATTCTGAGCAGCCCGCAGATATACCTGAATATTGATCGTACCAAAGCGGAGTCGTTTCAGGTTCCGCTGTCTAATGTTCTGGATACGCTCCAGGCTTATATGGGATCTTCGTTTGTTAACCTGTTTAACAAATACAACCAGGTCTTTCAGGTTTACATACAGGCCGACAGCCGTTACCGTTTGCAGCCGCGGGACATAAAGAACCTGTATGTCCGCAATCAGAAAGGGGACATGATCCCCCTTGGAAGCCTGCTGAACGTCAGGCAGGTGCAGGGCCCTGAGTTGATCACACGCTATAACCTTTATCCGGCTGCGGCTATTTTTGGGTCTGCTGCGCCAGGGTACAGTTCCGGCCAGGCCCTTAATCTGATGGAACAGATGGCTGCCCAACTGTTGCCGGAGGGAATTGCTTATGACTGGACATCCACAAGTTACCAGGAAAAAAAAGTGGGCAAACAGGCTTATTTCATATACGCCCTTTCCATTTTTCTGGTCTACATGGTATTGGCCGCTTTATATGAGAGCTGGACCTCTCCGGCGGCAGTTATCATGGTTGTCCCTATAGCTCTTGTCGGGGTCCTTCTGGCCATTATGGCCCGTGGCTATGACAACAACCTGTATACCCAGGTGGGACTGGTGCTGATGATCGCCCTTGCGAGCAAGAACGCGATTCTCATCGTGGAATTTGCCCGTGAACTGCACCATGGAGGCATGAGTATAGAGGAAGCCGCAATCGAGGCTACCCACCGCAGGTTCCGGCCCATTGTTATGACTTCTTTTGCTTTCATCCTGGGAGTGGCGCCGCTTGTGGTTGCTTTCGGCGCCGGCTCAGCAGGCCAGCGGGCCATAGGAACTGTTGTTTTTGGAGGCATGATATCATCGACCCTGCTTGCCATCCCGTTTGTTCCGGTATTCTATGTTGCCCTGGAACGACTGAGTGAACGAGTAAAAAAAAGGCGAAATATTGCATAATAATTTATGAAAGCGTCCGATCTGTTGGTGAAGTGTCTTGAAAATGAGGAAGTTGAGTACATATTCGGTCTTCCAGGCGAAGAAACGCTCGACCTTATGGAGTCGCTCAGGACTTCCAGGATCCGTTTTATCCTGACCCGCCATGAGCAGGCCGCTGCGTTTATGGCAGACGCGTATGGCCGTTTCACAGGCAGGGCAGGCGTTTGCATTTCCACCCTTGGCCCCGGAGCCACAAATCTTCTTACGGGAATTGCCGATGCTTTCCTTGATAAATCTCCGCTTGTCGCAATAACCGGACAGGCTGATCTCAAAAGAATTCACAAAGAGTCACATCAATATATCAACATTGTTGAGAATTTTGAAAGTGTCACCAAATGGAACGGCAGGATAGAGTCGCCCGATGTAATCCCGGAAATGGTCCGTAAGGCTTTTAAAGTTGCAGAGGCGGAAAAACCGGGTCCGGTGCATCTGGAACTGCCCGAGAATATAGCTGCAATGGAAGTCGATGAAATGTATACCGGCATGATCGCGCCTATCCGTCCCAGAAGAAGTTCCCCGGACAGGCAGTCTCTCAGGAAAGCGGCAGAGCTGATTGAGCAGGCGCGATTCCCCGTTATTCTTGCGGGGCATGGTGTTGTACGCAAGGGTGCCAGTGATCAGCTGAGGAAGTTCGCCGAACTCTTCTATATTCCGGTTGTTACGACTTTTATGGGCAAGGGCGGAATGACCGCGGAAAGCGACTGCTGCATCGGCACAATGGGACTCGCCAACGACAGGCAGATCAGCGAAGTTTTTTCGAGGGCTGATCTCATCGTCGCCATCGGCTACGACCTTGTTGAATACGCTCCGAAAAACTGGAACCCTGAACTCGACAAGAAGATCATTCATATAGATTTTACAGCGAGCGAGGTCGATCTCCATTACGTACCCGAAATTGAGATCATTTCCGACATCCGGGAAACCCTGGAACTGCTTGAAGGCATATTAAGCACCAATAAAAAAACCGAGTGCGTTATCTCGATGAGGAAGGATTTTACTGAACGGTTTGAGAGGGAGGGCGCGGTTGACTCATGGCCGCCGAAACCGTCGCGCATCATTTACGGAATCCGGAAGGTCCTCGACGCGAGCGATATCCTGGTGTCTGATGTGGGCACGTGCAAGTTATGGGCTGCGAAATTCTATCCTGTTTACCGCAATAATACCTTTATCCTTTCAAACGGTTTTGCTTCCATGGGTTTTTCTCTTCCTACGGCAATAGTGGCAAAACTCATCAACCCGGAACAAAATGTCGTGGCCCTCTGCGGAGACGGCGGATTCATGATGAACGTGCAGGATCTGGAAACGGCCTGCAGGCTGAAGTTGAATATTGTAATTGTCATCTTTAACGATAACGCCTATAACCTCATCAAGTGGAAGTCGGAGAAAAAGTTCGGGACAGCCTTCGGTGTCAGCTATGCGAACCCCGATTTCGTCAAACTCGCCCAGAGTTTCGGGGCCATCGGGATACAACTGAAATCCTCAAGTGAATTTGAAAGCATACTGGGAGAGGCTTTGACAAAAAAAGTGCCTGTTATCATCGACGTGCCCATGGACTACAGCGATAACGAGATGATCTACAATCTTCTGTAGTGCAAGCTTGTTTCCTGACCCGCCGCAAGAGAACTGAATTTGATTTTAAAATCTCATAAATAGTAAACTTATAAAAAAAATTTTGCAGCGGAGGGGTAATATGGGCATTGGCGGCACAGCTAAACAAAAAAAATCGGCAACATTTACCAGGAATCTGGTTATCTGTGCATTTTTTCTTTTTTTATTCCAAACTCTTGTTTTTACATTGTTCTATGTCAACCAAAATACAACAGCCTATCTTTACTTATATCTATTATCGTCGTCAGCCATTATTTCAGGAATTGCTTATATATATTTATCGATTTTAAAGCCTGCAAATCAAACAAAATCGTTTTTTTACGCCCTTTCAAAAAAGAAAGGCTCTTTTTCTGTGGATGACCTTGCCTTGTACGACAAAGAATTAGCTGAAGTTTTGTATGACAGTATAGAAAAACCCAGACAAACAATAGCGACCAATTTGAATGAGGCCATGAAAGTTGCCAATGAGTCTGCAAATGTCGCAAAGAGAATAAAGGAAACGGCTGAGGGGGCCGGCAAACAAAGCGAGCTGGCCGATGTGATATTGAACTTGAGCAATACCTCCAGTGCAGCAATACTTGATGTTGCCGGCAATGCCCAGTCGATTTCCGGCTCAACATCCCAGAATCTCGCCATAGCCAAATCTTCTCTGAAAGAACTTGAATACGTTACGGATGAGGTAAATAAGATCAATCAAAGGTTATTAAGTTTCAGTTCAACAGTGACGACTTTAAATTCAAATTCCGAAAGCATCAGGGAAATAGTATCTTTAATTAAAGACATATCCGACCAGACAAACCTCCTTGCCTTGAATGCCGCCATCGAGGCTGCAAGGGCCGGGGAACATGGAAGGGGGTTTGCTGTTGTGGCGGATGAAGTGAGGAAGCTTGCTGAAAGGGTCAATACTGCCACCGAAGAGATATCCCGGAATATAAATGAAATGACAAAGCAGGTATCGAGTACATTGTCCGAAATCAGAGAGATCAGCGAATATACTGTCCATACAAAAGGCGCAGTCGAAAAGACTTCGGAAGATTTCAGGGGAATGTTATCGGACTTCGAGAATAACAGTGCTCAACTGAACAAAATAACTGAAGCAATTGAGAATCTCTCGCAAACGAACGATGATATTAATGGCAAGGTCTCTGAAATACATTCATTAAGCATGCAGACAACCAGGCAAATGCAGGAATCCGAGCAATACTCCTCCGGCCTGTTCAGCAGCGCAGAACAGATGCAGGAGGACATGGCTACATTTATGATCGGCAAAGGGCTTGTGCAGGTGGCTATTGACAAGACAGCAGAATGCAAAAACCGTTTGAAAGGATAAAGGTATTATTGCGGTAAACAGGATAGAATTTCGCAGCCCATAA
>JADFXU010000006.1:8868-97039 GCA_015233365.1 Nitrospirota bacterium | reverse complement strand
TGCGTTCGGTGATATCCCTGAAGACGAGCACGACCCCGATAACCTTGCCCTCGCTGTCCCTTATGGGTGAGCCGCTATCTGCGATTACCCGCTCTCCCCCGTTCCTTGATACCAGCACGGTGTGGTTTGCCAGCCCGACAACCCTGCCGGTCTTCAGAACTCTTTCAACAGGGTTCTCGCATATCTGCTGCGTCTTTTCGTTCACTATGTGAAAAGTTTCCGCAAGAGGTCTTCCCAGGGCTTCCTCATTCGTCCATCCCGTCAACTCTTCCGCCACTTTATTCATTATGACCACAGTGCCGGATATATCCGTGGAAATCACACCGTCCCCTATGGAGCGGAGCGTGACGCTCAGATGCTCCTTTTCATCGACAAGCGCTTCCTCTGCGGCTTTTCTCCTGTTCAATTCGACATTCAGTTCATGTAACGCGCTGTTTATTGCCGCAGCGACCTGATCGAGTTCGTCCTGCTTCTCTCCGCGGCGCTCTTCCAGGGGAACAAGAGGTTTGTCGAGTCTATCGGGTCTTAACTCCCTCACATAAGCAGCCATAGTCACCAGGCGCTTTCCGATAAGAGATCTGACGATAAACAGGACAAAGAGCGATATGAGAAATATCTCTACAGCCTGATAAAATAACCATTCATAGAACCTGTCGAATACAGTGCTGCGAATAGACTCCAGGTTCGCCGATACGGAGAGAGTCCCCAGGTTTATCGCTTTGTTTTTATAGGTATGATAGAGCGGAAACTCCTGTCTCATACTCCTGCCGGGCTTCGGATTGCCGGACGATATGATCGTACGGCCTTCCGACTCTATTGCGGCATGAGAGAAATGGGGAAAGTTGAGAATGCCGTCCATCTGCACTTTGAGCTGTTCCCTGTCCATAACCCAAAGGCTGGCTGTTATGCCCGGAACGATGCCCGCTCTTATTTTTTTGAAGTCTTCCCCGATCGAGCCTATCGCTTCCTTGTAATCAAGGTACGTCCTGAGCACTGCGCCAAACAGCGTAAGCATGAGGCTGAACGCCATCACCCATAGTATTAAGCGATATGCCAGTCTGTTGGTCATAGTCAGTCCCGCGTCAGCTTCACGCCATACCGCTTCAGCACCTCGTCGGTTATTTTGCGGTATGTCCCATCCTTCTTCATGCCTCTGATTGCTCCGGCAATTCGCGGCACGAGTTCCAGATGCCTTCTGTTCATATAGAGATACATGCCCTTTACTGCCAACGGCGGCCATAAAACGTGGATAGAGGATATTTTTAAATCCCTCAGGAGCACCAGGCCCTGCATCCTGTCATACACCACAACGTCGACTTTGTCGTCGAGCAGCATTCTGAAAAGAAGCTGTGCATCCCTGATGCTGGCCAGAGAGCTGGTTCCCGCTATATTGGTTTCCAGTATCTTCCACCCCGTTACTATGCCGATGTTATAAGGTCTCAGGCTGTCCCATCCGGCAATCTTAAAGCTGTACCGGCGGGAAAATGCCACGAACTCAAATCTGCTTATCTCTTCAGGCACCCGGACAAGGTTCCGGTAGGTTTTTTCCATCCCTTCAACACGTGCGAAATTGCCGTCTTCAACGCCGTCGTCCGCGTTTAAGAGAGCTCTTTCGGAAGGGAGGTGGTCTATCTTGAGAGTTATCCCTATTCTTCTGAAAGCCTCGGTCAATACCTGGTCGCCTATGCCCCTGTCGTCACTTGTGGAATTGGGGGGGGCATTGGATGTATTGAGCACAATGACTTGTTGTCCATATATGTCGGACGTGAATGCAAAGGCAACAAAAGCTAATGCCAGGGCGGTCCTCGATAAAGCATACAACCAAGCCACAATGTTAATGCTCCTCATTTTGTGGTAGAGAATCATGTCTCAGTTTTTCTTGCAGGACAGATACCTTAGCTTTTGACGCTCCACGGTCTCTGCTGCCGGGCTGCTATTTAATAAGAAATGACGTATCCTTGCTCTTTATCCTAATCAAGGCTGAGAAAGATGTCAATGTAATTTTGCTAAGGAAAACAGATAGATATTATATTGTTATAATAATATCAAATCCTCATTTCCCAACGACCAGAACCGAAAAGCTGTCCTTGATCATTGCCGGGCGCGGCCTTGATCCTTCCGGCGTTGACGCTGTCTGCGGGGAAAACTCTGCGGCAGGCAAATAGATGTTGTGGGTCTTGATATCAATCGCCATTGTGCGGGATCCACGTTGCGTAGTAACGTTCTCTACTACCTCGAACTTGCCCGGAGAAGACTCCCGTACCACGGTAAGAGTACCATCTCCATTGGCGCTGAACGCCAGTCCGGTTTCCGGATCAAAACCGTTGCCGTCAACTCCTTCTCCAATCGGCACAGTGGCAATTACTTTGCCGGTGTCCGTGTCCAGAACGGCCATGACCTTGTTGTGGCATCCCGAATAGGTGCGGTGATGCTCCGCATCAAGTCCCATTCCGGTGGGTTCCTCGCAAGGCTTGAGTGAATACCTTTTTGTCAACGAGAGGTTCCGGCTATCTATTTCCACTACCTCGCCGGTGTCTTCGACATTTACATAGACCTTGCCTCTGCCGTCTGCAGCCGCAAATTCGGGTTTGCCGCCAAGGGCAATAGTGCCGGCAACCTTACCGGAAGCGGCTTCGAACACAGTGGCGTCCTTGCTGCGGCCATTGAAAGTGAATACTCGTTTGGAGGCAGGGTCGTAAAGGATGGCATCGGGATTTGCTCCGGTTTTCACTTGACCGAGGACTTTCAATGTTTTCAGGTCGAAAATGGTAGCCGTATTTGCCCTTCCGTTACTGGTAAAGCCCCGGTTCAGCTCCGGCGCTATAGCTATTCCATGCACGCCCTGAGTGTCGGCAATATCGCCTGCGACCTTATCTGTGTCGATATCGACCACCATCACGTGTGTGGACCGGGAAATGTACAGACGCCTGGCTGCGCTGTCTACGGTCAGGTAGTCCCAACCGCCTTCGCCGCCCAGTTGCAGCTTTTTGATTACGTGATATCCGGGGTCGGCAGCGTAGGAAATCGTACCGACGAGGAGACTGCAAAACAATAAGAATGCCTTCAAGCTGTTACCCCCTTTATCAAATTATTTGAGGTGTTCTTAATATATCAGTTCAGGTCAGAAATAAACATCCCCGGAGAGAGGGCCGCTTGCCAATACAGCGCTCTTTTGTTATTCTTTTATTATCGGTTTATTGTCACCCGTCCGTAACTTCACACTGTTATGAAACCATCAACTATCAGAGGAGGTCTCGCAATGAACAGAAGGGATTTTCTCAAGGTGGCGGCCCTTGCGACCGCTACTGCAGCAGCGCCGCCGCTTTACGCCGATGTACCCGAGAAGTCAGGGGACACCGCAGCAGTCAAGAGTTATCGTGAAATCGGGAAGACCGGTCTGAAGATGAGCGATATATCGTTCGGCGCCGGAAAACTCTCGGTCGCGTCGATGGTACTCAGGGCCGTGGACAGCGGGATCAACTATTTTGATACTTCTCCTGATTACGGCCTTTCGGAAAGTACCATTGGCGAGGCCATGGGCAGGATCCGGCGGGACAAGATCATTTTAACCAGCAAATTCTGCAACCCCATGCCCTATCCCGGACATCTCCCCGAGGGTTCGAAGAAAAAAGAATACGTGGCTGCTGTCGAAGGAAGCCTGTCAAGGATGAAGACCGATCACGTCGATTTTATTTTTGTCCATGCCATTGGCGAGATGAGCAAGGACTTCGAATCCGAGAAGAAAAGGCTTCTCAGCGACGAGATGCTCGAAGCCGTGAATGCCCTTAAGCGGGCCGGGAAGGTCCGTTTTCTGGGCACTTCTTCTCATGGTCCGGCTAACATGGAAGAACTTCTCAAGGTTGCAGTTGAGTCGAAGCACTTCGATGTGATTCAGCCTTCCTTCAACTTCATGAAATTCCCGAAATTGCCTGAGGTGATTAAGGAGGCCCACAAACATGGGGTCGGCGTAATTGCAATGAAGACCCTTGCTGGTGCAAAGGACATGAACCTGGGTGCCGGTGGAGGCGAATTTTCCCATGCAGCCTTCAAATGGGTGCTGAAACACCCGGAGGTGAGCGGTCTCATAATCACGATGAAAACGGCCTCGGATATGGAACTGTATCTCAGGGCATCAGGTAAAGAATTCACGTCTGCGGACCAAAGGGTGCTCAATCGTTACTCCCGCCTGTACGGTAAAGAATATTGCAGAACGGGCTGCGGTGAGTGCGAAGCATCATGCACAGCCGGAGTGGAGATAGCATCCGTCATGAGATACCACATGTATTTCAGGGAATATGGCATGGAGAAACGGGCCATGCAGTCGTATGCTTCCCTGAAGGGGAACGCGGAAGCCTGCTCAACATGCAGCGAGCCGGCATGTATAGGCAAATGCCCTTACGGTCTTGCTGTCAGGGACATGCTGTGCGATGCTCATAAGTCCATGTCTTTCACAGTATGATGAGGTCTGTCCCACTCGTATATCGCCTTCTCCTGCTGGGGCTGCTTCCATGCATAGCCTGGATCTTTTATGTCAGGGGGCAAAGCTATGATCCTGCCCTTATTGATTTCAGGACTGCAGCGGGACCCGCGACTACTCCGATGGCCGGAAGCGCACTCCCGCAGTCTGTGGACAGGGCCGCTCCGGCTCCGGCTGTGAGGGAGATTGCAGGTTTCCGTCAGGTGGGAGAGGGGCATCGCTATACAAAAGACAATCTCTACGAGCACGTGGACGGCCACGCCGAATATTTTATCAGCGCCGGATTCATGGGGCTTACGGTGACCGAGTATGCCGCTGCCGGATCGGTTGCTAAACAGGCTGACATCCAGGTTGAGGTCTACGATATGGGGAAAGGCATACAGGCTTTTGGTGTCCTTTCGGATGAATCCGGAGAAAACCCGCAGGCAGTTTCAGCAGGCGCAATGGGATTCAGGACATCGGGCGGAGTAAATTTCATCAAGGGTCGCTACTATGTGAAGATCTCCACTTTTAACGCGAAGGTCCCTGTGGGGAAATTCGCGAGGGCATTCAGCGATACGCTTCCCTCAGGACAGGACTCATTCAATAAGGTGTTTGCCATGTTTCCGGACATGGGGAAGGTCAGGAAAACCAGGTACGTTAAGGATGGCTACCGGGGGCTCGATTTCCTCCACAACGTTACGGAACGTGAGTACTCCACAGGCGGCAAGAAAATCACGGTAGCGCTTATGACAGGCAGCTTGCCGGAAATGAAGGCGCTTTTGTCATCTTTTATGGATTATTTCAGAAAATCCGGTGTGCGGTATGAGAAGATCGAAAGGGGCGGCAGCGAAGTGTATAAAGTCCTGGATAAATATGAGGGCAACTGGTTTCTCATTTCTGCCGGCAATTCGATTTTCGGTGTATTCGGGACTGATGATGAAGATATACTGAAATATTTTACGAAAAGGACTGGTTGATATAATGGCATCGAAGCATAGTGAGAGGGAAGAGATGGTGGACAGGCGGCAGTTTATCCTTAGGGCGGCTGCCGCCTGCGGAGTCGCGGCTGCTGCCGGGGCGTGGGGGTATATTTTTTACAGCAATGAGCCGGTGCGAAGGAGCGGCACAAAAATATACACCTTTAAAGACTACCGGACTGAAGACAAAAAACTGTTTCCTCAGTTAGCAGTGGTCCATGGGACGGATGCAGACAGGATGGTGCGTGCCGCCATAGAAAAAGTCGGCGGCATGGCCCGCTTTGTGAGTCCCGGCGACAAGGTTTTACTGAAGCCTAATGCTGCCTGGGACAGACAGCCGGAGCAGGCGGCAAACACTAATCCCGCTGTTGTGGCGGCTGTAGTGAAACTTTGTCTTGAGGCACGGGCCGCTGAGGTTTGGGTCACGGATGTTTCGGTAAACGATCCTGACCGGTGTTTTACCCGGTCCGGTATCGGGGCTGCTGTAAAAAAAGCCGGCGGGACAGTGCGGTTGGCGGCTGAGAACGACTTTGTACTTACCGATCTGAAAGGCGATTCCCTCAAGGTTTGGCCTGTGAGCCGTTTCTATCACCAGGCAGACAAACTTATCAACCTGCCGATAGTGAAGAACCACTCTTTGAGTAAATGTACGATGGCCATGAAAAACCTTTACGGTTCCCTGGGCGGCCAAAGGAACCGCCTGCATCAGGACATAAACACATCTATCGCTGATCTTACTGCCGCTATCAGGCCGACTCTTACTGTGCTGGACGCCACAAGAGTGCTCAGGAAAAACGGTCCGACGGGCGGGAACCTGTCTGATGTGGCTATCGGTAACACGGTAATAGCAGGGACCGATATAGTGGCAGTAGAATCTTATGGCCTCAGATTTCTCGATTTGAAAGTGGAGGACATTCCCTTTATTGTCATGGCGGAAAAAAAAGGCATCGGGATTTCCGACTGGAAGTCTCTTAATGTCGCCGAGCTGAACATATGATCGAAAAACTTCTTAGTCTCAGAAATATCAGAAGGACCTACGCGGTCTTTTTTTTACTGCTCTTTATTCTCCTGGTCTGGCTTACGGGTTTCAGGCGTATCAGGGGCTATGAGACGCAGCTTTTTATCGATCTGGACCCTCTCGCTGCAATCGCCTCTTTTCTGACGAGTTGGACCGTCTACAAAGGACTCGCCCTCTCTCTTTTTATAATTATCGGCACGATCTTCTTCGGACGTTTTTTCTGTTCATGGATATGTCCCATGGGAATTATCAACCAGATAACAGGAAGCATTTTTAACAAGTTAAGGGCGGTGGACACCATTGCACTGAATTCCTACCGGCCTCTTTACAGGATCAAATATTACATTCTTGTTCTGTTGCTTGCCCTTGCCGCCTTTGGTTCGCTCCAGACAGGACTGTTTGATCCGTTAGCGGTCATCACCCGGTCTTTTGCCGTATCCGTATTCCCAGGACTCAATTACAGCAGCGGATGGCTCTATCTCAGGCAGCCTGTTTTCCAGGGCGGAACATTGCTCGGGGTGATCTTTGTCGCTGTGCTCTTTGCAAACAGGTTCCTGCCGCGTTTCTGGTGCCGGGTCATATGCCCGCTGGGCGCTCTGCTGGGCCTGCTTTCATTCCGTCCGGTCTTCGGCATATGGAGGGACGTGGACCGCTGCAACGATTGCAGGAAATGCCTCGGACATTGCCACGGGGGGTGCGATCCGCACTCGGCCCTGAGGACGTGCGAGTGCCATGTCTGCATGAACTGTATTGAGGACTGTCCCGAAGGCGCTGTCCATTACGGACTCCCCAGGGCTGCAAGCTCGATCCACAAGCCTCTCGATGTTAATCGCCGCAGGCTGATGGAAAGCGCCCTTGCGGGAGCGGTGATTTTCCCGATTATGCGGAGCACCATCACGTCCAAAACTTCGCCCAGGTACCGTGTGATAAGGCCCCCGGGTTCTCTTGTGGAAGGGGATTTTCTGAGACGATGCATCAAGTGTGGTGAATGCATGAAGGTCTGCCCTACCAATGCCATACAACCGGCATTGACAGAGGCGGGGTTTGAGGGGATATGGACGCCGGTACTCATTAACAGCATCGGGTATTGTGAGTATAACTGTGTACTCTGCGGCCATTTATGCCCGACGGGAGCTATAACCCCGCTCACGCTCGAAAGAAAATTAGGAAAAGCTGCCGGACGGAAACCGGTCAGGATCGGCACTGCATTCTATGACAGGGGAAGGTGCCTTCCCTGGGCCATGAACATCGATTGCATTGTCTGCGAAGAGGTTTGTCCCACATCCCCGAAGGCTATCTGGTTTGAAACAGTGGAGGTCAAACTCAGAGACGGAACGACGAAAATGTTGAAACGGCCCTACGTAGACCCCAATATTTGCATCGGCTGCGGAATCTGCGAGAACAAATGTCCGATCCATGATCGCGCTGCAGTGCGCGTCACATCCATAGGAGAGACACGCTCGTTGACAAACCAGATGATACTCAAATCCTGACGAAAGTCACGGGAGAATCTTGACCTCGGTGTTCTTACCCTCATCACGCACCGGGTTATCTATCGCGAAGAACGAATTTGCAGCAGTGCAGTGATCGCCCGGCTCTACCCGATCTGCGTGCTTTTGGTGCTGCTCTGCACAGCATGATACAAGCGTTCCACCAGGGCCTGATTGTATCCATGTGAGGTCATGTTGGCGATGATGCGTCCTCTGATGGGCAAGCCGAGGAGGTAGAGGTCTCCGATCAGGTCCAATATCTTGTGGCGTACGAATTCGTCGGGATAACGAAGCTCCGTATTGATGACCTTGCCATCGTAAAGGATGATGTGGGAATCAAGATATCCGCCGCCGACCTTCCCAAGCTTCTGGGCCATTTCGATATTTTCAAAGGTGTTGAAGGAGCGGGCAGGGGCTATCTCCTTTACGAAAGATCCGCTTTCAGGATTGAATGTAAGAATTTGTTCGCCTATGGGTAGCGGATAGTCAACCCTCATTGATATTTCGAACCCCTCAAAGGGCTCCGCATAGATATGCTTTTCGCGCGACTCCTCGTGTCCCACTACGATCTTACGGCGAATGACCGCAACCTTGGTTAAGGCCGGCTGTTCATCTATCCCTGCCTCTTCAATGAGGTCGCAGAAATCCTTGGCGGACCCGTCTATGTTCGGTATCTCCGCTTCAACCTTTATTAACACGTTGGTTATGCCGTACATGGAAAGAACTGCCATCAGATGTTCAACGGTGCGCACCCGCTGCCTGCCGTTGTTCAGGGTGGTAGAGTTGGCAAAGAAGGTCTTCGATGCGGCAATCTGGGAAAAATCCTCAAGAGAGGTGATATGTCCACGGATGGTATGGCCGTCAAGAGTTTGAAAGATGATCCCTTCGTTGATCCCGAGAGGGCTCAGAATGACGCCGGTGTTCCGGCCGCTCAGGAGCCCTATCCCGTTCAGTAGCACATTTCCTCTGAGCGTGCGCTGAGGCACAGGGGAATCCACTACTTCCACCATCCCCGCCTGCACCGACAGGTCGGCACTGACGATCTCAAGCTCGGTATCCGAGGGCAGGGTCGCGCCGCTACTGGAAGGCCGGTGCTTAAGGGCGGACGCCACCTTATCGAGTAAAACTTCCAGATGTAGTGGTTTTTCCAGGAAATCGTAGGCTCCGGCCTTTATGGCGGCGACTGCCGCCTCGATCCCGGCATGTCCGCTCATCATGATGACGGGGAGCTCGGGGCAGCGTTCATGAAGACGTTTCAGGATTTGCATGCCGTCCATGCTCGGGAGCCAGATATCCAGCAGGACGAGAGCTGGCTCCATGGTGTCGAGCCTCTGCCACAAGCTCTCAGCATCCGTAAATGCGACGGTCTGATACCCCTCGTCCTGAAGGACGTCCGCGATGGTGGAACAGATGGAAGATTCGTCGTCTACTATATAGATAGGGTTCATATAAGGTTATGCCCGATGTTCCTCTCGGTCTGAATTGAGGATAGAGTAAAACAATAAAGGACGATTGTCAAGGACATGCTGTGCGGATGAATATTCTCTATATCGGGCCGGCAATATGCAATGGAAAAAAACCTTGCTGCCAGATCATTGGATATGATATTAACGACTAGCTCAAGTGCGATTGTGATGACGATTTTCGATAATTATCTTCATAGTTCGGCATCGAACTCAGGGTGCGTGTTACCAGAAAAAACAATCGTCTTTTGTCTACTGGCTCTCCCACTGACTTTAAGTACATTATAGGTTAATCGAATTCTTGCGAAGCAGAGCATCACGTGTTATTTCCGAGACCGTCAGATTTTGTCCAAGGCCTGATTCAGATCGGCTATCAGGTCGTCCACATCTTCCAGTCCCAGGGCTATGCGAACAAGATTGTCCACCATCCCTATGGAGCGCCTGAACTCCTCGGGATAGTCGAAGAACGACATCACCCACATCTGCGTCACAAGGCTCTCGGTCCCGCCGAGGCTTGGAGTTATCAGGAATAATTTCAGCGCATCAATGAACTTCCGTGTCTCCCTGTCGCCGCCCTTTACGAGGAAAGAGATCAGGCTGCCGAAACCGCGCATCTGCTTTTTCGCAACCTTATAATCCGGATGTGACTTGAGACCGGGGTACCAGACTTTTTCTATCTTTGGGTGCGACTCAAGCATACGCGCAATGGTCATTCCTGCGCGATTATGGTGCTCCATCCTGAGAGCAAAGGTCTTCAAACCCCGTTCAAGTAAAAAGCAGGTGAACGGGCCGGGTGTAGCCCCGATCATTCTCTGCATGCGGTACAGGGGATCGAGCTTCTTATGGTTGCCGAGGGCGACTCCTGCCAGCAAGTCGTTGTGACCGCCCAGATACTTGGTTGCAGAGTGTACGACAATATCGACTCCCATTTCCAGAGGCTTCATATTGTAAGGAGTCCCCATCGTGGCATCGATTATTGTCATAATACGATGTTTCCTGGCTATTTTCACCACCGCAGGCGTATCCAGAACGCGCAGGTAGGGATTGGTCGGCGATTCGGTAAAAATAATGTTGGTATTAGGCCGAATGGCTTCCCCGATAGCTTGTGCAGTCGGGTCTACCATAGAGACTTCTATGCCGAACTCCGACAGCATGTTGGTTGCGAAATCACGTGTCTGGCGGTAGCAATCATTTGTGAATATAATATGGCCGGAGCGCTTCATATAGGTCATCAGCGTCAGGATCACGGCGCTCATGCCGGTCGAGAAAAGCACTGCCCGCTCCGCTCCTTCGACTGCTGCCAGTTTCCTCTCACACTCCTGCTGTGTCGGATTGCCGTATCTGCCGTATTCGTGTTCGCGTATCATGCGGCCTTTGCTTTTTTCCGTCATAAACTCCAGGACTTCGGCGGTGGTGTCGAAATAGTAATTGGAAGTCTGCACAATAGGCGTTGAGACCGAATAATGGGCTTTGGGGAGCCGCCCGGGACCGTGGATGGCCAGGGTTGAGGGTTTCCAATTCCCGTTCGAAGACTTTTTAGACATCAGTGTTCCTCCTGTTTTGCAGAGCTTGAGCGAGGGCTTCTTTTACTGCATCCACAGTGGCCGGCACCTCTATCGGTTTATTGGCGAAACGGCTGGGGATATCCAGTGTTCCCTCGTGATAGCGGACTTTGAAGTCCGTGAATTTCAACCCATGAGCAGTGGAGATCACAACGACACGCTCGGATTTATCTATCTTGCCTTCCTTGAGCAGCTTGATAAGGGCAGCGAGTGCAACTCCGGTGTGCGGGCAGCAGAACATACCTGCCGTGTCTCCCAGGGCAGCGGCATCGGCCAGTTCGTCTTCAGTGGCTTGCTCGACAATGCCATTGAAGTGCTTCAATGTACGGATGGCCTTCTCGACGCTGACCGGATTGCCTATCTGGATCGCGCTTGCCAGGGTTTTACCGGCCTGGATAGGCTCGAAGGTCTCGAAATTCTTAAGGTATGAACGGTACAGGGGATTCGACCTCTCCGCCTGAGCGACGACAAGGCGCGGCAGAGAGTCAACAAGCCCGAGATTTTTCATCATGAGCAGGCCGTTGCCGAGCGCTGAGACATTGCCGAGGTTGCCGCCCGGAATAATTATCACGTCCGGCAACTTCCAGTCGAATTGCTGGCAGATCTCGATACCTACTGTCTTTTGCCCCTCGATGCGCAAAGAGTTCATTGAATTTGCCAGATAGATGGTTTCGTCCTTCGTGATTTCCTTCACGACTGCCATACATCCATCGAAATCTGTGTCGAGTGACAGGACCAGAGAACCATTAGCGATCGGTTGAATCAACTGTGCGACCGAAATCTTGCCCTTTGGCAAAAGCACGACAGACTGGATACCGGCAGCCGCACAATAAACCGCCAGTGCGGCAGAAGTATCGCCTGTGGACGCGCACGCCACGGCCCGGATCGGAGCCCCTTCGCTTATCATCTGCTTGACCTGTGACACCAGCACTGTCATGCCGAGGTCTTTGAATGAGCCGCTGTGGGAGTTGCCGCAAAGCTTGATCCACAGGTCTCCCATTCCCAGCATCTTGCCGAAACGCTCGGCCCAGAACAGGTTGGTGCCGCCCTCATAGAGAGATACGATATTGTCGTCGCTGATCTGGGGCAGTACCCATTCCTTCTTGCTCCATACGCCCGATCCATAAGGCCATTCGGTGGACTTGTACCGTTCCTCGAATAGCTTCGTCCATTCCTTTGAGCTGCGGTCCGCGAGGGCCTGCATATCATGCGTCACTTCCAGAAGAGAACTGCAGTTTTCGCAGCGGTAGATAATCGTGTTAAGAGGGTATGTGGCCCTGCACTGCGGGTTGATGCACTGAAACCATGCTTTATAAGCCATAAGCATCCCTTTTTTACGCGGTATTGGTTGCAACGCGGATATAATAACAGTCAGCTATGGCAAGAATCCACAAAAAAATCTCTATTCACCGAAAGAATGGCTCTCGTGAGGAACGCTCGGCGGAGTAGAAGCATTTCTGAATTTTGCTATAATTAATCATCATGTCTTTTTCAATTTCCTTCAGTCCTGAAACAGTACATAGCAAGCCGGACTTATGGTTCGTTTTTCGTGGGGACGCCTTATTGGTCAGGCTGGCTGAAACCGGTGCTGACGTGCCGGACTCCGAAGATATAACTGTACTCGATCAGAAAATCATCCGATCGCACTATCTTGGAGCACTGAACGGAGTCAATTGTTACACTGCTGAAGTTGACGGGAATGCCGCTGATCCGAAAGGGATGTCTTTTCAGGAATTGCGTCCGCTGGTAGGCCTTCTGGATGAGGAGTTTTTTTCGGCTGCGGGCAGGGCTTTTCAAATCATCCATTGGGAACGGACGCATCAGTTTTGCGGCAGATGCGGAGGCCGCACCGGACCGAAAGCCGGTGAAAGGGCCAGGGAATGCCCCTGTTGCGGTCTTGTAATTTATCCTGAGATATCCCCGGCAATAATCGTGGCTGTAGTCAGGGGGGCTGAGATACTTCTGGCCCAATCCCATCGTTTCCGGAAGGCGTTTTACAGTGTATTGGCGGGCTTTGTGGAGCCTGGGGAAACTTTTGAAGAAACTGTTAAAAGAGAGGTCAGGGAAGAGGTCGGGATAGAGGTCAAAAATATACGTTATTTCGGAAGCCAACCCTGGCCGTTTCCCAATTCGTTAATGGTCGGTTTTATGGCTGACTATGAAAGTGGGGAAATCAGGATCGATGAATCCGAGATTGTCGATGCCGCGTGGTTCACGTCAAATAACCTGCCTGTCCTGCCGCGTACCGGGACAATTGCGCGCAGGTTGATAGATTTCTTTACAGAGGGAGCAGGGGAATGATGCAAAATCACCCTTTTGAAGCCCGCATAAGGGGAAAAGCGTTCGAACTGTTTTCAGTCCTGAGGGATGAGAAGCCTGCCATTTTCGACAATAAGAGATGGAAAGGCAGGATTATGCAATGGGCCATGCGGGATGACGCTTTCAAAATACAGCTCCTGAGGTTTACCGATGTCCTGCCGGGCCTGAAGACCGATGCCCTTGTGCTCAGACTGTTCAGGGAATATTTCGACGAGATCGCGGATGCGCCATCGATTATACGAAAGGCGATAGACCGCTTTTCGAGAGGAACAGTCGTCCCCCGTATTATTGCGGGGGTCATAAGGGCTTCGGTAAAATCACTTGCCGGTCAATTTATTGCTGGAGCTGACCCGGAAGATGCCTTAATGTCCATTCAGAAACTGAGGGGAGACGGTGCGGCATTGAGCATCGATCTTCTGGGCGAAGCGGTCGTGAGCGATATCGAAGCGAGCCGATATGCCGCCAGATATCTGGAGGCACTGGATTTTCTTGCGCCGTCTTTTGCCGCAGATCAAGGGCAGCAGTCCAGCGGAAACAGGCTTGACATTTCGCTTAAAATATCATCGTTTTATTCTCAAATAGAGCCCTTGAACTGGGAAGGTTCGGTCCAAAAAATAAAAGACGGCCTGAGGCCTGTATTTGAAAAGGCAAAGGCACTCGATGCATCTATTACTTTCGATATGGAGCATTACTATTATAAAGACCTCGCAATAGCAGTCTTTAAAAGTATTCTCGACGATTATAAAGATTTTCAATGGGCCGGGATAGCCCTTCAGTCTTATCTTAAAGAAACGAGAGAAGATCTCCTGTCGCTTCTGGATTGGGCGAAGTGCAACGGGCGGCGGATAACTGTCCGTCTGGTAAAGGGAGCATACTGGGATTATGAGATCGCGGTAAACAGGCAAAAAGGCTGGCCGGTCCCCGTATTCCTGGAAAAAGACGAGACAGACCGCAATTACGAAACGCTTACAGGGATACTTTTTCAAAACATCGATGTCGTATATCCCGCTATCGCTACGCATAATATAAGGAGCATAAGCAACGCCATTGTCCTTGCCGAAGATTTGAATCTTGACGGAGAGCAATTCGAGTTCCAGACCCTTTACGGCATGGGTGAACCGATAAGAAGGGCGTTGAAGAAAATGCCTGTCAGGGTCTATTGCCCGATCGGAGAACTCATCCCCGGCATGGCATACCTGGTGAGGAGAATACTTGAGAACACCTCCAATGAATCTTTTCTCAGAAAATCGTTTGCGGAAAGGATGTCTTTCGAGGAGCTTGTAAGAGTTCCGGACGCGTCGGGAGGCATTCCGGCGGAGTCCGGGGATTTATTCGGAAACGAGCCTGCAACGGATTTTTCAAAATACGAAAACAGACAAGAGATGAGAAATGGCCTGAGTTCCCTCAGAAGAGAAATGGGGCGAAGATATCCCCTCTTTGTGGGAGGCCGCGAGCTTTTTACGGACGCTGAGACGCTGTCTGTAAACCCTGCTGCGCCCGCCGAGGTTATAGGAAGAATATCGTCTGCTTCCCGAAGGAATGCGGAGGAGGCTGTCAGCCGGGCGAGGGCAGCACATGCGTCTTGGCGCAGTACGCCGCCTGAGACCAGGGCCGGCTATCTGTTCACGGCTGCAGAGGAAATGAGAAAGAGGAGATTCAAGCTCGCTGCGCTTGAACTTTACGAGGTGGGGAAACCCATTATGGAGGCTGACAGCGATGTTGCCGAGGCCATCGACTATCTTGAATACTACGGCAGGCAGATGATCGAAATTGCGAAACCGAAATATACCGGACGCTATCCAGGGGAGGTTAACGAATACCTTTACGGACCCAGGGGGACAGCGGTGGTCATATCCCCGTGGAACTTTCCTCTTGCCATAATTACCGGAATGGCATCTGCAGCACTTGTCACAGGTAATTGCGTTATTCTCAAACCGTCGGGGCTGTCGCCTGTTATTGCATGGCAACTCGTCGCGGTTTTCAGGGCAGCCGGATTGCCCCCTGAAGTCCTTCAGTATCTGCCTGGCCCCGGACAGGAAGTAGGGGAGTTCCTGGTGTCCCATCCTGGAGTGGACCTCATCGCATTTACCGGGTCGAAAGATGTTGGACTGAGGATTATCAGGCTTGCGGGCGAAACCCATCAGGGTCAGGCAAATGTGAAAAGGGTCATTGCAGAGATGGGCGGGAAGAATGCCGTCATAATTGATGATACGGCTGATCTCGATGAAGCTGTGAAGGGCGTTCTGGCATCTGCTTTTGGATATCAGGGCCAGAAATGTTCCGCGTGCTCACGGGTCATTGTTTTACCGGGTGTGTACAGTGAATTCTGCAGCCGGTTCAAAGAGGCCATGAGGAGTATCAAAATCGGGCCTCCTGAAGACCCGGCCACATTCATGGGCCCGCTTATAGACAATGAAGCAATGGAAAAAGTGAAGAGATACATAGAAAAGGGAAATCAGGAAGGGAAACTGTTTACACCTGAAAAAGGCGGGCCCTTTCCGGGCGGGGGATACTATGCAGGTCCGGTTATGTTTGAGGTAAGGCCGGAGGCTGCCGTGGCCCGCGAAGAGATATTCGGCCCTGTGGTTTCGGTCATAAAAGCGGCGGACATAGACGAAGCAATAGCAATAGCCAATAGTAGCGACTATGCTTTGACCGGGGGCATTTTTTCGAGGAGCCCTGCAGTTATCCGGAAGGCGAAAGATGCTTTCCGCGCAGGCAACGTCTACATCAACAGAAAGATTACCGGCGCACTTGTGGGGCGACAGCCTTTCGGCGGCGTCGGGATGTCGGGTACAGGGTCGAAAGCCGGAGGGCCTGATTATCTTTTGCAATTTATGGACCCGAAATCCATAAGTGAAAATACCCTGCGAAAAGGGATAACTCCTTTATAGATTTCCCCGCAGTCTCTCGGCTTCGAGCACGCGTTTTATGGCTAGCCGGTAAGCGGACCTTCTCATCCGGCAGTATTCATGGCTGCATGCGGCATACACATCGTTAAAGGAGTTGACCATGATATTTTTCAGATTGCGCAGGACCTCTTCTTCTGTCCAGTAACTGCTGTTGAGGTTTTGGCTCCACTCAAAATAACTGACTACCACTCCGCCGGCGTTTGCCAGCACGTCGGGTATGACAAAAATATTTTTGTTGAAAAAAATCTTGTCTGCATCTATTGTTGTCGGCGCATTGGCAAGTTCCAGGATGATCCGGGCTTTCACATTGTCCGCATTGCCATTGTGGATTTGGTCTGAAAGGGCAGCCGGCACAAGGACATCGCAGTCGCATGCCAACAATTCCTGGTTCGTTATGTCAGCGGCGCCGGCGAAGTCGAGCAGGCTTCCCCGGGACTCCTGATGCGATATTACTTTTTGTATGTCCAGGCCTGCCTGGTCAATTATGCCTCCTCCCGTAGCGCTGACCGCGACAACTTTGTACCCTCTCTCGAAAAATAGGCGCGCCGCATTTTTCCCTACATTGCCGAATCCCTGTATAGCTACCCTGGCTCCTTCTTGCCCCATATTCAGTTTCTTCATCGCCTCTTCGAGGACATAGATGCCTCCAAGGGCGGTAGAATAATTCCTGGCTTTTGTGCCTCCCAGTTCAACCGGTTTTCCCGTAACAACAGCCGGGACGTGTTCGCCTTTTATTCTTTCGAACTCATCCATGATCCAGACCATTATCTTTTCACCGGTAAACACGTCGGGGGCCGGTATGTCTTTGAAGGGGCCTATGAAATTATTGATTGCCCGGACGTAACTTCTCGTCAGCAGTTCCAGTTCATTCCCGCTCAACTGCTTTGGATCGACAATAACGCCTCCCTTCGAACCCCCGAAAGGAATATTCGCCACTGCGCATTTGAGTACCATCAGAAACGCCAGGTCCTTTACATCATCAATAGTCAGGTCGGGATGGAACCTGATGCCGCCCTTTGCCGGCCCCCTTGCGTCGTTGTACTGAACGCGGTGTCCTATGAACATCCTTGTCTTTCCGGAATCCATTCTCACCGGGAAATGCACTGTGAAAGAACGCCTCGGCATGGCAAGCAATTCCAGCTCTTCCGCTGCCAGTTCCATGTCCGTATAAAGTTCACTGATTTCATGCATGAACAACTTGCAGATGTTCTTGTCGTCAACATGTATTCTTTCATGAAAATTGATTATCAATCGGCCCTCCTTTTTTTGATAACATTGTACATCAAAACGAAGTGCAATTTCAGCCCGGAGGGATTTAATGATGAAAAGGCGATTTTGCCGGAGACTCTTAGGCTATGATAACGTTTGATCGTGCAGTATGCCATCGCATTCATTTACGGTTCCGCTCTTGTTTATGTATACCGTTTTTTCCCGGTAACCAGTCTTCTGTTGTCGGCACTGCTCCTTCCATTTTTCTCCAAAAAGGCTGTTGCCTGGAAAAGGCGCCGGCCCTTGTCGATTTCCGGCGTGGTCCTCATGGCGGTCCTCGGTTTCTGCTCCGCGCATTTTCGCACTGTGCCCCCGGAGCCGGTCTCGTCTATTGCAGGCACAACGATTTCGATTAAGGGCACTGTGCGCTCCGGGCCGGTTCCCCTGTTTTCACGCATGGGAGGCTTTTCGCATGTCCTGGATGTCTCCGAAGCGGCTGACAGCAACGGTAAAAAAATAATCTTACGGGAGATGCGCATTGCAGGCGATAGACCCATGACTCCTGGCATGCCCTATTCTGTCAGGGTGCGCATTCCTGCCGATGCTTACTTTATGAATCCGGGCGTCAGGCCATCGGTTTCCGGCTATGCGGTCCAAATAGATCCTGTGAATGGTCCATCCGGTCAGGTCTGGGAACGGCCCGTAAAATTCTTCGGGGCATTGCGGGAACGGTTGAATACCGCCATAAAAAATTCTCTTTCACCGGGCTCGGCACCTTTCATCATGGCACTGATCACCGGAGAGCGCGGACTGCTGACAAAGGAAACAAACAATTACTTCAGTGTCACAGGGCTCTCTCATATACTGCATAAAGCCGGACTGCACTTTGGTCTGCTTTTGTTCTTTTTTTTCCAGTCGACCCGTTTTCTTGTCAAGGCCCTCCCGTATAAACTCTTCTCGGTGCTCACGCTTTATACTTCGCCCTCTCAAATCGCCGCCCTGGTCTGTTTGCCTCTTATGATCGGCTACCTGGGCATATCGCCACCGGATTTCGGTACTTTCAGGGCATTCATAATGATATGTTTTTTTCTGTTCGGTCTTTTACTTGAGAGAAAGAGATTCTGGCTGAACAGCCTGACGGCTGCCGTTTTTCTCATTGTCCTTTACCGGCCGGATTCATTGACCGACTTGTCGTTTCAGTTATCGTTTGTATCCGTGCTATGCATTGGGATAGTTGCAGGCGGCGAAGAGTCGCGCGATAAAAAGAACAATTCCGGGGACACCTTACTTAATTCATCAGAATTAAGTAAGGTGTCCCCGGAATTGTTCTCCCCGGAATTGTTCCCGGTGTTCTCCCGGATGAGGTCTTCCATTGTGTCATATGCCAGGTCTTCTGTCCTCATAACCTTTGCTGCAAATGCAGGTACTGCCCCGCTTATTATCAATTCCTTCCATATTTTTTCCATTGTTTCACCCCTTGCCAACCTCATTGTTATTCCTGCCGTAGGCTTTATCATTCTGCCATTGGCTTTTTTATCTTCGTTTGCATTTCTTTTGTTTAATGTCTTTCCGCTGTACTCAGTGCTTGATGCCCTCACGAGTCACGTTCTATCTTTTGTTAATTATATGGGCCGATGGGAATTCATGGCCGTAAGTGTCCCCGCATTTCCTGCCGTCCTGCTGATTTTCTTTTATGCCGGTCTCGGCATTTATACTGTCACTATCCATGCGGGGCGGTTTCCCCTTTTCCGCTCCTTGCTGTTTCCCTGCGCCATTGCTATAGTTCCGATGGCGATTTTTCTGGTTTGCTCCTTTTCCGGAAAGGACAGACTCTCTGTTACCTTTCTCGATGTGGGCCAGGGTGACGGTGCAGTAATAGAATTGCCCGACCGCCGTACCATGATTATGGACACCGGCAAGAGCGGTATCCAGGTGGGTGAGTTTTTGCGATACCGGGGCATTAATAAGATCGACGCCCTGATACTATCGCATCCGGATAATGACCATGTCGGGGGCGCCGGCTATCTGCTTAATAATTTTAAAGTTCATGAGATCTGGGACAACAGCCGGATGGAGTATAAAGAAGGATTTCCTGGAAACGCCGGACACAGGGGGCTTCAGAGAGGGGACACGATACGCGGCGCGGGATATAGTATTATGGCGCTTCACCCTTACAGGGGGTTTTATTCCGGAAGCGGGAAGAGGTTCGATGAGAACAATGATTCGCTTCTGTTGAGAGTACAGGGTGCTGCAGCCTCATTTCTGTTTACCGGCGACCTTGAAAAAGAGGGCGAAGCTGATGCGGTCCATATCGGTTGTTGGATCAAAAGCACGGTACTGAAAGTCGCACACCACGGCAGCCGCTCATCGTCTTCTGAAATATTCATTAACGCTGTGTCACCGGAGATCGCGGTTATCAGCGCGGGGCGCAATAACAGTTACGGACATCCGCATCCGGAAACTTTAGAGGTATTGTCCAGGTGCCGGGCCCGCTGCCGGGTGTTCAGGACAGACAGGGAAGGGGCGATAAAAATAAGCGAGGGGGACAGCGGGAAGGTACTGGTGAAGACCTGGAAATATTTCCAGATCACGGAAGCAAAGGGAATAAGGGATGAATGGATGAATATAAACAGGCTGTTTTGGGTTTGGTGATTATCGGGACCTTGACAAATACATCGCTGTTTCTTTTAAAATGACTGAGCGCTAATATGAGTTGCTGATCTTTAACGAAAGGGCAAACCATTCGAAAGACTGGGACGCAAAGCCTACGGCCTAAAGACTGGAAGAAGCAGTCGATGGCAGCGGGGTTGCCGATGAAAGGATTGTTTCTGTCCATTTGGGTTTCTGTCTGATCCCTTCACGCGGCTGTTTCCGAAAAACGTACTCTTTGCCCGGGTAGAGGTTTCCCTGTTCATTCCAGGAGGCGGTGATCGACATTTATGACCAAGTCTGAATTGGTAGACAAAATTACCTTGCTGACCGGCCTTTCAAGACCGACAGCGGGCAGGGTGCTTGACTCAGCACTGGACGCAATTACTGCGGAAATGAAAAAAGGGCGAAAGATAATTTTGCTCGACTTCGGCACGTTTTTTATCTCAAAGCGGGTGGAACGGAAAGGGCGCAATCCTAAAACCGGAGAAGCGATAAGAATCCCTGCTGCCAGGGTGCCTAAATTCACTGCTGTCAAGGAACTAAGGGAAGCGGTGAATTGAATTTTTCACAATATTACCCTAATATATAATTTATTGTTCCAGAAGAATGCTATGTTTTTTCATGAGAGGATTGCGAATGCGGAACAGGGGCATAGCACCTGTCTTTGTCACAGTATTTACAGCCTTTTTTCTCATTTTCGGCAGGCCCGCAAGCTGGGTCCCCGAAATGTCGGAGACTTTCGGGGCGCAGAAAGGTGTCCCTGAACCGTCGCAGACTTTCCGGGCGCAGAAGGCGGACTTGTCACAAAAACAGAGAATAGCCACGCCCTGCAGACAGTGCCATAAACCTGATGACAATATTCTGCTCGGATTATTTGACGGTATATCAAACAGGGGCAATATTATACGGATGAGGACAGGCAATACTGTGTGGCTTGTGAGATACGGTAATGACACAAAACTTATTGGCGCCGAAAAGTGGAGCAGAATACCGAAAGAAAAAGAAATATCGATAGCTACTGCGCAAAAGGACGACGAGTTATATGCGGTGAGCGTAACACTCAAGCCGTCTGTAAAATTATCTCCGGATAAGATTGCCTTTGTCGATGATGTTACGAGGCTTGTTGCGGCTGGACCGGAGAAAGGAAATCCTCAGCTTGTGGATTCGAGGTCTGCCGCGCTTTACAATGAGGGACATATTCCGGGCGCCATTTCGATACCGGGCCATGATTTCAATAAATTTACAGGTATCCTGCCCAAAGAAAAGGACAGGCTGCTTATCTTCTATTGCACCGGCCCTGCCGGCAGGACCAGCCTGTTGTCTGCCGCCAGAGCGGAGAAATCAGGTTACACGAAAGTAAAAATTTTCACGGACGGATTGTCCGGATGGAAGAAAGCCGGCAAACTTGTCGTTTCGTCCGTACAGTATTATATGGATTGTCTGGAAAAGGGAATTCCGGTTGTCCTTGTTGATCTCAGGCCGATTGACGAGGCAAGAAGGGGCCACATTATAGGCGCGGTTTCTATTCCCGGAAAGGACATCCCCAATTCGAAGGACAGATTGCCATCAGACAAATCTGCTCCAATAATACTTTACGACAACGATACAAAGGGCGCAGCCGATGATTTTATTAATGTCAGAGGGTGGGGTTATAGCAATGTATCGGTGCTCGAAGGCGGTTTTGAAGAATGGAGACGCACCGGGGGACTTGTCATTAATGGCGATGTGACTACAAAGATTGTTTATTTGCCGAAGTTGAGACCCGGTGAAATTTCTGTCGAGGAATTCAAGCGGATGGCAGAGGCGCCGGCGCCCGATAAGCTGATTCTGGATGTGCGTGACGAGGAAGAGGCAATGCAGGGAATGCTCAGGGGTGCTCTGAACGTGCCTGCCGAAGACATTAAAGGCAGGCTGATGGATATACCGAAGAATAAGGAAGTCATCGCGTATTCCGCTGCCGGCATAAGGGCCGAAATGGCATATCGCATACTTAAGGAAGCTGGTTACAAGGTGCGCTTCCTCAATGCCAATGTCAGGATCGACAGGGACGGGAAATTTACAATAAGCAAAGAATAGCCTATAGCCTACTGTCTTGTGCCTATTGCCTGCTTCTTTTATACAGCCCTATGGTTTGAGTTTGCGATATGATGTGTCCTTTCATGGCTTTTTCAACGTCACCCTTTTTTGCTCCCGCAGGCAGGTCCAGCGCCGTATCGAGCGCGTAAAGCTTGAAAAAATAGCGATGGGTGCCGGATGGCGGGCAGGGACCTCCATAGGATTTTTTCCTGAAGTCGTTCAGTCCGAATGAAGCGCCCTGGGGTGAGTCGTTTTCTTTTATCTCCTTTGTCCGGGGAGAGATGTTCCATACAACCCAATGTACCCAGGTGCCCATCGGGGCATCGGGATCATCGACAATCAAAACCAGGGACTTGGCTTCCTGTGGTACATTCTCTATGAAAAGGGGAGGATTTATATCAGTTCCGTCACAGGTATACTTTGAAGGAATGTTCCCGTTATCAGGAAAAGCGGTGCTGGAAATTTTCAAGACGCTCATTTTTGCTCCCTCCTTGCCGATAGTGGTTGATACAAAGACAATTATTACACCAAGGACAGCCAAAACAGGTATGCACATTTTCAAGGTTTTTAACACGCCTTCACCTCCTAAACTTGTCAGTAAAATAATAAATCAGTCTCTAGCCTTTTGCAATCCGGACTCCGTACCTGAACGCAGATGCGGCAATCAGCACCACGAGTGACGCACCGATAAAAGATGTGGCAAAACCGAATTATCTTGCCCAATCTTATTCATTTACATAATAGGTCAATCACGGGCGAAAATCCATTTTTATTGTAAGTTATAATTAATGCCTGAGGGAAGATGCTTATATATACGCGCGGAAGCAGCCCGGTGATGCGGTCTTTTAATTATGAGTTATGAGTGTTGTATAATAATAAACGGAAGTGCTATAGCTGCTCTTATCGAAGACTCTGATTTGTTCAAGAATGGAGCACGCGGGAGGTCCGGGATGAATGGTTTGAAAACAATGGTTTTGATGGTTACGCTGACCTTGTTGCTCGTTGCTATAGGGGGCACGCTCGGCGGCAGGTCGGGGATGACATTTGCGCTTATCATGGCCTTTGGCATGAATTTTATAACTTACTGGTTCAGCGATAAAATTGTGCTCAGGATGTACAGGGCCAAAGAGGTGAGCGAATCTGAGGCGCCCGAACTTTACGAGATAGTGAGAAGACTTGCTCACAGGGCGGAACTTCCCATGCCGAGGATATACATGATAGACGAGGACCAGCCGAATGCTTTTGCGACTGGACGGAACCCGAGCCATGCGGCTGTAGCTGTCACAAGTGGTATTATGCGTATTCTTTCGAAGGAAGAGCTTGAAGGCGTTCTCGCACATGAATTGACTCATATCAGCCACAGGGACATACTGGTAAGTACAGTTGCGGCTGCTATTGCCGGCGCTATCAGCTACCTGGCGCAGATGGCGCAGTGGGCAATGATCTTCGGAGGCGGGCGTGACGATGAAGACAGGGGCAATCCGATCGCAGCTATTGTTATGATGATAGTCGGACCAATAGCTGCCCTGTTGGTACAAATGGCGATATCTCGTTCCAGGGAATATGGGGCCGATGAAGGCGGGGCCAGGATTTCAGGGAACCCGCGGTATCTTGCCAGCGCGCTCAGGAAACTTGAGATGGCTTCTCAGCGAATACCTATGGACGCCAACCCCGCGACATCTCATATGTTCATCGTCAATCCCCTTTCAGGTGGGGGCATCGTTAAGCTTTTCAGCACCCACCCACCCATAGAGGAAAGGATTGCACGGCTTGAATCGATGTCTCTGAGGAAATAATGAGGCCAACGAAAAGACCGTTAGTCGGAATCCTGATGGGCAGTGAAAGCGACCTGCAGGTAATGGAAAAGGCAGCGCAGGTACTGGAAGATTTCAGTATCCCTTATGAAATGCGCATAAGTTCCGCTCACCGTGACCCTGAACAGACGGCTGATTACGCGAAGCATGCCAGGGAGCGCGGTATAGAAGTGCTCATTGCCGGAGCTGGAATGGCAGCGCATCTTGCAGGCGCGCTTGCCGCCAATACCACGCTTCCGGTAATCGGGGTCCCCCTTAAATCCGGGACATTGGACGGAGTGGATGCCTTGTATTCCACGGTCCAGATGCCTCCCGGAATTCCCGTGGCAACCGTAGCGATTGACGGCGCCAAAAATGCCGCATACCTTGCGTGCTCGATACTCTCTGTTAAATACCCGGACCTTGCCGGAAAACTGGAGCAATACCGCGAGAAAACCAGAAAAAGCTTTCTGAATACAGGTAAGAGAAAAGTTAAAGGTAAAAGTTAAGGTAAAGGGATAGTATAGATAAAGCGTTTTGCTTTTTCTTGACCTCTATCCCTTTGCCTTTTTTAATAATGGAGGAAGATATGGCCGATATTGTTATGAAAACCGATTTTAGCGATGTCAAACTGCTCAGGCGCGGCAAGGTGCGGGACGTGTATGAGATAGAGCAGTTTCTTCTGATTGTAGCCACTGACAGGGTTTCGGCATTTGACGTAGTTTTGCCGAACGGCATCGCTGAAAAAGGGAAATTGCTGACCGCAATCTCTCTTTTCTGGTTTAGACAGATGGCAGATGTCATGGAAAACCATATTGTTGCAACAGAAGTGATGGATTATCCCCCGGTCCTGCATAAATACGTTGATATGCTTGAAGGCAGGAGCATGTTGGTGAAAAAAGCGCGGCCCTTGCCTGTTGAATGCATTGTCAGGGGCTACCTTTCGGGTTCGGGATGGGCTGAATACAAGGAAAAGGGTATGGTTTGCGGTATAGGGTTGCCTGCCGGGCTTGTCGAATCATCGCGGCTCGACTCGCCGATATTTACGCCAAGCACAAAAGAGGCGGAGGGACATGATATCAACATAAGCTTCGACAAGACGCGGAGGATAGTCGGGGATGACATTGCCCGGCAACTCAGGGACGCGAGCCTGACGATATACGGCAGGGCCAGAGAACTGGCGGAGAAGAAAGGCATAATCATCGCAGACACAAAAATGGAATTTGGCGTTTATGCCGGCAACCTCATGATAATTGACGAATTGCTTACCCCTGATTCGTCCCGCTTCTGGTCTGCAAAGGATTACAGGCCCGGCAGGGGGCAGGACAGTTTTGACAAGCAGATTGTCAGGGATTATCTGCTCACCCTGGACTGGGACAAGACATATCCTGGACCGGTGCTGCCGGATGAAATCGTCAGGAAAACGGCGGTCCGGTACAGGGAAATTACGGAGATTTTGACGAAATAACGCGGAAGCACTGAAGGATCGGAAGCATAATCGGCAGCTGTATGGATGAAATGGATAATTTCGGGAAATTATTGGATATTATGGAAAGATTGCGGGCCGAGGACGGCTGCCCCTGGGACAGGGAACAGACGAAGGAGACTCTTACCCCATATCTTTTAGAAGAAACCTACGAGGTTATTGAGGCCATAGGGGAGAATTCTCCTCAAAAGATAAAGGAAGAACTCGGCGATCTGCTTTTTCAGATTGTCTTTCACTGCCAACTGGCAAAAGAAAGCGGGGAATTCAGCATTGAAGACGTGATCGAAGGCATCAGCGAAAAACTGACGAGAAGGCACCCGCACGTTTTCGGAGATGCCAGGTTTGAAACATCTGAACAGGTGCTGAAGCAGTGGGAGGACCGGAAGAAAGAGGAGGGCAAGAACAGAGAGTCGGTGCTCGAAGGCGTACCGAAAGAACTGCCATCTCTTCTCAGGGCGCACAGAATACAGTCGAGGGCGGCGCGCGTCGGCTTCGACTGGAACGATGTCGGAGGTGTCATGGGGAAGCTGGACGAGGAACTGTCTGAATTCAGAGACGCCCTTGAGCAGAAAGACCGGGCCGCTATTGAAGACGAACTCGGTGATGTATTTTTTTCTCTTGTCAATATTTCCCGTTTTGTAGGTGTCAATCCGGAGGATGCGCTGCGGAAGACGATTCTGAAATTCATATCCCGTTTTCGCTTCATGGAAGTCAAGGCTGCAGGTGCGGGAAGGCAGCTTTCTAATATGACGCCCGAGGAGTTGGATGCACTGTGGGAAGAAGCGAAAGGGATGGTGTAGGGGGATTATTTTTTTGACATTTTATAGGTAATATGGTATAAATTGCGTATTACGAAACTTTGTATGGTTGTTCAGCAATTCCTGGAAACAGGGAAAAAGGAGGATTTGGTAGTTATGGCTTTTGAAGGCAAGGTGAAGTGGTTCAATGAATCAAAGGGTTTCGGTTTTATTCAGCAGGACAACGGGTCGGATGTTTTTGTTCATTTTTCTTCCATTAAAAGCGAGGGGTTCAAAACATTGGCCGAAGGTCAAAGAGTACAATTCGAAATTGAAGAGGGAGATCGCGGACCGAAGGCCGTAAACGTTATAAAACTTTAAGAGAATAAGGGCCTGATTAAGGCCCTTTTATTTTTATTCAAGCTGCCATCCTTGCTGCACAGCAACCGGTTGTGCCATATAAGAGTTATTGTGCAAAATCATGTTAAAGGTTCACTGCAAGTTGACATCCGAATGTCGCGTTTTCCGTCACGCCCGAAGTCTTTAGACGGGCATCCGGTTCCTTTGTTTTCTGGATTCCCGCTTACGGACTGCGGGAACGACGATTTAAATAGACGTCTTTTATGCAATGTTAAGATTGACTATGCGCTTGCCCGAATGGATTAAGATACCCGCGGCTGATTTGCATCAGACAAAAAACCTCTTGAGGAGTCACCGGATCAATACCGTTTGCGAGGAGGCCAGGTGTCCGAATAAGGCGATCTGTTTTTCGAAACCGACGGCAGCCTTCATGATAATGGGAAACTGCTGTACGAGAAATTGTGCCTTCTGTTCAGTCAGTCCGGGCACCCCTGAAGCTCTCGATCCCGCTGAACCGGAAAGGGTTGCGGAAGCCGCACTCGAATTGGGATTGCGTTACGTGGTTGTCACTTCAGTGACAAGAGACGATCTCCCCGATGGCGGAGCTTCGCATTTTTCATCAACTATAAGGGCGTTAAAAAACGCTCTTCCCGATGCCGTTATAGAGGTGCTCACTCCCGACTTCTGCGGAGACGCTAAGGCACTGGAGACGGTCCTCAATGCATGCCCGGACGTATTTAATCATAATATTGAAACAGTGAAGAGACTATATGCGACTGTGCGTCCCCAGGCTGATTATCAACGCTCGCTCGAAGTTCATAGAGTGGCCGCGGCAATGAGACCCGATATAAAGACGAAATCGGGTCTGATGGTGGGACTGGGTGAAACGGCTGATGAAGTCAGGGAAGCGTTGACAGATATCAGGAACGCGGGCTGCGATTTTCTGACTGTGGGCCAGTATCTCAGGCCTGCAAAAATAAATCTTCCTGTAGTAGAATACATAAACCCCGAATTTTTTGAAGAGCTGAAAGCATACGCTCTTGGTCTGGGTTTTGAATTTGTGGCTTCCGGACCGCTGGTGCGGAGTTCTATGAATGCAGAGGAAATGTATAACAGCGTTATCGCGTTATAGAAATAAAGAGACGTAAAACGCTATTACCCTATAACGCAAATAGGAGGTTTTTCGTGTTTGAGTTTAACCGAATCAAGAGACTGCCGCCCTATGTATTTTCTATCGTTAATGCATTGAAAATGGATTACCGGAGAAAGGGTGAAGATATTATCGATCTCGGCATGGGCAACCCTGATCTGCCGACCCCGAAGCATATAGTCGAAAAGCTCTGCGAAGCCGCTCATAATCCCAAAAACCACCGGTATTCCGCTTCAAAAGGCATAACACAGCTCAGGATGGCGATTTCCGAATGGTACAAAAGAAGGTTTGATGTCGATATCGATCCCGAATCCGAAGCCGTTGTAAGCATAGGCTCGAAAGAAGGGCTCTCGCACCTTACTCTTGCCTCTATTCAGCCGGGAGACGTGGTAATGACTCCAACCCCGGCTTACCCGATTCACCCTTACGGGATAATAATTGCCGGCGGTGAGGTCATCAGTGTTCCCATAGGTCCGCGTATAGATTTCTTTGATGAGCTGGACAAAGCCCTTAAGAAAACATGGCCGCGGCCAAAGATGCTCATTCTCAATTTTCCTCACAACCCCACGACCACTGTTGTCGAAGGTCTCGATTTTTTTACAAAGATCGTAGATTTTGCCAGGGACAACAACGTTATGGTACTCCAGGATTTTGCCTATGCGGACCTTACCTTTGATGATTACAAGGCGCCCAGTATTCTTCAGGTCCCCGGCGCAAAGGACGTGGCGGTTGAGTTCTTTTCACTTACCAAGAGTTATTCCATGGCAGGATGGAGAGTGGGTTTCTGCTGCGGCAACAGGGAGATAGTCGGTGCGTTGATAAAAATCAAGAGCTATCTCGATTACGGGATGTTTCAGCCTATACAGATTGCGAGTATTGTTGCGCTGCGGGGGCAGCAGGACTGCGTTGAGGAGATACGGAAGACCTACCAGTCCCGCAGGAATGTCCTGATAAAGGGATTGAATAACGCCGGATGGAAAATCGAGTCGCCAAAGGCAACCATGTTCGTTTGGGCGGAGATTCCGGAGCAGTTCAAAAAAATGGGGTCTCTCGAATTCTGCAAATACCTGATAACGGACGCTAAGGTTGCCGTCTCGCCGGGTATCGGCTTCGGCGAAGGCGGCGACGAATATGTCAGGTTCGCGCTTGTCGAAAACGAACACAGGATACGGCAGGCCGTAGCCGGGATAAGAAAGGTCCTCGGTCGATGAAAAAGAATAGCGTCTCGGTCGGTATCATAGGGTTCGGCACTGTAGGATCCGGAACTGCTCATATACTGATCACAAGTGCCGACGTGATCAGAGAGCGGACAGGTTTTGCGGTTGAACTTAAAAGGATCGCGGACCTCGACGTGACGAGAGACAGGGGGGTCAAACTTCCGGCAGGCATGCTTACGACCGATCCAGCCGCAGTGATTGATGACCCGGACATTGATATAGTCATCGAGCTTATGGGGGGTATTCATCCAGCGAAAGAATTCATGATCCGGGCGATCAGGAACGGGAAGCACGTTGTCACAGCAAATAAGGCGCTGCTCGCTACGGAGGGAAACGAACTGTTTGCAGAAGCTGAGCGCGCGGGTGTTGAAATAGGGTTTGAGGCGTCCGTTGCCGGAGGTATCCCTATCATCAAAGTGCTGAGAGAGGGGCTGATAGCGAACAGAATTATCGCCGTCTACGGCATTATTAACGGCACGTCCAATTACATATTTACAAAAATGTCCGACGAGAAGGTTGAATTTTCGGAGGCGCTGAAAGAGGCTCAGCGGCTCGGGTATGCCGAGGCTGATCCTGCCTTTGATATCGAAGGGATCGATTCCGCCCATAAACTCACCATCCTGGCCTCTCTGGCATACGGCATTCCCCTGTCGTATAACGAGGTTTATAAAGAGGGCATTACAAGAATAACGGCCCAGGACATAGCCTTTGCCGCCGAGTTGGGCTATAAGGTGAAGCTCCTGGCAATCACGAAAGCGACCAATGAAGGCATCGAAATGAGGGTGCATCCCACCATGGTGCCGAATGAATATTTGATTTCCAAGGTCGACGGCGTTTTCAATGCAGTTTATGTCCAGGGTGACGCGGTCGGCGCCACGCTTTATTACGGGAGGGGCGCCGGCGATATGCCGACAGGAAGCGCCGTTGTCGCCGATATTATTGATATCGGGCGGAATGTCATGTGTGGCAGCACCAGGCGAATTCCCGGCATACCCGGCTTTGTGAAACCGGGTGCAGCGGCAAAGAAGATCAAAAAAATGGACGATGTAGAGAGCATGTATTATTTCAGATTTTCCGCGTTCGATGAACCGGGCGTTCTGTCCAGGATATCCGGCATTCTCGGCAACTACAATATCAGCATCGCTTCGGTTATCCAGAAAGGCAGGAGCATAGGGGGTTCTGTTCCGGTCGTCGTGCTTGCGCACCGGTCCAGGGAAAAAGATGTTCTCAGTGCCTTAAGGGAAATAGACGCCCTGCCGGTTGTTTCGGAAAAAACACTGTTCATCAGAGTCGAAGACAGCAAGGAGTGAATTGATAACTATCGAAAACGATGCAGATCCGGAACATGGAGCTGATACTGCCATTGCCAGCGAATCGTCTCTCAGAAAAGACTGGCTGAGGCCGGAAGAGGATGAGGCGTGGCAAAGTTTGTAAGGATGTATGATTGAAATAAAACAAATGCATGCCTAAGAACAGAAAAGTTGTCATTATTGCAGGCCCTAACGGTGCAGGCAAGACGACCTTTGCTCGCGAATTTCTGCCTAAGGAGGGAGGTTGTCCTGTCTTTGTTAATGCGGATCTAATTGCAGCAGGCATCTCTCCGTTTCTTCCTGAGCAGGCCTCTTTTCACGCAGGCAGGCTTATGATCGAAGAAATAAAAAGGCATGTTCTTCAGGGCGACAATTTTGCTTTTGAGACAACCCCGAGCGGCAAAACTTATGCCGTAATGATTCCAGAATGGCAGCGGATAGGCTACAATATAAAATTAGTATTCCTCTATCTTCCGGATGTGAAGATTGCAGTTGAACGGGTAAAATACCGTGTAGAGCAGGGAGGTCATAATATCCCTGAAAAAATTATCAGACGCCGATATGAAAAGGGATGGAAGAACTTTCAATCTCTTTATAAACATTTGGTTGATGCATGGATTCTTTTTGATAATTCAGGCATGACACCCGGATTGATAGATAAAGGAGAAAAGTTATGAATACAGAAAAAAAACAGATTCGAGACAAAGACCTGGCAGGGGCTGAGGTTGCTTTGCGGCGAGCTGCTAAAAAGGCAAGAACTATTGCGGAACAGACGGACACTCCTTTAGTAGTGTATGAAGGGGGACAAGTTGTCAAGAAATTTCCCTGGAAGGAAAAGAGCAAATAAGCGTGATTATTAGTTCTCCCCACGCCCGAATGCAACAGCCCTGACGGGAATTCCGGGGACACATTACTTATCTTCCCTTTCCCTGTTAAGAATTAAATATTGTGTCCCCGTAATTACCACAACTATTTGTCGGTCTTAGGTAAGGAAATTCAATAGTGCCGGTGATTTTTGGTCGATCCTTTTTTCCTTTCCACATAGGTGCTACAATTGTAGCTGTAAGGAGTAAGAAGTAGGACCGCATGAATGGGTGATCAAAATCGATCATATCATTCCGTGCTTTTCGTGAAGATATGGAGAAGTTCTTGGGAAAAGGCTTACAAATCTATAATTGCTGATTAAGGAGGACGCAAAATGAAACTAAGTACTAGAAATCAGATCAAGGGCAAGGTTACTGAGGTTGCGAAAGGTAAAGTTATGGCTAAAGTAAAAATAGACATCGGAGGCGGCAATGTTATCACATCCACGATCACGGTGGATGCCGTCAATGACCTCAAGCTGAAAAAGGGTGATGCGGTTACTGCTCTTATAAAAGCCAGCAGCGTCATGATCGGCAAGTAAAAGCGTCGCGACAGGAAATTGAGGCTTAGCCAAACAAACAGGCGGTGCCCTATGGAGTAAAAAAGATAATGGAACCGATTGGTATTATTCATACACCATACAAGGAAAAAAATGAATGTCCGATCCAACCTTTATACGCGCCTGATGTAATAGGCCGTGTCGAGGTATTTGAAAAATACGCTGCAGGATTAAAAGATATAGAGACCTTTTTCCCGACACTTTTGAAACTGATAGAGATCCTGTCTGATACATCCTTGCCGGGCAGGCTCAAAAAGGGCCATCTGCAGGCATCACAAGCCCGCGATGCAAATCCGGCACAGATGCCCGTTACTTGAGCTTTTTTCTGAGGGTCAGGCGGTTTATGCCGAGGATGCGCGCGGCCTCTGATTGGTTCTCACGGGTGCGCGATAAAACATAATCGAAAATCGGTTTGTCCACTTCACGATGTATCTTTTCATAAATATCCGTATCATTGCGTTCGATTGCCTGCCTTAAAATCGGGACTATCACCGAGCCGAGTGTTTCCGCGGCTGTTCCATTTTTATGTAGTGCCTGCTGATTGACTCCGAGTTCCCTGATCTCGTGCGTAGTAAGGAAATACGTCTTGCTCAGGGCAATGGCGGAACGTACGGTATTTTCAAGCTCACGTATATTGCCGGGCCATTGATAGGCGTGCAGTTTTCTCAGAAATGCCTTTGTGACTCCCTTAATGGGCCTTGGCCCGGTATGCCTGTAGCGGTCGACAAAAAAGTTCAGGAGTGGAAGGATATCTTTCCTGCGTTCGCGCAGCGGCGGGATATGTATTGTTGCCACACGTACCCGGTGAAGCAAGTCCTCTCTGAAGGTGCCCTCTTTCACCATTGACTCGAGGTCCCTGTTGGTTGCAGAAATCACCCGCACATTCACCTGCACTTCCCTGAGACTGCCGATTGGATAAAACGTTTGGGTCTGCAGAAAGCGGAGCAGTTTGCCCTGTAAAGAAAGCGGCAACTCGGCAATTTCATCAAAAAAGACCGTGCCTTCATCAGCTATTCTCAGCATTCCCGCCTTTCCCGAAAGTGCGCCTGTAAATGAGCCTTTTTCAAAGCCGAAAAGTTCGGATTCGAGGAGCGCTTCGGGAACAGCGGCGCAGTTAACGACAACAAAGGGTTTCCCGAAGCGTGCGGAAAGCTGTGCAATGGATTCAGCAATGAGCTCTTTCCCCGTACCTGTCTCGCCGGTGACCAGGACCGGGACCTCTGCCTGGGACAACCGTGCCAGTTTCTTGCAAACTTCCATAATAATCGGTGAGCTTCCCACTATTGCACAAGTCGGCGCAGGCGGCAGTTTTTTAATAGGTATGGAATGTTTAAGTTCTTCCCCGAGGTCACGGAGGTCCCGAAGCAACTGGAGCACGGTCTCCCTCTGCAGCGGACGATGGATTATTTCGTATGCGCCGAAGGTCACCGCCTCCATCACAGGCCCGGTCCGCTTCAACTTTGTCACGGCAATAATTATGTTGGCCTGGCCCAGCTCTTTAATAAGTCCGGTCTTTACCGTGTCGATATCGAAGAAGACAAATGTGCCGCGCAGCCCGGCTGAATATGCGGTTATTGTATATTCCTCCGGGAGGATAGCCGAGAGTTCTTCGCGCAACGCCGCATCCCCGGTAAACAAAAACACTTCGGTTTTTCTTTTCATGTATAAATAATATACACCATGATTAATTATTATTCAATTATAATTATTGGATATATCTCTTTCCTTTTATTTCAGTAGGTTTATGTCTGGCATAACTATTGCTTTATATTAGACAGATGGCAGTACTATCTTAGCAGGGGAGTGTGCAGGTATATGGAAACATCGAGTATATGCGGGCTTTGTCTGGGACGATTGAAATACCAGATTAAGAATGCAAAAAACAGGGCGGCGGACGGAACCGGCCGGGCGTTCAGCGGAAGGGTCTTGCTGGAGAGCTATTTCACTTGTGATCCGGATGAAATCGTAGATATCCTTGAGATTTATCATGTGACAGACAGGACCCTTGAAGGGGTAATGGAGACGCTGGCTGAATTGTCATGTTCGGCATCAGTGCTTACCAGGGAATCGTTGCATTTCGACTTTAATGAAGACGGGCACCTCGGTCTATATCTTTCTCTAACCTGAAGCTTGAACAACGCACTTTCAAATACGAGGAAACATTCTATAATCTTGTAAGGAGGGGTTAATCACCGTGACACAGCGCAACCCGGAATTTACCGAGGATCAATTACAGCGGTACAGCCGCCATATTCTGCTGCCCGAAGTCGGGGCAACAGGACAAAAAAAATTACTCGATGCAAAAGTATTTGTCGTCGGCGCAGGCGGGCTCGGAAGCCCTGTCGGTTATTATCTTGCTGCAGCGGGTATCGGGACTATCGGAATCATTGATAATGACAGGGTCGAAATCAGCAACCTGCAACGGCAGATAGCTCACAGCACAAAAACGCTTGGTGTGCTCAAAGTTGAATCTGCAAAAGCGACTTTTGAAGCATTGAACCCGGATGTGAAGGTCGTCGGCATTGCGGAAAGGCTTTCGAGGGATACGATCAGAGATATCATCAGGGATTATGATATTGTTGTGGATTGCAGCGATAATTTTCCGACGCGCTACCTGGTTAACGATGCCTGCGTCATGGTGAAAAAGCCGCTGGTCAGCGGCGCAATTCTCAAGTTCGAGGGCCAGTTAACTACCATTCTGCCGGGAGAGGGCCACTGCTACCGGTGCCTGTTTGAAGAAATGCCGCCGCCGGAACATGCTCCCTCGTGCCGCGACCTGGGGGTAATTGGTGCCATTCCCGGCGTGATCGGCTCCCTGCAGGCTGTCGAGGTTATCAAGCTGGTTCTGGGGAAGGGAGAGGTGCTGAAAAACGCGCTTCTGATATACGATGCCCTTAAAGCAACTTTCAGGCGGGTTACTGTCCCCAGGAATAAAAAATGCGCGGTATGCGGGGAAGATCCCGCTATTACCGAACTGCAGGATTACGAGGCCGGATATTGCAGGACATAACTATTCCCGGCCACATTTTTGACGATATGATCGCCTATTGCAGGGAAGGTTATCCGAATGAGGTGTGCGGAATCCTTGGCGGCAGGGGCAATTCGGTTTCCGGTATCTGGAAAATGCGCAATGTCGAAGCTTCACCCGTAAGCTTCCTGATGGATCCGAAACAGCAGTTCCAGACCATGAAGTCACTGCGTAATGAGGGACTCTCGATGGTCGCACTGTTTCATTCCCATCCCGATTCCGCAGCTTACCCGTCAACAAGGGACGTTGCACTCGCTTTTTACGATGATGCAGCACACATTATTGTGAGTCTTGTCGGCGAAGAGCCTCAGGCAAGGGCATTTTTTATAATTAACGGCACGGTTGAAGAGATCAAAATGAACATAGTGCTTAGTGATAGAGCAGCGTGATACTAATGGAAAAATGCGGTAAACCGATCAGCCGAAGTGGTGCGTACTGCTTTGATTTTATGTGTATTTTGAAGTAAAATAATATTTTCCGGCGATAGTTGTGCAGCTTTTTATTCGCAGGAATTAACAGGGAGATTCTTATGGGATATGTTAGAGGACTTAAATGCAGGGAATGCAACAGGGAATATCCTGTTGATCCGATATACGTCTGTGAGTTTTGCTTCGGTCCCCTGGAAGTAGTCTATGACTACAAAGAAATCAAAAAGGCATTGAAACGCAGGATTATAGAAAGGCGGGAGGAAAACCTCTGGCGTTATAAAGAAATGCTTCCCATCGACGGAGAGCCGCTTGTGGGACTCAAGTCCGGCTTTACCCCCCTTGTAAAAGCCGACAATCTGGCGGCTGCACTCGGAGTGAAGGAATTATATGTTAAAGATGATACCGTGGTGCATCCGACTTTGTCTTTCAAGGACCGCGTTGTTGCTGTTGCCCTTACCAAGGCAAAAGAGTTCGGGTTTGATACAGTGGCATGCGCGTCTACCGGCAATCTGGCCCATTCGGTTTCGGCACAGGGCGCCAAGGCCGGTTTTAAACGTTTCGTGTTTGTTCCAGCCTCGCTGGAGCAAAGCAAGATAATCGCTTCGCTGGTGTACGAACCTAACCTGGTGGCTGTGGAGGGCAATTATGACGAGGTCAACAGGCTTTGCAGCGAGATCGCCAATAAATATCGATGGGCCTTCGTCAATATTAACATTAGGCCATTCTACGCAGAGGGATCGAAGACGCTGGGATTCGAAATTATCGAGCAGTTGGGATGGGAAGCTCCCGACAACGTGGTTGTGCCCTGTGCCAGCGGTTCCCTTCTGACAAAAGTGTGGAAGGCGTTCAAAGAGTTCAGGGAAATCGGGCTGATAAAAAGCCTGGAGACAAAAGTATTTGCCGCCCAGGCAACAGGCTGTTCTCCCATAACGTATGCCATAAAACACGGAAGTGATATAATTAAACCTGTCAGGCCGAATACGTTGGCTAAATCGCTTGCAATAGGCAACCCTGCCGATGGGTATTATGCGAGCGATATCGTTAATAAGACCGGAGGCTACGGAGAGGATGTATCTGACGAAGAGATTATAGATGGGATAAGACTGCTTGCAAGGACAGAAGGCATTTTTGCTGAAACCGCCGGTGGCGTGACTGTGGCCTCAGCAAGAAAGCTCATCCAAAATGGAAAGATAGGCAGGAACGAAAAGACGGTAATATGCATTACCGGTAATGGCCTGAAGACCCAGGAAGCTCTTGCCGGTCACATGGTCGAAGTGCATAATATAAAACCGAACATGGCTGCTTTTGAAGAGATATATAAAAAAATAGATACTGGGCAATAGGCGATAAGCGCCTATTACCTACAGATTGATTTTAGGAGGTGTTCGAATGGCTGTCAAGGTGAGAATCCCTACGCCTCTCCAGCGGTTGACGCAGGGGAAAGAGGAGGTTGCAGGCAAAGCCGGCGCTGTCATAGACATTATTAACGATCTTGAGACGCGCTACCCGGGCATTGCCGAGAGAATATCCGAGGGCGGAAAGGTGAGAAGATTTGTTAATATCTATGTCAACGAAGAGGATATCCGGTTTTTACAGGCTGAAAGGACGCTTGTGAATGACGGGGACGAGGTTTCTATTGTTCCGGCAATAGCCGGAGGAAAGGGAGGGTAACATGAAGAGGCGTGTGAAGTTGACATTTCCTCAATATCTTATTAAGGAACCGGTAATATTCACAATGGCCAAGAAGTATGACGTGCTTCCCAATATACGGCGGGCGCGCGTAACCGACAGCGTCGGCGAAATGATTCTCGAACTCGAGGGGGAAGAAGAAAACCTTGACAAGGGGATCAAGTCGCTACAGGAACAGGGAATTGATGTGGAACTGATTGAAGGAGACGTTCTTCAGTAAGGTGAAATATATAGTTATTATCGGAGACGGCATGGCGGACCGGCCTGTTGAAGAACTTGGCGGTCTGACCCCCCTTAAGAAGGCTGAAACGCCAAATATGGACAGGCTGGCCAGCGGGGGGACTGTCGGGAGCGTGCGTACGGTCCCTCCAGGCATGCATCCGGGTTCTGATGTCGCAAATCTTAGTATACTTGGTTATGATCCGCAGAGGTACTATACCGGGAGAGCTCCTCTTGAAGCCGCAAGTATTGGGGTGGCGCTCGACACTCACGACGTTGCTTACCGATGCAACCTGGTAACGCTGAAGTTCAACGAAGACAAAACGGGCTCTGTCATGGACGATTACAGCAGCGGACACATATCGACGGCAGAGGCACGGGAAATTATCGGCACGATTCAGGAGAATCTGGGCCGGGAGGATATAGTATTTTACCCCGGGGTCAGCTACAGGCATCTGATGGTCTGGAAAAGGGGCTATGCGGATATTGAATGCACGCCGCCCCACGACATACTCGAAAAGGAGATCGCCGGTTATCTCCCTGCGGGAAAGGGAGAAGACGTTCTCAGAGATCTGATGATGAGATCGGTTGGCCTGCTCGAAGCGCATCCGGTAAACAGGAAACGGGTGGAAAACGGCAAGAAGCCCACGAACAGTATCTGGCTATGGGGTCAGGGAAGAAAACCTCAGCTCCCGACATATAAAGATAAATACGGCATCAGCGGTGCGCTTGTCTCTGCTGTGGATCTTACGAAAGGGTTGGGTATCTACGCCGGATTTGAAGTGCTGGATGTGCCGGGCGCAACAGGTTGGCTTGATACCAACTACCAGGGTAAGACCGAGTACGCCCTGCGCGCCCTGAATAATGTTGATTTTGTTTATATCCATATAGAAGCCCCCGATGAGGCGGGACACGCCGGAAGCTGCAAAGACAAGATACGGGCCATAGAGGATCTTGATGCCCTTGTCGTAGGCCCTGTTTTAAAGGCGCTGGAGGAACGCTTCCAGGAATATCGAGTCCTGCTTATGCCTGATCACGCAACACCGGTCAAAATCAGGACCCACACGGCTGAGCCGGTCCCGTTCGTTATCTACGACAGCCGGAGAAAGATAGCGGACCGCCATATCGCTTATAATGAGTCTATTGCTGAAAGAAAAGATAAAATGGTTTTTGAAGAAGGTCACCGGCTGATGGATTACTTCATTAAGGAGGTCACGGACTGATGCTCATAGTTCAGAAGTACGGCGGCACGTCTGTTGCCAATACCGGCAGGATCAGGGCGGTTGCCGAGCGTGTGGTAAGGACAGCGGAGGAGGGCAACGAGGTAGTGGTGGTCGTCTCAGCAATGTCCGGGGAAACCGACAAGCTTATAAGCCTTGCGCACGAAGTATCATCGAATCCGAATGAGCGTGAAATGGACCTGCTCCTTTCATCCGGCGAGCGCATTACCAGCGCGCTTACCGCTATCGCCATCGAGGAATTGGGACACAAGGCGATGGCGTTTACTGGAAGACAAATGGGCATTATTACCGATACAGTCCACACCAGGGCGAGGATAGAGAAAATCGCATGCCAGCGTGCCGAAAAGGCGCTTTCAGAGGGCTACATTCTGGTGATAGCCGGTTTTCAGGGGGTGACCGAGAATGAGGAAGTAACTACCCTCGGACGGGGAGGGTCTGATCTTTCTGCAGTGGCGATAGCTTCTGCGCTGAATGCCGCCATGTGCGAGATTTATACTGACGTCGACGGCGTCTATACTACCGATCCCAACATTGTTCCTGAGGCCAGGAAGCTCGACAAGATTTCTTTTGAAGAGATGCTCGAACTGGCAAGCCTCGGCGCAAAGGTGCTGCAGACCAGATCGGTCGAATTCGCCATGAAATACGAGGTGCCTGTTGTTGTGAGGTCCAGCTTCAACGAGAACAGGGGGACATTGGTGACCAAGGAGGACGAGGACATGGAAAAAGTCGTGGTGTCAGGGGTCGCATACGATAAAAACCAGACGAAGATAACTGTTATGGGAGTCCCTGATCAGCCCGGTATAGCTGCTAAGCTGTTCAAGCGCATTGCGGATGCAAACATCGTGGTAGATATGATTGTGCAAAACGTGAGCAGTGACGGAAAATCCGCCGATATCTCTTTCACAGTGCCGAAAACGGACAGCAAGGAGGCGCTCAAGCTGACTGAGGCGATTGCCGGGGACATGGAAGCCAAGGGGGTGTCTCAGAGTGAGGACATCGCAAAGATTTCCATTGTGGGAGTCGGCATGAGGACGCACTCAGGAGTTGCGGCGCAGATGTTCGAGACTCTTGCCAAACACGGCATCAACATTATAATGATCAGCACTTCGGAAATAAAAGTTTCGTGCATTATCAATCTCAAATACACTGAACTGGCTGTCCGTGTGCTGCATGATGTCTTCGAGCTTTCGGAAACCGGATAGGGGGACCTGTGCGCGCGATCGAAATTTATGACACGACTCTCAGGGACGGATCTCAGGCTGAGGACATTTCCTTCTCAGTGGAAGATAAGCTCAGGATTACCGAGAAGCTCGATGAAATAGGCGTCCATTATATTGAAGGGGGATGGCCAGGCTCAAATCCGAAGGATGTCGAGTATTTCAAAAAGGTAAGAAAACTCCTGCTTGCCCGCTCTGTGGTTACTGCGTTCGGAAGCACGCACAACCCGAAACACAGCGCCGAGGATGATCAGAACCTGAAAGCGCTTGTCGATGCGAATGTGAGTGTCATTACTATCTTCGGCAAGACATGGGATTTTCACGTAAGAGAGGCGCTGAGAATTACCCTCGAAGAGAACCTCGATATTATCCACAATTCAGTCAGCTTCCTGAAGAAACACGCCGGGAAGGTTTTCTTCGATGCGGAGCACTTCTTCAACGGTTACAAAGACAACCCGGATTTCGCGGTAAAGTGTCTTGAAGCCGCTCAGGCCGCCGGCGCCGACCGCCTTGTGCTCTGCGATACGAACGGCGGTACACTCCCTGATGAGGTAAGGGAGATTGTGAAGGCGGTCGGGAAGAAAATCAACTCGCCCATAGGCATACATGCCCATAATGATTCGGATTGCGCAGTGGCAAACTCTTTGATTTCGGTTGAAAGCGGAGCAGTGCAGGTGCAGGGGACCATCAACGGTTTGGGCGAACGGTGCGGTAATGCCAATCTCTGTTCGATAATTCCCAACCTCCAGTTGAAACTGGGGTATGCCTGCCTTGCCGACGACCGACTGAAGAAATTGCGCGACGTGTCGCGGTTTGTCAACGAGATAGCGAACATGCGCCATTTTAAAAGGCAGCCATTTGTAGGCGATAGCGCGTTTGCCCATAAAGGCGGGATTCATGTGAGCGCTGTGCGAAGGAAGCCTGAAACCTACGAGCATATCAGGCCTGAAATGGTGGGCAATTCGCAAAGGATACTCATGTCGGACCTTGCCGGCAGGAGCAATATTCTCAGGAAGGCTGAAGAGTTGAACATTCATCTGGAGGCGAATTCGCCTGAAGTGCAGGGCATACTGGATTCTCTCAAGGACATGGAGCATCAGGGCTTCCAGTTTGAGGGGGCTGATGCGTCCTTTGAACTGCTGCTGAAGAAAGCGCTCGGGCTGCACCGGAGATTTTTTGATCTTATCGGATTCAGGGTCATCGATGAGAAGAGAAAGGAAAATGAACTGCCACTGAGCGAGGCGACCATCATGTTGAAAGTGGGCAAGAACATAGAGCATACGGCGGCGACCGGCAACGGTCCGGTTAATGCCCTGGACAGCGCCCTCAGGAAAGCGCTCGAGAAATTCTACCCCGAGCTGAAATCGGTCAAGCTGCACGATTACAAGGTCCGTGTCCTGACGGCAGGAAAGGGCACCTCTGCGCGGGTACGGGTCCTGGTCGAGTCCGGTGATGAAGTGCACAGGTGGGGAACGGTCGGGGTTTCCGAAAACATCATCGAGGCGTCATGGCAGGCCCTTGTAGACAGCATAGACTATAAATTGCTCAAAGAAAAAGAATAGGGAATTCTACGGCTTGTTGCCCAATGGGAATGTAACTTCAGGGTCAACATAATATAATGAATAACAATCCCGGGGAGAATAAGAATGGCCTGTAGAAATATTTTGAGCTTTATAGGCAATACGCCGCTTGTTCGAATTGCCGGGATGGCTGGATACAGCAGCTCTGAAGTATGGGCGAAGCTCGAAGGCCTCAATCCCGGCGGCTCCGTGAAAGACAGGGTCGCGCTCTCCATGATCGAGGCGGCTGAAAGAGAAGGGACATTAAAGCCCGGCGGGACCATCATCGAACCGACAAGCGGCAACACCGGTATCGGACTCGCCCTGGTTGCAGCCGTAAAAGGGTACCGTCTTATACTCACCATGTCGGAAGCAATGTCCCTTGAAAGGAAACTGACGTTTCAGGCATACGGCGCCGAACTTGTTGCAACACCCGGAGAGCAGGGCATGCTGGGCGCGTGGGAGAGGGCAGAGAAGATACGCAAAGATAATCCTGACTTCTTTATGCCTTTGCAGTTTGAAAACAGCGCCAACCCGGAGGCCCACAGGAAAACAACGGCAGTCGAGATAATGCGTGATCTTGGCGGGGTCCCTGACGCCTTTATTGCCGGAGTCGGAACAGGCGGTACTATAACGGGGGCGGGAGAGGTATTCAAAGAACAGAAACCCGATATTTTGATAGTTGCTGTTGAGCCTGCGGGCTCACCTCTCCTTTCAGGGGGGACCCCGGGGAAGCATGCTATTGCCGGTATCGGCGCAGGGTTTTTCTCCGGCATCCTGAATACAAAAATATATGATGAGGTCATTCCTGTCACTGACAGAGATGCAGAAGAGACCGCAAGGGAACTTGCCTTAAAGGAAGGCATCCTTGCCGGGACCTCATCCGGAGCTGCCATGTGGGCTGCGATGAAGATTGCCGGGAGGCTTGGAAAAGGGAAAAAGGTGGTTGTGATATTGCCTGACAGGGGAGACAAATATCTGAGCACCGGACTCTTCACCCGCGAATACCCTTGCATGCTGCACAGCACTCAGCTATCATCTTGCTCCAAAGTAGAGGTTTTCAGGCAGAAGTTAACATCCGCTGACAATTACTGATAGGCGACATTCTGATTTTGTTGCAGATAAACCGCTACTGCACCAGTGTTAAAAAAAGGCTTCTATGGCCTCCAATCCTTTTCAATTACCATCGGCTGAATCCCATTTTCAGTGAGCAAGACGCTGAAGCGGGAAACGTGGTTCGCTCCAAGAAGAAAGACACATTTTTCAAAAAATCTGCCGATCAGTCTGTCCAGCCAGAACCTCTCGCGTTTTTCCCAGTGTGTTTTCTCGATCTCGTTGACCTCAAAACACTGTTTTCCCGTCAGAACGCTGCCATAGCCTAATTCGTGGGCAATCCCCCTGCGACATTTAATGCCCAGTGCTCTTCTTTGATCCAGGTCGGGATCGCAAAAAAGATGGTCGATTCTCATGCTGATTGCTGTTTTGCGTGCAACGGAGTCATATGCATTCCACTTCCTGATCACCTCTTCATTAAGCTCTTCGGCGATAATATCGGGACGCTCTCTCAGACAAAGGTCCTCCAAATAAGTTTCGAATTTCTTCCACTCCAAAGCGCACCCTTCAAGCTGGTAGCAGTGACTTAACCCGATGAGCAAAATATTCATGCTGTTACCCCGTTTTACGGCTTCCTGGGCACGAACTCGCCCGTTCTTGGATTATAATACCCGTTTGAGGACGGTAAATAAAAGTCGCCTGTCCGCGGATTTCTCAACCCCTCTCCTGACGGGGTAAGGTACTCGCCTGTCCGCGGATTTACGACGCCGCGATGCTCCTGTGGCTGAGGGGGGAGAGGGGGCGGCGGTGAAGGCACATTTGTTAAGGGCGGCTGAGGTCCGTATTCCCGCACGTCGCCGTTGCCTGCATAATCAGCCTCTTTATTTTCTCCGGCGTAGCCGGCCGAGACGGTGAGAACCGTCAGAAGCAGACCCAGTAACAAGAGCATTCCATACTTCATATTTTATACATACACCTTTTTTGCATAGAGCGTCAAGCGGCAAGCCTAAATCCGTAAAGTATAATCCGCACATTACGCATAACGCTTTACTGTCTCGGTAGTGTCTCAGTTTGTTTTTACTCTGTATCAATTAGCCTTGGATTCCAGCTACTTGTATATACTGAATATTGCCTATACCTCCATTTCTCGAAGTGTGGGCGGCTTCCGCCTTCCCACTACCGGAACTCAGGTGATACAGAGTAAAAACAAACTGAGACACTACCACTGTCTTTGGATGCTTGACGCTCGACGTTCCACGCATGTAGGATAAATAGACATGGAAGAAATTGGTGTTGTAAAGGAAATCAATGGTATAAAGGCTTTGATTATAGTTCGTAAGAAGGGTACATGCGACTCATGCTCCGGCAGCTCTCTTTGCGAGACATTTGGGGTCGGCGAGGCTATTATGGAGGCTTTCAATAAAGTCGATGCCCGGGTCGGCGATACCGTTAAGGTTGTTTTCAGGGAGTCGACCTACCTGAAAGGCACCATAATCGTATATGGCATTCCTTCTTTAATGCTTCTTTTGGGGGCCATGCTTGGAAAGGAATATCTGAAACCGTTTTTTCCTGCTGCTGACCCTGAACTTTTATCTGCCGCTGCCGGATTCGGTCTTTTTGCCTTCACCTTTTTGGTCCTGAAATTATGGTCGAAAGTATTTGAGCCAAGAAAAGAATACATGCCAATAATAGAAGAAATCATAAACAGGGGGTAGTTATGTCGAAATTGAGCGCTGGACAAATAAGGAATGTGGCAATTATCGCTCACAGCGGTGCCGGCAAGACCTCTTTGACCGAGGCCATTCTGTTTAATGCCGGGGCCATAGACAGGATGGGAAGCGTAGAGGCCGGAAATACAACAACCGACTGCGAACCGGAAGAGATTTCGAGGAAAATAAGCGTGGTATCGGCAGTTGCATACTGCGACTGGAAGAACACGCGAATCAACCTTATAGATACGCCGGGATTCATAAATTTCATAGAAGATACAAGGGGCAGCCTCAGGATCTCCGATGGTGCTGTCGTGATTGTCAGCGCCATTTCAGGAGTAAAAGCGGAAACCGAAAAAATCTGGAAGTACGCCTGCGAGTTCGAGGTTCCGCGGGTTGTCTTCATCAATAAGCTGGATAAGGAAGCTGCAAATTTTCAAATGGCCCTCGGCGATCTTGAAAAGTCTTTTGAAGCAGAGGCTGTTCCCCTCTATATCCCCATAGGGGAGGGCGAGGGCTTCAAGGGAATCGTTGATCTCATCACGATGAAGGCCTATGTCGCTGAAAACGGCAAGATTGAGGAAACGGACATACCGTCTTCCCTGCAGGCGAGTGCTAACGACTACAAGAAGAAGCTTGTAGAGAAGGTCGCTGAGTCAGATGACGCTCTGCTCGAAAAATACCTTGAAGGAACAGAGCTTAGCAACGAGGAAATCATGAAAGGTGTTCGTGAAGGCTCGCTGACCAGAAGGTTTATACCTGTAATATGCGGCTCCGCGACACTGGGTATCGGAGTAAGCCAAATCCTCGACGCGATGCTGCTCTGCCTGCCCTCTCCGGAGGATATGAGCAGGATCTCGCCTGTCAGGGGAAAGAATCCGAAGGACGGCAAAGAGGTGGAAAGGAAACCTGTTGAAACCGACCCGCTTACCGCATACGTTTTCAAGACGGTTGCTGATCCCTTTGCAGGAAAGATGTCTGTTTTCAGGGTGTATTCCGGCATCTTGAGGGCCGACTCAACGGTACTGAACGCTCAGTCCGGCACGAAAGAGAGGATAGGCCAGGTTTTCTATCTGCAGGGCAAGAAGCATGTTCCCACTCCGGCTGCAGGGCCCGGTGAAATCGCCGCAGTGGTAAAATTGAAAGACACCAATGTGGGAGATACGTTATGCGAGGAACACCATGCCATACTGCTTGAGAGGGTGAAGTTCGCAGAGCCTCTTATTTCATATGCAATGGCCTCTAAAAACAAGGGTGATGAAGATAAGATCAGCATAGGTTTGAACAGGATCCTTGAAGAGGACCCCACGCTTCGGTTCAGTCGCGATGAAGAATCCAAAGAAATGATTCTTTCAGGAATGGGTCAGGTACATCTTGAAGTATCTCTCGAAAAGCTGAAGAGAAAGTTCGGCGTGGAAGTGGTGATGAAGACGCCGAAGATACCTTACAGGGAGACTATAAGGGCCTTTGCAAAAGGTCAGGGCAGGTATAAGAAACAATCCGGAGGACGCGGACAGTACGGGGACTGCTGGATTGAAATGGAACCGCTGTCCAGGGGGGGAGGATACCAGTTTGTCGACAGGATAGTGGGCGGTGTCATCCCTCAGCAATACAGACCGGCAGTCGAGAAGGGAATTGTCGAGGCTATGCGGGATGGCGTTATAGCCGGATATCCGATGGTGGATGTCAAGGTCACTCTTTATGACGGCACCTACCATTCCGTCGATTCCTCTGAAATGGCCTTCAAAATAGCGGGCTCGATGGCGCTGAAAAAGGTGGTGCAGGATGCGAAAGCTGTCTTGCTCGAGCCCATTATGCAAGTTGAAGTTACTGTTCCTGACGATACTTTGGGTGCTGTTATAGGAGATCTGAACACTCGTCGCGGCAAGATCCAGGGGGTCGAGCCGCAGGCAGGCGGAAACCAGAAGATCAACGCCCTTGTCCCGATGGCGGAGATGCTGACATATGCAAACCAGCTTCAGAGCATCACGTCTGGAAGGGGTCTGTATTCGATGGAATTCTCCAATTACGAGGAAGTGCCTTCTCATATTACGCAAAAGATCATAGCGGAGCGACAGAAGATGAAAGAGGAGCAAAACCAGTAAACGATGAAAAAACCCTGGGCAGGAAGGTTCACGGTAAAGACTTCCAGGAGTGTAGAAGACTATACTGAGTCGATATCCTTTGACAAAAGGCTCTGGAAATATGATATCGAAGGCAGTATCGCCCACGCCAGGATGCTGTCCAAACAGGGCATTATTCCGAAGCGTTGCGGCAGCCGCATTGTCGCGGGACTCAGGGAAATTTACAGGGAAATAGAAGAGGGCAGGTTCAGGTTCAGCGCGGAGCTCGAGGATATTCACATGAACATTGAAGCTGCGCTTATCAGGAAAGTCGGCGATGTCGGTGGCATGCTGCACACGGCCCGGTCTCGCAACGACCAGGTGTCGCTCGATCTAAGGCTTTATCTCAGGGCATCGGTCCGGGAAATACTCGTGCTGCTCACAGACCTTGAAACCATGCTCACCGATATGGCTGAAACCATGCTTGGCGTGATCATTCCGGGGTATACGCACACGCAGAGGGCCCAGCCGGTCCTGCTTTCGCACCATCTTATGGCATACGCCCAGATGTTTGACAGGGACAGGGCCAGATTGGGTGACTCGCTCAGGCGGATCAATGTCCTTCCGCTGGGGGCCTGTGCGCTGGCCGGCACCTCAATGCCTGTGGACAGGCAGTATGTTGCCTCACTGCTGGGTTTCGATGCAGTCTCGGAAAACAGCATGGACTCTGTTGCTGACAGGGACTTTGCACTTGAGTTTCTTTCCTGCGCCGCAGTGCTTATGATGCATGTCTCCCGTATTGCCGAGGAGATCATACTTTGGTCATCCGAGGAGTTCGGGTTTATCGAACTGTCCGACGCATTTACCACCGGGTCCAGCCTCATGCCTCAGAAAAAGAACCCGGATGTGGCTGAACTGATGCGCAGCAAGACCGGCAGGGTTTACGGCAATCTCATGAGTCTTCTTGTAATTATGAAAGGCCTTCCCCTGACATACAACAGGGACATGCAGGAGGACAAGGAGGCGGTCTTCGATACGGTTGATACTGTTACGGCAACACTCTCGATTCTTCCCTCGATGTTGAAAAGCATGAGCTTCCGCATTGAACGTATGGAAAATAGCAGTGATGCTGCCTTTTCTACCGCCACAGACATCGCAGAATATCTTGTGAAAAAGGGCTTGCCTTTCAGGACGGCCCATGAAATCACGGGAAAGATTGTCCGCTTTTGCATAGATAAGGGCAAGCGTTTGCAGGACCTGGATATCAGCGCGTATAAATCTTTTTCTCCGCGTATAGAAAAAGATGTGTTCGACGTTATTGACGCGGCGGCTTCCGTTAATGCCAAGAAATCATATGGAGGCACATCGCCCCAGTCAGTCAGGGCGCAGATCGGCAGATTCAGGAAGCGGCTCAAATGAACCTGGGAACCCGTGCTCAAGTCATGAAAATCTTCTTTTTGGTCTCTGCGGTTATCATCAGCGTAATGCTTGTATCGTGCGGGCAAAAGAAACCGCCCTCCCTGAAGACTTTTGCCAAGCCTGCTCCGGTAGGAAATATTACGGCAGTGCACCGTGAAAATTCGATACTGCTTTCATGGTCTTATTCGGATACATCAGACTTTGTGAAAGCTTTTTATCTGGAGAAAGCCGAAGGCTCCGCTGTCACCTTCCGGAGAATCGCTTTTCTTCCGGACACGACAAGGCATTACGTGGACACCGATTTCGTTATAGGCGGAACATATTTCTACAGGATAACAGTATTAAGTCTCAGGAACGTTTTGAGCAAGCCGTCGCAGGTACTTAGGGTTGACCCGGCAGTGCTTCCGCCGCCTCCGTCCGGATTGTACTATGAACTGACAAACGATTCCGTAAAGGTCAGGTGGAATGGGGTGCCTGAACGAACTGAAATGACCATGTACTCTACGCTGCCGCGCTCCGAGCACAGGCTGAATCTGGAAAGCGGGGCTGAACTCAGGAAGAAGTTTTGGCTGCTTACCGGTGTAAAGTCCATATCCATAAAAGTCAAATACAATATCTACAAGAGCAATGAGAAGAAAAGTTTCCCTGAATCGCCTTTAAACAGAGCGGCACTGAATGATCCTGCTTTTAATGACGGTGTGGAAACCAGGATGCCCACATATTATGTTGTGAGATCATTCCTTGACAGGCCGCTCAAGGATGAAGGGGTTCCTTCTGAAGCGCTCGAAGTGAACCCGGAGACTTTTGTCCCGTCAAGGCCTTCCGGTTTAAAATATGTGCATGCCCCAAATGGTCTTGCACTCATCTGGAATGAAAATCCGGAGACATGGGTCAAGTCGTATCGCGTATATCGAAAAAAGGCCGGTGAAAGCAGTTTCAGGGCTATCGGCGAGGCCATAACCCCCACATTCAGAGACGCCGATCCATTGACGTCGAGGACCGAATATTACGTTACCGCTGTTGGACCTCTTAGGGAGAGTGCGCCGCTGGAGCCTGTGGAAGTGAATCCGCTGCCGGCTGCGGAAGGGGGGTAAAATGGAACGCATACTTCTTGGCCACGGAAGCGGCGGGAAACTGATGCATCAGCTGATCAGGGATTATTTTGCTGCTGAGTTTCACCTTGGCGAACTGGGTGATGCAGCTGTAGTCGAATTTCATGGTTGCGGTCAGAAATTCGCTTTCACGACAGATTCCTATGTAGTGTCCCCGCTGTTTTTCCCGGGCGGCAATATAGGCGAACTTGCAGTCAACGGGACTGTAAATGATCTCTCGATGGTCGGCTCAAAACCCGTCTATATAACGGCAGGTTTTATTATTGAGGAAGGATTCGCTGTTGATGACCTGAAACGTATTGTTGTGTCGATGGCCGATGCAGCTCAAAAAGCGGGTGTCCATATTGTCGCGGGCGATACAAAGGTTGTTGACAAAGGCAAGGGGGATGGTCTGTTCATCAACACCTCCGGCATCGGCGTTGTTCCCGAGGGCAGGGAACTCGGCCCCCGCAAAATCATGGTGGGAGACAAAGTTATTATCAGCGGACTTATAGGAAGTCACGGTGTTGCGGTTATGGCCCAAAGGAACGGGCTGGAATTTGATCCGCCTGTGATAAGCGATACCGCGGCACTTAACGGCCTTGTCGAGGCGATGTTCAGTGTTTCCGACAGTTTGCGCATGATGAGAGACCCTACCAGAGGGGGGGTTGCAACGACACTTAAGGAGATTGCACTGGAATCAGGGCGCTGCGTAACTATAAACGAACAATCCCTGCCTGTGCCGGAGGGGGTCAGAGGGGCATGTGAACTGCTTGGCCTCGATCCTCTTTACGTTGCCAATGAAGGGGTACTGATTGCCATAGCTCCACCCGACCAGGCAGGACAGCTTATTGCAAAAATGAAAGAACACCCCCTTGGCGCACAGGCTGCTGTAATAGGCGAAATCTCCGGTGAAAAGCGTGATAGCGGAATGGTCCTTCTTAAAACTCCCATCGGGGGTACGCGTATTGTAGATATGCTTGCCGGCGAGCAACTGCCGAGAATATGCTAGAATAACAGGGCAAACGTTTTTCTTTATTGTGCCGTATTTTGCGGTACTGGAGGTTGCGGCGATGGTTAAAAAGGGTTTAGTGGCCTTAGGGCTCATAATTGCTGTTTTTATATCCTCTGCTCAAAGTGCAATATTACTTGACAGGGTAATTGCTATTGTAAACAAAGAGGTCATCACATGGAGCGATGTATACAGGGAGATGGAGTTTAACGCCAGTGATGCCATAAAGGCAATGAAGGAGCCGGATAGAATCAGGTTTTTCAAGGATAATGAATTGAGTTTCCTGGACAGCCTTATCGATATGAAGCTTAAATTGCAGGAGGCTGAAAAGGACGGGATAACCGTCAGTGACAACGATGTCGAAACCGCTATCAAAAACATAAAAAACAAATATTCGATGACCGACGAGATGATGAGTGAATCGATCAAGAAAGACGGTTTTACCCTTGCAACATACAAGAAGAAACTTGCGGAGCAGATACTCCTGAACCGGGTGATTGAGCATGAAGTCAGGGAAAAAATTCTTGTGACTGAACGCGATGTTGATGCTTACCTTGCCGGGCATAAAGATGCGGCAAAGGACACTGAAGGATTTGAAATCAGCCAGATTTTTCTGAAGAAGAAGGGCGATGACAAACAGCTGGAGGAGAAGGCGCAGGAGATCTACAAGAAACTCAAAGCCGGTGACAGCTTTGCCGGGCTTGCCGCGCAGTATTCCGATGACCAAAATGCGAAGAATGGCGGAGAGCTTGGTTTCGTGCGTAAATGTGACATGTCAAAGGAATTTGCGGATGTCTGTTCCTCCATTAAGACCGGCGGAGTAAGCGAACCCATATCGAGAGGCGATGGAATTTATATAATCAGGGTCAATGAAGCCAGGGTATTCAAGTCGCAGCAGGAATTCCGGGAGGCGATACGGCAGAAACTGCTCAATGATAAATTCGATGTTGACCTCAAAAGCTGGTCAAGAAGTTTGCGCGAAAAGGCATACGTAGAAGTTAAATAGTAAAGAAAGGCAAAGGCACCTCTGCCTGTCTAATCCCTTTTATGGAACAGAGAATTCAAAAGATACTGGCGCAAATGGGTATTGCCTCACGGCGAAAGGCCGAAGAACTTGTCGCTGAAGGCAGAGTCAAAGTCAACGGCAGGACAGCGGAAATCGGCATGAAGGCAGATCTTGCCAGGGACCATATCAAAGTCGATGGAAAACTTCTTATCAGGCCGGAGCCGAAGATTTATCTGATCTTTAATAAACCCAGAGGTGTTGTGACGTCTCTTTCCGATCCGGAAGGCAGGCCTACGGTCAAGGATTTCCTGCAGCGTGTAAAATACCGGGTATTCCCCGTGGGAAGACTTGATTATGATTCCGAAGGGATGCTTCTCATAACTAATGACGGCGATTTTGCCCAGTCGCTCCTGCACCCGTCACATGAAGTCCCCAAGACTTATCTGGTGAAGGTCGAAGGGATAATTGCAGATTCGAGTATAGAAAAGCTCCGGCGCGGCGTGCGCCTTGAAGACGGCATGACGGCCCCTGCCAGGGTGAAAAGAACCAGGGTGGGGAAGGCCACGGAAAATAATCAGTGGCTTGAAGTGATCATCCATGAGGGTAAAAAGCGGCAGGTGCGCAGGATGATGGAGAAGGTCGGACATCCTGTCCTCAAACTTAAACGCGTGGCGGTAAACGGCCTGAAACTGGGTGACCTTAAACCCGGAGGCCACAGACCCCTGACGCGTGAAGAAGTTGAAAACCTGCTGAAAGCTGCGGGAAGCGGGAGCGAAGGGCTGAAAAACATAAAAATACCTCGGAGGGACTTTAAGGATGCTAAGAAATAAATGGTGCACAGAACTTGGTGCATCGGATATAGGCTCACGCTGCACGCTGGCCGGATGGGTCTTCAGGAGAAGGGACCACGGTGGTTTGATATTTGTGGATTTGCGCGACAGGAGCGGTATTGTGCAGGTCGCGTTCAGTCCCGATGTTTCCGGTGAGGTGCACGCACGGGCCCATGATCTCAGGGCGGAATTTGTCATATCAGTGGAAGGCGAGGTGCGAAAGAGACCCGCAGGCACGGAAAACCCCGGTCTGCGGACGGGCATGGTCGAATTGTATGCTGATACCCTTACCGTGTTTAATGAAGCTGAAACGCTGCCGTTTCCGATGGAGGAAGCCGCTGAAGCAGCGGAGTCATTGCGGCTGAAATACAGGTATCTCGATCTGAGGAGGCCTGAACTGCAGCATAACCTTATCGTAAGACACAAAGTCACAAAGGTTGTCAGGGACTGTCTGGATGAGCAGGGATTCCTGGAGATAGAAACCCCGATGCTTACAAAATCCACGCCTGAAGGTGCTCGGGACTATCTTGTTCCGAGCAGGCTCAACCAGGGGCATTTTTATGCATTGCCCCAGTCGCCGCAACTTTTCAAGCAGATCCTTATGGTGTCTGGACTCGAAAAATATTTTCAGATCGTCAAGTGTTTCAGGGACGAGGACCTGAGGGCGGACCGGCAACCGGAATTCACACAGGTCGATATAGAGATGTCCTTTGTCGGGAGAGAGGACATCCTGACTCTTGTCGAGGCGCTCCTGAAGAGACTCTTTCTGGGAGTGCTGAACAAAGATATTCAGGTCCCTTTCCCGCGCCTGAGCTTCACCGAATCGATGGAGCGCTTTGGGAACGATAAGCCCGATATGCGGTTTGGTATGGAACTGAAGGACATGGCTGATCTTGCCTCGAAAGGATCATTCAAAGTCTTCCTTGACGCCCTGGCCTCAGGAGGCCGGGTCAAAGCAATCAACGGCAGGGGAATGGCCGGTCTTTCCCGGAAAGAAATCGACATGCTTACGGAAGAGGCGCAGTCTTTCGGTGCGAAAGGGCTTGCGTGGATAAAGGTCAGGAACGGCTTTGATTCTCCCATCGCAAAATTCTTCCCTGAAGAGGTGCTGCGCGGGATGGCCCTGAGGCTCGATGCAGCCGAAGGTGATTTAATGCTTTTTGTCGCGGACAAAGAGAAGGTTGTCCATGATGTGCTCAGCCGCATGAGGCTCGAATTGGGGAAACGGCTTAAGCTTATAAGGGAAGAATTCAACTTTGTATGGATTGTTGACTTCCCCCTGCTGGAGTGGGACGAAGACGAGAAACGTTTTGTAGCTATTCACCACCCATTCACCTCGCCGGTGGACGAAGACATCTCCAGGCTCTCGCCCGCAATCGGCGATGACAGGGAACTGCTCGCCTCGCTCAGGGCAAAAGCGTATGACATTGTGCTGAACGGTTATGAAATCGGCGGCGGCAGCATACGTATACACAGGCGGGACGTGCAAAAAAGAATTTTCGAACTTTTGGGGATCGCGGATGAAGATGCTCAAATTAAATTCGGCTTCCTCCTCGATGCCCTTGACTACGGCGCGCCTCCCCACGGGGGCATAGCGCTCGGCCTCGACAGGCTGGTGATGCTGATGGTCGGTGCCCATTCGATACGCGATGTGATAGCGTTTCCGAAAACGCAGAAAGCGGTATGCCCTATGAGCGGCGCTCCTTCAACAGTCGAACCAAAGCAGTTGAAGGAACTGTTCATCAAAACGGTTTCGTAAGAAGTCCGTATACAGCATTCCCATGAAAATTGACAGCCTTGACTATCTTGTACTCATGAATCTCATTGATGTCTCGAATCGTGTATAGGCCTAAGTCGAGAGTGGTTTACTTGTCTCTGATGTATTCGTAAATGTTCTGGTAGTGTTGTCCGGGGTGGTTCCAGGAAAAATCGTAGCGCATACCGTTTACCATCAGTTCCCTGAAGTGCTGCGGATAGGAATACCACATGCCGATAGCGCGTTGCAGCGCCGACTCGATTCCCTTGTAATTGAAGTCATTGAATACATACCCGTTCCGCTCGTGATAGGGCCTATGGCTGTAATTGGCATCGAAGACCGTGTCGAGCAGTCCGCCGGTCGCACGGACTACGGGGACTGTCCCGTATTTCATCGCGATCATCTGCGTCAGGCCGCACGGTTCAAAGAGACTGGGGACAATCATCATGTCGGAACCCGCATAAATAAGGTGTGAGAGTTCCTCGTCGAATCCGATTTCGAGATGGCAGTCGGGGTCGTTATTCAGGTGGTGCTTGAGATTGAGAAAATCATTGTTTATCCCCTGGTTGGTGCTCGAACCGAGAAGGACGAACTGACAGCCGTGAGAGAGGCAATAGAAAATCGCGTCCCTTATCAATCCCACCCCTTTTTGATGGTCCAGCCTGCCTATGTATGACACGATGGGCTTATAGACTTGCTGAAGGAGAAGCCTGTGGCGGAGGGCCTCTTTGTCACCGTATTTGTCCCCGATAGTATCAATGCCATAACGGTACGGGATATGCGGGTCGATTTCCGGGTTCCATACGTCATAATCTATGCCGTTAAGCACGCCGCCGAACTTCTGACCGTGAATGAAAAGAGTATGGCCGAGACCGTAAGACAAGTGGGAATGCTGGATTTCCCCGGCGTAGCTTGGAGACACAGTGGTCACGAAGTTCGAATAGACAATGCCGGCCTTCATGAGGTTCACGGCGGAAGGATTGAAGTCGTCCCGAAGACGGTCGGGATGAAGATAATAATCCGGCCTGTTGAGTCCTACGGCGCGCAATATGGACTCCCCGGTCACTCCCTGATGCCCGAGGTTGTGCAGGGTATAACAGACGCGGGGATGGGTCATGCCATAATTCCTGTACATATCAAACAGAAGGACCGGAACGAGGCCTGTTTGCCAGTCGTGGCAGTGAATGATGTCGGGGTGCTTGTTCGCCTTGAGCATGAACTCCAGGGATGCCCTGCAGAAAAAAGCAAACCGCTCGGGATCATCGCCATGTCCGTAAAGAATTCCCCTGTGGAAAAAGTTCTTTTCCGAATGTGGTTCGATAAAGAAACAGCTTCTTCCGTGGACGAAACCGAAAAAAACAGAGCAGTGGACCCAGTGTTCATAAAAGGGCACCCATAGATCGTTATAGACAATGTGCAATCCGTATATATGGTCATACCGCATGCAGTCGTATTTAGGCAGGATGATCTCGACAGTGTTTCCCCTTATTTCGAGTTCGTGGCAGAGACCGTAAACGACGTCTGCAAGTCCCCCTACTTTTGCAGCGGGTGCGCATTCCGGCGTGATCATGACGATGTACATCAAATACCTCTCAGCTTATGAGCCTGCGTAATTTGTACTCCCACAATTTTACCACAACAAAAAATCAAATGTTATAAGAAGAATGAATAACCATTGCAATTCAGACACTGGATGAGTTTCTGAAGCGAATCGCGGAGTCTCGTCAACCGACTGCCACCCCAAAAAGTCCGGGACTTTTTGGGGACCCCGCCGGGCAAGTTCATTTCGCCTATAACCGTAATGTCTGAAGTCCGAAGGGCCGCGGTGAGAGGTGGAATTTTGCGCCTGTAGCGTGAAGAGCCGTTAGAACCGTCAAGACGTAGCATCTGACCGGCAATATCCTGTAGTATGCAGTCGTGTTGACGGTAAAGCGCAGAAATGGTATATTTCTGAAGGGCTTTTCGGGTGTACCGCAACTCGGGCATGACACTTGCTTGCAATAAGTAAGCCGGATTGCGCATACAGTACAAGGAGTTACTGTGCACCCGCATAACAGGTAAAAATAAACTCTAAGGGTGATGGATGTTATTTAAAAAGAAAAACCCTATAGGACTTGATATCGGCTCAGGCTATATCAAGGCTGTCCAACTTAATGAGACCAAAGAGGGATATGAGCTTTCTTCGATGGGGGTGCAGCCGCTGGCCCATGGACTTATTGTCGAAGGGACTATTACAGATAAAAAGAGTCTGGCAGTCGCTGTCAGGGACGTTTTGAAGACCGCAGGCGGCATACGCGGAGAAGCGGTTGTCGGTTTATCCGGACAGTCGGCGGTCATCGTAAAGAAAATAGTGATGCCGTTAATGACACGTGATGAACTGGGCCTTTCTATAAAATATGAAGCGGAGCAGTATATTCCTTTCGACATCCATGATGTGAATATCGATTTTGCGATCCTCGGCCCCGGACCGGATGAGGAAGGCCAGATGGATGTGCTTCTCATTGCTGCAAAAAAGACCGTGGTTGCCGATTATGAAGAGGCGGTTGAGAGCGCCGGCCTCAGGCCCGTTATTGTGGATGTAGACGCATTTGCCTTGAGCAATATGTATGAACTGAACTACGATGGCGCGGGAAAGAAGAATTTGGCACTCGTCAATGTCGGGGCGAGCAAGACGAATATGCACATATTGAAGGAGGGCCGGCCTGTATTTACTAGAGACAGTGCCATAGGCAGTAACCATCATTCCGAGATGCTGGAGAGGGTCCTCGATGTTTCCAATGAGGATGCTGAAAAGCTCAAGCTGGGGCAATCCGTTGCCGGCGTGCCGGCTGATAAGGCACAGGCCGCCCTTGCAAGTGCTTCAGACGAAATTTGCATGGAGATAAGCCGGTCTTTTGAGTATTTCAGGAGCAGTATCTCTGAGGAAGATGTGAGCGAGATTCTCCTGAGCGGCGGCGCGGCCCTTATGAAAGGTTTCCCTGAAATGCTGGCTGAAAGACTCGGGATGCAGGTGGAAGTGGCCAATCCCTTCAGGAAAATAAAAATACCCGACAGGCTGAACCCCACCCACACCAGAAAGATCGGTCCCATTGCCGCTGTAGCCGTAGGGCTTGCGCTGCGGCGTGCCGGGGACATGCAATGATAAAAATCAATCTCCTGAGCGACAATAGAAAAAGGAAAAGCAAAGGGCCGGAAGATCTGCTGCGGGCCATTATTATAGTCAACCTGTCTGCGCTGCTTATTGCCGGCGCGGTGACGGTATGGGTGAAAAGCAAAGTGGGACACCTGGGGGACGAGACGACGGCGAATAAAACCGTGGTCGAGACCCTTACAAGGAAAATCAATGAAGTAAAGAAATTTGAGAAACTGAACAAGGAACTTGAGGAGCAGGGCAAAATTATAGAAACGCTGCGGAAAAATCAGGCGGTTCCTGTACGGGTGCTCGATGAAGTCAGCACGCTCATTCCCGGAGGGGTGTGGCTGAGTTCCCTCGGCTTCAAGGACAACGGCATCAGTCTTGAAGGAAATGCATTTTCCAATATCGATATTGTTTCTTTCATAGATAACCTGAAAAAAGCCCCGGATCTCTCCGATGTATATCTGGAAGAATCCAGGGAGATGGAGATTGATAGGGTCAAGGTATACCGGTTCAAGGCAAATTTCAGGGTGAGAGTGTAGTCTGTTATGAATATTAAATTGAACGCGACCCAGATACTTTCAAAGCTCGAAGCGCTTCCTTCGTCGCGCAAGAATATGCTGCTCGTTATTCCTCCATGTGTGATTATTGCGGTCATTTTCTATTTCTTTGCCATGCCGTCATTTCAGGAGAAGGGGAGGCTGGAAGAAGAGATAGGCAAACAGATGGATCAAATAGGTTCGCTGCAGAAGAAGTCCGCAAGACTTCCCGTGCTGCAGGCCGAGAATAAGCGTCTCGAAGATAAACTTGCGGCCTTGCAGATGCAGCTGCCGGAGGAGAAGGAGGTGTCGGGGCTTCTCAGGCAGGTTTCGGAACTCGGCATTAAGTCGGGATTGCAGGTGGTCTCCTGGAAGCCGAGGGCCAGGAATGTTTATCCGGGCAATGAAGTTTACGAGATTCCTGTTGATGTTGAAATGCGCGGACCGTATCATATGTTCGGACAATTTTTCGGCAATATAACCGGGCTTAACAGGATTGTTAATATATCCAATATCACTATGAAAGCCGGAGACCAGAAGATGTTCCCCAGGGGCACGACGGGGCTGAATGTCAGCTTTGCCGCAGTGACGTATTCTGTTATACCTGAACAGGAAAAAAAGGAATTACTGAAAAAGGGCCGGAAGAAATGAAAAAACGGCTTCCATTGATACTTTCAGCCTCGGGGATCGTGATTATTATTGCGGCTGCGGCGGTCGTATATAAATTGCATTCAGGCACAGGGACCATCAGGGAGGGCGGAACGCCGCAGTCCCGTCAGGTTGTTTCCCAACGCGGGCCTTCAGCCGCAGCGCCGAAGGTGCAGGCGCAGGCCGGACCCGGAACAACTTCTGCCGGCGCTCTGCCGGATGTTTTCGAAAAGGCCGTTCCGTCTATTGCATATGAATATAACGCAAAAGGCAGGAGAGACCCTTTTGCGACATTGATCCAGAAACCGGAAACCGAAAGGAATAAGGGGTCTGTGCCGCTGGAGAGTTATGACGTCTCTGAATTTAAAGTGACGGGAATATTGTGGAGCCGGTCGGAGTTTTATGCAGTGGCCCTGGCGCCTGACGGCAAGAGTTATATTCTCAGCGAAGGTAAAAAAATCGGATTACATGGGGGAAAGGTATATAAAATTGTGAAGGATTCTGTTACAGTGAGAGAGTTTCTGAAAGACTATAGAGGAATTATCAAACCAAAAGATACGGTTCTAAAGCTCCGCAGGGAGGAAGAGGGATGAAAATAAAGAACAGAGGTTGTGCGTCTGCCGCAGGTTTTATCTTGTTTGTTTCGGTTGTGCTTGCGTCGTTCTTGCCGTCATTTGCAGCAGAAGGCGAACTGAAGCAGGCGGAGATTACCGGCATTGAGATATTGGACAATACGATAAGGATTAAAGCCGATGCTCCGATAACGTATAAGATTTACCGTCCGGACGACCCCTTCAGGATTACGGTGGATATCGAAAGGGCCCGCCTCGGCAAATTTACGAACAAGATATTTCCGGACCGTGCCGGAATCACCGAAATCGAACCTGTTCAGATACTGAAGCCTGCTACCGTGGCGCGTTTTAATGTCTTGCTGCGGTCGCCGGCGACAATAACGCCCGAAGTCAGTGACACCACTCTTTCCCTCTCTATAAAAAGTGACGTGAAGGCCGCAGGAGCCGAATCTGCGCCGGGCAAGCCCGGAGACTCCGAAGAGACATCCGCGCCGGCTGAGGAGATTGTTGAACTGCTCTTTAAGAAGACCGATAGCGGCGCTCAGCTTGTTTTAAAAGGTGACGGTGAAATGCCGCATCCGAGATTAATAGAACTTGAGGGCAGGATTATTCTCGAAATCCCCGATATTTTAATCAGCACTCCTCTGCCGCCCACGGTTGAAGCGCCGGTCAAAGACATCGGCTACAAATACGAGAATAACAATCTGAGGGTTACCGTTGACCTGACGGAAGGAGCTAAGGCTTCTGTGGATGTGCTGGATGATGAACTGGTTGTCAGCATAACTTCTAAAATCTTTGCAGGCGTGAAGGGAAACGAAAAAAACCCCCGGAAAACGGCCCCGCCAATGGTTTCTTTTGACGTGCAGGATGCAGATATCGTGACGATCATGCGGCTTTTGAGCGATGTGAGCGGTTACAATATAGTTGTCCATCCCGATGTCAAGGGCAAAATCACGATGAAGCTCCTGAATGTGCCCTGGGACCAGGCACTCGACATAATCCTGAAGACCTTCAACCTCGACAAGGTCATCGAGGGCAATGTGATCAGGATCGCGACAGTAAAGACATTTCAGGAAGAGCATAAAGCGTTCGTAGAAACACAGGAACTGTTCGGCAAGTCCGAAAATATTGAAACAAAAGTTTTTGTGGTGAACTACGCCAATGTAGATAAGGTAAAAGATGCGATTGACAAGGCGAAGATACTTACAAGCCGCGGAAATATCAGCACGGACCCGAGGACGCGTTCCATCATTGTCAAGGACATTGCCGTGAGCATGGAAGAAATCCGAAAACTCATCACGACCCTTGACAAGCCGACCCGTCAGGTGCTTATCGAGGCGAGGATTGTCGATGTTTCAAAAAATTACTCGAGCGAGCTGGGCGTACAGTGGAACGGTTTCTGGACTCCTAAGGGGAACAATCCGGCCGTTAATGCGCTTGGATCTACCTCTGCGGGCACAACCGGAGTAAATGGCTCCCGTGTATTTACTACCGTTCCCGCGGGCACACCCGCAGCCCCAACCACTTTTTTCCCTAATCTTGTCAATCTTGGCACCAATTCCGCTCCTACAGGGGCCTTTACGCTGGGCCTTCTGAATGCTTCTCAAACTTTAGGGTTGGACTTGAGGATATCTGCGCTCGAATCCAACGGAACGGGCAAGATTATCTCAAATCCGAAGATTATGACGGTTGATAATGAAAAGGCCGTGATCAAGCAGGGGCAAAGGATACCATATTCTACCGTTTCCCAGTTCGGCACCCAGGTCCAGTTTATTGATGCCAGTCTTGATCTGATAGTGACACCCCAGGTCGGCCCGGATAAGTCCATTCTGCTTAATATAGAGGCGCATAATAATCAACCTAATTTTTCGCAGACCTCGCAGGGGCTGCCGACGATAAATACAAATGAGGCGACTACGCAGGTGCTGATCAGGGATGGAGAGACGGTCGTTATCGGCGGCGTTCTCAAAACCAATGATCAGGAAAGCGAGGACAGTATCCCGGGTATTTCCAGGATACCTATTCTGGGGGCACTGTTCAGACACACTGCCAGAACGCTGAGTACAAGTGAACAACTCATATTCATTACGCCGCGAGTAATAGAACAATAAAGGCAATTATGAATTATGTTTCCCATGGTGAAAATCCTTCGAGCAGCCTGACACCGGCAAAGTAGCAGCAGAGTTCACTGTTCAAGTCGTTTATAAAGGAGCGCTCTTTGCCGTCCTGGAAGAGAATCCTTACGAGGCAAAATCCTCCCGGCAGATTCGAGTGCTTTTCCTCGATTACCTCTCCGTGCCCCCAGAACCGGTATTTGACATGGCTGACCCTGTCTCCTACTTTCAGATATAACCTGCGCTTCATTACCAATTATAGCAAAGAGGACGGTCTCGTAAAAAGTTCATATGACGAGTGCGGCAAAGAAGGCTTAGCGTATATACGTATTGGAGAAATAATAAATGAAGCGGCCGGTAATGGTGAGTGAATCCTCTTTCCAGCTGTCCGGAAGCGGCCAGTAAGGATCGGCATCCCTGAGTGCCCTGATTGCCGCGTCATCGAGGAATTTATATCCGGAAGTATGCACCAGTTCGACTGCGGCGAGTTTCCCGTCTTTTCTGATGGTAAACTTTATGTAGAGTTCGCCGTTAATTTTCTTTTGTTCCGCTTCATAAGGATATTTCCATGCTCCTTCTATCTTTTCACGAAGGCGCTGCATGTACCCGTAATATTTGTATTCTTTCGTATCGAATGAGACGGCATTATCATTTTTCGAATTTCCCGTCTCCCTGGGCGAGGATTTGGCAATAACATCTTTATCGAAAAGTCTGTCCCTCGTTGTTCTGGCAGACGGGAACTGCCCGCCTGCTTGAGAGGGACCTCTTACTGCGCCTCCTTTGGTGAGCGGTTGCGCCATGCCCTCTGCATCCTGCCTGAGAGCGGGTTCAGGGCCGCCGCGAGACTGGTCGCGAGAGGCATTTGCCGCTGCGGCTTTTTCCGCGGGAGCAGCGGAACTTGATTTTTTTGCCGGGGCAGGGGACGAGGGGATTGCAGAGAATTCTTGCGGGGCCGGCATATCCTTCGGGATCCGCGGCATTCTGGGCAGGTTTTTTTCCTGTCGACCCCGGGGCATTTTCGGTGCTTCTCTTCCCCGCAGTTCCTCAGGAGTAATGATCGTTGCGACGAAAGGAGCGGGTGCCTTCACCGCTTTAGTATGGCGAATTATGATGAAGGCCAGGAGAAAAAGCATAAGATGAAACAATACGGAGTAAACCAAATCTTTCTTCACTATTTTATATTTTAACACAGCGCAAACAACAACGCGTACAACGCACTTTTTTTATAAAAGTGCAGATTTTTCTTGAACTTTCTGAATCTAACAGGTAATATGTATATCAAAAATAAGGGAGGACTAATAATGGCCACAGTAAAAAAGACAACAGTAAAAAAGGCGGCAGCTAAGAAACCGGCTGCTAAGAAGGCTGCTCCTGCGAAGAAAAAAGCGGTCAAGAAAACTGCTGCCAAGAAGACCACCGTTAAGAAAACAATAACCAAAAAAGTTGCGGCAAAAAAACCTGTCGCAAAAAAGACGGTTGTCAAGAAGAAAACAGCGAAAGCGGCTAAAAAAAAGTAAATTTGAAATCTGTTCCTGCAACTCTCATACAGTGAACTGTTTGAAACTCCGGATGTCGGATTAAAAAAACAAACGGTTCAGTGTATGAGAGTGGGGCAAGGTCTCCTTGCTCAAACTTCCCTTCAGATGGTATCTTAAAGAGTGATTTTTTCTTCTTTCCAGAGACCCAGCCGCTACATAAACAGCGAATATAATTCAATCAGACCTTCCCCGGCCGGTGATGAAAAAAAGGCTGCCGGAAGGGCGCGGTTTGTATTGGCTTTTCCTGATACATACGAAATCGGCATGTCTCATCTCGGATTGAAAATACTGTATGACATCATCAACGGACTGCCCTATGCTTGCTCGGAGAGGTGCTTTGCCCCCTGGCCCGACCTCGAAGCGCACATGAAAGATTCGTCATTGCTGCTTCCGGCCCTCGAATCGCATGCCCCGATCAGGGATTTTGATATAGTGGGATTCAGTTTGCAGTATGAGCTGTCGTATACGACAGTACTGAACATGCTTGCCCTTGGCGGCATGCCGCTGCGTACGGCGGAGAGAATGGATGTAAAAGGACATCTCCCCCTGGTAATTGCAGGAGGGCCATGCACTGTCAACCCCGCACCCATGGCCCCTTATATCGATGCATTTCTTGTCGGCGACGGAGAGAACGCTGCAGTCTCCCTTGCCCATACAGTGCACAGGTGGAAAGTGGAAGGCGACGGAAGGCGTGAGACTTTATTGCGCGAGATAGCTGCACTCGACGGGTTTTACGTGCCGGTTTTGCACGGCCCCGCGCACAGGACAAGCAGACTAGTCGTCGACGACCTCGATGCTGCGGCTTATCCTGTCAAGCCTGTAGTGCCTTATACATCGATCGTGCACGACAGGGTCAACATCGAAGTTTCGCGTGGATGCCCCATGGGATGCAGGTTTTGCCAGGCCGGGATAATTTACCGTCCCCTGAGAGAGCGGAGCCCTGAGACTATATTGAGGATTGCCGCGGAGGCACTGAGCAATACAGGCCATGACGAGGTGTCTCTCACTTCTTTGAGTGCCGGTGACTATACCTGCCTGCTGCCGGTAATAAGAGAATTCAATAAAAAGTTCAGCGGATCGAGAATCGCATTGTCGCTGCCCTCTTTACGGGTCAAGGCAATTGAAAGGTCTGTCTTGAAGGAAATCCGCTCGGTAAGAAAGACGGGCTTTACTATTGCTCCCGAGGCGGCGACGGACCGGCTGCGCAGCGTCATCAACAAGGATTTTACCAACGAAGATTACGAACGGGCACTGGAAACTCTTTTCGGGGAGGGATGGCTTAATCTTAAACTTTACTTTATGACGGGACTTCCCACCGAGCGCGATGAAGATATGGAAGCAATAGGGCAAATGGCGACCGCAGCACTGAAGATCGCGAAGAAGAACACGGGTAAATTCGTGAATATCGGCATCACCGTGTCCCCCTTCGTTCCCAAGGCTCACACCCCTTTTCAGTGGCACGGGCAGGATGGCCTGGACGAGATACGAAGGAAGTTGCACTACCTGAAAGAATCACTGAGCAGCAGAAAATTCAAGTATAAGGGACATGACGAGCGGATGAGTTTTCTGGAAGCGGCATTCGCCCGCGGAGATGAAAATTTGTCACCGTTGATCGCAAAGGCATGGGAGTTTGGCTGCCGGCTTGACGGCTGGTCTGAGCATTTCAATTTTCCGGCATGGTCGGAAGCGATGGACAAAACAGGCATTGATTGCGCGGCCTACTCGCAAAGAAGTTTCGGCAGAGATGAACGGCTGCCGTGGGATATTATAAATGTCGGGGTAAGGAAAGATTTTCTCTACGGGGAATACGAAAGGGCGCTGTCTCAGGAAAAAAGCCCTGGCTGCCGGGAAACCTGTTTACACTGCGGATTGCGGTGCGCCGGAAACAAGGACGCGGAGACGCAGAGACCCGTGGACGCGGAGAATGTTTTTTCTTCTTCCCCGTGTCCCCGTGTCCCGGTGTCCCCGTGTCCCAAAGTAAGGGTGAGGGTGCGGTTCACGAAGATGGGGAGGCTGCGTTATCTGTCCCATCTCGAAATGATGACCGCAGTAGTCAGAGGCTTGAGGCGGGCGGGGGTCCGCTTTGACTTTTCAAAAGGATTCCATCCTGTACCGCGCGTTTCTTTCGGTCCGTCACTCAGTGTAGGTGTTGCGGGAGAAAGGGAATATTTTGATATGGAGGTTTTCAGTCCTTTTGCTATAGAATCTTATATGGAAGATATAAACAGGTCGATGCCCGAAGACATGCGGATAATAAATATGGGGCTTGTTCCGGTCAATGAGCCTTCCCTTAATACTTTTATCACCCGGTATGCATACACGATAAAGAGGTCCGGGACAGAGGCTTTGAGGGGCGGAGCGCCGGGCGATCGGCGGGGAATCTCTCCTGTTATTGTCCGGCGGGACGGAAAGGAAGTCGATATAGCCCCTTGCATCGAAGAAGTTGCAATCGACGGAGACATCAGGCTTGTACTGAGGGACCGTGATACTCTCAAGGTCAGGCTAGGGGAAGTGATTGAAGCGCTTTTCGGTTTGAATTTCAGGGAGACGGATATTACCAGGAACGCTCTTTACGGTTGGAAAAATGGGTGGATAGAGCCATTATAGGAATGCGGAATGATAAATGATGAATTAAGGAAATATGGGACAATATGACATCGGAACTGGTCATTAATGTTACTAGAGAGGAAAGCAGGGTTGCCCTCCTTGAGGGAGGGCAGGTCGTGGAGCAATATATAGAGAGGAAGAGGGACACGAGCCTTGTGGGAAACATTTACAAAGGAAAAGTCCTGAAGATATTGCCCGGCATGCAGTCGTCATTTATTGATATAGGCCTTGAGAAGGCCGCTTTTCTTTATGTGGCGGATATAATGAGAGAGATGGAAGATTATTACTCTACGTTCCTCGACGGCGTGGAAGATAAGGGGTTATATGCCAGGACCGAGTTCAAAGATGAATCGCTCCCTATTGAGGAATTGATACAGGAAGGCCAGGAACTGCTTGTTCAGGTTTCAAAAGACCCTATTGGCACCAAAGGGGCCCGTGTAACTTCGTATGTCACTCTTCCCGGAAGATATGTAGTGCTCATGCCCAATGTCGAACATGTCGGCATATCAAGGCGTATCGAGGATGAAGAGGCGCGGACAGTACTGAAAAACATCGCGGCGGAGATGAAACCCAAGGGGTTCGGCCTCATCATGCGAACGGCCTGCGAGGATGCCACTCCCGATGAGATCAGGCGTGATCTCGAGTTTTTGCTCCTGCTGTGGGACAGCATACAGAAGAAAAAAGACAAGGTCTCCGCCCCGAACCTTCTTTACAGTGATCTTGACCTGGTATTCAGAAGTGTCCGGGATTTTATGAGCCATGATGTGGAAAGGCTGGTCATTGACTCTCCCGAGGAATATGACAGGTTGAAAGAATTTGCCAAAACATATTTTCCGCGGGTCATTGACAAGCTCGAACTTTATGAGGGCAGGGAGCCTATGTTCGACGCCTTCGGGATCGAAGTCGATATTTCAAGGGCCCTGGGCAGGAGGGTGTGGCTCAAATCAGGGGGCTATATCGTTATTGACCAGACGGAAGCGATGACTGTTATCGATGTCAATACCGGGAAGTTCGTAGGCAAAGAGAATCTGGAAGACACCATCTTGAAAACCAATCTTGAGGCTGTCAAGGAAATAGCATACCAGGTAAGGCTGAGAAATCTGGGAGGCATAATTATTACAGATTTCATAGACATGGAAAAAGTGGAGAACAGGGAAAAGGTCTTTAAGGCTTTTGTGGAAGCCATGAAAAGGGACAGGGCCAAGAATACTATTTACAATATTTCCGAGCTCGGCATCATCCAGATGACGAGAAAGCGGGTCCGTGAGAGCCTGGGGCGCGTGCTGTGCGAACAGTGCCCGTATTGCGAAGGAAGAGGGTTTGTCAAATCTGCCCGGACGGTCACTTATGAGATATTCAGAAAAGTGAGAAAGATGAATCTGGCCCGGGGCACGATGGCGATGATCAAGGCCAATCCCGCTGTCGCAGAACTGCTTTCCTATGAGGAGCGGCAGGGCATCGAGGAAATTGAAAGCGGCTACGGCATTGAGCTCATTATAAAAGAGGATATGAGGTTTCACCAGGAGAATTACGAAATTACAATTCTCTGAAGACGGCTTACGGGCTGTGGTTTTGTAACGCCGCGAGTTTTTATGAAATATCAAAAGTTGTTATCCATCCTTCGTGAAATCGAATCGGCGGTACTCGCTTTTTCGGGCGGGGTCGACAGCACTTTTCTGCTCAAGGTGATGAAAGAGTCCGGTGTGCGCACGCTGGCTGTGACCGCGTATTCCGACACTATGCCTGCGGCAGAGTTGGAAAATGCCGCGGCCTTGGCTGGAACAATCAATGCCGTGCACAGGGTGATCACTACTGATGAGATGTCCAATCCTGATTTTACCTGCAACCCGAGAAACCGGTGTTTCTACTGCAAGGATGAACTTTTTTCAAGGCTGGCCGCTATTGCGCGTGCTGAAGAATACCGGTTCGTCATTGACGGCAGCAATCATGACGACCTTGCGGACTGGCGGCCCGGCATGCAGGCCGCGGCCATACATGGAGTCAGGAGCCCCCTTTTGGAAGCCGGACTATCGAAGGATGAAATACGCGCGTTCTCAAAAGAGTTGGGGCTTCCGACATGGTCGAAACCTGCATCGCCCTGCCTCTCATCGCGCTTCCCTTACGGGGTCAGGATTACGAAGAACAGACTTAAAAGAGTGGAGGAGGCGGAATCATTTCTGAAAAAACTCGGGTTCGGCGACCTCAGGGTGAGGAGTGACGGCGAGACGGCAAAGATAGAAGTTGATGCGAAAGAATTGCCCGGCTTCTTTGATAAAGAGTTGAGGGAATCTGTGGTCAGAAAGCTTAAAGCGCTTGGGTTTAAGTATGTGAGCGTCGATCTTGAGGGCTTCAGGAGCGGGAAGCTGAATGAATAGGGCGTCGGGCATGGAAACAACATCTCTGGACCATTGCGTGCGGTGTGGCGGATGCAAGGCGCTGTGCCCTACGTATGGCGAGGATGCGACCGAGGGAATGAGTGCCCGTGGTCGCGTTATTCTGCTCAAGAAATACATGGAGGGGGAACTCGGGCCGTCAGAGACGCTTGATGAAAGAATCTTCAGCTGCATGCTTTGCGGGGCGTGCAATACGCTTTGTCCTCTCGGGATAAGGATCACTGATGCCATATACCAGGGAAGGAAGAGTCTGAGGACATCGGCAAATAAAAGAAGATTTATCGGCATTGCAGCCAGGCTTGCTTTCAAGCGGGCATCGGCCGGGTTCAGGGCGCTGAAATTATTTGACGGTATAGGAGAAATACTGCCGCTTCAAAAGCTCCGGCATTTCAGAGTGCTGCATGAAATGGGGATAAACATTTCGGGTCCCGCGCTTAGGGACGGCGCATCTCTTTTCAAGGTCGCCAGACCGAGGGGAAGGGTTGCTGTTTTTGCGGGCTGTACTGTAAATTTTCTCTACCCGCAAATCGGCATCTCGCTTATAAGGATTCTGACAGGCATGAATTACGATGTTGTGCTGCCGAAAAGTGAAGTATGCTGTGGAGCTCCGCTGCTCAGCCTGGGGTTCGAAGAGGACGCTGCCGAACTTGCCGAAAGGAATGTGGAGGCATTTAAAAAAATGAGCGTGGAAGCGGTCATCGGTCTTTGTCCGACCTGCGTTTATTTTATAAAGGATGAATACAGGAGAATAGTCGGCGACAGCGTAGAGAACGCACTGGAAGCGACCCAGTTTCTCAGCGGAGCGTTGCCTGAAATAAAAAAGAACATGGGCGATGCTGCGTTGCATACGGCGTATCATGATCCCTGTCATGCGTTCTACGGTCTTCGCGTGCATGCCGAGCCCAGAAAGCTCCTGAAGTCCATGGGAGTCAATCCCATCGATTCGGAAAAGGGTTGCTGTGGTTTTGCAGGCACATTTAGGTTATTATATCCGGATATGTCCAAAACTCTTCTGGAGAAAAGGGTGGCGGGATACAAGGAGGCTGACATGATAGTCACCTCTTGCCCGAATTGTATTCTTCAGTTAAGAAGCAGCATAAAAGGACGGCAAATAAAACATATAGTAGAACTCTTGGATGAGGCAGTAAGGGCTCACGAATAAATGACTTACGCATTCAGGCGCTCAGATTTGGGTCAAAGCTGACTTGAAGATGAGATGCATCAATGTGCAAGTCCTTTATTCGCGAGCCCTAAAAGGAGGAAAGTGATGAAAAGAAAGATAGAAAATGACAAGTTCGAGATAATTACGCCCCAGGAAATGGAAAACGAAGACAAGCCGAAGAAGATGTGCCTGCAGAAAAGGACCAGTTGTATACGGTGCGGGACCTGTTGCAAGGGGTCGGGCCCTTCTTTGCTGAAAAAAGACCTGGATCTTTTTACCTCGGGAGTGCTTTCTCATGAAAATACTTATACCATAAGAGCAGGAGAACTGGTGCGCTCTCACGAGGATGGACAGATATATGAGTCCTTCATGGAAATTATCAAGATACGGGGCAAAGAAAATAGTCCTGTTTGTATCTTTTATAGCGACGACGGGGGATGCGGTATTTACGGAAACAGGCCTTTACAATGCAGGCAATACAAGTGCTGGCAGCGGGCGGACCTTTACGGCGGCCTTCAGAAGAATGCCCTGGTCAGAAAGGAACTCTTCGGCAGCGTCGACGTACTCCTGGATATTATTGCGAAGCATGAAGAAAAGTGCTCATACGGAGCGCTTTCAGCGGCGTTTGAAAGTCTTGCCGGAGGGGACGAAAATGCCGTTGAAGAGATTATGGATATGCTTCAGTACGACACATATATACGTCCCTTTCTTGTAGAAAAATTAAGTGTGCCTGATGATGCCCTGTGCCTGATATTGGGCAGGCCTTTGACTGAGTCGGTCAATGAATTCGGTTTCAGGGTTGTCAGGGAAGGCGATGATTATATCCTGCTGCCTGTAGAGAATAAAGAGGAGCAGAAGCAGGAAGAAGGTTAAGAAGCGGTGAGTGAAGAGTGGGTGGAAGTCCTGGTGACGTGCGATCCCCTTGAGGCGGAGATGGTCAAGGACCTTCTGGAGAGCGGTGAGATACCGGTAGTGATCAGGTCTTCCAAAGTCAGCCCTTACCCGGTCAACATAGGCAAGATGGGCGAGATCAGGCTTCTGGTGCCCGAAGTATGCAGGACGCTGGCGGAAAAAGTGATCAGAGGAGAGGAAGACGAGTAATGCATCCATGAACGTCGTAAATAAATGCGATTTCTATTTAATTCAAGTGCCAAGACCTGACCCCGAAGCCTTTGTTCCTTATTTGTGGGCTTGAGTCATTGAGTTATTGCCCTATTATTGATAAGCATTCTCTAAAGTGCTATACTTTCCGCAATATTTTAAAATGTTATATACGTTAGAGGTTTTTTGAAGTAAGACTGTAACCCAAACTTCCATAATGAGGAGAAGAAGGCAAATAAGCAATGGCAATCATTCCTACAAATAAGTTAACGCCGGGCATGGTTTTAAAGAGTGCTGTCAATGACATAACTGGTCGGCTGTTGTTAGGCGAAGGAGTGGAAATATGCCGGAAACACATAACCATCTTTAAGTCCTGGGGGGTTACTGAAGTTGATATAGAGGGGGATGCCGAAGGCGGCGACGTTCAGGAAGACGTCGTGATTCAGGTTGACGAGGAAACTCTTTACAAGGCAAAGAAAGAGATTCAGGAACTATTCGTCTTTAACGACTTAAACAATTCCCCGGTTACTGAAGAGATATTCCGCCTGAGTGTTCAAAATAAAATAGACAGACTACACGGTGTTTGATGGCAATCCAGTTAGCCTCTCTTATAAGAGACAACATAAAGATATGCTCACCTCCCGCGGTATTCCGTAGCCTTAACGATGCGGTAAATAACCGGCGCAGTTCAGTAACGGACATAGGCAATATAATAAGTGAAGACCCGGGGCTTACCGTGCGTATACTCAAGCTGGCAAACAGCCCTTTATACGGCTTTCCTTCAAAGATTGAAACCATATCCAAAGCTGTATTAATCATAGGCACGAAGCAAATAATAGATATTGCCCTTGCGACTTCGGTAGTCCGGCTTTTTAAAGGTTTACCTGAAGACCTTATTACCATGGAGACCTTCTGGCGGCATTCAATAGCCTGCGGTGTAATTGCCAGAGTCATGGCCGGATACAGAAGAGAGCCGAACGTAGAAACATTTTTCACAGCCGGGATACTGCATGACATAGGACGTCTGATAATGTACACAAAGATGCCGGTTGAATGCCGTAATATATTGTATCAGATAACGAAGCAACCACAACTACTCTTTAAGGCAGAAAGGGAGGCATTTGGATTCGACCATACTGACGTCGGCGGCCTCCTTCTAAAGGAGTGGAAACTTCCGCAAAACCTTACCGAAGCAGTAGAATACCACCACAATCCTGACAAAGCATCACGGTGTCCGGTTGAAGCTGCTACCATCCATATTGCCGATATACTGGCTCACGCCATGCAATTAGGAAGCAGCGGCGAGAAGTACATTCCCCGCCTTTCTGAGGAAGCGTGGGCAAAACTGTCATTTCAGACTTCAATATTGCCGTTTCTGTTTAAACAAGCGTCGCAGCATGTGGAAATTGCGATGCAGATTATCATGCCATCGGGGAAATGAAGAAACATACAAAAAAAGACATACAAATTCAAGTTCTGCAAGAACGTGTAGACCATATAGAGGATGCCTATGCAAACCTGCTCGACTATGTGAGCGAAATTGTATCCGGTAGAGAATTCAATAAGTATGTGCTTGATAGTACAGACCCATTTAATATTCTGGATGTCGGGTTGACGCATATAAAGCAACTGCTTCCGTTTGAAGCGCTGGCGTTTTATCTCATAGAAGAGAAAGACGCAAGCTTCTGCATGGCACGCTGCGAACCTGAATCGAAGAGTGAAGAGTTGCGGTCTGAAGTTAACCAATGCATAGAAGACGGTACCTTTGCATGGGCTCTCAGGCAGAACCACTCCATAGTTATCCCATCAAAACTCTCCGGGCTAAAGCTTATCCTGCATGTGCTGGCAACCCAGGCCCGAACTCGTGGAATGTTTGTCGGCACCATTAAAGATGGAAACATTAAAATCAACGACCCGTCAGTTACGATGCTATCCATAGCAGTACAGAACCTTTCCTATTCGCTGGAAAGTGTGATGCTTTATCAAATTCTTCGGAAAAATAGTGAGATACGTTTGAGTTCAGTAGTGGAGACTGCCACGGACGGAATTATATCGATCGACTCGCAGGGGAAGATAATTTTATGGAACAAAGGAGCCGAACAAATCTTCGGTTATACAGCCAATGAAGTTTACGGGAAGGACGTGTCGTTTATACTGCCTCGGAGATACTTGGCAGCTCATCGCCAGGCAATCAATAATCTGCTGACAGGAACCGGCAAGCTGAATCATAAAGGCAAAGCCTTAGAGGTTTCAGGATTGAGAAAAGACGGCAGTGAGTTTCCTATTGAACTCACGACCGCAAAATGGGAGACAACGGAAGAAGTGTTTTTCACAGGCATAATAAGAGACATTACCGAGAAAAAAGAGGCTGAGCAGGCAATTCTCGCTTCAAAACAGGAGATTGAGCAGAAGAACCGCGAACTTGAGCGGGCAATAGAGCAACTCGACAGCAAGGTAATGGAGAGAACTGCAGCACTCCAGAAAGCCAATAATGAACTAAAACGACTTGACGAAATGAAGTCCACGTTTCTGTCTACCGTATCTCATGAATTGAGAACACCCCTGACATCAATCCTCGGTTTTGCAAATATTATAAATAACAGGTTTGAGTCTTTATTGTTCCCCCGGATAACTTCTGATGAGCCTAAGGTTCAGAAGGGTATTGCTCAGGTAAGACAAAATCTTGCGATTGTAATGGAAGAGAGCGAAAGGCTTACCAAGTTGATTAATGAGGTTCTAGATCTGTCTAAAATGGAGTCAGGAAAGGTTGAATGGAAGTATGAACTGGTTTCGCTTTCGGAGATCGTAGAAAGGTCCGTCGCTGCAATATCCTCCCTTTTCGACCGTTCAGGCCTGGAACTCGCAAAGGAGATAGAGGAAGGCCTTCCGGCTGTTTATGCTGACCGGGACAAGCTTATACAGGTAATGATAAACCTTATGTCCAACGCCGTAAAATTTACCAGCAAGGGAACAGTAACCTGCAGAGCTGTGAGATCCGGAGAAGAAATTATTGTCAGCGTATCGGACTCAGGCATAGGAATATCAGAGGAAGATCAACCAAAGGTTTTCGAAAAATTCAAACAGGTAGGCGACACGCTTACCGACAAACCAAAGGGCACCGGCCTGGGGTTGCCGATATCAAAACATATAGTGGAACACCACGGTGGGAGAATATGGGTAGAAAGCGAATCAGGCAAGGGCAGCACGTTCTATTTTACGGTTCCGGTACTGCGGGAATATAGTGCTTGATCCTGACGACCTGAGGGGTTTCAAGAGGTCGGGGAACTGTAAAACTTTGCTATAAAATGTGCTAAAATTGAATTTGCCTCAGATACCATTACAAAACAGCGAGGGTTCCTGATGAAAACTGCCCGTCTTGCATTGTGCCAGATAAATCCCGTAGTGGGTGATCTGAACGGCAATGTGAAGAAAATTATTGCCCATATTGAGAAAGCCGGAGAATATTCTCCCGATATCATCGTCTTCCCTGAGCTTGCGGTCACGGGGTATCCGCCCGAAGACCTGCTGCTGAAGCCCCAGTTCATTGACGACACGCTCGCCGCACTAAACGAAATCCGGGAAAGCACCGGTGACGCTGTAGTGGTAACCGGATTTGTGGACAGGACGGACGATATATACAACGCTGCTGCAATTCTGCACAATGGTCGGCTTGTGGACGTCTATCATAAGATGCATCTTCCGTTTTACGGAGTTTTTGACGAATTCAGGTATTTTCAGGCGGGCAGCAGGTATACGGTATATGAACTGGAAAATTGTTTGTTCGGGATCAACATCTGCGAGGATATCTGGTATGCGGGGGGACCGACCGCGGTGCAGGCGCTGTCGGGGGCGGAATTTATAATAAATATAAACGCCTCGCCTTACCAGATCGGCAAGGGAGAATTCAGGAAGAGAATGTTGTCCACGCGCGCTTATGACAACAGCGTTATCATCGCGTATCTGAATACCGTGGGAGGCCAGGATGAACTGGTCTTCGACGGACAGAGTTTCATAGTGGACCAGAACGGGGACGTATTTGCGGAAGGCAAACAGTTCGAGGAGGATATGGTAATCGCCGACCTGGACCTTGACGCGGTTTTCACCAGGCGCCTCCGGGAGCCTACAAGAAGGCAGCAGGTTTTCGATTTGGGATGCGAATCTGTTGAGAAGATCACTATAGCAGGGAAGCGCGGGGGACGGAAGGAGCAGAACATCCTCCACTCTGAAGTGCTGTCGCCCTGCAAGCCGTTCACTATGGAAGAAGAGGTATACAGGGCGCTTGTCCTTGGAACAGGAGATTACGTTCATAAGAACGGGTTTGCCGATGTTTGCATCGGACTGAGCGGCGGAATCGATTCCGCTCTTGTCGCTGCCATCGCGGCTGATGCCGTCGGTGCGGACAATGTTACGGGTGTATTCATGCCGTCGCCTTATACTTCGCGGGAAAGCGCGGAGGACACGCGGGAACTGGCCGGGAACCTCGGCATAAAGTTGATTGAAATCCCGATCGTATCGGTATTTGATTCATACCTGGATGCCCTGAAACCGCCTTTTGAAAACAAACCTGCCGACATTACAGAAGAGAACCTCCAGGCCCGGATCAGGGGAAACCTGCTTATGGCTTTATCGAATAAGTTCAGATGGCTGGTTCTGACCACTGGAAACAAGTCTGAAATGAGCGTGGGGTATGCCACACTTTACGGAGATATGGCCGGAGGTTTTGCCGTGATCAAGGACGTGTCTAAAACTCTGGTCTACCTGCTGTGCAAGTGGAAAAACCTGGAAGAAGGCAGAGCAGTTATTCCGGAAAGGGTGCTTATAAAGGCGCCTTCCGCAGAATTGAAGCATGATCAAAAAGATACCGATACGCTGCCTCCCTATGATGTGCTTGACCCCATCCTGAAGAAGTATATCGAGGAAGACAAGAGTTTTGACGAGATCGTGACTCTGAACCCGTATTGCCCGGAGGAGAATACAAAAAGGGTCATACGCATGGTCGATTTCAGCGAATATAAGAGAAGACAGTCCCCGCCCGGCATTAAGATTACCCCAAGGGCCTTCGGCAGGGACAGGAGATTTCCCATAACGAACAGATACAGGAGCTGGTGATGCAAGATAGAAGCCGGACGTTCAAGTTCTATTTATTGTTTTTTGTTCTGCTTTTTATTTTATGCAGTTTGTTATCTGATGCATATGCCGCTGACAATGACAAGAAACCTGCGCTGCAGTTCAGCAGGGACCACGATATATCCCAGATAAAGCCCCGCAAGCCGGTAAAGATAAAATTGCACCGCACCGCCAAAGGAGAATACCAGTGGGACATCACCGGCGACAATGCGGATGATATAATGAGGGCGGACAAACGGTTAAGGAAATTGCTCGAAACAGAGACAAATAACAAGTAGCCGGTAGTAAGTAGTAACGGGAAAGGCAAGAAGTCCTGGTCCGGCAAAGTTTTGGTTTCCCCCTTACTACTTGCTACTTATTTTACGGAGGTGGATTGTGGAGAACTTTACGATTCGGGAGGTGCTTGAGCAGGCGGTGCAAACCGAGAAATTGGGCTATCAGTACTACACTGCTATGGCCGACCGTTTTAAAGAGGACCAGAAACTGGTCAAGCTTTTCAGCACACTTGCAGCAAAGGAATTGAGACATGAAAAAACATATTCCGAGTTGAAGGAAATGGTCGGAGACGAGGAGCCTGAAAAATGGGATGAAATATCCCCGTATCTGAGGGCGATCGTTGAGTCGCAATTCTTTTTGGGGAAGGACAAAGCAATCCCCTCAATGGACCGTATCAGGACTATAAATGATGCGGTTGATTATGCCCTCGGATTTGAGAAAGAGACACTCCTGTACTTTTTCGGAATAAGGGACGCCGTGCGCGAAAAAGAGATCGTAGATGAGATCATAAACGAGGAAAAGAGCCATATCATGTGGCTTAACATTTTTAAAGACGCCCTTGTGAAGCGGTAGCCTTGTCAGGTGGAACGCTCTACATTGTTGCAACGCCGATAGGCAATCTTGATGACATAACGCTCAGGGCGCTGAAGATACTCAAGGAAGTGGATTATATAGCGGCAGAGGACACGAGGCATTCTCTGAAACTCCTCAATTCCTACGGTATAAGAAAACCGCTGATAAGCTACTGGTCCGAGCGGGAAAAAATCAAGGCTGAAGAAATTGTCTCAAAGCTGCGCGAAGGGTCGTCGGTTGCGGTTATTTCGGATGCCGGCACACCCGGTATCTCCGATCCTGGAGCCGTTGTTATCAGGAGGGCCATTGAGGAAGGGATTACAGTGGTCCCGGTCCCGGGTCCGTCCGCTCTTACTGCCGCTCTCTCTATTTCCGGCCTCTCCACGGAAGAATTCACTTTTATAGGGTTTCTCCCGTCAAAAACAGTCCAGCGGCAAAAAGAACTGGTCGGTCTCAAATACGAACCCAGGACCCTCGTTTTTTACGAAGCCCCCCACCGTCTGCTCGAAGCGCTCCTGGACATGGAGACGATCTTCGGCCCCCGCGAGGCAGTGGTTGTGAAAGAAATCACGAAGCTGCATGAGGCGACGATCAGAGGAACGCTTACTGCCGTACGCGAAGAGCTGGAGCACCTGACAATAGCGGGTGAATATGTGATACTTGTGGAAGGCAAAAGACTTTTTGGGGCGCGAATGGAAGAGGCTTTAAGCGAAATCAAGTCACTGATGAAAAAGGGCAGGGGTCGAAAAGAGGCGGTAAAAGTTGTTGCAGATGAATACGGCCTCAGCAGAAAAGAGCTTTATGATAAAAGCCTGGGAGTAGAGTAGAGTGCAGGCCAGGCGCGGAATTTGTTAAACTCCACCATGTTGACCGGTATGCCTGAATCGCTCGAAAAGCGCCTCTATCAACTTGTCATCAGCAGGCTCAACGGAGACGAGATCCATAAGGCCTCCTACAGGCGGTCACTGATTGAGCTTGTAAGAAAAGGTATCGGCGGGTTCATCGTCTTTGGCGGCAAAAGGGGTGAAACAGGGGATTTTATTCGCGAGCTCCAGTCCCTTGCCGATATTGTGTTATTCATTGCATCGGATATTGAAAGGGGCGCGGGACAGCAGATAAGAGGGGCGACCTCGTTTCCCTGTCCTATGGCGGTAGCTGCGGCACTGGACAGCGGGAATGCCGAAGATGCGCTGCTTCTTGAAAACGCCCTCGAAGGTGTCGCAGAAGAAGCGATCGACAATGGAATCAATATGCCTCTGATCCCTGTCCTGGATGTCAATCAGGACCCTGACAATCCCATAATATGCACGAGGGCTTTTTCGGATGATCCTGCAACGGTGTCGTGGTTCGGCTCGGCATATATCAGGGCACTGGAGCGCGCGGGGCTGATCAGTTGTGCGAAACATTTTCCGGGTCACGGCGATACGGCGATTGATTCGCATATTGCCCTGCCGGTCATTAAAAAATCGCGGGCTGATCTGAAGAACATCGATCTTGTTCCTTTTATCAAGGCTATCGAAGCCGGGGTGCGCAGTATAATGATAGGGCATCTGGCGGTCCCGTCCCTGGATGATAGGCCGGCGACTTTTTCAAGAAAGATTATGCATGACCTCCTGCGGGGCGAACTCGGCTTTAGTGGTCTTATTCTGACAGATGCGCTCGATATGCGTGCCTTGGGCGACACGGGGGAGGCCCCTGTAAAGTGTATCAATGCAGGGGCTGACATTCTGCTGCATCCCTCTGACGCTCATTTTGCGGCAGCCAGGTTGCGGTCTGCGGTCACTTCCGGAGAAGTCGAAGAGGGGACTGTGAACAATGCGGTGGTACGCATAATGAAAGCAAAAGAGCGCCTGAAACACATTGTGAGAAGAGAAGCCGACTACGTCAGGCATACGGGGCCGGCATCAGCCATTGCCGGCAAATCAATTACGCTGGTGAAACATGCGCCGGGACTGCTGCCGGTGAAAGAAACAGGAGATGTCCGTCTTATCATCGCGGGAGATCCACGGCTTTCATCAGGGTCGCCGCTGAAAGACTATCTGAGGTACTTCGCGGGGACGCGCGATGCAAATGCGTTCCGGGACGAGACTGTCCTCTTTGCGTTGTTTACCAGTGTCGCCGCCTGGCAAGGAAGCTCAGGTCTTGCAGATAAGGACACGGAGAAAATAGCCGGATTGATAAAGCTGGCAAAGATATCTATTGTTGTCTCCTTCGGCAGCCCCTATGTTTTGCGCTATTTCGGGGAAGCTGATATACTAATCGCGGCTTACGAGCCGGCGCCTCAGGCGCAGGAGGCAGTTATAAAGTGTCTGAAAGGGGAAATGGATTTTACGGGTCGGCTGCCGGTGAAACTTAACAGCATAGGGAGTTGAGCGTCAGAGGGGTGAGCAATGAGAGAGAGAGTCAGGGGAATTACAAAACAACATTCTCCCAGGTTCGGCAAAATAGCAGTCGATAGGGGCTTCATAACTCCGGAACAGCTCAAATTGGCCCTCTCGGAGCAGGTAGATGATAACCTGTCCGGAAATCCTCACAGAGTGATAGGAAGTATTTTTTTCGAGAAGGGATGGATGACCTACGAGGAAATAGAGAAGGTTTTAAAGGAGCTTTTCCGGGAGATTAATCAAACATAGGCAATAGCCTATTGCATATGCCCTATAATCTTTCTGCTTATCTTCAGGTATTTCGCAGCCGCCGCATTGCTGCGGTCATGCTGCTGGGATTCTCCTCCGGATTGCCGCTCGCGCTGACCGGCGGAACATTGCAGGCGTGGATGGCAGTCGCCGGAGTCAATCTGCGCACAATCGGCGTGTTCGCGCTTGTCGGCCTGCCCTACACGCTGAAGTTCATCTGGTCGCCGGTTATGGACCGTTTTGTACCGCCCTGGCTGGGAAGAAGGAGAGGGTGGATACTTATTGCACAGATATCTCTTCTAGGCGGCATTGCCGCAATGGCCTTCGGTTCTCCGCGGGAGTGCCCTGCTGTTATGGGGGCGCTTGCGCTGCTGGTCGCTTTTGCGTCCGCGTCTCAGGACATTGTCGTTGACGCATATAGGACCGATGTGCTGCATGAGGAGGAGCGCGGCATAGGGGCCGCTGTTTTTGTCATGGGCTATCGCGTCGCAATGATTGTGTCCGGCGCGGTGGCGCTTATCTTATCCGACAGAATAGGCTGGCGTAACACATATCTTTTTATGGCAATGGTAATGATTGCCTGCATGGCCGCGACCGCGATGGGGCCTGAACCCGGCGAGAGAATCGCACCGCCGGGAAGTGTGCGTGAGGCTGCATGGGGGCCGCTCAAAGATTTCTTTTCGCGCCGCTCGGCTTTGGGTATCCTCATGGTAATCGTGTTGTATAAAATCTGTGACGCATATGCAGGCACCATGACGACCGCGTTCCTGATAAGGGGTCTCGGGTTTTCACCGACCGATGTAGGCACGATAAATAAGGGGTTGGGACTCGTTTCACTGATCATAGGAGCGTTGTTCGGCGGTACGCTTATGGTCAGGCTCGGTCTTTATAAATCGCTGATGATATTCGGCATACTGCAGTCGGTATCTATCCTGTCATTTATGGTGCTTGCGTGGGCTGGAAAAAGCTATCCTGTGATGATAGCTGCCGTAGCTTTTGAAAATTTGTGCGGGGGCATGGGAACGGCTGCATTTGTGTCTTTTCTCATGTCGTTGTGCAGTCAGCGATATAGTGCGACCCAGTACGCCCTGCTATCATCGATCGCCGCACTGGGAAGGATATTTATAGCGCCCACGTCGGGATATGTTGTCGAACTGGTGGGCTGGGCCCAGTTCTTTCTGCTTGCTACGATATCGGCGCTGCCGGGTCTGTTGTTCCTGTGGTGGATGCGGAAAGACATAGCTGCATTAAAGCATGGGACCTGAATGCGGCAATACGCATTGACATTGGCGCCCGACGTGTCCGGCTATTTCGGTCTCAGCACAATGATCCCCGGTTTGGCAGTCATGTAGCTCCTGAAATCCTGGTCGATCACCTTTCTCTGCTCTTTTACGGATGATGCATGCCTCAGCCAGGCTTTGTCGCCATCCACTATAAAAATGCCGGCGTGTGAAACGTCAAGACCCGGTCTGCCCGAGTAAATGCCTATATAGTCTCCCGTCTGAAGGGCATCAACGAGCGCATCATCAATAGCATAGGAAGGTATGTAGGCAATCTCGCGCCAGAAGGGCTGAATGCCGTATACCAGCGAAGTTCCGTCCTCCGTGACATTCAATTGTTTGCGGATGTACACGGTTTTCTGCCCTCCTATAAGCCCGGTGACTTCGTCAACGAGGTCCTTGTTGAATTCAATCCAGTCGGTGAAGAAGTGCTTTCTTGCGGGGAAGGCGACTTTTCCGGAGCGGTATCTTACCATTTTCAGATTTTTTTCGAACTCCTGAAACGAGACCGATAAACGCATGGCTTCGACATACTCAATGAAAGTGACGCAGTCGATCTCCTCAAGATTTATTACCAGCACTTCCGGCGTATCGATGTCGCCGATCAGGGTCGATTCTTTGTAGGCCACGCCGAGAAGAAGTGAGGAAAGGCGAAGTATGCGTTCCCCCGCGGTATACAACGATGAGGACCCGCGCAGCGCGTCCTCCAGTGAATCCCGCGTCCACTTACCCAGGAAAATCATTTTCTTGCCTCCCGATAGGCACTTCTAAAAGTAACTATAGCAAAACACAATGCTAAAGGCAAAAGGCCGGGCTCTTTCCATGTCTTTCTATGGTAAGATAATTTCATGAAGGTTATCGATATACATACTCATGGTATCGGCGGTTACGACACGAGAAGCAGCATCGAAGAGCATATCCTGTCAATAGCTGATATTCATGGGTCGCTTGGAGTTTCTGAAATCATCCTCACAATCTACCCCGCAACAATAAAAGTGATGAGACAGAACATGGAAACAGTCAGGAAGGCAATGGAGAAGCAAAAGGCAAGAGGTGTCGAGCGTCGGGCGACGGTCATCAGGCGGTATGAAAGTCAACAGGAAGAGGAGACCGTTGTTGAATCGGCCAGGATTACGGGGGTCCATCTTGAGGGACCATTTCTTAATTTTTCAAGGTGCGGAGCTTTGAACGCAATGGTATTCCTGGAGCCTGCCGAATATCATTTGCAGGAGCTTCTTGAGGGATTCGGAGATATGGTTAAAATCATGACTATTGCCCCGGAGATGAACGGGGCCGCAAAGATAATAAGAAAAATTGCTGATAGAGGAATTATTCCGAGCATGGGACATTCAGAGGCCACTTACAATGAGGCCGAGAAAGGATTCAATGCGGGGGCGCGCGGTATTACGCATATTTTTAATGCAATGCGCCCTTTCCATCACCGCGAACCGGGCATAATAGGATTCGGACTTCTCAACCCGGAAGTCTACATTGAAGTAATAGCTGATGCACACCATCTCCATTCCGCAACAATTGATCTGATATTCAAAACAAAGAACCCCTCAAGAATTATCATTGTCTCCGATTCAGTGAAGGCGTCTAAAACAGCCTTATATTCTCAGGGTGTTGTTGATAGCATAGGCAGACTCATGGGGGGTGTTATGAGCGTGCCTGAGGCGGCTTCCCGTCTTGTCGCAATGGGGCTTGATAATGACCTGGTGATGAAATGCATAACAGAAAACCCCGAAAAATACCTGGCGGGTGGTTAGTCAGGCAACTAGATGCTGGCAATTCTGACTGGACAGCTTCGTCTACCGGAAAGGTCTGAAATAATGATAGAATAGCTTATGCAGTTCGAGTGGGACAGAGAAAAGGCAAAAAAGAACTTTGGAAAGCATAGGGTGCCTTTTGATGAAGCTGTAACGGTCTTCTATGATCCGTTATCGGCAACTTTTGATGACCCCGACCACTCCGATGACGAGAAGAGATTAATAACCGTCGGCTACTCTTCCCATAGTCGGCTGCTTGTAGTAGCACATACCGAGAGAGGAAAAACAATACGTATTATCAGTGCGCGGCCTGCAACCGCGCATGAAAGGAAACGACATGAAGACTAAAGCAAAAAAGGCAGAAGAAGAATTACGACCTGAATATCATTTTGATTATTCAAGAGCTGTTCGGGGAAAGTATTACAAACGCATTTTATCCGAAGGGGCTAATGTTGTCATGCTTGAGCCGGATATAGCCAAGGCATTTGTAGATTCAGCCGCTGTAAATGATGCACTGAGATCTTTACTTGATTTGACGAAAGCAACACAACGCTTAACAAAAAAATCCAGTGGACGGGGAATAGCTGCTCATTGATTTCGACAAAGGTTGTTTTCCCCATTATGATGAATTCCGGGGACACATTACTTATCTTCCCTTTCCCTGTTAAGAATTAAATATTGTGTCCCCGGAATTACCCCCATCTCGCGTAGGATAGTCAAATTCATCAACATTATCTTTATTCATTGCCTGTCCCTTTTCTAATGGCTGCCCAAGGACTTTGTGTAACGGTTTTGACCACACGTATCAGTTTTTTCTTCTTCTTAACTTTGCCAAATGACAATACATCCTCTATTCCTTCAATTAATTTTCTTTGAAGTTTTGTCAGTTTGGTGGATGATTTATCGTGAACTAAAGAAATCATGTAAGCTCAGGTACTATCTGATTTATATCGTCAGCAAAACCTTTGAGAAAATCGCTCTCCCATCCGTATTGCATATGATGTTCTTTGTTAAATAAATTCTCTATAGGTTCAAATCCTTTATTAAGCTGAATATTGCTAATTTTTCTACGAACTCCCCAAGCGACAATATCGGCAACCTGAAGCGCGGAAATATTTACATCACCATCAAATGTGAGTGAACCCATATTTTTGATAAATTTATTCTCCTTCTCCCATTCTAATATTCTATCGCGTGCGACCATAATATGATTTCTGTGTGGTGCATAATCAAAAAGATACGCAATCTTTTCCCTAAACTTCATATGCTGAGCTTGTCGTCCATTAATATAAGCCAATAACATGAAGCAAAATCCGTAGATAGAAAAAGTTTTTCTTATTTTTTCATGTATGTATTGCTCATATTCTTGCTTATTTAGTGTAGCAGCAATACTATATACCTTGCAGTTGTTTGTTAATTCTACCGCCTCAGAAAAAAAATTGAATCTATCTTTATATCGAATATGACCAAACTCGCCTTTTTCAACAAACTCATCCATGTGAATTGGAGAAGTCATATTATGGTTAGAAAGTAGCTTTGTCCACTCTCTGTCCGTACGTAAGATTGCTGTGAGGATCAGAAAAGACGACTTTGGTAGTTTCCTTTGGTACTCATCAATTTCTTGAAATGCTCGCTTCTGAGCAGTAAGGTGTGTCTGGGATATCGGGATCGGAACTTATTCTTTCTTAACGAGCTATTACAATTAACTAATTCACCGGCCTTACCTGATTCTTTTGATCCTGCCGTCGATGTGCGCTGAAAAGGGTTGAGGTAATTTCCGGATGTAGGCTACAAGGGCATCGAGGTCGACAGCGCCTGTTATCCGGTCTGTTCCAGCTGCCAGTACCTTGAAATTGTCGCCGCCGTCTGCGAGAAAACTATTTACAACGACCGTATACTCCTCAGCAGGTTTAATCGGCCTGCCGTTGCGGCGTATCCCGACAACGCGGCTGCTCGGAGGTCGCGTTTCGTCCCAGGTGTAAGTGAGGCCCGAAACCTGGAGCATGTGCGGATGAGATTGATTAAGCCACTGCTGATTCAGCAGGTCGTATATTTGCCGGCCTGTCAGCTTCATCCTTACAAGGTAGTTGTTGAATGGTTGCACGGTGTATAGCTGACCCCAGGTTACAATACCTTCGTGAATGTCGCTGCGAATCCCGCCGGGGTTTGTAAAGGAAAAATCAGCGCCGAAGGCCAGCCGCTGGGCATCGGCAATCAGGTTGCCGAGAGCGGATTCTCCTGCACTGTTTTGCGCGCTGCTGATATCTGTTGCGGCCTGGCCGATGACCCTGCTGATAAGCGGTCTGACTTTTGCTTCAGCGGCAGCCACCAGCCTCGAAACAGACGCATCGGGAGTCAACCCGGGGCCCGCATCGTCGTAAGTGGTGACAATAGACGCTGACTTTCTTATAATTGTTTTGGTGGTGCGGTCTATATCCAGATCTATATCAGCGTAAGCAGTGCCGTAAGAAAAAGCCTGTGTAACCAGGATCTCTTTGCCATGCCTGTTTTTCAAAAGTGCATTGATAAATGAATGGGTGTGGCCGGATATGACAACGTCGACCTTATCATCCAGGCGCGACACTATCTCAGTAATGGGACCTCCGACGGTTTTTCCGGTCATGGTTGCGCCCTGATACGAAGACTCGTAGCCTCCCTGATGTATCAGCGCAATTACAGCCTCCACATGTTTGGTCAAGAGTTCGGGAATATACTTGTTGATTGAATCCGCTTCATCCAGGAACTTAAGACCCGCGACTCCAGAGGAAGTAACCATTGAGGGAGTGTCTTTGAGCACGGCCCCGATAAAGGCGATACGCATTCCGCTCACATCCTTGATGACATAAGGAGGCATGACAGGCTTTCCTGTTTTTGCGTCAACGACATTTGACGACACATAGGGAAACAGAGCGCCGCGCCAGGGGTTTTCAAGGAACGGGCCGTCAGGATGATTACCGCCGAAAATCATACGTCTCATTTCATTCATGCCTTTGTCGAATTCGTGATTGCCCGGTGTTCCCGCCATATTGCATCGGGGGTCCCCGGAAAGTCGGAGACTTTCTGGGGTATATCGGGGGTCCCCGGAAAGTTGAACACAATATTTATTTGCCAGCGTATTCATGAACATGATTGTCGGCTCATCTTTCAGCAGCGCCGACACCGGAGGCGATGCGCCTACGTGATCACCGGCATGGACAATGATCGTCTTGTCCTCAATGCCCTGCTCCGCCGCTTTCAGATACGAGGCCAGTACCGCAGCACCGCCCACCGGACGTTTGCCAACTGTTTGTCCGGCAGACAAGTGGCCGTGAAAGTCATTTATGGCGAGAATTTTGATGTGTATTAATGAATCGGGCGTCTGGACGGAGGTTAAATGATTGTCATTCCAGCAGATACGGCGTTCAGCTGCAGTGTGTAGGGACGGGTCGTCGCCGGAGACAATATAGCTGCCGGCTGGTCCCGCCAAAATTGTGAAGAACAGAATAAAAAATACAAACAAACGGCGCAATGACTGTAACCTCCAACTACACGTTATATTAAATCATAGCACGCAGATGTTACCGGAGTGTTACACACATTGCAATTCAGACACTGGATAAGTCTCTTAAGCGAATCGCGGAGTCTTGACAGTTCTCGGCAAGTAAGCGTATAGCAGGCGCGAAACTGAAGTCCGAAGGGCTGAATTTTGCGCCTGTAGCGTGACGAGCCGTTAGAACTGTCAAGACGCAGCGTCTGAGCGTAAGAGACTTATCCAGTGTCTGAATTGCAGTTACACAATATTCCGAGCAGGCAGGCCACAGTGCTTCAGCTCATTCTCGCAAGGCATCCAGCCTTGCTCCGAGGCTCTTGCAGCCTGTTCCGCCATCCATAGCTTCTCTTAGGCTGCAAAAGTCCGCTTCAGCACTATGTCCTGCCTGCTCGGAATATGACAATACACAGGCCTTTTTGCTACAATCTCATGCTATGCTGTTTCAGCAAGTGATCAACGGTTTGACGCTTGGCAGCGTCTACGCCATAATTGCCCTGGGCTACACCATGGTATACGGCATCCTCGAACTGATCAACTTCGCCCACGGCGAAATATATATGCTGGGCGCATACCTGGGTATTATCTTCCTGGGTATCTTTACGACTATGGGACTTACCGCGTACAGCCTGCCGCTTGCGGTGTTCCTGACGGTTGTTTTGGCGATTTTCTTCTGTTCCGCTTACGGATTTACAATGGAAAAAGTCGCTTACAAGCCTTTGAGAAACGCTCCGAGATTGAGCCCTCTTATTAGCGCTATCGGGGTTTCGATCTTTTTGCAAAATTACGTAATGATCACTCAGGGGGCCACGGACAGGGTATTTCCATACCGCTTTGGGGAAAAACACCTGCATTTTATGAACGCGGAGGTTACCTGGCTGCAGGGATCTATAATCGCAGTGTCCGCAATTCTCATGATCTCTCTTCATATGTTCCAGAAAACGCGCATGGGCAAGGCCATGAGGGCCACTGCCCAGGACAAGACTATGGCGGCGCTGGTCGGCATAAATGTGGACAGCATTATCTCTCTCACTTTTGTCATTGGCGCAGGGCTTGCAGCGGTGGCAGGAGTGATGGTGGCCTCCTATTATGGACTGGTCAATCATTTTATAGGGTATGTTGCCGGCATAAAGGCTTTTACCGCAGCCGTATTGGGCGGGATAGGAAGCATTCCGGGGGCCATGCTTGGCGGCATTATCCTGGGCCTCATAGAAAGCACCGGCGCCGCATATATATCAAGTGAATACAAAGATGCCTACGCTTTTGTAATTCTCATTATTATCTTACTGATAAAACCCTCCGGTATTCTGGGGCGGCATACTGAGGAAAAGGTGTGAGAAATAAGCGTTTGCTTGTCCGTTCCCTGATCATAGCCTCCTGGGCTGCAATTTTGTTTTTGCCTTTCAAGGGCATCAGGGGAGCTGCGGAGCTCTTTCTGGTAATTGCAGCAGGCATCCCTGTTTTCCATTTTTTGCAACGGGGAATGGTCCTGCCAAAACATTTCCGTTCAGTTGTTTCTTTTTTGAGGCCTTTTTTTATCCCGGTATTTTTAATCGCGGCGCTCGCAGTCCCTTTTTTAGCGGGTGATTATTATCTCGACGTGCTCATCATGTGCGGTATCTATATTCTGCTTGCGCTCGGCCTCAATGTGATTGTCGGATTTGCCGGACTCCTGAACCTGGGTTTTGCGGCGTTCTATGCAATAGGCGCTTACATCTACGGGCTCCTTAACACAAAGCTGGGAATAGGATTCTGGCCCTGCCTGCCGGTCTCGGCAGCAGGGACTGCGTGCGCCGGTCTGCTTGTGGCGGTGCCCGCTTTGAGGCTGAGGGGTGATTACCTTGCTATTGTCACACTTGGTTTCGGCGAGATACTCCGTCTTGTGCTGAATAACTGGGACAGCGTGACCAACGGTCCCAACGGCATATCGGGGATTGCTCCTCCGCAGTTGGCAGGCATTTCCCTCGGTAATTTAAAGTACTTCTATTATCTGGTGCTGGCTATTGTCCTTTTGTCTGTGTTCGTCATCAGGCGTGTTGAGCGGTCGAGGACAGGGAGGGCATGGATAGCGCTGCGCGAGAATGAAATTGCCGCCTCCTCTATTGGCATCAACGTGACCCGCTACAAGTTGTATGCGTTTGCATTCGGCAGTTTCTGGGCAGGCATAGCCGGAATACTTTTTGCGGCGAAAATGCGTTTTATTTCACCGGAGAGCTTCACTTTTGCGGAATCGGTGCTGATTTTGAGCATGGTCATACTTGGCGGGACCGGAAACATTTACGGCGCGATTGCAGGCGCTTTTCTTCTTGTTCTGCTGCCGGAGGTGCTGAGAGAGGTGCAGCTCTACCGGATGCTCATACTGGGGATCGGACTCGTTCTGTTAATGATATTCAAACCTGAGGGATTGCTGGGAAAGAACTTGCGAAAAATCCGGCAGCCGGTGGAGGATTAATGGTGCATATCCTGGAAGCCCGCGATGTGAGCAAGCATTTCGGCGGAATCGGGGCATTGGAGGATGTCAGTTTCAAAATCAGGAAGGGCGCTATCATCAGCATTATCGGTCCTAACGGCGCCGGCAAAACAACTCTGTTCAATTGCCTCACCGGCATTGCACGTCCGGACAGGGGGGCAATATATTTTATGGAAAATGAAATATCGAAGCTGCCCGCCCACCGTGTTACTGAACTTGGCATCGCAAGAACGTTTCAGAACATACGGTTATTCCCGGAAATGACGGTAATTGAGAACGTTATGGTTGCCCAGCATTTACGTGTTCGTTATGGCTTGCTGAGTGCTATTGCTCATAACAGGACCTTTCGGAAAAAAGAGAAAGACATTATTGAAAAGGCCTTTGAATACGTCGGGTTTGTGGGACTGGAGAATTTTGCCCGAACCCCGGCCTGCAATCTTTCTTATGGAAGCCAGAGGAGACTTGAAATCGCGCGCGCGCTTGCCACGGAACCGGGTCTCCTCCTGCTCGATGAGCCGACTGCCGGCATGAACGCCATTGAAACCATGGAAGTCATGGACCTTATCGCGCAAATAAGGGAACTCGGTAAAACCATTGTTCTCATTGAGCACGATATGAAACTGGTCATGGGCATATCCGAGTGGATAATTGTGCTGGATCACGGCGTCAAAATCGCTGAGGGCACAGCCGAAGAAGTGCGCAATGACCCGCTGGTAATAGACGCATATCTGGGAAAAGAGGCGGTGCAATGAGATGCTGAAGCTGAGCGGTGTCCATGCATCTTATGGCCCGATAAAGGCGATTCGCGGAATAGATATCGAAGTGCAGGAGGGTGAGATTGTCTGCCTTATAGGAAGTAACGGCGCCGGCAAAACGACCACGCTGATGACCATTTCCGGCATCATGCAGCCTGATGCCGGAAATATTGTTTTTCAGGGACGGGAGATAAACAATACGCCTCCTCACAGAATCGTCGAACAGGGGATATGCCAGGTGCCCGAGGGAAGAAGGATATTCCCGCGCCTGACTGTAATGGAAAACCTCGAAATGGGTGCCTTTATCCTGAGGCGGGCAGGGAGGGGCGTGAAAAAACAGATGGAAAAAGTTTTTGATCTCTTCCCCGTCCTCAGGGACCGCGGGGGCCAGACCGGGGGCACCTTGAGCGGTGGCGAGCAGCAGATGCTTGCTGTAGGGAGGGCGTTGATGTCCAACCCCAAACTGCTTCTGCTGGACGAACCGTCTCTTGGGCTCGCGCCTATAATGGTGAGCAAGATATTCAGGACAATCAGGGACATCAATAGCGACGGTGTTACAGTGTTGCTGGTAGAGCAGAATGCCAGGGCGGCGTTGAAGCTGTCGGGCCGTGGTTACGTACTTGAGGGGGGTATTGTGACTATGCATGGAAGCAGGGAAGAACTCTTGCTCAATCCGGATGTGAAAAAGGCATATCTGGGGGAATGAAGGGATGTACAGTCTGCCCCTGCACGTTCATTGTTGGGAAGATGATGTATAATTCTTAATAACGAGGATATGAGATGAAAAAGCGGGCGCATCTTTATATTTCAGGGAAAGTGCAGGGCGTGAGCTACCGGTGGTTTACCCGTGATATTGCATACGAACTGAAATTGAACGGATGGGTGAGAAATCTCCCGGATAGCAGGGTAGAGGCTGTTTTTGAAGGAGAAAAAGAGCATATCGAGAAGGCTGTTACGGAATGCAGACAGGGTCCGCCCGGCGCGCTTGTCAGAGATGTGGAGGTGCAGTGGGAGAATCA
>JADFXU010000006.1:0-8858 GCA_015233365.1 Nitrospirota bacterium | reverse complement strand
CTTCGGTTATACAGCCAATGAAGTTTACGGGAAGGACGTGTCGTTTATACTGCCTCGGAGATACTTGGCAGCTCATCGCCAGGCAATCAATAATCTGCTGACAGGAACCGGCAAGCTGAATCATAAACGCAAAGCATTAGAGGTCTCAGGATTGAGAAAAGACGGCAGTGAGCTTCCTATTGAACTCACGACCGCAAAATGGGAGACAACGGAAGAAGTATTTTTCACAGGCATAATAAGAGACATTACCGAGCGCAAGCTGTCGGAGGAGGCCCTCCGGCAAAGCCATCAGGCACTCGAAAACGCTTACGCCGACCTCAAGGCAGCGCAATCTCAGATGTTACAGCAGGAGAAGATGGCCTCCATCGGACAACTTGCAGCGGGAATTGCCCATGAGATAAAAAACCCCCTGGGGATCATTGTGCTGGGCATGGATTCCATTCAGGGCGCACTCGCAGACAGCCTGCTGGCAGATGCTTCAGAAAGGATCAAAAAGGCGGCCCTCAGAGCTGACAAGATTGTTAAGGATCTGCTCAGTTTTGCCCGTCAGTCTCCTCCTGCACTGGACAAAATGGATATAATTTCCATTATAGAGGAAACACTGTCTCTTGTGGAGCATCAGCTTAATCTCAAGAACATCAGGATCATCAGGCGGTTTGAAGAGAGCACTCTTATGACCCTGATTGACAGCAACCAGATGAAACAGGTATTTATTAACGTGTTGCTTAACGCAGCCGATGCCATGCGTCAGGGGGGCACCATAGAGATAGATGCCGGGATGACGGTGACACCCACCGGCAAACCTGCCGTACGCATATACTTCAGTGACAATGGATGCGGCATTGAGCCGGAAAACATCGCGAAGATATTCGATCCGTTTTTTACCACAAAAAGGGATTCCGGCGGGACAGGGCTGGGACTCGCGGTATCACGCAGGATAATCGAGCACCACAGTGGAACGATCACCATAGAAAGCCGGCTGGGAGAAGGGACGAGAGTTCTTGTGACCCTGCCTGCGCCTGAGCAATGAAGGAGGTATTAGATGGCTGACAGGACAAAGATTCTGATGATAGACGACGAAGAGGATTTCGCCTATTTTGTGCGCTTGAACCTGGAAAAGACCGGCAAATTCACCGTCTTTACGGCACCGAGAGGATCGGAAGGGATTAAACTGGCTAAAAGCGAACAACCCGATCTTATCCTCCTTGATCTCGTGATGCCGGAGATGGACGGGGGCCAGGTGGCCGCGCAACTGCTGGCTCACACCTCCACAAAGAAAATACCCATAATCTTTCTCACCGCCCTGGCGCAAAAGGAGCAAGTGGAAGACTGTGACGGAAATATAGGCGGAAGGGATTACATTGCAAAGCCGGTGACCAGCGAAGAACTGATCGTCCGCATCGAATCAGTCCTGGGGAAATAGGATGAAAGAATTCGCCGGGAATAACCCTGAATGGCAGAGTGTTCCGATAAAAATCAGAAGGGTTTTCTCTTTCACAGCTTTATCAGTCCCCCGATGCGCACCCCCACGAGCCGCACTTTCTTCTTGAGGTCGAATTTACCAAGGCAGTGGAAGGCAGCCTTCCTTATGATTTCAAGGTTATCTGCCGGGTCGTCGAGAGTAGTGGCGCGAGTTTGTGTCTTGAAATCATTGAACCGTATCTTCACGGTAACGCTCTTGCCCCTGTATCCCCTCTCCTTTAACTCTGTCACTGCCTCCCCGGTGAGACGTGCCAGGTTCCCGGCAATAGTCTGCCAATGATCGCTGTCCTTCTGGAAGGTCGTTTCCCTGCTTATGGATTTGGGCTCCCAGTGTGTAACGAGAGGGCTTTCATCCAGGCCGCGGGATGCGTCATAAAGGTAATGTCCATAGGACGTTCCGAAATGCCCCACCAATTCTTCTAACGGCACTGATGCGAGTTCCCCTATGGTGTTGACCGGCAGGCCCTTCAGATATGCTTCAGTTTTAGGACCTACACCCCACAGCTTCCTCACCGGCAAAGGCCATATGCGGCCCTCCACGTCGCCGTCTGCGATAATTGTCAGTCCGTCAGGCTTCTGCATGTCCGAGGCAATCTTGGCCAGAAGTTTGTTCGCGGCTATACCGATGGAACAGCTCAACCCCGTCACCGCTTTTATACGCTCCTTAATCTCCCGCGCTATTTGCTCCGACGGCTTATCGATACCGGATAAATCGAGAAAGGCTTCGTCTATGCCGACATCTTCCATTACGGGGCTGAATTCACGCAGGACTTTCTTGAACACCTCCGACACCCTTGCGTACTCCTCCATGTCCACGGCAAGAAAAACAGCATGAGGACAGAGCTTATAAGCCGTCATTAAAGGCATGGCTGAGCGGATGCCAAACTCCCGGGCCGCATAGTTGGCAGTCGACACTACGCCTCTTCTGGTGGGATCTCCCGAGCCGCCTATTACCACGGGTTTGTTCTTCAAGTCCGGATGTCTTCGTTCCTCCACAGCGGCAAAAAAGGCGTCCATGTCCACGTGCAGAACACGTCTCATAAATGCGTTATAGCGTTTATAGCGTTCATTACGTTATAGCGTAAAAGACAAAAAAACAGATAACGTTATAAAGTTATAGTGCCTGGTCTTTGACATTAATGTTTTACGCCATAACGCTATAACCCGATAAACGCTATAACGCTTATATTCATTTTATGCGCACGGGGGAGATATGCCATATCTTCTCAGCATACTCCCGGATAGCCCTGTCGCTCGAAAATTTTCCGGACCGTGCCACATTGATTATGGCCATTTTTGTCCACTTGTCTTTATCTTTATAGACACTGGCCACACTCTCCTGACAACTTATATACGACGCATAATCAGCCAGAACAAAAAACCTGTCCCCATCCAGAATGGACCTGACAATCGGATGAAAAAGGACCTGGTTCCCGGGTGAAAAATGGCCTTCGAGTATCTGATTGATGGCCTGGCGAAGCTCCCCGTCCTTCTCATAGTATTCCTGCGGGTTATATCCGGAATTCATAGCCATGACTTCTTCAGCCTTGAGCCCGAAGAGGAAAAAGTTCTCGTCGCCAACCTCTTCCCTTATCTCGACATTCGCCCCGTCAAGTGTACCGATGGTCAAGGCACCGTTCAGGGTGAATTTCATATTGCCTGTTCCCGAAGCCTCAAACCCCGCAGTCGAAATCTGTTCGGACAGGTCTGCCGCAGGGATAATACGCCCGGCCAGGGAAACACTGTAGTTGGGGACGAATATTACCTGCAGCTTTTCCCTGACCACGGGATTGGCCGCGATAGCATCCCCCACAGCGTGTATCAGTTTAATTATCAGTTTGCACAGATAATATCCCGGCGCAGCCTTTCCTGCAAAAAGGACGGTCCTCGGAGTGAAGGTCTCATCCACCCTTCCTTCCCTGAGCCTGTTATAAAGAGTTATGACATGCAGCACATTCAGCAGTTGTCTTTTGTATTCGTGCAGTCTCTTCACCTGACAATCCAGGAGATGCTGGTGACGGAATGACAGCTTGGCGGTCAATCCGAGATAATTGGACAAGGCAACCTTATTCATTTCCTTGACCTCGCGGAAGCGTTTGCGAAATTCAGTGTCATCGGCAAGTGGTTCGAGCTTTTCCAGTTCATCAAAATTCCTCGTCCACGCGTCTCCAATAGCCTCTGACAGCAGTCTCGCAAGAGGACGGTTTGCTTCCAAAAGCCAGCGCCTTGGCGTTATGCCGTTGGTAACATTTATGAATTTATCAGGAGACATAGCGTAAAAATTATGGAACACCTTTTCCTTTAAAATCCGGGAATGAAGCTCAGAGACGCCATTGACGGAATGGCTTCCGACTATTGCCAGACGGGCCATGTGCACCCACTTTTCATCATCGCCCGTTATCAGGGCCATTGACGCCGCGCGTTCCCACTGGCCGGGGAATTGGATGTCAACCTGTATCAGGAACCTTCTGTCGATCTCCTGAATAATCTGAAGGTGGCGCGGCAGGAGATGGCCCATCAGCGCCTCGGGCCATACTTCGAGCGCTTCCGGCAATACAGTATGATTTGTATAGGCAAACGTTTTAGTGGTTATGTCCCACGAATCCTCCCAGCCGATGCTTTCCTCGTCTACAAGTATCCGCATCAGTTCTGCAATGCCTATGGAAGGGTGCGTATCATTCAGTTGAACGGCTACATTGTCGGGGAAATCCTCGTAGGTTTTATGAAACTTCCTGTATCTCCTGATTATGTCCCTTAAGGTGGCCGCTACAAAAAAATACTGCTGTTTAAGACGAAGTTCCTTGCCGGCAAGGGACTGGTCATCCGGGTAAAGCACTTTGGAAATATTCTCGCTATTGTTCTTGTTCTCCACTGCCTTGATATAATCACCGCTGTTAAAATATTCAAGATCAAAGTCACGGCTCGACTTTGCTGACCATAAACGGAGTGTGTTAACTGTACCATTGCGATACCCCGGCACCGGATAGTCGTAAGCCATGGCCATGACCTCTTCGGTGTCGTTCCACACCATGCGCAGGCGGCTGCTGCCGTAGTTAATGGAGTTGACCCTGCCGCAAAACTGGACCGGATATAATACTTCCGGCCTTGGGAATTCCCACTGGCTTCCATATCTAAGCCAGTTATCCGGAGTTTCAATCTGATAACCGTCTTTGATTTTTTGCAAAAAAATGCCATATTCATATCTGATTCCATAACCGTAGGCAGGATATTCAAGCGTGGATAACGAATCGAGAAAGCATGCCGCAAGCCTGCCGAGGCCTCCATTTCCGAGGCCCGCATCCCATTCAAGCTCAACAATCTCGTCATAAGAGAGACCAAAGGCATTAAATGCCTGCTCATATTCCCCTAACAATCCAATATTGAGGATGTAATTGCCCAGAAGCCTTCCCATAAGAAACTCAAGAGAAAGATAATATGTCCTTTTTGCGTCAACATCGTAATAAGCCTGCTGGGTCCTGATCCACTGCTCGACCATACGGTCTCTGACAGACAGCACTGTCGCATCGAACTTGTCTCTGTTGGTGGCAGAGTATGAATCTTTGGCAAGCGAGAAGGTAAGGTGGTCGATAAGTGATTCTTGAAACGGTTTTTGATATCCTGCCATTAGTTTCCCCCCCCTTTGGTCGTTCAGTCAGAAATACCGGGCATTTCCGGCACACAGCTACTGGAGTTTCATGAGCGTCTTTATGAAAACCCTTAAGAATTCATGGTCGTAATTCGCAGTTTCCCCGGCTAAAACAGATAAAGCCTTGTAGGGAGGCACAGCAGGCTTGAAGGGCCGCGAGGTGGTAAGCGCATCAAAACAGTCGGCTATAGCAGTAATCCTGCCGAAGATTGTGATCTGCTTACCGGAGAGCTGATGCGGATACCCTTTGCCGGACAATTTTTCATGGTGCTGCACTACAGCAGGGAATGATTCTCCTGGAAACTCTTTGTAATTACACAGTATTTTCTCTCCTTCGATGACATGGTTTCTGAATACCCTGTATTCAGCCTCGCTGAGACTTCCCTGTCTATGCACGATCCGGGGAGAAATAACGCTTTCACCAATATCGTGGAGAATCGCTCCCATCCCCAGTTTTTCCAGGTGATCTCTTTTGAGATCCAGGGCAATGCCCAGGTTGATGGCGAGTGCTGCCACATTCACAGAGTGCGTATAGGTGTAATAGTCATGTCCCTTCAGAGAAAGCAGTCCGTATATGGCACTTCCATTTTCCATGATGCCGTCTATCATTCCGTTGACCGGGCCCTCAAGCTCCCGCATACTTTCACCGCACTTCGGGTTGTTGAGAATTTCACAGACAAGTATTTTCGCCTTCTCTTTTGTCCCTTTTCCCATGACTCCTGCCAGGGCCGCCGGACCGTCAAGAAAGTCGCGCAATATGATTTTCGCCTTTTCTTTTATCACTGTCATCCGTGTCCTGAGTCTTTCCTCAGCCGGAATTCGCTGCGAGATAGTGAAGGAATTGAGATATTGAAGATACAGAGGAATATCGGATTTCTTTATAACGATATCGCCCGAAATCGTGAATATGCCTTTGTGTATTTGCGCCGGGTTTTCGACAGTTGCTTCCAAAAGAGGCGAGAAATCCAACTTAATCATCAAATAAAGACCGAAATTTATCTTGGCTCCGGGAACAAGCAAAGTCCTGTCTATTTGATGATGCTGGTCTTTATAGAATGCATATTTCGCGAATATGGCAGGATTATCGTAAAATGAGCTTGTCTCTGTTTTTGTTGCGGCAAAATACGCTTCGTTGTCATCGATATCGCTTTCTCTGACAAATACTTTGGTAATGCCTTTTTCCTTAAGGGCATCTTTGGAAGTATTCGTGAACAGCGTCATCTTCTCGAAAAGCGGCTTAATGATGCCCATGTCTTTGACGAATACGTCAAAAGGCAGGTGTTTGCCTTCGCAAAGCTTATCTAGGTCAACAGCGGCATGCAGGTCGACAGATGTCTTTACGTTTACTCTTTTGTTCTTCGTCAGCATAAAACCGTACCGTTTACAAGTATAACATAAAGTCCGTGATCAGAAACTCGTAGTGAATTATGAGTTGAAAGGATACGCGTTACTTTCTTGCAGGTTGAAAAAGCACAACGAATACGGTACGCTAATCTGGATATGGCCTCCGACTTTATACAGACTTTCATTGCACCGTCTATCGAGGGTATCGTCAAGACGCGCTTTTCTACCGCAGACTCCATAAAGCTCCTGTGGAAGGGAAAAGAAGCTTTCACCACTATTTTTGATGCCGTCAAAGGCGCTCAGTGGCTGGTCTGCCTCGAATTTTACATATTCAGAAATGACGAAACCGGCTCGGAGCTGGCTGAAATCTTAAAACAGAAGAGCCGTAACGGAGTGGAGGTTTATCTGCTGTACGACCATTTCGGTTCTTTCGAAACGCCCCGAAGCTTCTGGGACGACATGAGAAAAGCGGGCGTCAGGATAGCGGCGTCCCATCCTTTCAAGTGGATTTCCCCATTCCATTATGTCCACCGGAACCACCGGAAGCTTATTATTATCGATGATCTGAAGGCATTTACCGGCGGGCTGAATATAGCCAACGAATACCGGGGCCTTCACCTGAGGCTCAAGAAAAAGGGATGGCGCGACACAGGCATTATTATCGAAGGCCCGGTGGTGCACGAACTCCTCAGGAATTTCAGGAAGACCTGGTCCATATGGAGCGTCGAGCGTCAAGCGTCAGGCGTTGAGCGCCGCCCCCAGTTGATTTCTCCTTCGGAGGACGACGCACGGCCCCCTATGTCCGGCGCTATGCCGGTTATCCCCATTTTTGTTAATTCGTCAAGGGGAAGAAGAAAGATGAGGCGGCTTATCTACTATAGCATCAACCACGCCCGAAAAAACATCGCCCTCACCACCGCATATTTCACGCCAAGCCGGCGCATGGTTGAGACACTTGAAGAGGCGGTAGCGCGCGGAGTGCGGGTCAGGCTGCTGGTGCCGGGGATAACCGATGTCCCTGCTGCGGCATATGCAGGACGGGCTTTTTTTGCGCGGCTGCTGCGGGCCGGTGTCGAAATTTATTATTATGACGGGGAAATGCTTCATGCAAAGACCTCTCTTTTCGACGAATGCTGGGGGATCATCGGCTCCACAAATCTCGACTTTCAATCCCTGCGCTACAACGATGAAGGCAATATAGGCATTCTCGATCTCAACTTCGCATCCAGGATGAATGACCTGTTTGAGGAGGACCTGAAGCACTCCATAAGAATAGATGCCGCGGAATGGCATAAAAGACCGCTGTCAGAAAAATTCAAGGAATACTTTTTCTCGTTCTTCAGAAGAAGACTCTAACGAGTGCGGAATCCGGAATCCGCATTTAGAAGAGGTGTACCGATGGCGCTGTCACTGTGATTTCAGTGCCTCTATTCGGCGTGCCTTTAACGCTGACTGCTCCTTTCCACGGATACATTCGTTCATGCATTCCAAGAAAACCGAAGGAGTTAGGTTTCGACAACTGTTCCACGGTAATCCCAACGCCGTTATCGGAAATTTTAAGAACAATATTACCGCTTTTCTCTACAAGCGATACATTCACCTTTGTTGCATTCGCATGCCGGAGGACATTCGTGAGCGACTCCTGAAATATTCTGAACAGGGCGTTCTCCATGTCCGTGCTGACATTAATATTCTCAGGATCCAGGAAAACCCTGCATTCAATCCCCGATCTCTTCTGGAATTCCTGCGCCTGCCACTCAATCGCAGGTCCGAGTCCCAGATGGTCCAATATGCCTGGCCTCAACTCCGTGCATATCCTTTTAACGGATTGTATAATCGCGTTGACAATTTCTATGTCCGCCTTCAATTTTTCACGCAACAAACCGTCAAATTTCGATGATTCTCCTTCCATCCAGGACATATCCATTTTCAGGGCTGTCAGGGACTGTCCCAGTTCGTCGTGTATCTCACGGGCTATGAGCGTCCTTTCTTCTTCTCTCAAAGATTCCAGATGGGCAGCCAGATTGTGCAATCGTTCCAGTTCATCATGAGATTTTTGCAGTGCTTCTTCCACCCTTTTGCGGATCTCTATTTCAGTCCTCAGTTGATCGTTCAGATTGGATAATTCCAGCTTCAATGACCCCCCACTTGACTCAAGTTCCATTGCCATTGCACCCCCAACTGGAACATTCTGATGAGTGCTATAATTGATTATATTTTATAAGAATCATAAGGGCTAAAAAATCATTTGTCAATGAACCGAATTGCATCATCTAAAATCACGTCCAAACTGATTCGTTGCATCATATAAAAATCACGTCGAAATAGTTTTTTCTGTTAGGCCCATACTGACCGGAGTAATTTCTAGGAGGAAGGTATGGGACTA
>JADFXU010000062.1:1064-2208 GCA_015233365.1 Nitrospirota bacterium | reverse complement strand
TCAAGATATCGACTTAGAATCAAATCATCACAGATACATTTCATATTGTGTGACCCCTTCGCAATAGCAGGTATAGTCTTTCACAAAGCCTACACACCCCGATCTGACTAGGTGGTCATAAAAAGCGGTCCTCCCACGATGCAACCGGGACTTGACGGCGGCCACCGATATCCGCATAATGCCGGCAATTTCCTGATAGCTGTGACCATAAATGTCCCGGAGCACTAGAACGATTTTTTGCTCTTCCGGAACATGGTGAAGCAACACGTGCTGAACACACCATTGCAGTTCTTTTCGTATAATAACCCGTTCGGGATCATTGGCTGGACATGGGATGGTTCCCATATCCAGCGATACATGTGGCCTTTCCTTCCGCTTCGAGTCGAGGAAGACATTTATCATAATACGAGTTAACCATGTACGCACATTGGCTTCGCTACGGAACTGGTTATAACCCTCAATTGCTTTTAAAAAAGTATCTTGCGTCAAATCATCGGCATCGACTGCATTGCCGCATAGACGCAATGCAAGGTTGTAAATATACTGCTGTTGTTGAGGGATTATATCCTCAAAAATATCGGGAAGTTTTGATATTAGAGCGCTGTTAGCTTCAGACATTGTGTTTCCACCTTCTCTTTAACATTGCCATATTACTATATTAGACGAATTTAGTTTAAAAAAGTTTCTGCTTTCTCAATAAATAGGTGCCCCACAATTCTAATCCTACCGAGTGACAGATCAATGGGGTCAGGTCTTGGGACTTGAACTAAATAGACGCGGCATGTATCCTCTGTCATACAAGCAAGACAGTATAAGTGCCAGTTGAATTCAAGTCCCAAGACCTGACCCTCTTACGTTGTGGCGGATATGGCAAAGAAGACAGGGCTTGCACGGATAACGATGACAGATGTCATTTTGAACAAGGATGGAGAGGCCTGACAGGCCGCTAATATTTTACCAATGAGACGTATGGCCACCACCAGAGAAATTGGCGAATTCATGGCGGCGCACTTTCCCCAAAGCAAGTGTATCGTTGATAATGTCGGCAACGCCTCAGCAACTATCAGACATCCTGTGGGCGTTGATGAGTTGCGCCCGGGTGGAACAGTGTCCGGTCCGGTACTCATGGCGGTTGCTGATGTCG
>JADFXU010000062.1:522-990 GCA_015233365.1 Nitrospirota bacterium | reverse complement strand
CCTCCATATCAACTTTCTGAGAAAGCCTTCGCCTAACAACTGCATTGTCGGCGTTTGCAAACTGATGAAGGTTGGGAAGATTTTGGCCATAGGGGAGGTAACTTTGTATTCAGAAGGTTGCATAGCGCCAGTAGCGCATGCAGTCGGTACCTACTCTATTCCGCGAACACAGGGTTTGTAATGGAAGAGTAATGTATTCTCGTGAATTCCGGGGACACATTACTTATCTTCCCTTTCTCTGTTAAGAATTCAATATTGTGTCCACGGAATTACCCCACAAATGTCAATAATCAGTCTGACCCCACTAGTTCTACCTTTTTTGTTAATCGGCATCAGTTATAATGAACCAGCCGAATGAATAACATAAAAGATATGCTTACAGACGCAATAATGCATCTTCGCGAAGAAGTCAAAATTGCTAGGCGTAATATCAATGACTTCAGTAAGCGATATTTCAACGGCGTTCGC
>JADFXU010000062.1:0-433 GCA_015233365.1 Nitrospirota bacterium | reverse complement strand
GCCAACATTTTAGAACGTGGTCTGTTTGAGACTTTCGTGGTGACTCGATGGGTGATACTGTCTGATGTAAATGCCCAGACGTTCAACGACGGTGCCATCAATGAGCTAAAAAGAATTGGAAGAAAAAACTTGCAGGCTGGTCATGCCAAAATCATCAACAAAAAAAATCAGGAGGATAAAACATCGGAGTTCCTTCAGTCCAATGTAATGAATGGGATTCCTAAGCGGTTGCGGATTGAAGAAATGGCTAAAGAAGCAAAACTTGAAAAAATCTATACCATGTATTATGGATTCCAGTCACTGCTTGTTCACGGTACTTTTTCATTAGGCATCTTATCGGATAATGTAGAAAGAAATCTTTATATTGCTGCTAGGGCCACAGTAGGGTTTACGCACGCCATTAACCTGACTGTACAGAACTGGATTGTTAAAC
>JADFXU010000061.1 GCA_015233365.1 Nitrospirota bacterium | reverse complement strand
TGCGTACTGGAAACCCTGATTCGCTCCGATCGAAAACGGGGGCAAGGCTTCATCCCGGGTCAACATTATCGGATTCCCCTTATCATCCTTGTACTGTTTGAGTAAAATGCTCTTTATGGTCCCGCCGATGGAACTGAAGGTGGCTGTATACAGATCATTCTCAACAACCACGTCTCTTTCTCCTTCGGACGCCTTTGTCTCCTGGATCGGCGCAACCGCAGCAGCAGTCTGTTTCTGTCCTTCTTTCACGGATTCTTTGGCAATGTTGCCGCTTGTGGCCGGAGGCGCCGCAGGCTTTACGAAAAAATACTGGTATACAAGCAGTATGACCAGGGAAAGAGTAATCGCAAGCAAAGTCCTTTTTTCCATAAAAAATAATCCCCTACATTTATTTCACCGGGTCATATCCGCCCGGGTGAAGTGGATGGCACTTTAAAATTCTCTTAATGGTGAGATAGCTGCCTTTCAACGCGCCGTACTTATTTAGTGCTTCAATAGAATACTCCGAACATGACGGCATAAATCTGCAACTGGAAGGCAATACAGATGAAATCATATACCGGTATAACTTCACCAAGGCAATCATAAGCGTCTTCACTGCCGAAAGCCCCCTTCCATAGCACTCCGTTAAACCTTACTTCATTATCAAATATAGACGGGTTCGTAAAAAGCTCATAGGCAAGGAGCACAAGGCTTTAAGAATGAGGCGTACTTTTCGTACGCCGCAGTGAGTAAAGACGCAGGGCAACGTAGCATATGAGGTTTTTACGAACCCGTCAGCCTGCGAGACGTTTCCTGCCTTTAGCCCGCCTGTTCTTCAATATTTTTCTGCCGCCGGTAGTGCTCATGCGGGTCAGAAAACCGTGGGTCTTTTTCCGTCTGCTATTATGCGGATTGAATGTCGTATATGTCCCCATTATTTTACCTCCGCTCGAAATATTGAACCTAGATTATAGGTTCTACAGCAATATAAAGTCAACTGATATCAAACAAAATCCGGCTGCGTTCCAGGTTGAATTCCGGCACGTTTTTCACGGTTCTGCTGTAACAGGGGCGAGTAACGCCGAGCCCCAGCGCTGTCATTGCAATGAATGCGTCCACCGATGAAACTTGAGTTTGGCACTAAAGTAGTTCAAAAACATGCCGGAATTCAACCTGGAACGCCTCACACAAGGAAGCTTACGGTTTCCAGTATTCCTCAAACTTCCCGTTCTTCGTGATCCACACCACATACGGCGACTGTGCAACATCACCTTTTTCGGTAAATTTTATCTTTCCCAGCGACCCATTAAATTCCATCGAATGTATCTTTTCCATGACAGCCCTGCCATCGGTTGTGCCTGCAGCTTGTATGGCTGTAAGCAAAATGTTTGCAGCTTCATAAGCATAAATTGAATAAGGACCCATTTCCCCGTATTTTGCAGCATATTTTTCCATAAAACCCCGGGCAGCAGGTATGTTCTTCGGATCGGGACTGAAAGTAAGGTATGTCCCCTCAGCAGATTTGCTTCCTGCAATCTCAACAAACTTGGGGTCAATAGAACCGTCTCCGCTCATAAAGGGCGCCATCAGCTCTACTTCCCTTGCCTGCTTGACAAGAAGACCGGTTTCCGGATATATACCGCCAAAGTAGATGAGATCGGGTTTTTTGTCTTTTATAGAAGTGAGTACAGGCTTGAAATCTTTATCGCCGATAGTAATCCCTCCGGCGTAAACCACCTCTATCCCCCTGCCGAGATTTTTTCTGAATTCATCTGCAAGCCCCTGCCCGTAAGTAGTCTTGTCATGAATTATTGCAACCCGCTTTATGGCGAGCCTTTTGCTGGCGAAATCGGCAGCGACTTTGCCCTGCTGGTCATCCCTGCCGCATATCCTTAAAACATTTCTGTATCCCCGTTCAGTAACCAGGGGATTAGTTGAAGCGGGCGTTATCATGGTAATGTTTGCACGGTTATAAACATCCGACGCGGGAATCGAGCAACTCGAATTATAGTGGCCTACTATTCCGGCGACTCCTTCGTTGACAAGTTTGTTGGCAACTTCCACCGCCTGTTTGGGATCAGCCTGGTCATCCCCGAGTATTATTTCCACCTTCTTGCCCAAGACCCCGCCTTTGGCGTTCCACTCCTCTGCCGCTATCCCGCCGCCGTTTTTAAAATCACTCCCTATTTTGGCCTGAGCGCCTGTCATCTGGGCGACAATTGCCAATTTTATCGTGTTTTCTTTCTTCGAGCACCCCGTACCCAATATCAAGAAAGCGACACATACCGTTAAAACCAAGGAAAAGCATTTCATGAACTATTCCTCCTAAAACTATATTTCTTGCATCAGCAACTCAGATATTGTAAGCATAATGAAGGATGTGTCTCTGGAGCGAATCGCGGAGTCTTGGTAACAGTTCTCGGCGAGTGAGCGTTAAGCAGTCGCAAAACTGAAG
>JADFXU010000060.1 GCA_015233365.1 Nitrospirota bacterium | reverse complement strand
AGCCGGCTTTTGAAGACATTCATGGCTTCTGCCGGAGATGCGTCTTCTCAGCTAACCACTATTTAGTTACTGATACCTATTAACAGTAAGCAACGTAGCACCAATTAGTTGCATTATGCAATAAAAAATAACTTTTTGCAATAAACAAATAGGGACAACAATAACTCCCTATGAATGATACTCAAAAAGCGGCACTTCCGTGAACGCCTGAATCCAAATATCACAATCATCTGAAAAAACTGGTATCCCAGCTTTAACAGCAATAACGTTTTTTATCAAACCAGATAATAATTATGTGATTAATAAGATTATATAATTTAAACCAGATAAGTTCTGCGGTTTATTTTTGTACTGAAAAAGCTTTTAAATCCAAACTTTTTTGATATTATCCCTGTGAGAATCAACTGAAACTTTACAAGCGTCGAGTATTCCGGCAATTTCTTTGTGATTATGAAAGTTCTTTTATTTCCTGAGATGCTTGCTGTAACGGGTCAGGAGTGATAACAAATATTTTCAGGGTTTATATGTTTCCAGTAATTGAGAGCCGTGGGCCTGCAAGAAAAAACAAGAGGTGCAGGATGAAACAAACGCCCTAAGGCTTTTCCAAAGGCGTTAGTTTCCTGTTGTATTCTTCATGGAGTTGCGACTTATCGAAACTCAACAGTGCTTGGTGTTATAGAAAACTGACCACTGCGGGTTTCCGAAAGTACACCGCATTATATTCAGTATCCCCTCCAGTGCGGGTTCCTGTGAGGAACTGAGGTAAGAGATGAGATCCCGACGCACCCTTGGGTGATCGCAATACTATTCCGGCTTTCCTCTCTTTATAATACAAAAGGGAACATCTGCGTCAGAAGAGATGTTTTCGTCCATAAATTTAAACTCCTAATCCTATTATCCGGGCAACTATTTTTTTTTCTTTAATTGAGAGCACTGCAACAGTCACGGGAAGCTTGAATCTCCTGGGTCCCGCACTGCCCGGATTAAGAAAAAACACGCCATTTCGTTTCTCTTTTAATGGCTCGTGAGAATGGCCGGAAATAACAGCACCGAAACCTGAAGTAGCGGGGTCGAGGTCAAGATCGCCTATATTGTGAAGCACGTAAATAGAGACCGCGCCTGCGTCAACCGCCTCAGTGAGCGGCAGCGCATGCGCCCATTGTCCCTGGTCCATGTTGCCGCGGACCGCAACAACCGGGGCAATGGACCGCAACTGCTCCAGCACTTCCGGGGCCCCGACATCACCTGCATGGATAATCAGTGAAACCCCCTGAAAAGTTTTAAGGGCCTCCGGCCTCATTAGTCCATGGGTATCCGAAATGACCCCGACCAGACATTCACTTCTTGTATCGTTCATTTATGGAAAAAGCGCCACCGGTTCCAGCGCTGTCGTCTCTTTGAATCCCATCATAATATTCATATTTTGCACTGCCTGACCTGACGCCCCTTTTACAAGATTGTCGATCGCAGTAACAATAATCAATGTACCAGTCCTTTTGTTTACCTTGATCCCTATCTCGCAGTAATTGCTGCCGCGCACATTCTTTGAGTTGGGGAATACGCCCTCTTCCAGGACATTCACGAAAGGTTCTCCGTCATAAGTCTTACGATATAGTCCGATAACCTCGCCCGTATCGGCATTACCGGCCAACTTTCCATATATGGTTGAAAAAATTCCCCTGTCCATTGCTACAAGGTGCGGAGTAAAGTTGACCGTGAGCTTCTTGCCGGCCATTGCCGATAATTCCTGCTCGATCTCGGGAGTGTGCCTGTGCACTGCAATGCCGTATGCCTTGAACCCCTCGTTCACTTCGCAGTATGAGAACGCTGTTTCCGCCTTGCGTCCCGCTCCGGACGTTCCCGATTTGGAATCTATGATGATAGTTCCGTTATCAATAATTCCCTCTTTGATTGCAGGATACAGGCCGAGGATGGCGCCCGTCGGATAACAGCCGGGGTTTGCAACAAGGCGCGATTTTTTTATCCGCTCGCGGTGCAGTTCAGGAAGGCCATAGACAGCCTGCTTCAAGGTCTCCTGATAACGATGCGGGGTTTTATACCATGCTTCGTATACCGCCGCATCGGACAGACGGAAGTCGGCTGAGAGGTCTATGACTTTTTTCCCTTTTCCAAAGAAAAAATCCACTGCCTCCTGCGATGCGGCATGGGGCAATGCCATGAAAAACAGCTCCGCCTTTTCAGCCAGATCCTCTATTTTATTCAGTGGTCCGAATACAAGATGGGCATAAGGGTGCAGGTGGGGGAAAAGATCGGTTACCCGTTTGCCTGCGGACTTCTCGGATGTCACCGCAACCACTTCCACTCCTGGATGCAACAACAGTATCCTTAGAACCTCGGCACCTGCATACCCGCTGCCACCGCAAATCGCCGCTTTAACCATTCCACATACTCCTTACATAAAACAAAAGGCCTGTCCTATAGAACAGGCCGTCCGTAACCGTTATAGAACTTTCTTTTATCGTTTGGAGAACTGGAACCTTCTGCGTGCACCAGCCTGGCCGTATTTCTTTCTCTCCACTTCTCTCGGGTCCCTGGTAAGGAGTCCCTCTTTCTTAAGCTTCGGCTTCATGTCGGCG
>JADFXU010000005.1:577-98309 GCA_015233365.1 Nitrospirota bacterium | reverse complement strand
TTCTATGACCTGTTTCCTGCTGAAAGCAAGCAGTCCCCGCGTTAGTTCCGAGGCACGATCTGCGGCTGCAAGTATCTCCTGTATATACCTCAGCATTGTCCCATCTTCTTTATTAAGTCTTCTTTGCGCAAGGCTCCCGTAGGTTATGATTGCCGTTAGGATGTTGTTGAAGTCATGGGCCACCCCACCCGCAAGCACGCCTATTGCTTCCATCTTCTGGGCCTGGCGCAACTGAGCTTCAAGCCTGGCCTTCTCCTCTTCCGCCTGCTGGCGAGCGAGGGCGATTCCGATGCTGGAACACAATCCCTCGAAGAACTGGATCATTTCCAGCGTGAATCGATTTTTCCGACGATCATTGAGCTGCAACAGCCCGACGATATCTTTATCTACCCGTAATGGTATCAGTGCAACGGAATGAAATCCTTCATGGATACAGCGATTTCGAGGATTAAGTCTTGGATCCTGGCCGGCCGGAAGGTCCAGCAATGGAACTGAGTCGTTTGTCCAGAAGCTTCCATTTGGCGTAAAAAAAGGATTCGCCGGATTAGTGTATCCGGAAATTACCAGGCCGCACGTGCATTCCAGGCTGATTTTGCCGTGTTTGTCCCTGCAAAGCCTGCCATCCGGACCCTGGATAGTCAGCGTATTTTCCTTGAGCAAGAAATCAGTCGAAAAACCGTCCTGGACAAAATACGGGAAGTCATCATCTTTGTGCAGGCGGAGGCCCACTGCCTCAAAGCCGGTACTATGCTTAATCATTTGCAGGATATCGCGGACCGCATCTTCAGTGCCTCCCACCTGGGTTACACGTTCCAGCACAACGCGCGCGAGTCGTTCCCGCTCCTCCAGTTGCTTGCGCTCAGTGATGTCCCGGAAGGTAATTACTGCTCCTATTATCGCATCTCTTTCACGTATCGGGGTGGTCGTATAGGCGACAATGAAGCTTGTGCCGTCCTTCCTCCAGAAAACCTCATCCCTCATCCGGCATGGCGTCCCTTGACGAAGGGTGTTGAAAGAAGGGCATTCTTCCCGAGGATACGGAGACCCGTCAGGCCTGGCATAATGGAGCAGGCTGTGCATGTGCGCCCCGATCACCTCCTCAACCTCATAGCCGCACATCCCCGCTGCCGCAGGATTGGCGAAAACAATCTTTCCCTCTGAATCCATCCCGCAGATGCCCTCCCCCGCTGCATTAAGGATCAATTCATTCTGGCGACTTACACGCTTGAGATCTTCTTCCGCCAGCCTGCGTTCGGTGATGTCCTTGATAAGACCATCGTATGCAATGAGTCCTCCATGATCATCAAAACGCTGGACGATTGTATTGGTGACCCAGCGGATGGCGCCGTTCTTATGGATGATCCGGTGGTTAAAAGAGGAGGGGACCGCACTTGAAAACACTTTCTCGACCTGCTCCATTACATATTTCCTGTCTTCATCATGTATCATCCTGTACCAGAGGAATGGGTCGGCATCATATTCCTGTGATGCATACCCCGTCACGCCGATGCAGGCCGGACCGTGTATCGTTTTTACCGGCCTGTTGTTCTCGACACTCACCGTATAGATGTAGTCGGTTACCGATTCAACAAGCCTCTTATACCGTATCTCGCTATCCCGCAGCGCTTCTCCGGCCCGTTTACGTTCAACCAGGGACCTTTCCAGTTCCAGCACCTTCTCCTCGAGCTTGGCTGCCACGACCTGGCTATATCTCTTGAGGTATTCCTCATCTTTCTCGACAAGCGCGGCTGTTATGAATTTCACTCTATTTTTTTCGCCGATTGTTTTTTCGACCTCTTCCCAGAACTCCACGGGTTTTTTTGGTTTGATTATGTATGCATCAGCGCCTAAAGAGGCGGCAAGCTGTTTGTCCTCATGTCCCCCATAGACAGCGGAGTAGAATATAAAGGGGATCGAACTCAAGTTTGCATCCTGTTTTATTTTCCTGAGGAATTGGAAGCCGTCCATGACCGGCATCAGGGCGTCGGATATTATCAGGTCCGGCTTGTGGGCTGCGGCCATCTCAAGCCCTTCCTGCCCGTCTCCGGCTGGTATGACCTCATGGCCATGTGCTTCGATGATATAACGAAGCACTTTTCTGTCATCAGGGTTGTCATCAACAATGAGGATTTTCATTTTCCTGTTACTCCGATAATCTCGTGTATCCGGTCAACAATGGTTATCGGGTCTATCGGCTTTTCTATGTAACCGTTACAATCCGCTGCCATCATCCTCTCCCTGTCTCCCTGCATGGCATAAGAGGTAACAGCTATTATTGGGATATATCGTCCTGCTTCCGAGTTTCTGATCCTTCTGGCGGCTTCTATTCCGTCAATCCCGGGCAGGTTAATATCCATTATGATAAAAAAAGGCTTTTCTGTTACTGCCAGTTCAATGCCCTCTTCCCCCCTCTCGGCCCGGATTACCTCATAACCTGCCCTGTGAAGCGCATATTCCACAAGCCTCAAATTATCTTTGTTGTCTTCAATAACAAGTACTTTCCGCATTAGGTCCTCCTCAATCCGGTTATAGGCACTTTTAATGTAAACAGGCTTCCTTTCCCATATGTGCTGCTTACGGTTATGTCGCCTTTGAGAACTTCCTTGAGCAGTTTTTGGGTAAGATAAAGCCCCAGGCCTGTACCCGGGACAGTTGATCGCACCGGAGAATCAAGACAGACAAAAGCAGAAAACAATTTCTGAATATCATCCTCCTTGATACCGATGCCTGTATCACTGACGGAAATTTCCATGATATCCCCCTCATTTGAAATCTTTGTGCATACGCTGATCATGCCTTCTTTGGTAAATTTTAATGCATTGCTTATGAGATTTAACAGGCATTGCAGCAGCCTTCTCCTGTCTGTGCACACTGATTGATGAATTGCCTGGACCTTTAATTCTATCCCTTTCTCCTTCATATCATGTGCGAAGGTATTTATCGCCTCTGACACGACATCGTAAATATCAATATATTCAAAGTACGCTTCGAGACTTCCGGACTCAACTTTGGATACATCTATCACATCATTGATCAACGACAACAGATGCTCGCCCGATCTTAGGATGGTAGTGAGATTTTCTTTTTGTTCCGAAGTCATCGGGCCGGCCCATTCATTGAGGAGAATGCTCGAGAACCCGATTATGGAGTTCAGCGGGGTCCTCAATTCGTGGCTCATTGATGATATGAACATGGATTTCAAACGGTCGAGTTCTTTCAGTTTGATATTGGCCTGTTCCAGTTCCCCGGTCTTCTGATTAAGGTCGGCAGTACGCATAACAACCCGCTGTTCAAGTTCCTCGTTGAGTTTTTGTATCTCCTCTTCCGCCCGCTTGTGCTCCACAATTTCATGCGCGAGATTTATATTGACATCCGACAAATCGTTTGCGAACTTTTCAATATGTTCGGCATGGCTGACAACAAACAAGAAACCCGCAACAAGTCCTGTAAACGCTAACCCCGCAAGGAGAAGGCCCCATGTGCGCCAACTGCTCCTTGCCGCGATGAAGTCCGGTGTGGCCGAACAGATTACCATCCATTTCCGCCCGGCGACCTCGAGTGTCTTTGAACTTATGAGGTTCGTTTCAGGCTGATCCCGGTTTAGTAAGGGAGTTTTACGAGAGCGTGATGAATGTGTATAAAGAAACCGTTCTTTCTCGGGCACCGATGCATCATAGATAAAAAAATCGACATTTTCAGGTTTAAAATAATTTATTGCTTTTTCGGCAATGTCACTGATTCTAAATACGCCCAGAGCGAAGCCTTCAAGGTTGTCCCATCGCACCAGATCGGAATTTGTCAACGCCCCTTTCCCGTAGATCGGCGCAAAGACGATAAAACCGAATTGACTTTTAGTCTCCTGGACAAGTGTTATTCTTGCGGTCGCACGTATATCGCCTGTCTTTCGGGCGGCTTCCAAAGTTTCCAGCCGTTCGGGATTGGAAGCAAGGTCAAAACCAAGTGCTATCTCGTTACCCTTATAGGGCTCGACAAAATAGACAGGGAAATATTCCTTTCGCTTCTCCGCCCTCTTCATCTTTCCCTGTGCAACACATTCGGTGAGTTGAAAATCAGGGAAGCCTTCTCTTCTTGCAGTCCGTTCATATGCCTCCCTCCGGGAATCCGGTACGCGCGGTATCCATTCAAGGGCTTGAATACTCGCATGCTGCTTAAGAATATGGCTTGTATAATTCCGAAACTCGGATCTTTCTATGTCCTTTCCGGATGTATAATACAGGGTTTGAAGCGACGCAAGCACGTCCAGATCGCTATCGATCTCCCGCTTCAATGCTGAATAGCGGTTTTCCGCTGCTTCATTGAATTCTGCCTGTATGATTTTCTTGTCAGCGTAATAACTCAATGCAGAGACAATGATGGATAAGGCAACGCCCAGGACCACTATTACAGCAAATAAAATATTGCGAAATAACTTATTGCCAAAATGGTATTTCATAATTTTGTCGCCTCTTGCAATAAGGCGAGATATGACGTGACGTTCCTCATCAAAGGATTCCCCGGTGCTCTTTTATTTCTGTCTTCCGGATTCCGACTCCCGGCCTCCGGATTCAAGTTCCCTGATCCTCTCCTTCAACTCGACCATCCTGAGCTCCCGGCCGACAAAGAGCCGGTTCATCCGGGCCAGTTCGGCGTTCTTCTCCTCCAGTTCGGCTGTCCTCTGCTTCACCCGCTGTTCGAGTTCCTCGTTGAGTCGGTTAAGCTCCTCCTCTGCCCGCTTGCGCTCTGTGAGGTCTACAAATGTGACGAGATGCTGCTTGCCGATGGAGGAGAAACGGAACTCGATATAACGATAAGAACCGTCCTTGCAGGTGACCATTGATTCCATCGGTTCGATCTCGCTTCGTTCCATGATCGCCTTCTCGACCCGCGCCTTCCACTGTGCCCTGATATCTTCCCGGTATTTTTCATCGGGGTAGGCGAGGGGCCACCAGTGGGCGACATCGGTAATATCTTCAATCGTATAACCGAACAGTTCAGTAAACTTTTTGTTGACAAGAATGTTTTTTTCATCCGGCCCGGACGATATCACCTTCGCGACCGGGGAGTTTTCGACAAGTTTTCTTATATATTCTTCACTCTCCCTCAATGCCTCCCCCGCTAATTTACGTTCCGATATGTCCTGAACAATATGTATGTAATAATCGGTTGGCGAGCCTTTTCCCCCGCTGGTTGAAAGCGTCAGATTTACCCATATCACAGAACCGGTTTTATGATAGTACCGCTTCTCCCGGGTAATTTCATTCATCATGCCTGACTTGAGTAATGCCATATTTTCCAGATCCTTCGGCAAGTCTTCGGGATAGGTTATGGTTTGACTATTTAGCTGTTCCATTTCCTGACGGGAATAGCCGAGGATATCTGCGTACTTCTGGTTGACCCGGATAAACTGCCCTGTTTCTGCATTGAGCTGTGCTACTCCCACACCTGCCTGTTCAAACATGGTCCGGAAGAACTTCTCCCGTTCCGCAAGGTCCCGTGTTCTCATTTCGACAAGATTTTCCATGTCCCGGTAAAGAAGAGAATTTCTCATAATCAGCGCGATAACCCCTGAAATTCTGGCAAGAGTAGCCAGGATGTCCTTTGCTCCCGCGGGATCCATCATACCGATCAGGACAATCACGCCTACCTTTTGGGAACCTGCCAGCAGGGGCACAACAAAGGTTTTTCCCTTATCAATGGCAGACAGGGACATGGCTTCAGGGTCAGTCATGGGGTCGAACAAACGCGGGGTTTCACATTTGCAGGCGAAGGGGACAAATTTTTGTATTTCCGGCTGGTTCCAGTCCGCCTCTTTTCGGGAAGGGCAGATGCTTATAAGCTGATACCCAACCCCTGTTTGTCCGGACACATGTTCAACAAGCGCTACGATACGAACACCGATAAGTTCTCTGATCCGGTCTGTTATATACTTGGCGCAGGCCCCCGGGTTGTCGGAATATTTCAGGATGTTTTCTACTAAATCACTCAGCAGAACCTGAGCAGGCTCATTTTTTACCATTTTGATTGTGCCTCGTAAATTTCTGTAGGGCGTTGTCTATACCCTGCTGGAGGTTTTCGAGCGATATATGCAATGTTTCGACCGGCATGTCGAAAAATTCGGAAATATCCTGAAGTGTTTTATCAGGCACAGGCATAACGCCGGTATCAACATACACAAGCCGTTTGCTATACTCCTTCATAAAAGTCTGCGCGACTTCCGGGTTTTCGAGCCGCAGTTCATGAGTAAAAATCTCCCGCCAGCGCAGTGTCCATTCCGGCAGGAAGATAAAGGCCTGGTCTTTTTGAAGTTTCCTGTATGTCTCCATGCCCAACAGTATCTCGCAGCAGTTGATGCCGGCCACTTTCACAACATTTCCCCTATCCTGCATCTCGCGCATATGAGGGTGGCAATCGCCGTACAAAATCAGGAATTTGTCGTTTTGCCCCGCCTCAATGACCCGACCCATTTTCTGCTCTAGTTTGGCGGGCTTCATGTGCAGCATGGATTCAAGGGTGGTGATGTCGCAATCAAGCTTCCCTTGCCTGGCGAGAGCTTCAATCTCCATCCTGAACACCCCGCAAGCGAGGCATGTGATTTTTTTATCCGTCATGACCTTAACTTATGATTCATAGTGCTGGATGAGATCATAGATCCCGGTGATGGTTTCCATGGGGGTGCCCCATGCCACGTCTGCGCTGGAAGTGGCAAATATGAAATGCCTGTCTCCTTTTCTGTCGTCAAGGATCTCCCGCGCCTTTTCAACTGCATCTGCAGGGCTGATCTTCCCCAGAGAAGGCCCGTCAAGATTGCCCAAAAGCAGCACGTTTTCTCCGGCGATCTTCCGTGCCTCTGAGAAGTTGTCCCGCTGGTCAAGCACGAAACCGCCTATATTGGGCAGGTTGCGGTAATGCTGCAGATATACGGCAAGCGGATTTCCTCCATGATGGAAAACTATCGGGCCCTTGAGCTTACCGAACATTTCAGCCAATGCCGGGACAACGATCTCCCCGATCGTCTTTTCAAAAAGAAGGCGCGGATTGGTGAACATCATGGGCATGGCAAGAAAGTTGATCCCGCTATCAAACATGCTGTTTGCCATGTTCACGAAATATTCAGACATCAGGGAGATCATTTCCGTCGTTTTTTTCCTGTCAAAGAGCAGCATCTCAAGCCAGCCCTCTACTCCCATGATGATCGAAGGAAGATCCATCGGCGACGCGAGTACCCCGCAGATGGGGACTGTTCCCCTGAAATGGTCCGCAAGGAGCTTGGTTGTTGTCCGCAAATAGAGCAGACCTTCATCACGCTCTATGTCAGGCACCTTGATCTTTCCAATGTCATTCGGATTTCTTATGAACGGCTTCTTTACATTGGGAGGGTCTGTCGGAAAAAAGACGATTTCGCTTCCAAATGCCTGGGCCTCCAACGCAAGGGCAAAGGGCGTGAAGATGATGTCAGGCCTGCATTGCTCAGCCACCACTGCCTGTCCCTCCGCATATCTTTCCGGAACTGTGTAGTATTCGGTCAGGGGACAGCCCGTCAGCTTTGCCCCGTAGAGGCTCAGAGTCATGGTAAATGCACGTTTATCTGCGTTTGTGCCCTGTAATGCGGCAACGACCCGTTCCATGCTTGTCATAACGGCGTCTCCCGGAGCGACTCTTGCCACAGCCTTTCAAACAACTGTGGTGACTGAAAGCCGTTCGCGGCCGTTCCATCACCCCCTACTTCATATGCGAGTTCATGCCTGAGCTTAAAGACCGCCCCTCCTACGGCAAGCTTTATTCTGCCTGAGAGCTTTCGCCTGTCAAGTTCTTCGCGGACTTTTCTGATATTCGCGGCAGTGGTATACATCATTGCTGAAACGCCGATCACGCGCGCGCCTGTTTCAACCGCCTTGTCCGCAAACTCCTCCGCAGTTACATCATTGCCCAGATCATATACCCGCCAGCCGGCCGATTGCAGGAAAACAGAAACCAGCTTCCTCCCTAACGAGTGATAGTCGTCTTCAATATTCCCGACAATGACCGGCCCTTTATCCGCCTGTTTGACAGGCGACTCTTGTTCCGCATCATGGATTTTCAGGAGCAGATCCTCTGCAACTTTTCCGGCGATATAACCCTGCGCAAGAGAAATGTTTTCCTCGGCCCACCTGCTTCCTATTTCTTCAAGAACCGGTTCCAGAACCTCATTCATGGCCGTACGATGGCCGCGTGATACCGCATAATCGTCCAGCAGGTTGTTCGCCAACTCTCTTTCCCCTTTCAGGATCGCATCTATCACAGACTTCCTGGCTTGCTCAGCATCCGTCATAATCTTTTCTCCAAAGTTCTTCTCCCGCCTAAAAAAACACGAAGGGAATCAGTTTATGTGGTAATCACAGTGTATCATTTTTTGAGGCGATATGCATCCGGAATAATCGGGGCGAATTGACTTATAATAAATGCTGCCGAAGAGGGAAAGAGTCAGAACTAAAGAGGCAAATTGAATATGGCATTCTTATTTCAGCAGTTATTCTGAATCCTGGATTCTGAGTCCCGTATTCTCCCGTATTGCCTTGTGTATATTATCCACAATTGTAAGCGGGTCTATCGGTTTCTCAAAATATGCATTGCAGCCTGCTGCAAGCACCCTGTCCGCATCACCGGCCATGGCATAAGAGGTAATAGCGATAATAGGGATTTTCCCGTCAGCTTCTGAATTTCGTAGCCTCCTGGTTGTCTCAAGACCGTCAATGCCGGGCAGATTGATGTCCATAATAATAAAAAAAGGCTTCTCCTTAATGGCAAGCTTAACACCTTCCTCTCCGGTCCCAGTTGAAACAACCTCATAGCCGCTGCGCGCAAGCGCATAGGAAATAAGCTGGAGATTGTCCTTATTGTCTTCTATTACAAGGACTTTTTTCATGTCATATCTTCACAGGCAGCCTCATGGTAAAAGAGCTTCCTTCCCCGTATCTGCTACTGCAAATTATATCACCTTTCAGGATTTCCGCAACCAGCTTATTTGTAAGATAAAGCCCGAGCCCGGTGCCGCTTGCCGCTGCCCCGACAGTAGATTCGAGGCGCATAAACGGCTGGAAAAGTTTCGACATATCTTCTGCTTTTATGCCGACGCCGGTGTCGGTAACGGAAATTTCCATAAAATCTCCGTCGAGTTCCGAGATCCGGCTTCTGAGTTCAGGATTTAGATTACTACTGATTAGTCGCGCAGAGACGCGCACGCCTCCCTTGACCGTAAATTTCACTGCATTGCTTAACAGGTTGATCACGCACTGCAGGAGTCTGCGTCTGTCCGTGCGCATAATCTGATGGATAGCCTCAATTTTCAGCTCAAGCCCCTTGTCTTCAGCATTTTTGGCCAGCAAATCCACGGCTTCCGAGATCACATCACTTATGTCAAACTCATCCGCAAATGCCTCAACTTTTCCTGCCTCGATTTTCGATACGTCTATTACGTCGTTTATCAGGCTGAGCAAATGCTCGCCCGACCTCAGGACAGTGGCAAGGTTCTTCTTTTGCTCATCGTTTACAGGTCCGAGCCATTCATGGAGGAGAATGCTTGAGAACCCGATTATGGAGTTCAGCGGGGTCCTCAATTCGTGGCTCATTGATGATATGAACATGGATTTCAAACGGTCGAGTTCTTTCAGTTTGATATTGGCCTGTTCCAGTTCCCAGGTCTTCTGATTCAGATCATCCACGATGTTTATGAGCGCCTTCTGGCTGCCTTCCAGTTCCTGGCTTTTTTTAATTAGTTCGGCTGTTCTTGCAGTTACTCTCTTTTCAAGCTCTTCAGTAAGCATGCGTATTTCTTCTTCCGCCTTCTTTCGCTCGGTGATGTCGAAGAAGATGGCAAGAAAATCTTCGTCAATAGTAGTGCCTGAGATCACCATAGTACGCACCTCGCCACTCTTGCAGGTTACCCGGTACTCAATGGGTTCGATATCGGTCTTTTCCTCCGAGGCACGCCGCACAGCGGCTTCCCATGTGGCAACTACCCGTATTCGATAGGCGGGGTCCGGATAGGCCAAATTCCACCACTCCTTCAGTGTTGGGACTTCCTCGTGAGTGTAGCCGAAGGTCTGCGCAAAACGATCATTGAAATCAACCAGTACACCTTCCTTATTGACGAAACAGAGGGGCACAGCAGCTGTGTTAAATAGTTTGGTGAAACGGGCCTCGCTCGAATTCAATTCAGCCTCGTGCTCCGACAGAGCATCAAGCATGTCATTAAACTCTCGCGCCAACAGGGCCGCCTCGTCGTTTCCCGTGATAGACGACCGGGCGCGATGGTTTCCAGCACGCACTTTGTTGATCGTGTCCTGAACGGCATAGAGCCGCCGGGTCAGATGACGTCCAATCAGCGAAGCGATGACCGTGCCGAGAATGATTGCCGCAATCGCATAGAGGGCGCCACTGCGGGTGATCTGGCGGAGCTTCTGTCCAGCCGTCTTCTGCCCTATGCCGACACGCGCCCACCCTACATGGCGGCCACCGAGTATGGCAGGGACCGCGACGTCCACCAAATCCGGCGTTTTGCTAACGACTGTCTGGCGGGCCTCCTTGGGAAGGTCGAGCAGGTAAAGCCCCTGCCGGGATTTGTCGGTATGGGCCAGCACACGCCCCCCCTTATCGATGAGCATGGCGAAGAGGAGCTCCGGATAGTGACGCTGGTTCTCAACCAGTTCCTGAAGGCCGGAGATGTCGTCAGCCGCAAGCCATCCCGCTGCCGAGGTCGAAAGAGACTGTGAGAGTGCTGTCGCCGCCTCCTCCTGACGGTCAAGGAGCATCGAACGCTGCCGCAATGTCAAATCTGTTATGAAAAGCGTCATCATGACCGCATGTACGACGGCCACACCGAGGATCAGTCGGCCGCGTAACGTGCCGGACAGAAAGTTATGAATATCACGAAGCTTCATTTAGTCTCCACCTTCCGCACTTCCCTCTCGAACCGCTCAACGTAAGAGCGCACCACATCGTAGTCCTTGTCCGACGCCGGAATAAAACGGGCGGTCTCCATGCCGGCGAGTATCGCCCTGCCTTCCTCTGTCTCATGCAGACCGACCAGGTATTTTCGAACCTGCTCCCGTATGTCAGCCGGGAGATCACTGCGTATCATGACAGAATTGTTTATAAGCGGCTCAGTTTCCCACAAAACCTTCAATTCCGCAGCCTCCTGTGGATGGTCCTTTTGAAAGGCCCTCCACGGCGGTGGCCAGGTTGCTCCGGCAGCTGTATTTTTCAAATGGACGTTCATTATAGAAGACTCCTGTGAGCCGACATACCGGTTTTCGATGTCCCTGTTGACGTTGATACCATGTACGTGGAGAAAATATTGGGGCATGATGCAGGCCGCAAGCGCAGTAGGAGACGGATAACTTACCGCCTTGCCTTTCAGGTCCGAGGGCTTCCTGATGCCGCTGTCCCTGCGTACTAAAAATATGCCCTTGAAGTCCTCCGGCTCTCCTGCAATGGCGATAACGCGGTAACCGGTCTTCATGGCCTGGAGGGTCTGCCAGGGGTTCGGCAGGAGAAATTCAGGCTTGCCACTTTGGTATTTTACCTCAAAATTGGCATAGTCTCTGGAAGCCTCCAGCGTGAAACGTGCCCCATTGATATGTTTGTTCAGATAATCTACAAGAGGTTGGTACGCCTGTATGAGTTTGGCCGGATTGTGGAGCGGATGCACGGCAAAGTGATAGACCGGCACATTTTGAGACGACGGCGATACGCCGTACCTCGGACCTGTGCTTTGCTGCCCCTGCTTGCAGCCTGAGATTATCAATAATAAAACCAGTGCTGCGACTGTAGTTGCATATCTTTTCATGCTAATTCACCAGTATCCTTTTATTTTTGTCTTCCTGATTCTGAATTCTGAATTCTGAATTCCAACTCCTTTATCCTCTCCTTCAATTCCACCATTCTCAGCTCCCTGCCCACAAACACCTTGTTCACCGTTTCGAGTTCCGCGTTTTTCCTCTCCATTTCGGCTGTCCGTTCATTGACCCGCTGCTCAAGCTCCTCGTTGAGTTTACGGATATCATCTTCGGCCTTCCTGCGGTCAGTGATGTCGCGGAAGGTGACAACCGCTCCTGTTATCGTATCTCTTTCCCGTATCGGGGTGCTCGTATAGGCGATAGGGAAGCTTGTGCCATCTTTCCTCCAAAAAACCTCATCTCTCATCTGACATGACGTCCCTTGCCGAAGGGTACTGAAATGAGGGCATTCTTCCTGCGGATAAGGAGAGCCGTCAGGCCTGGCATAATGGAGCAGATGGTGCATGTGCGAACCGACCAGCTCCTCAACCTGATAGCCGCACATTTCCGCCGCCGCCGGATTGGCAAATATTATTTTTCCTTCTGAATCCATCCCGCAAATGCCCTCGCCTGCTGCAGTGAGGATTAGTTCCTTCTGGCGACTTACACTCCGTTCCAGTTCCGACCTCTTGTCAATCTCGGTCACCATCTTATTAAAAGCCAGGGAAAGCGTCCCGATCTCATCTTTTGTCTTTATATTCAGGAATCTGTCGTCCCCTGTTTTTTGTGGAAGGTCCTCAACGTGACGGGTGAAAAGTTCAAGAGGTTTTGTTAAATATTTTATGATGAAGGAAATAATAAAAAATACCGCAATGATTACTGTAATAGTGGCCATTAAAAAATACTGTTCCGCCTCATGGATGGGACGATATGCTTCAGCTTGCGGACAGTTTGCAATCAGTATCCAGTTTTTTACTTTCAGCCGCTTAAAAGAAGCAACCATTTTTGTCCCGTAAGACGTTATGGTTTCGTCGGTGCCCTCGAATCCCTCTATACCCCTATCATAAAGCCTGTTTAGGCCGGAAGCCATTTTTGTCAGGATCCTTTTCTTGTCGGGATGCATAATTAAAGTCCTGTCCGTGGTAGTCAGGTAAAAATAACCTGTCTTCCCTATTTTTACAGTGCTTATTCTCCCCAGGAAGTTATCACTCATAAGGTCTATGCTGCCGGTTAATATGCCTGTTATTTTGCCTTTGCGGTCAAAAAGCGGCACTGTGAACGTTATGACAGGATGTTTATGCGGCATCGAGGACACAAACGGATCGGAGATATACGGTTGTTTTGTTTTAAGGGTATTTATAATGTACTCGCGGAAAGAAAGGTTAAATCCCCTCATGCCTGGAGTATATGGTGATTCAACTAATACTTTGCCTGCCGGCGTAAATAAAAAAAGATGACTCTCAAACATTACATGCAAACTCGGCTTGTTGTCAAGAAATGCCTGTGCCTTTCCAGGATTTTGCATTATGTCCGGCGGAGCAGCTTTTGCAACCTCAATAAGATGCTGTTGAGCGGTCAAAAGTTTACTGTCTATTTCATCTGCTAGTATGGAGACCATGAGGAATTGCTGCTGAGCGATAGTTTCTTTAATGGATTTTTTGTAGTGTGAAAAGGCGATAAACGCAATTAGTGCGAGCAAAATAATAACAAAGGTCGAGACGATTAGTGTGAATTTGGCTTTTATTTTCATGCCCGACCCATAGTCACCTGAAGTCCCCGGTTCCGCTGAAAAAGTAGCGCTTCAGCCATTATCCTGACACATGTTATTTTTAAACTCTTTTCCGTCATGCGCATTAATTTTAGAGACCGCAAAAAACCGGGGGAGCTAAGCGGCGACTGTAGTTGCATATCTTTTCATGCTAATTTCCCGGTGCGTTTTTATTTTCGTCTTCCTGCTTCTGAATTCTGAATTCCAGCTCCTTTATCCTCTCTTTCAATTCCACCATCCTGATCTCCCTGCCCACAAACACCTTGTTCATCGTTTCGAGTTCCGCGTTTTTCCTCTCCAGTTCCTCGTTGCTCTTACGCAGCGCCTCCTCCGCCCGCTTGCGCTCGATTATCTCGTTGGACAGAGCGACGTTCGTCTCGTTCAACTGGCAGAAGGCCTTCTTTAACCTGGTTTGCCCCAGTATCTCGTTTCTCAGGATAAGGGCCACATAATTGAAAAAGGTGGGCAGATAGGGACGCAGTTCCCTCATCCCCATATGCATGTCCTCGATCTTGAATACTCCTACGATTTCCGTCCCGACAAGAAGTGGGAACACCCAGGTGAATGCCTTCGTGAATTCGGGGGTCATCATTTTGGTGTCGCTGAAATCATGTTCTATTTCCAGGGGCTCGCGGCTGTCGAAGACTTTCTTCACCTCTTGGTCGTCGATTGAGGCGATCTTCATTTTTTTGCCGTAAACATCGGCATAGTAAACAGTGTCGTCTATCAGATAATAGACGGCTACATTGGTGCCGCCTATGCAGTCCAGGACGACCGTGAGCATGCTCTCCATCGTATTTGCCAGACCGGGGACCGCGCTCAATTTTTCCATCATGCGGTTTATAAGCTGCAAGCATGACTTGTCCCTGGCCAGTCTTGAGACCCGTTCCTCCAGGTCTTCCGTTCCATCTTTAACCGTGCCGGTCTTTTCCGGTTTTTCGGGGTTTCCCTTCATCACTTATCATCGCCCCCGAGGCCACCGAATTCATAAGCGGCCTCAAGCATCGCACGGATGTTTTCCTCGGGAATAACGTAAGGCATGACGAGAGTTCCGAAAAGGAATTTTCTCCCGGGTTTGCCCGCGTCCATCATCCTTTTGACCTCGCTCCTGATCTCCTCTTTTGACCAGTCAATGAGCCTGATGTCGTTAATAACCCCGCAGGTCAGCCCGCGCCCGCCGATTATTTTCTTGCCCTCGGCAATGTCGTCAAAGGGACTGAGGTAATAAGTCCCTAACCCCAGCCTTTCGATGACCTGGCCGAGTACGGCGTTCATTCGCGCCCCCCCGCAGTAATACACTACCCCATCGGTCCCGACCGGCTTCAGGTCGCGTTCCATCCACGGCAGGGACAGTTCCTGGAACATTCTCATCGGTACAAAGTCGGTCGAGCCAAAGGCGTTAGCATAGATAATAACATCGGCCCCGGCGTTTCGATACGCGGTTATCTCTTTTTTGAAAAAGTCAGAGCACTTCTCCAGAAGCTCATCGCGCACAGCCGCAGGTCCTGTGAGAAGAAGCTCCATCCATTTCTCCATGCCCATAAGTATGGCGGGCAAGGTCATAGATGCGGTGACATATGCACATACAGGGTACTTTCCCCCGGCTTCTTTCTTTAGGATGTTCAGACACTTCAACGGTTCCTGAAAAGCGGGGTGTGAAGAGATGTCTTGCGGTACAACGAGCCGGTCTATATCGTCATAGCTCTTTAGGATCATCTGTCCTACATTTGGCGGCCCGTCCGTGGCGAAAATGATTTTTCCACATCCCATGAGTTCGGCCTCTTTTCCGACATAGAAGAGCCCCCAGAGATTGTCATACCCGTATTTCTCACGCATCCTGAGCTGCGCCTCGGCAACATACTCTCCGTTTGAATAATACTCCTCTATAGTCATACCAAGCTCTTTTGCGCCCTGGTCTATAAGGTTGCAGAAGACCGGCACGCGGTCGGAAGTCTCCCCCTTTGCGGCAGCAACAAGCCTGTCCATTCCGCTGATCATTTCCTCACCCCTTTTATAAGGCCAGCTATTACCTTGCCCGCGGTGATGGCATCCTCGGCCCATGCGTCGGCGCGCACGACTTTGTACAGGTTCGGGTCATGGCGGTATGGGGCGCCGCCTACTATGACCTTGATTTTATCCTCAAGCCCCCTTTGTTTCAGTATTTGCCGTACCTTGAGACAGCCGTTCTCACCCAGCGCGGTATGGACCATCATGGAGGATATGGCAATGACCTGCGCTCCGTGTGCAACCGCTTCGTCAACAAACCGTTCCGGTGGAACATTGAGCCCCAAGTCGATGACCTCAATCATCAGGGCCTTAAGGCATCCGCTGATGATTTTTTTGCCGAGCCCGTGAAAGTCGCCCTGGGACGTCCCTATAACGACACTCCCGGCAACCGCGGGGGCCTTTCTGAATCTGGCGACCATGTCTTCCGTCACTTCAGCCGCTATCTGCGCGGCCAAAAAATGCTGGGCAAGGCTGACGTTCCGGGTCTCGCTGACCCCTTTCATCATGACTTCCAGCGCAGGAACAACAACCTTGAATACGATATCCTCGGGGGCAACGCCGTTGTCCACTGCTTCACGGATTATCTTCAGCGCCCTGTCGCGGTTGGCATCAAATATGGCTTCGTTATAAGCGGCAATAATTTCTTTCACTTCTTTAGTCCCTCTATTTGGTTCTCCATCTCAGGAAAATGGTGGTGCAAACGCGGTAGGGCCTATTTGCCCTCGCTCCACCGGCTCGGAAAGACCATTCTGACCTCAGTGCCTTTCCCCTCTTCACTCTTTACGGTTATCTCTCCCGCATGTTCTGATATGATCTGTTTCACCAGGGGGAGTCCCATTCCGAACCTGTGCTCTTTGGTGCTGAAGAAGGGATCGAAGATCTTTTCCAGGTCGTCCGGGGATATGCCTTTTCCGTTGTCCGATATGGTAAGCGCCACATAATCGTTTTCTCTCCCCGTTCTAATGCTGATCTTCCCGCCTTCAGGCATCGCCTCGACGGCGTTCCTCATCACGTGGAAAATCGCCACACGTACCAGGTTCTTATGCATGTTGATCTTCAGCGGCTCTCCGGCAAGCTTCGCCTCCAGCGTAACGCCCTTATGGCTGGTCTCTTTATCGATAACCGACAGCACGGTCGAGAGAATAGTGTTGATGTCTTCATAACAGTACATGGACTGCCTGTTTTTCAGGAGTCCCTGAAAGTCCTGGACAATGCTTTCGAGCTTCTCGGTCTCACCGATGATCTCCCTCAGACTTTGTTTCAGATGCCCCGAAACCTCTTCTTTTTCCAGCAATCGTTTGCAGGTCCAGCTTATGACCGTGGCCGGATTTCTTACCCTGTCCGCAAGGGTCAGGGCCATCAGGCCCATGGTCCTCTCAGCCACGAGGGTCTCGAGGGTCTCGTTCAGGTCCTCGAGTATATACTTGTAGTCTTTCTCCATCCGGATGAGCCGGCTGTACTTTGCCGCCCTTTCGATTGAATTGGTGAGTTGCTCAGGCTTGTAAGGTTTTATGATGAAATCGAACGCGCCCTTTTTTATCGCCTCTATGGCCTTGTCCAGGTCGGCATAACCGGTCATCAGGATAACCGGCATTTCAGGATCAACGGCGCGTATTTCTTCGAGAAGGTTGATTCCCGACAGGCCGGGCATCATAATGTCCGTCAGAACGACATCAACCGCGACCTCCTGGAACCGGCTGACAGCCTCCAGCGAATTTCCGCAGGTTATAGTGGAATAGCCGAACTCGTTGAGGAGCAAAGACGCCGACTCCAGCACTTGCGGGTCGTCATCGACAATAAGCGCAGAACCATAATATTTTTGGCCCATATGTCTCAGTCACCTCTTTTCAACGGCCTTAGAACATCGCCTTGGTCTGGGCGAGTTCTGCCTGATAATTCTTTTTTTCCGTCTTCTATTTTCTCAAGCTCATCAATGCGCCGCCGTAATTTTACCAGGTCATTTATGAGCCGTTCTTTTGACAGATCGTCAGGTGTCTGCCTGCGCTCTCCTAATTAACGCTTATTGGGTTGTTTATACAGGAGAAAATTGGCCCGATGATTGCGCTATGAGATAATCCGACCTTCGAGTAAGTACCGCCCACGCAGAGTTCTGGTCGGATATTTGTCCAAAACCGAGACGGACCCCCCCCCAAAAAAACTTCCCGGTTATCATCCTCAATATTAAGCATATTTTTACCACATTGCAACAAAAATGTTGGAGTATCATAAGTCACCCGCTCCTATCCTGCAAAAACCTCATAATTCATTTACTGCTTTGTTGATTATCTTCATTATAAAGCTGTCGATCTGCCAATGGGGAGAATTTGGAGATAAACGAAACGATTGCAGGGCGTCTATTAAGCTACCGGATAGCGCTAATATGAAATTCTTTTTTCCGTAACAAACAGATTTTTTCGAACTCTTTGACAATGCTTCGCGTAATGTAATCAAAGGGGCTTCGCTGCTTGTCGCAGTACTCCAGGACATGGATAACCTCGAAATTATTTCGAAGGCGGTTCGGGAATGCGAAAAAGAGGGCGACTTCATGACACATGACATCATCAAGAAGCTCAATAAGACCTTCATCACACCGATTGATCGCGAGGACCTCCGCATTGGCTATAAAGATCGATGACGTAATCGACTTAATTTGGGCCTGCGTAGAACGCTTTACTATTTTCAAACTGCAAAAGCCCACCCCGGAGGCGGTCTCCATGGCGAGAGAGCTTATGGCGACGACTGAGGTTATGAGCAAGGCCGTAACAGCCCTCAGGAACAAAAAATATTCTTCTGTGCAGGAATATTGCGTCGAGATAAATAGTCTTGAACACCGGATCGACAAGCTCTACCAAGCTTCGCTTGCGAAGCTCTTCGATGAGGTCAGAGACCCCATATTTATTATCAAATGGAAGGAAGCATATGAGTACCTGGAGAGTGCGTCCGATGCGTGTGAGGATGTTGCAAACATTCTTGAGGCAATAGTACTCAAATATGCATAATTTTTTTACTTCTGGTCAGAGCTTTGGTGGTATATTTATTCAAAACCGGGACGGATTCGCCAAAAACTTCCCAGTTCTCATGCTCAATATCAGGCATATTTTTACCGTATTGCATGTAGTTGTCGTGTCCGTAAGAATCTACCGAACATGAATGATTTCTTCGGAAACACGTATATTTGGTGACATAGTGCAGATGAGGACTTTGATGTGTTATGTGTAGCGCCACATAATTGGTGAAGTGCTCATTTCTCAGCGACTCCTGCACCTCATCGACTTGCAGTAAAAGCTAAAAATATTCCTGCTCAGTGCTTACTGACAATATAATACTTTTCCCAGGCAATTTCGTCGTTAACCTCCACCCAGTCTTTCGACTTATCAAGTTCCGTTAATTCGTCTTTGATTCGAAAATCGTGCAAGCAACTCCTCTCAAGAAATGATATCAGTTCCTGTTTGGAATCTTCGGTAATGATAACCAGGCTGCCTGGTTTGGGAGATGTTCTTCGGACAACTGAAATCTTATCACCCTTCTTGATCTTATTACCTTTCTTGAGTGCGTCGTATATGCTTGACTGAATGAATATGGCTTCTCTTTCTGCTTCCTTTAAAGCCTTTGTCTGTTCTACCTTTCTGATATTGTCTTCAATTGCCTGACGGTAGGCTTTCTGCTCATCAATCTCATCTTGCTTTCTGGTAGATATCTCTATGCCTTCTTGAGCAGTTATGCCTTCCCGAAATTTACTGAGAAGTCGACAGTGTTTCATTGTCCCTCACCAAAAAGAGATGCAGACGATATTGATTATATCTATCTGTTTCCTGCATTAATCATCCTAACATGAAGGATTTATATTTCGGATACTCTTCCTCCGCTTTCTTTTTTAAACTATCGATCTTCGATACCTCTGTCAATCCGATGAATTCCAGGTCTTTATCGATAGGAACAAGGTTGTCGTAGATGCCTATTTGTAATTCTGAACAGACATGATCGGCTATTTTTACCAATAACACGTCCTTTATATCTTTACGGTCAGCTAGTTCAGAGGCACTGCAGTGGTGCAACGATATGGCGCTTCGGATTTCAACGGGGAGTTTCCATCTTCTTGCCGTATAGTCGCCAATTCCACAATGGGTGAAACCAAAGACTGCGGACTCTACATCCTCAAAGGGCTTGCCTGAAGACCTCACTTCGTCTACTACTAGTGTGTATTTTTCTTTAAAGTTGATATTCATTATCATCTTGCCGATGTCGTGAAGCAAACCATGAATAAGATGCTCGGTCGGATTGCCATATCCCAATTCGTCGGCTATAAGCTTGCAGGCAACCGCAACAGCGGTACTATGTTCCCAAAGTCCAATATCTATTGCATCGGCATGTCGTCTTATATCTTTCAAGGCTGCCATTACAACAATGTCACTTATAGTATCAAACCCTAACCGCAAAATAGCGCCGTCGATCGAACTTACACCGTCACCTATGCCGAAATACGGAGAATTAGCAGTTTTAAGCAAACGCGAAACAAAGGATGGATCAAAAGCAATAATTCCCGCCAGGTCATCGGCGTTAGAGGATTCTCTACTTAAAATATCGAGGACTTTAACGGCTATAATCGGAAGTGACGGAATATCCAACTGTGATACATCAGTGAGACTCGCAACGTCCTGGTTTCTTATTGGATCCACCTGCATCCTCTCAAACCTGTTCAACCTTTATTTAACTGTATAATGTTATTAATATTTTTTGCAAGGATTTACTGCATTTATGGGATAGCTATCGCTCAAGATGGTTGAAGATACCGCACAAGGCAGGAGGCGAGACTGAGTATCTTTGAGTATGCAGGAGTGTTTTATAATCGTATCAGGAGGCATTCGGCATTGGGCTACAGGAGTCCGGAACAGTACGAAGGACTCCTAAATGAAACTTAACTGCGTGTCCACTTTTTCGGGGAAACTATAAGGATTACCGATTATACACAGCGCAGTGATGATGATCGCGGACCATTTGCGTCATATGTAACGGTCTTGTCGCTAAATGAAAGCATCCGATTGGCATTATTGTATGATGTGTTTGAGGCTATTGATGTAAATTGCCTTGTTCTTCTTGGGTTAGACCAAATGAGGCATACTGACCTTTACCGTAGTTCCTCCGTTTTTATAACCGGTTATTATAACTTTACCTCCCCAGGGATAAACTCGTTCCCTCATGCCTATGAGGCCAAAGGATTGATGTTTTGAAAGTTTGTTTACCGATCAGAGACCTTAGGTTTTCTGCCGCTATGAATTTTATTGAGCTCCTGATCGAATGAGAAAAGATGAGCATCAAAGCTGTCTGACTTTACAGATAAAATACAATCGACAATGTCAATGTCCTGTTCCGCAAAGATGGCAAGAGCACCAATGAGATCCGTTCTGTCATCGTTGGCGACCCCTTTATAATGCAGAATATCGATAAGACCCCCGGCAGCCTTATTTCGCGGTACTTTGTATATTTTTGTCAGCACATAGATACACTCAGCAACGACACTCTCAAGGATTATTGTCTTTGTAGTGCCGTTTTTAACCTTATCGAAGTAGTCTCTTGCTCTTTCGTAGAGTGCAATGTCATCTCTGACAAGATACCTGACGATAGCATTGGTATCAGGAAGACTTTTTACCGACTTTTTCACGTGCAGCTTCCTCCCATGCCCGTTCTTTCATCTGTTTCATGGAAACGCCCGGCTTTGCATTCTTCGCATATTCGCTGAGAGTCCCGGCAGCATCCCTTACTGCTTTTACAACAACAGTATCATTTATGACTTCAAAGTAGACAGTATTGGTCCTGAGACGGCTGCGAATCTCCTTTGGAATGGTGACCTGGCCTTTTTTTGTAATTTTCACTGCAGCCGTCGTCATCTTCTCATCACCTTACCTTTTAGAAAAGTATTACTTAAATAAATAGTAATGCTTTGATCTAATTTTGTCAACATAAAAAGCAAGAGGGTTCAAATTCGGTGCAAGTCTTGTAAAGGCGTTTGACACAAAAAACCTGCCTCAAACGTTGTTTCATTCTTTCAGGGTCTTTTAGAACAATGTTTTTTCCGACATTCCGCACTGAAAAAACTCTAATCCCGATCCTCATTCAATGGGGAGTTCATTCCGGGGTACGGCAGATGCCTAAAGTTATATCCCGTACTCCGCAGGTATAAAAAAATAAGGCTACTCTCAGGTACTGTGAGTACATCTCGCGAGTGAGAAACATAACATAATTTATTGAAGCATGCTTTTCGGGCGTTTAACAACTAAGTTCGATTATTCTGACTATCCTGGCATAATCATGACCGCCAGCGTCTTCAATAGAGGCAAAAAGGAGTTGAAAGAGGCTATCGGCAGCTCTTTTTTATCTTTCTTCTTGTCCATATCTTTGGCGGCGGGAACAGGTTTGAAGATACTGTCCTGTTGGCACCCTCCAGATAACAGTAAGGCTATCATAGCCGTTAGGTTATGATAGCCTTGTAATTCAATCCTTTCTATTTGGTGGCGGGGAGAGGATTTGAACCTCTGACCTTCGGGTTATGAGCCCGACGAGCTACCAGGCTGCTCCACCCCGCTTTTTTTAGGATAGCTGAACAGAAGACAGTATGTCAACGCGAAGCATTTGTGTGGTATCATTTTAACAGCAGATCGAACAGTGCATAACTGACACTGATCCGGAGTGGTTCATGACAATTAATAGTCTCAGAAAGATCGGCAAGAAGCTTTTTTTTGAGATCGGGGAAACGCGGTTGAAGCCGCTTGCTTCCTCGCCGCTCGGCAGGGGCGCCAGCGGCGACAAAACCTATCCCATAGACAGGCAGGCCGAAGACATCATTATCGGAGCTCTCGAAAATCTGCACGAACCCATGAATATCATTTCCGAAGAATCCGGAACCAGGCAAATTCTGCTGAACGGCAAAACTTTTTTGATAGACCCGATCGACGGAAGCAGGAATGCAATCAGCGGGGTCCCGTTTTATTGCTCGTCAATCGCTGTCGCGGAGGGAGACACGATCGGGAGCATTTCAGCGGCTTACATCATAAATCTCCTTTCCGGAGACGAGTTCTGGGCCGAGAAGGGGAAAGGGGCTTTTTTCAACGGTGAGAAGATTTTCACACAGCAGGACAGCACCTTCTATCTTGTCGCCTATGAAGCACAGAACCCTAAGCATGACATTCCGCGAATAATGAACCTCCTCGGTGAAACGAGAAGAACCCGGTGCTTTGGCGCGACCGCCCTGGATTTGTCATATCTTGCATACGGGTCCATTAGCGTATTTGTCAGCCCTTCTCCTTCGAGGAGCTTCGATTTCGCGGGCGGTTGGCTGATGGTGACCGAAGCCGGCGGCATCTTCACTGATATCAGCGGAAACTCTATTGAAAACCTGGGTACCGGCCTGGATAAAAGCTCTCCCCTTTTGTCTTCAGGCAATAGTGCGCTGCACGAAAGGGCATTGAAACTTCTCAATGGCTGATACCATCTCCGGTCTTTTCGCATCTGCTCATGATAAATACCGCAATAAATCTTTATTCAGGTACTACGACGGCTCATGGAAAACAATGAGCTATGGTGATTTCTTTTCGCTGACTAAAGACATTTCAGCAATGCTGGCAAATCACAATCCGGTAAAAGGAGACACGATCGCTGTCGTGTCCGAAAACAGGCCGGAGTGGTGTGCGTCGTACCTTGCCATAGTAGGATATGGCTGCATCGCTGTCCCGATAGACATTCAACTGGGCAGTGATGAGATCAGAAATCTTCTCATGGATTCCGGCGCAAAGATAGCTTTCTGCTGTGACAAAACGGAAAGCAATGTCGTAAGGGCCATAGAAGGACTCGATATAAAGAAAATTAACTTTGACGACAAAGCAGCCTTGTCCGGTTTCCCGCCGTTCAGTCACCGGGACCCGAATGCCCGATCAGTAAACTACCCCGCTGCTCCCGACGATATCGCATCGATCATCTATACATCGGGCACGACCGGAAAACCGAAAGGGGTACTGCTGACTCACGGCAATTTCTGTTCCGATGCCAGGGCATTGATTCAGGCCAATGTGGTAACTCACGATGACAACGTACTTGCGATCCTCCCCTTGCATCATACTTATCCGTTCATGTGCACCTTTCTGGCCCCGCTTTTCCTTGGCGCAACCATCACTTTCGGCACTGGACTGAAAGCCCCCGATCTGCTGTCGGCAATAAAAGAAAACGGGGTGACAGTGCTCCTCGGGGTCCCCCGGCTGTTTGAAATGCTGAGGAACGGGATTATTGCGGGAATCAGGGAGCAGAGTTTATTGTCGTGGGCGCTCCCGGCAATACTCAGTTTGTCAGGCATGCTCAGGAGGAGGTCCGGCCTAAATATGGGACGGATTGTTTTCGCTTCCGTTCACGGGAAATTTTTTGGGATCAGGTTCTTTGCAAGCGGCGGCGCCCGCCTCGATCCAACGGTAATGAGCGATCTTGAGGCCATGGGCTTCACAGTGCTAGAAGGATATGGATTGACCGAAACATCTCCGGTCATCACCTTTAACCCACCTGAAAAACGGAAGCCGGGTTCGGCTGGAAAACCGCTGCCGGGCATTGAAATAAAGATACGGGATGACGGCGAAATTATTGTAAAAGGGCCTGTGGTGATGAAGGGATACTATAAGAACGAAAAATCTACCCGTGAGGCCATAACGGACGGCTGGCTGTTTACCGGAGACCTCGGCTACATCGATAAAGAGGGATATCTCTTTATTACCGGCAGAAAGAAGGAAGTCATTGTGCTGAGTTCAGGGAAAAACGTATATCCGGAAGAAGTCGAGACGGCATACATGACTATCCCCCTCATAAAAGAAATATGCGTTACAGGAATTGAACGCAGCGTGGCCTCGGGTCTTGTCGATGCAGTGCAGGCAGTGATAGTACCGGATTTCGAGCTTGCAAGACAAAACTCCATAGGCAACATAAACGACGAACTCAGTTGGAAGATAAATGAGGTATCTGCCCGGCTTCCCGAGTTTATGAGGATCAGGGGGTACAGGCTTTCCTCCGAGCCGCTGCCCCGCACGCCGCTGGGGAAATTAAGGCGATTCATGGTGCAAGACATTTTACGAAAACCGGACTATCCCGGGAAGGCCGCGCAGAAGGGAGATAATCAGCTTATGGCAGACCCGGTGGGCAGGAAGGTGGCAGACTGCATAGGGGCGCTGGTGGATGACACCGCTGTCATCCGGGCTTCCGATAATATTGAACTCGAGCTCGGCTTTGATTCGTTAAGAAAACTGGAACTGATAGCATCGCTGGAGAATGTATTTGCGGCAAATCTCCCTGAGACCTTTATTTCAGAAGCGCATACGGTGGCGGATATAGTTGCCCTCATGAAAAAATACACCTCTGTGGAAGGGCGCGGCCCAACAGAGACAGGCACACTATCCTGGAAGATGATTCTCGACAAAGAACTGTCACCGGCAGATGCGAATAAAATAGGTTATGAACCCGGTCTTGCAGACCTTATGCTTGTTTACGCAGTGCTTATGGGGCTGAAACTCTTTTGTAAAATTGTGTTCCGGCTCGAAGTTGAAGGCCGGGAACATATACGCGGAGAAGGGGCCTTCGTAATAACTCCGAATCATGCCAGTTATCTGGATGGCTTCATCATTGCGGCATCGCTGCCTTTCAGCACATTCAGAAGGCTTTATTTTCTGGGTTTACAGGAGTTTTTCACCGGGGGGATTAAATCATGGTTTGGCCGTTTAAGCCACGTCATTCCTATTGATGCAGAGACATATCTGAACAAGGCGCTGCAGCTGTCTTCGTACGTCCTGAAAGGCGGGCGTTCACTTTGCGTATTCCCGGAAGGAGGCCGCTCATTTGACGGAAGCATCATGTCGTTCAAAAAGGGCATCGGGGTGCTGGCTCTCGAACTGAATGTGCCTGTCATTCCAGCATACATCGACGGCACTTTCAGGGCGCTGCCGAGAGGGGCTTTTATTGTACGTCCTGCAAAGATAAGGGTCAAATTCGGAGAAAGAATATTGCCCTCTCATATTGAGGTTGCGGCAAAAAACCGGCATCCGGCAGCTGACGATTACCAGATTTTCTCCGATGAACTAAGAAAGCATGTCATTGAGCTGGCCAGGAATCAATAGACCACCATGGTTCGCCGGTAGAACACGGCATAGCTGTCTTTCGGCAAAATAGCACGGCTCTACTGGAGCGGGGGCGAGTAACGCCGAGCCCCAACACTGTGATTGCTACGTACTAATCTACAATTAAATGTTTGGATTGGAACAATAGTTTTATTTTGCCGACAGACAGCTATGCCGTGTTCTTTAGTGACTGCGGTTAGCCAAAAACGTCGTATTTATGGTACATTCATTACATATGTATAAATGTCGGCTGGTACTTCATTTCATAAATACGATGTCGCACCGGGAGCGTCGATGCGAATTGCAGGCGAGGAGATATAATGGGTGATTTCAAATATAAGGATTATACACCGGAAGAGAGCAGGATTTATGATGAGGCTATGGTGAAGATAAGAGAGGGGATGAAAAACGGGTTGAGCTTCAGCGAGGCATGCAGCGCTATCAATATACAGGACCCCGAACTGAAGCATTTTATCGAAGAAGATGCCCTTAAAGTGATGATTGCAGAGATGCATTACCAGAAAGGGATCCCCCTTCCCCAGGTGTCGGATACCTTGAAAATACCATTAAAGAAAATAAATGCGGCCAACATGGAGATGCTTGAGGATGTCGGGACAACTGCCGCTGCAATCTACCGGGAAAGCAATCCCGATGGCCCTATCGGCAATGCATAGGTGTCTATGGAAGACCAGAAGAAGAAAGTCAGAGTTTACGCTTTGAGCACCTGTCCCGCGTGCAAAAAGGTGAGGCGTTTTCTCGATTCTCACGATATAATCTACGAGTGCATAGAAGTGGACATGCTTGACAGTGGTGAGCAATGGCTGGCGTCAAAAGAATTAAAGAAGTATAATCCCCTGGCTACCTTTCCTACGGTCGTGATCGAAGAGGTAATTAACGGCCCTGATGTTGAAAAGCTGGCAGCAGCTCTTGGTGTAGCATGACACCTGAAGGCCTTTACGGGGTACTGGCGAAATACGCCGCATCGCAGGGAATCCAGCTTAATAGAGATAAAGATTTTGTCCTGGACATTTTGGCGGGACTTCTCAAAAATGAAGAGCGGCACGGCTATCGTTCCTGTCCATGCCGCCTGTCTTCAGGTACAAGGGAAAAGGACGCGGATATAATCTGTCCATGTGCTTACAGGGACCCGGATATTGAAGAATACGGAAGCTGCTATTGCGGACTCTATGTTTCCAAAGAATGGAACGAAGGACGCACGGAACATAGATATGTGCCGGAAAGGCGGCGAGAGGAGGCAGTTTTATGATGTTTAGTGATATGTTATCTTTAGAGGAGATAAAAAAAGAGCCGTTCGTGATTGAACACATACTATGGAATCTCCAGCCGAAAGATTTGATGGAACCCAGGCGGAAAGTCACAGATGAGGGAATAAAAATAAGGGACGAGATCAAGGGTTATATATTCTACATAGACACAATGGATAAAAAACCCATACTCTTTATGATGCGCCATACTGCTGCTGATTTTGCGGAAACAGCGGCGAAGATAGACGAAATTCCCCAGGACCTGCTGGCCGGGGCCATTGAAGAAAACAAAGACAAGGCCTATTTCAGCATGTACCCGATAAACAGCAAGGTCGAGGCGTGGCTCAATAAAGAGCTGGGCATCAGTTAATAGCGTTCATAGCTTTATTGCGTTATAGCGTAAAATAACAAAAACGGTGTTTGCAGTTAACGCTATAACGCGATAAACGCTCAACACTATAACGATTCTTTGACAGACCGTCACCGAAAGATAACATTCCTGTAATATCCAGTTAACTTTGTTCTGATTAAATAAGTACATGGCTAAGTTCTATAAGGCCGATCTCCATGTACATTCAAGACATTCCAACAAGCCCTCAATATGGGCGCTGAGAAAGTTCAATTGTCCTGAAAGCTATACATCTCCGATGTACATTTACAATACTGCGAAAAAGAGGGGGATGGATTATGTGACTATAACAGACCATAACTCCATCAACGGTGCGCTTGAAATAGCCCATCTGCCCGGCACCTTCATAAGCACCGAAATAACGACATATCTCCCCGACGACGGCAGCAAACTGCATACTGTAGCTCTGGATATCAATGAAGACATTTTTAAAGACCTGATGCATTTGAGGACCAATATATATGACCTGGTGGGATACCTTCAGAAAAATAATATTACGCACTATATTGCGCACCCTCTCTACGATATGAACGAGCGGCTCTCGGTTGCCACGATAGAAAAACTGTTGCTCTTATTTGAAGTATTTGAGACTAAAAACGGATCGAGGGCCAGACGGTACGGCAGGCTGATTGCCAACCTGCTCTCTTCTCTTACCCCGCAGAAGATGGATCAACTCGCAAATAAGCACGGCATAGTCCCTTACGGTGAGCGCCCCTGGATAAAATCCGTTGTTGCCGGCTCCGACGATCACAGCGGCTTCTTCATCGGCAGGGCCTACACCGCATCGAACAGCGGCGGGACCATAAAAGATTTTATCAATTCGATCAGAGAGCAAAAGACGTGGGCGGCCGGCGATGACGGCGACGCCCTGACACTGGCCCACAGCATTTACGGCATCGGATACCGTTTCTTCAAGGAACGATTTGAAACGAGGAAGGGCAATTCCTTTCCGTTTATCAATGCGCTTTTAAACAAGGTGTTCAACGGAACCCAGAGCAAGTCTTCTCTTTTCGACAGGATCAACCTGCTTATCAGAAAGAACATCCCCGAAATATATAGCGGCTACGACGGGAAGACATTCGAGGAGATACTTGACCGGGAAGCCAGGCTGTTGCTGAATGATGCCAGATTCCTGCAAACCATCAATTCCAGCGGCATAAACCGGAAGGTGTTTGCGGTGACAAGCTATCTCGCTAACAGGCTGATATACATATACACCGAGCGCCTGACCAGGATGCAGATATCCAATGGGGTCCTCGATATTGCGAATTCGCTGAGCACCATAGGCTTCGTTCACCTTCTCACCTCTCCTTACTATGTTTCCTTCCATCACCAGCACAGAAGCAAGCATTTGATTAAGGCCCTGGAAGATGAGTTCCTGGCGGGAGGCAAAGCGAGGACTAAGCAGAAGATCGCGCTTTTTACAGACACGCTTCACGAAATCAATGGTGTCGCCATTACGATAAAACGGCTTATAAAGACCGCGAGAAAGCAGGGCATAGAATTCACGGTAATCACTTCGACACATGAAGAAACGGGCTGCAAAGACGGCGTGATGAACTTCAAGTCAGTCGGGGACTTCGCACTTCCCGAATATCCGGACCTTACCCTGCACTTCCCTCCGATCCTTGATATCATCGATTATTTTGAAAAAGAGGAATTCACAAGGATACATGCGAGCACGCCCGGCACGCTGGGTCTGCTTGCCCTGTTCATCGCCAAACTCATGAATATCCCGATATCCGGCACATACCACACGGACATCCCGCAATATGTGAAGAGTCTTACCAATGACACTTTCCTTGAAAATGTTGCATGGAATTATATGATATGGTTTTACAACCTGATGGAAGAGGTGATGGTCCCGTCTTCGAGCACCAGGCAGCAGCTCATACAAAAAGGCCTGATCGCGGACAAGGCAAAACCGCTGCCCAGATGGGTGGATACGGATATTTTCTCTCCGGCAAAAAAAGATCCGTACCTCTGGCGCAGATACGGGTTGGGAGATGCCGTCAAGTTCCTTTATGTCGGACGCGTTTCAAAAGAGAAAAACCTTGAAATCCTTGCCAGGGCGTTTAAGGAAGTCGTCGATTCCGGGAACATATGCGACCTGATCATTGCCGGTGACGGCCCTTACAAAAACGAACTCGAGAAACTCCTTGAGGGATATCCGGTGCTGTTTACCGGCTTTTTGTCAGGAGACGAACTTCATACAACTTATGCGTCGGCAGATGTTTTCCTTTTCCCGAGCACTACCGATACGTTCGGCAATGTAGTGCTTGAGGCACAGGCGTCGGGCCTGCCGGTTATCGTCTCGGACGAAGGCGGACCAAAAGAGCTCATAATCAACGGCAAGACCGGCCTGGTCGTGGAGGCCCACAGCAGCAAGTCATTGATCGATGCCATGACCCGCTTCCTGAATAACAGGCGCAGCATATCCGAAATGGGGATGGAGGCGCGCTATTTTACGGAGAATAACGGAATACGGGCCGACCAGGCATACAGCACTATTCTCCGGAGCGATTTCATCACCGAAGACTCATGCACGGCACAAGAAAACAACGTAAGGGTATAACTCATATTCTCTTCCCGCTTTTCGGCAATAGGGTGCCGGGCCAGCTTATCATTCAGTATACCGATAAATGCAATGCGCGGTGCCCCCAGTGCGGGATGAGAGTTACGGAACATTTCAGCCGTTCGAAGCTCGATATCGAGACAGTCAAAAGGATGATCGACCACGCCGCTGAAAACGGTGTGAATGCCCTGTCTTTTACCGGAGGCGAGCCGTTTCTTTTCTTTGACGATATCATGGAGCTTGTCACATATGCCGGAGATGCCGGAATCAAATATACCAGGACCGGCACCAACGGTTTCATGTTTATGAATCCAAGCACCCCTGATTTCAATTCCAGGATCAGGCGGATAGCCGAGGGCATTGCAGCATCGGGGCTCTACACCTTCTGGATCAGCATCGATTCCGCTGTCCCTGCCTTGCATGAACAGATGCGGGGATTGCCCGGGGTAATTGAAGGGATAGAAAAGGCCCTGCCCATATTCGGGGAATACGGGATTTATCCCTCTGCCAATCTGGGCATCAACAGGAATACGGGCGGCGTTTTCGAGGCCGGAACAAGCTCCGCGCAGATCTATGACTCATTCAGGAAGGCATTCGGGAAATTTTACAGTGCTGCAATCGATCTCGGGTTTACTATTGTCAATGCGTGTTATCCCATGAGTATAGACGCGGATGATCCGGGCGAATTGAGTGCTGTATATGGAGCCACTTCAGAGGCATCACTCATACAGTTCACCAAAGAGGAGCGTGCCGTTGTGTTCAGTGCCCTCTTTGACACCATCCCGGAGTACAGATCAAAGATCCGCATATTCACTCCGAGGACCTCTCTCCATTCGCTTATCAGGCAATATACACTCGAGCCAGGTTACAGCTATTCCTGCAGGGGCGGCATAGAATTCTTTTTTGTAAACGCAGGTGACGGCAACACATACCCCTGCGGCTACCGGGGAACAGATAATCTCGGCAAGTTCTGGGAGCTTGACTTCGAAAAGCTGGACAAAAAAGCCCAATGCAGGAGATGCGACTGGGAATGTTTCAGGGACCCCTCGGAACTGTCCGGCCCTCTCCTCACGCTTTTCGGCAACCCTGCTTTCTTTTTAAAGCGTGTTCTCAAAGATCCTCCGCATATAAAGTTGTGGCTCGAGGACATCAGATATTTTGCTGCCTGCAATCTCTTTGACGGGAGGACCCCGCCGGATTATAGAAAACTCTCCGCATTTGCACCGGAATAAAAGCGTGGACACAAACTCAAAATATATCCATCCAATAATAAGTGCGCTACTAATAGTTCTCGTGCTTTCGGCTTACGCACTGGCATCTGATTCCGATTCATTTAAACTGGGGTTTGGCGGTACGCCGGATGATAAAGGAATACCCGGGCCATGGAAACTCAAGGTCAACAAGGGAAACGCAGGGGCAGCCGTGGTTACCGAGGACGGCGCTAGCATTCTTCACATCAAGTGCGTGGACTCCTCCTTCTCTTTGGAGAGTGAATTGCCGCTTAGCCCTGCAGATTATCCTTATGTCATCTGGACATGGAAGGCAGTGCGTCTTCCCAAAGCCGGTGATGTGCGCAAGAAAGGACATGATGATCAGGCACTGCAACTGCTGGTCGCTTTTGACAACAAGAAAGTGCTCAGCTACGTCTGGGACTCGAATGCCCCTGAAGGGACGACAGCCCGTGAATTCGTCATGTGGCCATTCAGCATTGAAATTGCCGTTATTGTGGTGCAGCCCGGCACTGCCGACACGGGCAAATGGGTGACCGATACCAGGAATATCTACGAGGACTACAAAAAGTTTTTCAACGAACAGCCTCCCCGCGTAACGGGAGTGAGAATACAGTCGAATACGCAGCATACAAAAGACATTGCCGAAGGATATGTCCGGGACATTATTTTCAGCAGTGCGCCGCAGTAGAACATGGCATAGCCGTTGACATTTTTCTCCTCTTTAGTGACAATTAGCTGATGAAAAAAAATGTGCCGTTCATCATCGTTTTAGCGCTGACAGTGCTCACCTTCCTGTTGCTATATACCTTCCGCACTCTCGATGACAACCGGCTGACGAGTTGGGAATCCGTGTTCGGTGCGGTAAGCTTCGTCCGCATACTTGCGCTTCTTGTTCCAGGCTGCATCCTGGCCTTCATGCTTTCGCATAGTACGGTGCCGGAGCGCTATCCCGTACTTTTTCTTTTCATCATGTCTTTTGCCGCTGCCGCCCTGCTCTGGAGAGAGCCCGAGATGAATGTGGACGCCTCTCGGTATTTTACGCAGGCCAAGCATCTCGAACTCTTCGGCGCAGGCTGGTTCTTCAGGGAATGGGGTAATACCATAGCGGCGTGGACAGACCTGCCGTTGATGCCTTTCATCTATGGGCTTGTCTTTAAATACACGGGCGAGGGAAGAATGCACATCCAGATTATTACAACGCTGCTCTTCTCGTTCACAGTTGTGCTTACTTATCTGATGGGTAAAACCCTCTGGGACAGGGAAACAGGTTTCCTTGGAGGCATGTCCCTTCTGGGCATACCTTTCATATTTACACAGGTGCCGCTTATGCTCGTGGACACCTCGACAATGTTTTTTTTCACCCTTGCCGTGTATGCATATATTAAGGCGCTGGAGCGCGGGGGCATCTGGATAGCGGCTGCCTCGGCAGCCCTGTTCCTGGCCTTTTTTTCCAAGTATTCAGCATGGCTGATGTTCTCGCTGCTCGGTGTCATAGCAGCGGTGCGACTGTTGGAGGCTTACCGGACGCCTGGAGACCCCCCCATCAGAAGCTGCTGTTTCCGCATTATCGCCCCTGTCCTGACCGGTACGCTTATTGCCGGGGCCGTAATGCTCCTGAAATACAATGTCTTCGCCACACAGATAGGCCTTCTGGTTTCGTTTCAGGGGCCGGGTCTGAGAAGGTGGGGAGAAAGCTTCGTCTCCACGTTGCTGTTTCAGACGCATCCATTTGTCACCGCAGCCGCGGTCCTCTCCGTTTACACTGCGTGGAAGAAAAAGGACCCTAAGCTCTTTATTGCAGGCTGGCTCATAGTGCTTCTATTTGCACTGCAGATCAAAAGGATACGCTACACCATAGTAGCGTTCCCCATGCTTTCGCTCATGGCTGCTTACGGGCTCAACGCAGTCAGGGACAGGGGCCTGCAAAGATACATCGCATTTTCGGCTGCATCCTGTTCAATCATCATCGCAGCATTTGCCTATCTTCCGTTCCTTCAACAGACAAGCGCCCAGAATTTGCAAAACGCAGGGGCGTTTCTTGCCACACTGCCGGGGAAAAACATCGAGGTGGTGACGCTCCCCGGTAAAGATGACGAAGTCAACATCGCTGTCTACGTGCCGGTCCTTGATATCTTTACCCATAAGAGGATTCATTACAATTATCATCCTGAGTACGTCCCCCAGCCCGAAGAAATCGCAATATCCTCATTCCGCTTCTCGTGGATATATAGAAATCCGGAATATTATGCCGGAAATCCACCCCCTTCCGAAGCCGCGGTTGCGGTCATTGCAGGGGGACCGATACCTGCACTGCCGGAAGAAGTCGCGGCCAAAGTAAACAAATTCGGAAACTCAAAGGCTTTCGCCATCACGGACGACGTTTTCGACCGCCAGACGCTCGTGACCGTTTATTACTGAAAGATAAACAAATCGTCTCCAAGAGCAGGCAGGACATGGTGCTGAAGCGGGCGTTGGCAGCCTGAGACGCCATGGATGGCTGAACAGGCTGACATCGCTTCGAGCAAGGCAAGGATGCCTTGCGAGATTTAGCTGAAGCACTGTGGCCTGCCTGCTCGACACCTCATGAACAATATGGGCTTGTATCCTCCAGAATCGCTGATATAATTCAATTATGGATAAAAACATCATAAAACTGACGAAAGAGGCAATAACTCCTGCCCTTGTTGTCCACGCAAATATAGCGGTGAAAAAGGCATCCGGCATTTATCTGGACGATATCGATGGAAACCGCTATATGGATTTCACTTCAGGCCTGGCCACAACGAATACCGGCCACAATCATCCGGCGGTTGTCGAGGCCATACGGGACCAGGCCGGGGACCTGATACATTCGGGCTGCATGTTTTATCATAAACGTCTTGCAGAGCTGGCGCAAATGCTGAAGAAGATTATGCCCCCCGGCCTGGATATGTTTTTTTTCAGCAACTCTGGGGCAGAGGCAATTGAGGGCGCGCTTAAACTGGCCAGGTTTTATACCGGCAGGCAGGGCATCATAGCCTTTACCGGCGGATTCCACGGAAGGACCTTCGGAGCGGCGACCCTGACCACATCGAGCATACGGTACAGAAAAAGATATCATCCCATGCTTCCATCGGTATACCATTCCCCCTATCCGTATTGTTACAGGTGCTGGTTCGGGCAGAAGTCCGAAACATGCAGCCTCGAATGCTTCGAGTATCTCGAAAGATTGTTCAGACATCAGATACCACCCGATGAGGTGGCATGCATTGTCATCGAACCTGTTCTTGGAGAAGGGGGGTATGTCGTTCCTCCCCGAATTTTCCTGGAAAGACTGCGGGGCCTCTGCAACAAGTGGGGGATACTTCTTGTCTTTGACGAAGTGCAGTCGGGTATGGGCAGGACCGGCAAGTGGTTCGCCTGCGGGCACTTCGGCATCACTCCGGATATCATGACCGTAGCCAAGGGCATAGCCTCAGGCATGCCGTTGAGCGCGGTTATTTCGCAAAAAAAGATAATGTTGGAATGGCCGCCTGGAGCACACGGCACTACCTTCGGAGGAAATCCCGTTTCTTGTGCTGCGGCCATCGCCACTATCAGTGTGATGGAGAAAGAAGGCATGCTCGAAAACGCGGCAAGAGCAGGCGGCGCTGCAATTAAGAGGCTCAAGGCAATGCAGGTGGACCGCCCTGCAATGGGAGATGTAAGGGGTCTGGGACTAATGATCGGCATAGAACTTGTGAAGGAAGGCAAGGAGCCTGACACAGAGGGTTTGAAGAATATTATTTCCTACTGCCTTGACAAAGGCCTGCTGCTGCTGGAATGCGGGGCAGACAAAAACATTATAAGGCTCGCCCCGCCTCTCATAATAACCGGAGACGAAATGAACAGGGGGCTGGACATTCTTGAAGAAGCCATCGGTAAGACTAGGTAAAGATAAAATGAAGGGTACTTTATGAAACGTCGGCGCGTGATCATAATGGGTGCAGCGGGCAGGGATTTCCACAACTTCAATACGGTTTACAGGGACAATCCTCAATATGAGGTCATGGCCTTCACTGCCGCACAGATACCGTTCATCGAAAAAAGACTTTATCCTCCTGAACTTGCCGGGTACTTATACCCCAAGGGCATACCCATTTATCCGGAGTCCCTGCTTGAAGACCTGGTAAAAAAGCATAGGACGGATGAGGTGGTATTTGCTTACAGCGATGTGTCCCATACCTATGTGATGCATACCGCCTCCCGTTGCCTCGCCCTTGGCGTTGACTTTATCCTCCTCGGCACTGAAAGCACAATGCTCGTCTCGAAAAAACCCGTTATCTCCGTATGCGCTGTAAGGACAGGATGCGGCAAGAGCGGCATAACGGGATATATCGCGGGGACCCTGAAAATGAAAGGGATTAAACCGGTAATTATCAGGCACCCGATGCCATACTGCGACAGGCTAGATGGCCGCGTCCAGAGGTTCGAAACTCCATCTGATATCACCGTGTGCACCATCGAGGAAAGGGAAGAATTCGAGCAGCATGTCAGATCAGGATTCACCGTGTACGCGGGCGTCGATTACATCGAGGTATTGAAAAAAGCCGAACTGGAAGCCGATATGGTTTTGTGGGATGGTGGGAACAACGACCTGCCCTTTATAAAGCCGGACCTCGAAGTGGTTGTCCTCGACCCTCACCGTCCCGGCCATGAACTTGCCTATCACCCGGGAGAAACGAATCTCAGGAGGGCCGGCATCGCCGTGATCAACAAAACAGACACCGCAGGGGAGAAAGATATAAAAACTGTTGAACAGAATATTCGCATGCTTAATCCCGGCGCAGCGATAGTCCGCACGGCATCGGTCATATCAGCGGACAAACCCGAAAGAATAGAAGGCAGGAAAATCCTGGTGGTTGAAGACGGCCCCACCCTCACCCACGGCGGAATGCCTTACGGGGCCGGGACCATCGCTGCAAAAAAATTCGGGGCCTGTGAGGTCGTCGATCCAAGACCCTATGCAAAGGGCTCAATAAAAGAAACCTTTCGAAAATTCGGGCATATCGGTAATCTGCTTCCGGCAATGGGCTATTCACCGGAACAGACCGCCGAACTCAGGGAAAGCATCGAGGACACCCCGTGCGATCTCGTCCTCATAGCCACCCCCGTGGACCTGACCGGATTACTAGGGCTCACGAAAGAGACTGTTCGGGTGACTTACAGGATAGAAGAAACCACGGGAGAGAGCCTACGGAAACATATAGAAGATTTTTTGTCAGAAGTTTAGTCCAAGAGCAGACTGGACATAGTGCTGAGGCGGGCGTTGGCGGCCTGAGACGCCATGGATGGCTGAACAGGCCGGCAGCGCCTTCGAGCAAGGCTGGATGCCTTGCGAGGATTAGCTGAAGCACTATGGCCTGGCTGCTCGACATCAGTGCTTAATAATTTATAGAGGACGGTAGGCACACAATGGATAGACCCGGACAAAACTCTTTGGTCATAGTCTCCATCGGCGGCAATGCCCTTATACGACGCGGCGAAAAAGGGACAATCGAGGAGCAGTTCGCCCACACCCAGGCCTGCATGAAGCAGATATCAAAGATGCTCACAGAGGGACACCGGGTGGTCATCACACACGGCAACGGCCCAATTGTCGGCAATATCGTCATCAGAAACGAAGCGGCCCGGAATACTGTGCCGCCCATGCCTCTTTACATATGCGACGCTGACTCGGAAGGAGGCATCGGGTTTATGATCCAGCAGACCCTCTACAATCATCTGCGCAAAATCCGGCATGTGAGGGACGTGGTCACAGTAATCACTCAGACAGTAGTTGACGCAAACGATCCTGCATTTGAGCGACCCACCAAGCCCATAGGCCCTTACTATGCGCCGGACGAGGCTGCTCTCCTGCAACAGACCAAGGGCTGGAGGCTGATCGAAGACAGCGGAAGGGGATACCGGCGGGTAGTGCCTTCACCAAAACCTCTCAGGATTGTTGAAAACGATGTTATCAGGCGCCTGGCTCTTGAAGGCGTGATTACCATAGCAGCAGGAGGAGGAGGCGTGCCTGTGGTGGAAACAGCTGACAAAGACCTTCAGGGAGTTGATGCCGTAGTGGACAAAGACCTGGCGACAAGTGTCCTTGCCGCCGGAATAGGCGCTGAGTGCATCATCAACCTGACTCAGGTCGACATGGTATACATTGACTTCGGAAAGAAGAATCAAAAAGGCTTGGGAGATACATGCCTGGCGGACATTAAGAGATACTACTCAGAAGGTCAATTCCCGGAAGGCAGCATGGGGCCGAAGATAGAGGCCGCAATACAGTTCCTTGAGTCGGGCGGCAGGGAAGTTATAATCACGAGCCCGGAGTTGATAGAGGATGCGATGGATGGGAGGGCAGGGACAAGGATTCGTCCCTGAATCATATACCGGACACCCGCTCTTTTCCGTTCTTGCATCATTGCCGGAAGTGCTCTATCATTATTTTAATGCAGGTCGCACAGTTCTTACCGGACAGGTACGGTAATTTATGGACACTAAAAATATATTTCTTCAAAACAAACGACTTCTGTTGCTGGCATCCATTGTAATTGCGGGTGTCGGGCTAACAGCGTTCAGCACTTACGAAACATATATATCCGAACGATCATTGGCTCAGCATGAGCTGACAGATTCTGCTGAAGAGCAAACTTTCGCTCTTGAGCAGGCCCTTGTTTCGAACATCGCAATACTGAAATCACTGGCCGCTTCTTATTCCGCAACCCCTGATATAAACAGGTATGCATTTAATGAAGTAGCTGACAGGCTTCTTCAAAACTCTGTTATGCAGGCCGTCGAATGGATTCCGCGAGTTCCGGATTCCAAAAGGAAAAGATTTGAGCAAGCGGCACAAAGGGATGGGGATCACATCTTTGAGATAAAGGAAATGAACGAGCAAGGGCAACTGGTGCGTGCCCGAAAGAGAAACGACTACTTCCCTGTATATCATATCGAACCGTATAAAAGTAACGAACCCTCTACGGGTTTTGATGTGGCGTCCAGTCCCGCCAGATTAAAAGCAATCAGGCACTCCATTAATATCGGAGGATTTGCGGCCACGGAAGGAATAAAACTCGTCGAGGAACGCGAAGAACCATATAGCTTTCTGCTGTTTTATCCTGTCTACGAACCCGGTGTTCTTTCGAGAAGCACTGTGCCGGATTCCTCAGGTTTGCGCGGCTTTGTTGTCGGTGTTTTCAGAGTCAGAGACGTAGTCGAAAAAGCGTTGGCAGGATTCGCCCGCAAAGGACTGTTAATGTGGATAGCAGACTTGGATGAATCCAGGTCCGGGCGGCTGCTTGGCGCCTATTCGAATGGAACAGGGTGGTCTGTTGTCCGGGATAAATTGCCTCAGGACAGGCCGATAATGGAACGTGTCATAGATGCAGGCGGTCAATCATGGAAAATTTATGTGACTCATGCAGGCGCTATGGTGACTACGAACAACTACCTGCTGGTTTTGATCAGCGGTTTTCTGTTGACGGGAACGCTGTTGATGCTTATGGTGAGCATTTTCAGGAGACACGCCGAAATAGAACAAACCGTAATAACAAGGACGGCAGAGCTTAAAACAGCTCATGAGCAGTTTCGCAAGCTTGCCTCTCATCTGCTGACTTTCAGAGAAGAGGAAAGAACAAATATTGCGCGCGAGATTCATGACGAGCTTGGCCAGATATTGACCGCTTTGAAGATGGAACTATACTGGTTTCGCGACAATTGCACAGACCGTGATCCGACCTTCGACAAGACCGAAGCCATGCTTCACACACTTGACACAATGATACTGTCGGTCAAGCGGATCTGCGCCGAATTGAGACCTTCGCTGCTGGATGATTTCGGCCTTGTTGCTGCATTGGAATGGCAGGCGAAAGAATTTCAGAAACGAACTGGGATAGAATGTGCGGTTATAGCCGAGTCTGAGGATATCGCGCTTGACAATAACAGGAGCATAGCACTTTTCAGGATCTTCCAGGAAGCACTGACAAACGTGCTTAAACATGCGAAGGCGACAACGGTGACGGCAAGACTGACAAAAGGCAGCGACAATATCATATTGGAAGTCATGGATAACGGCAAAGGCATAGAAAACGAACAACTTTTCAAGCCTCAATGCTTTGGCCTCCTGGGGATGCGCGAGCGAGTTTATCCCTGGGACGGGAAAGTGGAGATTTCCGGTGATAAAAACAGAGGCACTACCATAAAGGTCATTATGCCATTTTCTGCTCCCGGCGCGTTGACAAAATAAAAGCCGTATCTCTATACTATGGGGAAAATGCGCTCGGAGGAAGATGGCAATGGAAGAAACTGTAACACAAAGCGTAACTCTCGGCTTTATTCTTTCGGGGTTGTTATGCGGGGGTTTTGTGGGGCTTATTCTGCAACGCGGCAGGTTTTGCATGAACTCTGCGTTCAGGGACACCATATTTATCCAGGATTATACGCTGTTCCGCGGCTTTCTTATTGCCCTGGCTGTCATGGTCGTAGGTTCTAACCTTCTCAATGATATCGGCTTGATTCAGTTGAAAAGCCAGACCTTCTATCCGCTGGCTAACATCATCGGCGGATATTTATTCGGAATGGGTATGGTGCTGGCGAGCGGATGCGGAAGCGGCATTGTGTATAAGGGCGGCGAGGGACAGATTGCAGCTGTGATCGGCGTTATATTCTTCTTCCTCGGCATCGGCGCCACCAATTACGGTATACTGAATCCGCTCTATGTGGCCTTAAGAAGCGTAAAATTTGAAATTGACGGAAATACCAATACTACTTTGTGGCAGTTGTTCGGTGACAGCATGTCCGTAAAATGGACAGTCATAATCATTTTTGCACTGTTCTTATTCTCCCTGACCCTTAAAGATAAACCTTTTCGCATGGGAAAACAGAAGGGGTTCTATTGGTCGGTTACAGGATTGCTGCTGGGCCTGGCAGGGGTCCTGACCTTTTGGGCCTCGGAACATTGGGGCGGCGGCTTTGCGCGCGGAATGAACTTTACTACTCCTACCGGAGAGCTATTCTTCACAATACTGACGGGCGACGCAAAATCGCGCTTCTTTCCCATGTTTGATATCGGGCCGTTCAAAGCCACATGGGGTGAATTCTTTCTCATAGGTGTTCCTTTGGGGGCATATATAAGCGCTAAAATTTTAAAGGAATTTTCCTGGAAAGTGCCCTCTGTAGGCGAACTCCTTACTGTCATAGCCGGAGCCCTGCTGATGGGATTCAGTGCTTCGGTTGCAGGGGGCTGCAATATAGGACAGGGGCTTACAGGGTCATCGACACTTTCTCTCGGCAGCCTGACGTCGATTATTTTCATGATCCTCGGGAACTGGACAATGGTGTATTTTAAATTTATCAAACCTATGCAGGACTGACAGCAGACAGGTTGTTTTGTAGACAAAGACAAGGCCCGGAGAATCCTCCGGGCTTTTTTGTTTGGGGGTTGGTACTCGTAAATGAGGAGGAAATTTCGTATGAGTGACGGAATGAGAAACAGTATTTCCCCGGTAACGATTCTCTCCGTAATTTTAGCAGCCTCGCTTTTCATCCCTGCCAGTCTCTTTGCAGCGAGGGTGACCTTTGATAAAGAGTATACATATCAGGCGAGTGAGGCAGACAGTAAGCTTTCGAGCCGCGCCATAGCGCTGGAGCAGGTCAAGAGGCTGCTCCTTGAAGAGCTTGGGACCTTTTTAATCAGCGAGACCGAGGTCAAGGATTTCCAGTTAAGTAAAGACCAAATTGTAACCTATACTGCCGGGACCGTTGTCACTATGATTTTACAGGAAAGATGGGACGGACAGACCTACTACATGAAAGCAAAACTGATCGCCGACCCTGACGAAGTAGCTAAATCGATACAGTATCTTCGGGGGGACAGGGAGAAGGGCCAGGAACTTGAGGATTTGAGAAAGAAATCGGACGAGTCGATGAAGCAGATCGAGAGCCTTAGGAAGGAACTGGGACTCGCTAAAACCGACACTAAAAAACAAGCGGAATACGATAAAGCCATAGATGAATTGAAGATAAATGACCTGATAGACAAAGGGATATTTCTGAGGAAAGAAAAGAAGTATGATGATGCACTGGAAATATTCACGCAGGCGATAACACTTGCACCCCGGCATGCGAGGGCTTATGTCAGCAGGGGTTCAACGTATCTGGAGCTCAAGAAGTTCGGAAAAGCGATTACTGATTTCAATAAGGCCATCGAACTGAATCCAAAATATGTTGCAGCTTATACAAGCAGGGGGCTCGTTTATACCTATCAAAATAAAAATGATACTGCGCTTGCCGACTTCAACAAGGCCATCGAACTGAATCCAAATTACGCCATAGCTTACAACAACAGAGGGGTTTTTTATTACTACAATCAAAAGAAATACGATGAGGCGCTGGCAGACTACAGTAAGGCCCTTGAGCTTGATCCCAAATATGAAAAGGCCTATGTCAACAGGGGAATCCTTTATGCAGAGCAGAAAAATTTCGACGCCGCTCTTGTTGACTATAACAAGGCCATCGAACTGAATCCTAAATACGCTGCTGCGTATATGGACGCAGGGAATATTCACTACAATCAAAAGAAATACAATGAGGCGCTGGCACACTACAATAAGACCCTTGAGCTTGATCCCAAATATGAAAAGGCCTATTTTAACAGGGGATTGGTTTATACGCAGCAGAAAAATTTCGACGCCGCGCTTGCCGACTTCAACAAGGCCATCGAACTGGATCCTAAATACGCTGCTGCTTATATCAACAGAGGGAATCTTTACTACGACCGGAAGAACTATGACGCGGCCCTTGCCGACTACAAGAAAACTATCGAACTGAATCCAAATTACGCCGCTGCTTATATGGATGCAGGGAATGTCTACAAGAATCAAAAGAAATACGATCAGGCACTGAGGGACTACAACAAGGCCATCGAACTGAATCCAAATTACGCGGCTGCGTATAACAACAGAGGGTTTCTTTACTACAACCTGAAGAACTATGACGCGGCCCTTGCCGATTACAACAAGGCTATCGAGCTTGATCCGAAATATGAAAAAGCCTTGTCGAACAGGAAACTACTCTATGAAGCGGTCCGGGGGGCAAGGTAGAACAGGTAATTACGGGGACACAATATTTAATTCTTAACAGGGAAAGGGAAGATAAGTAATGTGTCCCCGGAATTCCCGTGCCGACTGGAGCTACCGCCTGGTGGGGAGGTCATTTTGCTTCGGCCGGAGGCTCGCCTTTCGTGATCATGCCCTGCTGGTGCATCGCGTTAATCAAATTCTGAAGGTTGTTGAACAATTCGATGGTTGCCGCCGGAGTAAGGGCTAGCCTACATGCCGGGTATCTTTGCGCTGTCGCCTCCGCCCCAGTGGTCGGGACCATGCGGGTGACGCAGAGTTCGATCCGAGAGCTCTGTCCGTCAAAGAAAATAGAACCTACTGAGTCCGCAAACTTCTCGGTAACGGCAGGAATGTCAATATACTTAATCTCGTTCTTTAAAATCGGCATTTTATTCTCCTCTACTTTTTATCCTAATTTTTGCGTGTGGCATTAAGAAGAAACAACAGCTATAGGTTTGCGCATAAGCTGCGATTTCCCATCTATTATAAACAATAACTTAGATTTTTTTCTGGCGACACGGCTGGTTTTTCAAGCCGGAAGACGCCCACGTCCCGGACTTAAAGAAACATTCGATAATTCCGGCGCGACTTGACAGGAATTAACACGAACGATGATACTGAGAATTCTGCAGAGTACAATCCGCAATTATTGTAAAAGAAAAAGGATGAAACTGTTTAGCCTAGGTGGGAAAAGTCAATAATCAAGTCTGACTCCAGACACTCACTCATAGCATGATCTGCAACTCTCACTTAATGGTTCAAGGAATGCAATATCCGGAACAGACGTTTGACCGGAAGTTTTCACGATTTAGTTCTTTAGCCTTATACATAGCATGATCTGCAACTCTCATAAGTGTTTTGGCATCCAAGCCATCAACCTGGAAAAGAGAAATGCCGATACTGACTGTTATCATAATGTCTGTTCCTTCTAACTTAAAGGGAGATTCTAAGACATGGATTATTTTTTCTGCAATCATGACTGTGTTTTCACGTTCACCGATATCGGGCAGTATTGCGTAGAATTCATCTCCCCCGACTCTGGCCAAAACATCGGACCTTCTGAATACACGGAACATACGATCTGATACGGCTTTGAGAAGAAGATCGCCGACATGATGTCCAAGTGTATCGTTGACATTTTTGAAGCGATCTAAATCGATTATCATTATTGCCAGTGAAGACCTATTACGCCCCGCACGAATAATCTCCCGATCAATCAGCTCATCAAAAAATGATCTATTTGCGAGCCCGGTTAAATTATCGTGGTAAGCCATATAACGTATAGTATCTTCAGCCTTTTTCCGCTCAGTAATATCCAGTAAAGTCAGAACATAACCGACATGGGTTTTGTTCTGATCCCAAATTCCACACACCCTTGATTCGATGAGGCGTATTTCGCCTTGCAATTCCCTCTCAAATGAAAAGACATAACTGGAGGGTTTTGGGTCCTCTTTTAATATTCTGTCGAACCGGAAAAGCTCTTTTTCCTCTTTGATGCGGAACTTCCTTGCATCAGAGCCGATAACCTCCTGTGCTTTCTGCCCCAGAAGCTCTTCAGCGGCTGGATTGAAGTAGACAACATTAAAGTTAATATCAACTGCAATAATGCCCATATCCAGTGCTGAATGCAAAATGCCGTCAAGGTAAACAGTTTTTTCGTGCAAATCCTTTGAGGCTTCTTTAAGCTCAAGTTCCTTTGCCTTGAGGTTATCATTCAGAAGCTCGATATATTTCATTTCAAGCCCCTTGATGATGTCGGACTGTGAGAGTAAGCCGATTATTTTCCCACTCTTATCTACAATACCCACCCGACGCATGTTGTTTTTTTTCATTACTCTTGCGGCTTCATAAACCGGTACTTCTGAATCGAGAGTTTTCACGGGACTGCTCATCACTTCCGAAACTTTAATTTGTTCTATATCACCGCCTCCAATGACTATAGCGGCTGCATCGCGCTCGGTTAGGATCCCAAGAGGAGTTTCTTTTTCTGTGACAAGTATTGCGCTGAGTGAATATTCGTCCATCGCTGTAAGGGCTTCTAACACGCTTCTTTCTTTTTGCATGGTCAAAATAACACTGCTTGCCATCTGGGATATTTTTTCCATTCCGAATAGATATTGATTGCCTATCTGTTCAATTATGTCCGATTGACTTAGGGTTCCAATAACATGCTGATGCTCATCCACTATCACAAGATGGCGAATATTATTTGCAAGAAGAACATGAAAAGCCTCGAATACATACATATCAGACTTAGCGGTTAAAACAGGATGACGCATCAGTTCGCCTACGGTGAGATGAATAAAGTCACGATTGGCAATTGCATTTTGAACAATGTTTCGTTCCGTAAAAATACCGAGAGGTTTTTTGTCTTTGAGAACCAAGATACAACTTGTTTTATTGTCTCTCATCATTTCAATCGCAACCAATACTTTAGAATTAATAGGCACCTCTATAATTCTCACGTTCATAAGTTCACTAATTCGTTTTCTAAGCATATCTTATCGTTCCGTTTTCGCAATAGGCTCCCGCAAGCGAGACAATCGTTTCTGCGTCAACAGGCTTGACGAAAATAGTGAATAGCCCCAATTCGGCCAGCTCCTTTGATACTCCTACAAAAGAGTCCGTGACCGCAACAATGGGGGGCATGAGTTTTTGGCACATCATTTTCAGCGGTTCTTGTATTGCAGGAATTTCTTCGGATGAGACATACGGCACTATCAGATTGTATTTGTCTTCATATGCGTTTCTCTGCAGCCGGTAATGAGGGATTATATTAATATCGCAGTTCGGAAATCGCCGGATAAATGTGCTGCTCACAAATGACCCCCTTGATACGATGACGACTTCCTTCATCTCTCTGTGCATATTCCTCCCGTTGTTTGCTTTCTCATTTTAGCATTTTCTGTGCCAGAGTATAACTATTTGTCTTGTTTGTTTTCAAAATAGAAGTAAAACATATTACTGTTATAAGACAATTAGCAAGAGGAATCATAATAGTATAACTATTTGTTTTATATGTTAAATAAAAACAGATACAACAAGTAACGGCATGTTTCTAAATGCAACTATAGTTCTGACTATTTTGACAACGTTCCTTTTGTCAACTTTTCTTTTCGAGCAGAGTCATATGATCACGCCCGCGGGCGCTTTAATCATCAAACTGAACTATTTTAAAGCATGGCCAGTTTGAGGGTGCGAGTGTACCCCTAACACAACTGGAACAGGCCGCCTCTTTTAGTTATAGGAAGTTAGTCACTGAGGGTTATTGAAAATTGCCTTTGTCGGAGATAAAGCAGAAGAGTAAATATGGAAAATTGTTCATCATTAGAGGTACACTATACAGATAAAAGGTATATTTTACAGGTCCTGATTCTTGAATGTTGAAGCCATATAACAACGAATTTACCACTGTTATTCTGGGTGGTGGTCTTACCGGCCTTGCCGCAGGATACGCCCTCGCTAAAGCAGGGACCGACGTGGAACTCTTTGAGTATGACGCCTCTGTGGGTGGTCTCTCAAAAACGATTGAGAGCAACGGGTTCCGTTTCGATCTCGGCGGTCACCGTTTTTTTACAAAAAATCAGCGGATCAACAGCTTCCTGAACAACCTGATGGAAGGGGAATTGATTTCCGTCCCCCGAAAAAGCACAATCTATCTGCGCAACAAGTATTTCGATTACCCATTAAGACCTGCCAATGCCATATTGGGAATGGGTGTCCCGACCACGGTAAGAATAGTCGAAGACTATATAGCGGAAAAAATCCGTGGTCTGGCTAAAGTCCGGCCCCAGCTTTCCCTGGAGGACTGGGTGGTGGGCAATTTCGGCCGTGCCATGTTCGACATATATTTTAAAGAATACAGTGAAAAAGTGTGGGGTATCGATTGCAGCCGGATAAGTGTTGACTGGGTGGCACAGCGTATCAGGGGGCTTTCACTCGCCAGGGCGGTAAAGAACGCCTTTTTTAAATTCAGCGGAAAGGATATCCCTTCTCTTGTGGACAAGTTTACTTACCCTGCTCTGGGCATAGGCCGTATTGCCGAGAGGCTCAGGGAAGAAATAGGACAGGACAACATTGTGCATACCGGATCCCCCATCACAAGGATAAACCATTCCGGCTGCATGATAGAAAGTGTCGAAGCCGGTTGCGGCTCCAGCGCATGTCGGGCATCGGGGGACGCGTTCATATCGAGTATCCCGATCACAACGTTGGTGCGGCTGCTGGACCCTCCGGCTCCCTCTCACGTCAGGGAAGCGGCCTCAAAACTCATGTTCCGGGACCTTGTCGTTGTTGCAGTCATGGTGCATAAGAAGCAGGTCACCGATCAGACGTGGATTTATGTCCCGGAGAAGAAAATACCCTTCGGCAGGATTCATGAACCCACGAACTGGAGCCGTAAAATGGCCCCGGACGGAAATACCCTGCTTGTGACTGAATACTTCAGTTTCGAGGGAGACCGCTTCTGGAATGCCTCCGATGAACACCTTGCAGAAATGACGGTCCGGGGGCTCGATCAGCTCGGGTTTGTCAAAAAAAGCGAGGTGTCGGGCAGTGTTGTTGTGCGTGCGAAAAAGGCATACCCGCTATTTGAAATCGGCTATGCGGAACAGTGCAAACTTCTTTGCGATTATCTGAGCGCCTTCAGGAACCTTCACATTGCCGGAAGAGTCGGCATGTTCAGATATTACAATATGGACCACGCTATAGAGTCCGGGTTCAATACAGCCGAAGCGGTGATCACCAGCATGTCCGGCATGAGTGCGGTCCAGGCCGCGTAACTGAAGATATGAAGCCACAGAAGAAAAACACAAGAGGCAAGCAATGAAGTGCGCGTTGGTGGTCCCTGCATGGGTGCCCCAGGAAATCTTCTCTTCGAAAACCGCAAGCTCCCAAATCAACTACTGGCAGCCGTTGGGCACGCTCTATGTGGCTGCTGTCTTGCGTCAGGCCGGGCATGAAGTCCGCTTTTTCAACGGTGCATTCCTTACTCACAATGCCATATGTGCCGGGCTGAGGGAATTCAACCCCGGATTTATAGGGCTATATTCCACTACCTTTGGATGGGAAAAGGCCAAAAAAGCTGCGCAAGATTTTAAAATGATGCTCGGCAAACAGGTTTTCATCTGTGCCGGAGGTCCATATCCTATTGCCGCGCAGGAAAAATGCCTTGAAGATGCGGGGGCCTCGATGGATGCCATAATCACCGGTGAGGGAGAATATTCCACACTGGAACTCATCGAGAGGCTGGAATCAGGCAATGGGCTTGAAGGCATCCGGGGTGTTGTTTACAACTCTGCCGGAGGAATCATAAAAAATCAACCCAGGCCGTTAATATCCGATCTCGATGCCATTCCTTTTCCGGCAAGGGACTTGCTGGGCGATGCCGGACTGTATATCCCGCCGCCGGCCACTTACAAGAGAAAGCCTGTTGCAGTGCTCATGACGTCCAGGGGATGCAACAGAAACTGCATCTATTGTTTTCAAATAGATAAAACCAGAAAATCGGGTATACGCTGCCGCAGCGTCGAAAACGTACTCAAAGAAATTGAGCACTGCCTTAAAGAGGGATACCGTGAAATTAAGTTCATAGACGATACCCTTGCAGCCGATTACAACCGGGCACTGCGTCTCGCCCGCGAAATAAAGGCCAGGGGATTGGATTTCACGTGGTTTGCCTCTGCCTGTGTTAACCAGGTTGACAAGCCGCTGCTGCAGGCTTTTAAAGATGCCGGGTGCTGGGCCATCCTTTTCGGAGCTGAGAGCGGCGTGCAGAAGAACCTCAACACAATCAGGAAAGGGACAACTCTTGCTCAGATACGCACGGCAGTAAAAGCGGCCCGGGAAGTGGGGCTGAAGGTAAGCACGCCGTTTATGTTCGGTATCCCCGGCGAAACATTCGAGGAAGGGCTCCAGACAATAGATTTCGCAGTAGATATTGACCCCGATATAGCAAACTTTCACGCCATCACACCCTTCCCCGGCACATATCTTTATGATAATATCGAAAAGTTCGGCTACCTGTCCGATGAACTGTCCGACTTCACGTATCAGGGTGCGGCATTCGTTCCTTATACGATGACAAGGGAGGAAATAATAAAGCTGCGCAGGATAGGGTTCAGGAAATTTTACGGCAGGCCTTCATTTATGCTCAAAAAACTGCTTGAATTGAGGACCCCGCACGATTTCGGGGTGGCGCTCAAGAGTATAAAGAGCCTATTCTGGCTCTTTATAAACAACAACGAAAGGCTGAAGGCAAAAAGCTGAGAGCCAAGCGTCCAGAGCTAAGAGCCAAAACCCAAACACTGAGAACTAAATATTTGCTGCCTTTAGCTCTCGGCTCTCGGATATCAGCTTTTAGCTTTTGCTTGACTACTTCGCTCTCACATGGTAAGTTTTAAGCAGACGCTAAATCACAAACGGAGGTTGATATGGGCAGAATAGACAGTAACTGTAACAACATGGGCATGGTTGCAACTTTTTCCTTTCTGATCGGTGGTGCGGTCGGCGCCGGACTTGCGCTTCTTATGGCTCCCCAGTCCGGCAGGAAGACAAGGCGACAGATACGCGATATGGCTGAGGATCTCTCGGACCAGGCCTCCGATTACGCGGGCAAAGTCAAAAAGAAAATCTTTTGAGAGGGGAAAAGAGAGGGGGGGACGATCAAACGCAAACCGGAACGACGAAGCATTATTCGATTGTTCACACTTTATTCATGTCATTCTTCTCGAAGGATTTGTACCGGGATGTCGCAAGAAACCGGAGCGGCTTATGCATGACCTACCTGGTCATATTGCTTTCCCTGAGCCTTATCCCTGACATGGTAAGGCTTCATAACAATGTCTCTGATTTTCTTGCTGAAGAAGCGCCTAAAATTGTGAGCCAGGTCCCGACCGTAACCATTTCCAAAGGGGTCGCATCCATTAAGGAGCCGGTCCCTTATGTCATAAAGGCGCCATGGAGCAAGCTGCCCTTTGCCATTATCGACACCTCTGAAGGGACGGTTCCTGCAGCAAAATTAAAGGCAACTGTCGTCCTGACAAAGACGAAACTCCTGGTAAATGACGATGCAACTGATATCCACTCGGTAGATCTTTCTCATATACAGAATCTCATTATTGACCGGGACCTGATAAATAGATGGATAGAGCAGTTCAAGGATTATTTTATTTTTGCGGTCTATCCTTTTGCCCTTTTTTTCACCTTCTTGTACTATCTTATTCAGGTCTTAATCTGCGCCTCGATAGGGATGCTGTTTGCGAAAATGCACGATCTGAAGCTGTTACCCCGTGCATTGGTCCGCCTTTCGGCCGTCGCATTCACTCCGCCGATAGTGCTTCAGACACTGCATTCCCTGCTGAATATAGAGTTCCCTTACAGTTCGGTGATATCACTTTTGTTCGCAACTTGCTATCTTTACTTTGCCGTAGGTGCGTGTTCCGGGAAAACAATATCAAAAATAGCGTAAAATAGAGACCGGATCCGCGTTTCCAAACTAAAAATAGACGGTTTCGTAAAAAGTTCATAGGCAAGGCGCGCAAATCCTGAGGAATGAGGCGTACTTGTTTGTACGCCGCAGTGACGAAGGATGCCGCGCAACGCAGCATATGGACTTTTTACGAGACCGTCAGTGGAGGAAATCATGCCGAGAGTCGCCGTGTTATTAGCAGATGGCTTTGAGGAAGTGGAAGCAATGTCAATTGTCGATGTTTTACGGAGGGCTGATATAACAGCCGTCATTGCCGGCTTGCATGCAGGACATATCGAAGGCGCTCACCAGGTAAAGGTGATCCCTGACACTACCATCGACGCCATACACGCCGACAATTTTGATATGCTTGTGCTTCCCGGAGGTCAGCCCGGATCCGACAATCTCAATGCTGATGAGCGAGTCAAAGTCCTGATCAGGGATTTTTATAAGAAAGGAAAGTTGACAGGCGCTATATGCGCTGCACCATACGTTCTGGCAAACGCCGGCATTCTTGACGGAAAGGAGGCCACTGTTTATCCTTCATTCGAGAACAGGCTCGGCAAGGCGCGCTATGTAAATAAGAATGTTGTCTCGGATGGGCAGATCCTGACAAGCAGGGGTCCGGGCACGGCGTTGGAATTCGGGATAGCCATCGTTGAAAAGCTCGTGAGCAGGGAGAGGGCTGAAGCAATAAAAGAAGCCATGCTCCTGCAGATCGAAACCGGAAAATAAAAGCACAGGCAATTCGCATTCTTGCATCTTTACCTCACAGAGAATAAAATGAGGTATGAATCCGGATATGAATATGTTCAGTCCCTTTCTCCTGACAGTCATACCTGTTATGGTAGCTATTGACGCTCCGGGCGTACTGCCCATCTATCTTGCTTTGACTGAAGGCATAGCGCCGCATGAGAAAAGAAGAGTAGTGCGGGAATCTGTGCTCACGGCGTTGCTTATCACGCTGTTGTTTGTTCTGCTCGGTCGGGCCGTATTCAACATACTCGGTATCCTGGTGGAAGATTTTATGATTGCGGGAGGAATATTATTGCTGGTTATTTCGATTGCGGACATGCTGAGCGCAGGCGCAGCAAGAAGCGCCACGGCGCCGGTGTCAAGCCTGGCATCGGGTGTAGTCCCGCTGGGCACCCCTCTGCTGGCAGGCCCGGCCACGCTCACTACATGCCTCTTGCTCGTGGGAAACTATGGCTATTTTCCGGTCATCTTTTCGCTTGTCTTTAACCTCATCCTGGCATGGATACTGTTTGATAAAGCCGATATCATCGTAAGAAAAATCGGGGTCAACGGTACGCGCGGAATCACCAGATTGGCGTCCCTTTTGCTTGCCGCAATAGCTGTGAAGATGATACGGATGGGGATTCAGCGGATAATAGCGGGTGTCCAGTAGCCGGTAGCCGGAAAAATAGAGAGCCAAGAGCTGAGAGGCGCGGGCATAGCCCACGCCTCTGATCCACATGTCACTCTTTCTCCGGCATCGCGGATGAGTGATGGCTGGTGATCAGCCATTGCTTTCCGTCCCACTTGTAAGTGAAGGTGTACCGCGCCTTAACCTGGGAGCCGGTTTTCCTGAATGTGAACGTGTATAAGCCTACGTCAACCGCTGTGTTGCAATCAATTTCGATTGTTCGCGAATCAATGCGCCCGAACGGCTTGCCCTCCAAAAAGTGGTGAAAGTAGTCCTCCTTGTCTTCGGGTGTCAGTCGTGGCTTGTTCGACACTGTGGGGAGCAATACAGACTTGGCCGCGTAGTTGGCAACTACCTTGTGGGGATCACCCGTCTGGAGTGAACTGTTCCAGCGGTCGAACAGCGACGCGATTTCCTGCTCACCGGTCTCAACGCAGACCTCTGTGTGTTGAGACGCGGCAAGGACGGACCTTTCAGGACTCATTGCGACGACCGACATAGCAAGGGCAACAACTGCAAGCAGGTACGCAGGACTTTTCATCATCGATACTCCTTTGTTTAGCGGTTTAGAGGGTGAGGCATAACAATTACCATACCCGGCGGACATTTTCTACCCCATGTAAAAATCATATCAATAAACGGAACGTTTGAAAAGAAAATATTTGTATCAAATCGTGGAACCTGATGGATGTATAAATTATTTGTGCGCCGGTACTCACAGGTAGCGGTCAATAGTGACATTGACCCTTGTGCCTTTTCCGGGATCGCTTTCGATCCTCAGGCTCCAGCCGTGAGCTTGGACCAGATGTTTAACAATGGCGAGTCCGAGACCAGTGCCCCCCAGTTCTCTCGAACGCGCGCTGTCAACGCGGTAGAATCTCTCCCCGAGCCTGCCCAGGTACCTTGGGGGGATACCGATGCCGGTATCCTGGACAAAAAGGACAACCCTTCCGCCGGTCTCGTCGATGCCGACGGTGACGCCGCCTTTATCGGTAAATTTGATCCCGTTATCGACAAGATTAATTACTATTTGAATAAGCTTGTCCTTGTCCGCTGCAATGGACGGGCTGTTTTGTGTCAGCGCTTTTCTGAGATAGAGTTCTTTTCTGTCCGCCTTGTCCTTGAGCGTAAGAAAAACATTATCGATCACCTGTTCCAGGTTGACTTCGGTCTTGTTCATTTTGACGTCACCCAGTTCGATGCTCGACAATGCGAGCAAGTCATCCACAAGGCTGTTGAGACGCTCGCTGTGGTTCTTTATCATGGTGAGAAAGCGCGCGGCATTTTCCTTGTCGTCAAGGGCGCCGTCGAGCAGCGTCTCGGCAAAGCCTTTCATAGCGGTTATCGGAGTCTTGATTTCATGTGATACATTGGCCACAAAATCCTTCCTCACTTCTTCGAGCTGCTTCAGACGAGTGATGTCATGGAGCGTGAGGACGGTCCCTGTCACGGAATTTTCGGTGTAGATCGGCACCGCTGTCGCGATCAGGTGCATGTCCTTCCCCCCCCTGTTGACCGTAATCTCTTCGGACATAATCTCCCACGACTCCAACGCCCTCTGCACAATTTCAATAAGCTGTGCATTGCGCAGAACGTCCATTATCTGTTTCCCTTCGATATTCTCGTTTACCGAAAGCAGTTTTTTGAAAGTACGGTTCGCCAGAATGACCATATCATGAACATCGGTTATAAGCACGCCGTCCGACATTCCCCTGAGCATGGCCTCCATTCTCTGCATCTCGGCCTCGGCAAAGCCGAGCCTCAGGCTCGTTTTCTCCGTAAACGCTATGATGTCACGGGCAATGTCATCAAGCTTGCCCGAGCCGACGGTGAAAAGCCTTGCGTTCATGTTGCCGGAGGAAACTTCTTTGAGAAGACCTGAAATTGCACTGATAGACCGGCGCATGCGGACCAGATAGACAACAAGAAACAAAATGATCAGCGAGAGGATGATTATAATCAACATTCTGATCTATCCTTCGAAAAAGTAACCGATTCCCCTCATCGTCTTTATATACTTGGGATTGTTCGGGTCATCCTCTATTTTTGTCCGCAACCTCCTGATATGGACATCGACAGTCCTCGGTTCGACAAAAACGTCATCACCCCACACTGCATCAAGGAGGTGTTCCCTGTTATAAATCTTATTGGGCCTCTCGCACAGATAAAGGAGCAGTTTGAATTCGGTGGCGCTCAGCTTGAGCTGTTTTTTCCCCACGCTGACTATGTATTTTTCTTTGTCAATGCTTATGTCCCTTATCTTCAGAAGCTGTCCGGTCTTATTCTCCTCGGAAACGGGAGCCGGCTTCTGGTGCTCCGCTCTCCGTAAAATGGCCTTGACCCTCGCAACCAGTTCCCTCGGACTGAAAGGTTTGATCATGTAGTCATCGGCCCCTATTTCGAGTCCAAGCACCTTGTCCACTTCTTCTCCTTTTGCCGTCAGCATCACAATGGGAGTGTCGGCAATAGAGGAATCATTCCTGATCATCCTGCATAATTCAAGTCCCTGGATGCCCGGCAGCATAAGATCGAGAACGATAAGATCATAAGGGCAGGACCTGACCTTTTTCAGGGCAGCCTCGCCGTCATAAGCAACATCCACGGCAAAACCTTCTTTCTTCAGATTATAAGAAACGAGTTCGACGATATCTACTTCGTCATCAATAACAAGTATGGTTTTCAAGTTTCCATTATCCTTTTCAATATTTTCACGTCAACGCCTTTGTGGATTACAACGCTCCCTATGGCTTTCGGCAGGATGAATCTCATTTCTCCGGCCACTGTCTTCTTGTCCATCGATATAAGCGAAACTAGTTTATCACCATTGACATCTTTTGGCAATTCAACAGGCAGGCCGTAAGCGCCGATAACTGACTTTATTCTGTCTGCGTGAGAACCTTCCATAATTCCCAGTTCAGAGGAAAGACGCGCCGCCAGGCACATGCCCATAGCAACGGCCTCGCCATGCAGATATTTTGAATACCCTGTTTCGGTCTCCACCGCGTGACCTATGGTGTGCCCATAATTCAGGACCGCCCGCAAACCGGACTCCCGTTCGTCTTTCGAGACCACTTCCGCCTTTATCTGACAGGAGCGTTTAATAACATAGCTTATGACAGACCTGTCAAGACCGAGTATAGCCTCACGTTCTTTTTCCAGGACGTCGAAGAGATCCGCATCCCAGATTACGCCGTACTTTATGATCTCCGCTATACCTGACAATAATTCACTCCTGGGCAGCGTAGCGAGAGTGCCGACATCAGTCCACACCAGCCTGGGCTGATAAAATGTCCCGATCATGTTTTTCCCTGCCGGATGATTTACGCCGGTTTTGCCGCCAACAGAACTGTCCACCTGTGCGAGCAGAGTAGTGGGGACCTGGATAAAATGAATTCCCCGCATGTATAGCGATGCGCAGAACCCCGTAATATCGCCGATTACCCCTCCGCCCAGCGCCACAACACAGGAATTCCGGTCGAGCCTGTTCCTGAGGAGTTCGGTCAATATGTGGTAAGCCCAGTAATAGTCCTTATATTCCTCCCCGTCAGGAACAAGGGAGCTGAAACAGTTAAACCCGGCATCGCTCAGCGAGCGGACCACATCTTCGCCGTAAAGCCCGAGAACAGTCGGGTTGCTTATGACTGCAACAGTAGGGCTGAACCCGAACTGTGCCATCCTGTCGCCAATGGCAGAAAGCGTGCGGCTGCCGATCACGATATCATAGCTTCTATCTTCCAGTTCTACCGTTACCTTTTCCATTAATCCCATCTCTACCTCTACCTGTTTTTCATCGCCTTTATTATTTTCTCCGCTACCTGGGCCGGCGACATATCATCGGTGTGTATTATTATATCTGCTTTCTCATAATAAGGTTTTCTGAATTCATACAACTCTTTTATCTTCTGAAGCGGATTATCGACCTGAAGTAGCGGCCTGTTTTTGCAGGCGCCTGTCCTTCTGAGAATTGTCTCAGGAGATGCAGCCAGGCATATAATGACCCCGTTTTTTCTCAGAGCATCCATGTTGTCAGCTCTCAATACAGCACCACCTCCGGTTGACAGCACCGCGTTTTTCATTGCGGAGAGCTTTTCTATTGCAGCAGACTCAATGTCCCTGAAGCCGGCCTCTCCGCATTGCCTGAAAATTTCCGTTATGGTTGTTTTCCGCTCTCTTTCAATTTCGGCATCTACGTCGACCAGAACAAGCCCCAGTCTTCGAGCCAGTATTTTTCCCACAGCCGTCTTTCCGGTACCCATAAAACCGGTCAGAACAATATTTTTCACACAATCTCCAAAATCGCTTTTATAACGTATCGCTTATGTTAAAATATTCAATTATGAAGTTTTATTATTATACAAGAATTGTGTCCATAATTATTCTTGCGATGTCCTGCTCTTCCTCTTTTGCTGCAACTCCGGGCGTCCCTTTTCATGTGACGCAGGTCATCGATGGAAATACCATCAGCATCCGCACGAAAAGCTTCGTCGGCATCCCCCTGAAAATAGAGCGCATCAGACTCATAGGCATTGATGCGCCGGAACTCAAACAGGAGCAATGGGGGAGACTGGCAAAGAAACACCTGAAAAAGATAGTCAGTGAAAACTGCTGGGTTGTCAACATCGAATTTGATGTGCAGCAGAGGGACAGGGATGGAAGACTTGTAGCCTATCTATGGAACAAAAAAGGCGAACTGATCAATGAAAAACTCCTTGAATCAGGATATGCAGTGCTCTCTTCGTCGCCGCCGAACATGAAATATGCCGACCGACTCGCCGCCGCCGTGGAAAAGGCGCGGTCAGAGAGGGCCGGCATCTGGAAAAAAGGCGGGCTCAAGGAAACCCCGGAACAATGGAGGAGAGAGCACCGGAGACAATTCAGGTGAGAAGCAAGACTTATCCCTTGCGCCCGGGTATTTTTAGAGTAATTACTATGACGATCAGGGCCAAAAGAACAAACATACCGAAAAATTTTGCCAGTTTCAGGGCGCTGAGAAGAACGAACACAGCGGCGATTAGCAGATAATAACGCATTTAATTAACTATCTTCTCCGGCTTTTTCCCGGCTCTCTTCCCTTGCAGCAATAAAGCCCTCCTTCAAAATAAGCACGACAACAACCGTGAAACCGCCAAGCAATCCCCATACGTTGATAAGCTTCAGGGCAGCCAGTATAATCAAAATGGAGAAAATGATAAGCAGTTTGAAAATACTTAAAAATATCATCTTTGCCTGCGCCTTTCCCGCAGAGAGCAGCGCTGTCACGCTCCAGGCAAGCCCGCCCAGGTTGCCGACTCCAACCAATCCCCCCACAGCCATGCTGAAGGGAAAACGCCATTCAGCAAAAAACAGGGAAACCAGGCAAAGCGGTCCAAGGATAATCAGTGCCTGTTTATAAACCCGGCTTGTTATTCCCTGCATTGTCCCCCTTGTCTACCTTTCTTGCAACCCTGAACAACTCTCTGAAGCCCGAAATTATGCCGATAATAAGAAAAATAAATGTCAGCCAGGGCGACGTACCGAAGAGACGGTCAAGCCCGTACCCAATCGCCAGCCCGACAAATGTTGAGATGACAAGCTGTATGCCGACGCTGCTGGCATCTAGGAGCTGGCCGAAAATCGATTTTTCGGGTTTCTCTTCCGTCATTTATTATAACCGAAGACCGGGAATATTTTATTCATTATCCAGAAAAGAAAAAACGGCATAGCTGCCACTGTCAAAGCTCCGCCGAGCCCCTCTTTGAACGTTTCCAGATTATGCGGGACAATCGGCAAGTGGTAATGCATATACCCTGCAAATGTAAGTGAGAAGGACTGGCCGCCGATAACTACATTCCACCGCATCATAAAAACTCCGAAAAGGACCAGTAAGGTGCCGACCACAGCCCGTTTTATGGTCAGGCCCGGGACCAGGAAGAGCATGAGCGGTACAAGGTTGCCCACTCCATATTGCAGGATGAATATATCGAAGAAATCCCTGCCGTAAATTACGCTCCTCAAAACATCCCATGATTTAACTGCGGTATATCCCCTGAAGACAAGATCGAGCAGTTCAAGCGATATGGCGAATACGAGAAAAAGAAGAAGGTACTTTGCCGTTATGCTTATCACCTGTATCTCAGCGCCCTTGAGTTCCTCCCTCGCCTGTGGGCGGGACAACGCCTGTCTTCGGGAAGAAACCAGGAATTTCCTTATTTCCATGACGGCAATATAGGTGAGCATGCAGAGGGCAATCCCGGAAACGATTGCAGACATAATGAAAATAACCGGCATAAGAGGGGTCATCCAGAGGGCATTCGCTTTGACCGACCCGAAGATAAAGCCCGCGTACCCGTGGAGAAAACACGCCACAGGTATTCCAACACCGGCCAGGATTTTAACAGCCTTTTCATCGGCCTTCAGGGCTTTTTCGCTGACATCGTAAGAGCCTAGCGTCAAAAGAGAAAAGATACCCTGCCTGATTTTTTCGAAAAAACCCTTGTCTGCCTTTCCCCGCAAGGAGAGGACCGTCTCTATAAAATATCTGCGGTATACAAACCACAACTCTGATGCCACTATGGCGGCATAAGTGGAGAATACTATTCCGAAAGCCGCAATCGCCGAGGTGAAATGAGGGGTCATAAAGACGTTGATGCCTCTTAAAGGTTGCTGCAGGTGCAATTGCAGCGGGACCGGTGCGACAAGCAGAAGGGCAAAAGAAAACACAAGCGAGAACCGCGCCATGTCCTTCAGTTGTTTTATCCCGAAAACATGATACAGAGATGACAGGACAAAGGCCCCTGCAACAAGCCCGGTCATAAAAGGATACATAACGATTTGAACGCTCCAGTAAATATATTCATTGGGATAGACAAACAGCTCTTTCAGTGTCCACGCTTCGCCATGTACCATCACTATCGCACCTCCTTGCTCAGGCCTATATAATAGACTTGCGGTTTGGTCCCGTATTCTTCTTTCAGAACCCCGACCCTCTCACTTGCGATGATTTTTGCCACCGGGTCGTTAGGGTCTTTCATATTGCCTATCTTTCTTGCGCCGAACGGACAGGCATCCACACAGGCTGTGTTCATTCCTTTTGTTATCCGGTGATAACAGAAATTGCATTTTTCGGCAACATGGTATACGGGATGGAAAAACCTTACGCCGTAGGGACATGCCATTATACAGTATCCGCAGCCGATACACCACTTCCTGTCGATGAGCACAACACCGTCAGGGGTCTGATAGGTAGCTCCAACAGGACACACCTGCACACAAGGCGGGTTCTGGCACTGGTTGCAGAGTTTCGGCACAAAAAAGGCTTTCTCAATTTCTTCTTTCTTAATGTCCCGGTATTTCCCCTGACCCAGCTCTACTTTCTCCGTTAGAAAACCGTCACGCGCGCCTTTGGGAGTGTCGGCGGATACCCTGCCGTCTTTTGTCAGGACATAGCGCTCGACCCATGTTCTCGTCACATTCGCATCATAAGGGATTTCGTTTTCAAGTTTGCACGCTTTTACACACAGACCGCAGCCTACACATTTCAAGGTATCGACCAGAAACACCCAGCGCACCCCTGAGGGGTCGTACTTGCCTGCAAAGAGTTTGCCTGGGGCCGCTATTTCAAGGGCGGCAACAGGCACTGCAAGTCCAGCCGCTCCTTTCAAAGTATATTTTAAAAAATCCCTCCTCGTTATCATCGCAATCCCTCCTATTGTATGCTAAGTTCCGGTTTATGAGGATTGTGGCATGTGGAACATGCCTGACCGGGATTGTGCAGTTCCGGATTAATTCCCCTGATTTTTCCTCTTCCGCTTGTCGGATACGGCAGAGGGAAATGACATCTGAGACAGAGTTCCCTGCTCCTGTCTATCGGCAATTTCGGAGGGTCATCAGGATGGTCAACAGCGGGCCCATGGCAATTTTCACAATTGATAATTGCGTGTGGGGATGTCATAATCAGATCGATTTTGTCGCTGTGGCAGTCCTTGCAGTATTCGGCAGTCCGGTATTTGACCTTGACCGCCTTCCAATCTTCCACATTACTCTTCCGGTGCCAGCCATACATATACCCGGTCCGGCCAATGCCGAAATCCTTTGGCACGATAAAGTGTCGCGCAAGGAGACCAAGGAAGACGAGAACTGCAACTACGAACAGCGGCCTCAGAACATGATTGCTCATACGCCACTCCTTAAGGATATGCACGATGCATATCCTAAAAGAACTAGAAGGTTATTCATGGGGAGGGGTGTCTGCCCCTCCCAACAGTTTACGGGCACTCCAAAAATCATCCGATTCCCGGAGTGCCCCTACCTTTTCAGGAACCGATAAACGTCTTGGGTTCCCTGTATTCGTGGCACTTTACACAATCTTTCTTTGCCTGGGCCGCAGTTACCCTCCACTGGTGGGGTTTGTGGCAGTCCATGCATTTCATGTTCATTGTTTTGATATGCAAATCATGCTTGCCCACATTCGGGGCATTGGCATGGCATTTCAGGCAGTCATTCATATCCGGCCTCAGCTTTGAGTGCGGCTTGTGGCACTCATAGCAGTAAAACTGCATCGGTGCATCCTGAGGCACGCTGATCTTGTGCGCCTTATTAACGACTTCCGGCGGGGGCTGAAAATATTTAACATCGATGGTGCCGGCTGCGATCAGTTCCTGTCTGTCCTGGCTGCTTCCATGGCAATAAAGACATTTCTTCCTCGCAGGTTTCAGGTCCGTGGTCCGGTCGGTATGGCAGTTAAGACATGCGAATTTTTCCATGCCCGTTCCATGGACCTCCAGGCCCTTATGGCAATTAAGACAAAAACGTTCCTCGGGAAGAAATTGATGGACCTTATAGCCGTGGCATTTCGTGCATTCTATATTTTCAATAAACGTATGTTTTGCGTGAAACTGTGAACGGTTCACCAACGGCGCATTCGGATAGTCCTTGTTCCGTTCCCAGTGGCACTCCGAGCAGACCTTGCGCGCCACGATTATTGCGCCATGCCTGGGAGAGACAGTTTTCTGCCCGAGCACTGCAAACTTGTAGATCTGCAGGACCTGCTCCTTCTTGGTTGCCCGGTGGCATTCATGGCAAGTCACGCCGTGGTGCACGCTCGTCGTCCATGACTTCTGCGCCTGGTCGTGCACATGGCACATCAGGCAGGCATTGGGATTGTGTTCAAAATAAGCGTTTATCTTGTACGATCCCGCGCCTATGCCCGCAAAGACCAATAAAACCACAATTGAAATTATAATTTTGATCCGGGCAGAAAGGTTTTCAGTAGTCCGGGCCAACCATTTTGCTGGATTGAACATCACTTACCTCCCAAGATAGATTATATAATAAATATCCATAATACTCACCCATTACGCATTATGGCCTTTAACGTTGCATAAGCTGCATCAACTGTCTTGTCGATATCGGTCCTGCTATGGGCGAGGGAAATGAATCCGGCCTCGAACTGTGAAGGAGCAAGGTTGATTCCGCGCTTTAACATGCCTTTAAAAAATTGAGAGAATGTTACAGTATCCGAAGTCTTGGCCGATGCATAATCAATAACGTCGAAAGCAGTGAAATACGTGCAAAACATAGTGCCCGCCCTGTAAAACCTCGTTTTGGCGGCGGCCTTCTTGGCCGCGTCTTTCAGCCCTTCTTCAAGATGCTGCATGGTTTTTTCAAGCTTCTTATACGTGTCCTTTTTCGCCAGGACTTTCATCGTCTCTATTCCGGCAGTCATGGCCAGCGGGTTGCCGGAGAGTGTCCCGGCCTGATAGACCGGTCCTTCCGGAGAAACAAGCGACATAATCTCTTTCTTTCCGCCGTAAGCGCCTACAGGCAGCCCTCCACCGATGACCTTGCCGAGACAGGTCATGTCAGGCTTGATTCCGTAATGGGCCTGCGCACCGCCAAAGGCCACTCTGAAACCGGTCATCACCTCATCAAAGATAAGAACAATCCCGTATTTTTTTGTCTCTGACCTTAACTTCTCAAGAAAGCCCGGCTTCGGCAGTACACATCCTATGTTCCCCACTACCGGTTCAACGATGACGCAGGCAATATCCTTCCACTCTTTTTCAATAAGACTTTTAAAGGCAGCGCTATCGTTGAAAGGCAGCGTGAGTGTTTTTTGGGCATACGATGCCGGGACCCCCGGGCTGTCCGGAATACCGAAGGTTGCGGCCCCTGAACCGGCCTTGACAAGCAGGCCATCGGCATGACCATGGTAGCATCCTTCAAACTTGACAACCTTGTCCCTCTTGGTAAATCCCCTCGCAACCCTTATGGCGCTCATAGTCGCCTCGGTCCCCGAATTGACCATGCGCACCTTCTCCATCGAAGGATATGTCCTGACCACCATCTGCGCAAGTTCCACTTCAAGTGCGGTCGGAGCTCCAAAACTCGTTCCTTTTTCCACAGCAGCTTTGAGCGCCCTCACAACTGCGCGATGTGCATGGCCCAAAATCAGCGGTCCCCATGAGAGGACGTAATCTATATATTCATTCCCATCAGCATCGTAAATTCTGGACCCTTTCGCTTTGCTGATAAAAAGAGGACAGCCGCCGACTGCCTTGAATGCCCTGACAGGACTGTTTACCCCGCCCGGCATCAAACGCAGCGCCTTCTCAAACAATAACCTGGACTTCTTCAGACCCATATTTCTCCACGTAACAAATTGCAACATGGTAATTTATCACAATCACTGAACATTTTGAAAGCAGTTGTATAGGTTTATTGACAAGAGACCCGGGGAATTTTTAAAGTGGTTGATATATGGAAATTCTCCCCTTTCATAACGGGACATATAAAACCGACCCGTCTGCAGCTTCTTCATTTGCAAGGCTGACACCTTCGTTCAGTTTTTACAGGCGGATGGCGGCAATAGTATTGATTTCGAGTTCGCGGGCAAAGCGGGGTCATTATGGGGACAGCGGATGGGCGGAGAGCAGCCAGGATATCATGAAAGCCCTGGAACATGTCGGAGTCACAATAGAAGTGACAGGGGTCGACCATTTCATCGATCTTCACGTGCCATGTGTATTCATAGGGAACCATATGAGCACCCTTGAAACATTCGTCCTGCCCGGCATAATCGAGCCGCTCAAGGATGTTACCTTCGTTGTAAAGAAAAGCCTGATCGATTACCCTGTTTTCAGGTACGTCATGCGTTCAAGAGACCCTGTTGTTGTCGGCCGCGTAAACCCCCGGGAAGATCTAAAGGCCGTTCTGGACGGCGGTACAGAGAGACTTAAAACCGGAAGGTCTGTTATCATTTTTCCGCAGACTACAAGGACGCCTGTTTTTGATCCGGCAGCGTTCAACACTATAGGAATCAAGCTTGCAAAAAAAGCCGGTGTCCCTGTCATTCCCATAGCACTTAAAACCGATGCATGGGGAAATGGAAAACATCTCAAAGACTTCGGCAGGATTGACCCTTCCAAAAAGGTGCATTTCGCTTTCGGAGAGCCGCTCAGCGTCAAGGGAAACGGCGCAGGAGAACATCAGCGCATCATCGAATTTATAAGTGGAAAGTTGAAGGAGTGGGGGAGCGGCTACGCCCTCAGGTCCTGAGTTCGGAGCTTTCTGAAAGAGCAAGGATGCCATGCAAGCAACGAGTCAGGGCCTTCACATGCTCAAAACCGGAATCGGCACCGCGCAAATGATTGCGTAGCCGTGTGTCCGCAGGTGAAGGCCATAAGGGCGGCACCCGGTAACCAGCAAGTCGGCCTCCGTCTGCTTCGCAGCCTGGCTCAGCACCATGGGCACGTCACCACTACCGATAAAAACGTCTGTCTTGATGCCTATGTTTTGCTGAAGCTCTGCGATATGCCTGGAAGCGTCGCCGACAAGCACCTCTTTAAACTTCGGATTGACGTAGTTGCCACCCGGCCCCCACAACTCCACCCCGGGAGTGACGTGAGCGAGCGTGAGACGGGCATCAAATTGAGCGGCTATTTGCGCGGCCCACGACACAGTTTTTTGATTATGGGGGGTGAAATCAACCGCGCACAGGACATTGCGGATCGCAAACTCCTGCACCGGCGATTCTTCCACGTGGGCGTCTGTCCAAACCGGGCACTCGGTCCCGCGTAGCACTTTCTCTGTCACAGAGCCCAGAAGAAACTGGGAGAACGTGTGGCCATGGGACGGCATCATGATCAGGTCCGCTTTTTCCTCCTGAGCCGTCTGCACAATTGCCCAGGCCGTGCGGCCTTTTGCCAACACGCGCTTAATGTTAAGGTCAGCAAGCTCCGGCCCGAGAGACTGGTCCAGGTTCTTCCCGGCCCATCTAATAATCTCCGCGAGCATGTCCCAACCAGCAAGCCCGGGGCCGTCTCCCGGCACACCGGCGGTTTGGCTCAGCGCTGTCACGACGTGCAGCATCACGATCTCAGAATGGAAATGGTGGGCCAATGCAGCAGCCTGATGAACCACACGCAGAGAGGGATTCGGGAAATCAACCGGAAGAAGAATTTTCTTAATATTCAGCATCGCGCACCAGCCGGAGAGTCCGTCCTCTTTTGCCAAGTATTGAAATAATCTTATCAGAAAGGTTATATCATTGCAAAGCCGGAAGCTGCACTATTATATCACGCTTTAAACCTGGAGGGGGGGCGGGTTCCTCCCGGTGTCATCATTTTGTAACAATGCATTCTTATAATAGATTCATGCCCTCTTGAAAGACGTATGAAACGGTCATGCCGGCAGGCCGGAGAAAAAATACGATTATCATTACAAGGAGAACAATAATGGAACAATTGGGACCTATGCATCATTTTTACAAAAGAGCACTGATGACTTTCGCAGCCATGATGATATGCGCAGCCTTTCTCCTGCCTGCCCAATGCAAGGGGGAAAGCGGCAGCACCCGGAAAGTGGTCATCTTTGTGTGGGATGGGTTGAGACCGGACAGCATAAGCGCCTCAACAACTCCGAATCTGTGGAATCTCAGCCGGAACGGCGTTGTTTTCAAGAATAACCATGCCACATATCCTACGTTCACAATGATGAACTCTTCGTCCTTCAACACAGGGGACTTCCCCGATAAAGTCGGGTTCTACGGTAACACGGTATATGTCCCACGTCCTTCCGGCAAACGCGCGGACGGGACCCCTGCTGACTACAATCAGCCGGTCTTCACCGAAGACTGGAACATTCTCCTGACGCTGAATTCGTTTTATGATAACCAGTTGTTCATGGTTAAGAGGCTGCTTCAGGCGGCCCAGGAAAACGGAAAAACCACGGCGATAGTGGGGAAAACAGGCGCAGCCTTCATGTTTGACCTCGACAGGAAAGGCTACGGAATCGATGAAAATACGGTATTCCCAAAGTCCCTTGCGGGCGAACTTCAGTCAGCAGGGTATGCGCTGCCCAAAAACACCCCGGTCATGTGGCCCGAAATACGGTTGGCGTCCTCCAATGGCGACCCAACAGGCAGGCCTTCTCCGGCAAGACTCATTGACAAAGTGACCTCCGATCCTGCCACAGGGAGGACTTCAACCTGTGTGCCGGCAAACAAATATATGATGAACGCTTATTTGCAATACATACTGCCTGAAAAAAATCCTGATATATCTGTCATATGGTTCAGGGACCCCGATACCACTGAACACATATACGGCGTGGGATCAAAGGCGTACCTGGACGCCCTTGCCGGTATGGACACCATGCTGGGGCAACTCATTTCCCAACTGAAATCCCTCGGTCAGTACGATAATACCGACATCTTCATTGTCTCCGACCACGGCCATAACAATGTGTCAGGCGACCTCTCCCTGTTCCCGCTCAGAACGATTACAAACGGTGCTGTCGGCAGTACAAATGGTGTCAGCGGTTATTCCGTTTCAGGAAACGTCAGGCTGGCTCAGCTCCTTGCCGATAACGGCGTAACCGTAAATGTCTTCGACGGCGTCGGATACATCTATGACCCGGTCATGTCGGGCATCATGGCTGACGGCAAACAGGTATATCCCGACCTTACAGATACGGACGGCTCCGTTACCCGTGCGACAGGCAACAAATACACTACACGGAGTTTCGAGGTACAAGGAACTTTGCCTCCGGGCTCTGTGGTCATTGCCGCCAATGGCGGTAGCGACTATCTATATATCCCCTCCCGGGACGTCTCTTTGGTTAAGAAAATCGTTGTGTTCCTGCAGGAAAGGGAAGAGTTCGGGGCTATCTTCGTTGATGACAAATACGGGAACATACCCGGCACTATGGCAATGAGCACCGTGCGTTTGGAGAACACAGCCGGAAGAAACCCCGATATTATAGTCAGCTACAACTTCAACGAAAACGCCGTCATCCAGGGAGTAAAAGGGATTGAGTATGAAAGCATGAGCAAGATGAACTACCGCGGCATGCACGGCTCATTCAGCCCTATTGACGTAAATAATACCCTCATAGCCGTGGGTCCCGATTTCCGTACCGGCATTACGGACGATATACCGTCAGGCAACATCGATATCGCTCCGACCGTGGCCTGGCTGACGGGACTGAATCTGCCGAACACTGACGGCCGCGTTCTGTACGAGGCGCTAAAAAATACTACCGTGACTGTCTCCACCGTGTCATCGAACAAACTAATCCAGTCCGATCCGGCAACAGGCCTGACTTTTTATCAGCCAACTGCCGTGCTGAATTCCGGCGCGAAGGTCGACAACGGCAAATCCCGGTACCACATCGTGCTGTCGACTTCAACCGTATCCGATTCAACCGGCAAGTCTGTTACGTATTTTGACTACGCAAAGGCGGTGAGGCAATGATAAAATCGCCTGCATACACCAACGCAACAGTAGTCATGATCGCCCTGCTGTGCGGGGCCTTCTGCGGCAGCACACACGCTGCAGAACAGTCAATAGGCGTACCCCATGACATATACGCGGAAGGGACTTACTACGGCGCAGAAACGGTGACGTTCAGCCTTGCTGTTGCAGGGGACAATTTCATTAAAACATACAGTAACGGGACCGTTGTCGCGGGTGAGAAAAAAAATGGAGAAGCAGTTTATTATTTCATCAACAAAAATAACCGGTTGATCACGAAAGTAAGTCAGGAAAATCTTTACCGGATCGGGGAGTTCACGAACTGGAATAACATGATCGGTCTTATAAATCTCAAGCCGGGCGCAATACTGGTAAAAGAAAATAAGATGGACCGACAGGACGCTTGCACCTTTTATAGTGTGGAAAATGAGGGAAAGACCCGTGCCTGCATGGACGACAATTGCCATCTGCCCGTATATATCGAGCAGAACGGGCGCGTTATAGAACGCACTTCTCACATAAGTCCGTACAGGTCGCCTCTCGATCCTGCCGCTCTGATCGCTGAATACCTGCGAGGGAACTACAGGTTCATCGACGCGGACGACGATATATCTCCTGATTCGGATTGAAAGTCTTTCAGATATGTGATAGATTACTAACTATACGGGGAATGCGCGATTGAGGAAAGGCCGCATAACTTACTAACCAAAAGACCGGGTTTTCATGGGAGGTTGCAATGACCTTACAGGAGATTAAGAAGATCGCAAAGCAGAGAAACGTCGCTATCGACAAGAACATGAAAAAAGCGGACATCATCAGGGCAATGCAAAGGCAGGAAGGCAACAATGACTGTTTTGGAAACGTCACGGATGAGAATTGCGGAGAGGCCAACTGTTTATGGCGTCAGGATTGTCTGGGATAGCCCTCCGGCAAATTCATGACTATCGGTCTTATAGGTGGGAGCGGACTCCACGATATTGAAGGATTTGAAACAAGAGAAGAAATATCACTCTCCACCCCTTACGGTCTACCGTCATCCATTTACAGACGTGGCACCCTTGACGGCACGGAATTAATATTCCTGGCACGCCACGGCATTCCGCATCGCTTCGCACCCCACAAGATAAACTACCGGGCCAATATTTGGGGATTCAAATCACTGGGCGTGGAAAGAATAATATCGGTCAGCGCCGTTGGCGGCATAAACAGCGCTATTCGGCCGGGCTCCGTAGTTTTTCCCGACCAGATCATTGATATGACAATGGGCGGCCGGGCATCGACGTTCTATGATGAAGAGAGAATTGTGCACGTCGATTTTACACACCCATACTGTGCCGGGCTGAGGGGCGGCCTGAGGCAGGCTGCCGGCGCTATCGGGTTACCTGTTGAGGAGAACGGAACTTATATCTGTGTCAACGGACCGCGACTCGAGACAGCGGGAGAAATACATTTTTTTTCATCGATAGGTGCGGACGTGGTCGGCATGACGGCAATGCCGGAAGCGGTTTTGGCACGGGAACTCGAGATTTGTTATGCCGGGATTTCCGTTGTCACAAATTATGCCGCCGGGATATCAGGCTCCAGACTGACAACCAGCGAGGTTGTGGAGACGATGAGAAATTCTCTTGACGCGATAAAATCGCTGCTCAGGGCAACTTTCCCTCTTGTGCCGGACTGCCGCTTATGTGAGTGCAAAGATGCGTTGAAAGATGCCGGAATGTGACTTAAGAATCTGAGCGCCTTAATGCACAAGTTATTTGTGCGCAGATTCTATCTGCGCATGCCCAATCACCCAACTTCTTGACAGTATTCGTATTCTGCGATTATTATAATTGATACCGGGTTTTAAGTGCCCTTTTCTTCTTTTGAAGCTTTTGGGGGAGGATTCATGTCAGGACATTCCAAATGGTCACAGATAAAACATAAAAAAGCCAATACCGATTCAAAGAGAGGCAAGGCTTTTACAAAGATCGTCAAGGAAATCTCCGTTGCCGCGCGGGCGGGAGGCGGCGACCCCGACGGTAACCCCCGCTTGAGGACCGCCATCGAAAAGGCAAAAGAAGCGAACATGCCCTCCGACAATATAAAAAAGGCGATAATGAAAGGCACCGGGGAATTGCCCGGCACAACCTATGAGGAATGCAACTATGAAGGATATGGCCCCGGTGGGGCGGCACTCCTCATAGAAACATTGTCCGATAACAAGAACAGGACAGTTTCCGAGATAAGACACATCCTGTCGAAGAACGGCGGCAGCCTGGGCGAAGCGGGGTGTGTCGCATGGATGTTCGAGAAAAAAGGATACATACTCATCGAGAAATCCAGGGCTGATGAAGACACCCTCTTATCTCTGGCACTTGATGAAGGCGCCGAAGACATGAAAAATGACCCCGGTGAAGACAATTATGAAATCACGACACTGCCCGAGAATCTGAATGCGGTCAAAGACGCCCTCGTGAGAGCAGGGGTTGAGGTCCGTGTTGCGGAAATAACCATGCTTCCGAAAAGCTACGTTCCTCTTGAAGGCGGCACTGCCGAGCAGATGGTCCGTTTACTTGATGCGCTGGAAGATAACGATGATGTACAAAACGTCTATAGCAATTTTGACATATCTGACGAGACAGTTAGCACTATGCAGTGAGCAGCAGGCCGGCTGACTAGCTGAAGGAAGTTATGGACAAATCTATTCGCATCACCTTTAAAAGAAAGTTCCTTGCAGGGCTTATAATCACCGTTCCTGTAGTTTTTACAGTGCTTGTACTAGCCGGTCTTTTCAAGTTTGTCGACGGCATCCTGAGTCCGTTCTTCGATGTTCTCCTCGACAGGCATATTGCCGGACTTGGCTTCATCACCGCCGTGGGAATCGTGTTCCTCATCGGTATAATCTCCACAAATGTTTTCGGTAAAAAACTGCTGGATTTTTCGGAGAGAATTCTCCTGAAGATTCCGGTATTTAAAAGTATCTACACAGCCATCAAACAGCTCGTCGATGCTTTTTCAGCCGAAAACAACAGTGCTTTCAAGCAATTTGTAATTGTGGAGTACCCCAGACCCGGTGCTTACGCCTTCGGCTTCATGACAAAGGAATGCACTATCCAGTCTGAAGGCCGGGATCTTTGCCTGAAAGCCGTATACATTCCTACCAATAACCTTTACCTCGGCGATATAGTTCTTCTTGACGAAGGGAGCATCACTTATACCGATATTCCGATTGACGAAGGGATCAGGATTATCCTGTCCGGCGGCATTGCAGCGCCGTCAATAATAACCGAATCACGGCATGCCCTGAAAACAATCCCGGGCAGCGGTATGATGGATTTGAAGAGGATGTCCTGAATGAATCTGGCAGCGGTTGTTCTTTCGGCAGGTCTCGGCACACGCATGAAATCGGCCCTGCCCAAGGTGCTTCATCCGCTCTCGGGGAAACCGATGGTGCGGTATGTGGTTGAAGCGCTCTCCGCCCTGAAACCTGAAAAGATTATCGCTGTAGTCGGGATGAACGGCGAGGGAATACGGCATGCGCTTCGGGACTGTCCCGTTTCTTTTGCTGTCCAGAGGGAACCTGAAGGGACCGGTGATGCACTTAAAACTGCGGTAAAAAAACTCCGGGGCTTTACCGGCACCTTGCTGGTAGTGAGCGGCGATACCCCTCTTGTCAAGGCGTCGACTCTTCAGGAATTTTTGAAACTTCACCGGAAAAACAGGAAGGACCTTTCTCTGATATCCTTTATTGCAGGAGGCGCACATTCCTATGGGAGGATCATAAGAGAAGGGAACAAGCTCGGCGCAATTATAGAGCATAAACACGCCAGTGAGGAACAGAAAAAGATAAGTGAAGTGAACAGCGGTATTTACGCCATCGAATCCCCTTTGCTGAAACTTCTGAACAAAATTACTATTAATAAGTCCCAGGGCGAATACTACCTGACCGATATAGTGGGCATAGCAGTCAGTAAAGGATACCGGGCCGGCGCTTTCCTCCTGGGCAACGAAGATGAATTAACCGGAATCAATACGCGCCAGGATCTTTACAGGGCCTCCCAGTATCTCAGGGACCGGGTTGTGGCCGGATTCATGGAAAAAGGAGTCACCTTTATCGACAAGGCATCGGCATTTATACATCCCGAAGCGGTTATCGGCCCTGAAACAGTCATCTACCCGAATGTGCATATAGAGGGAAAGACCCTGATCGGCAGCGGATGCGTCGTATATCCGAACTCCAGGATCATAGACTGTAAAATCGGTAATAACGTAATTATCAAAGACTCGACACTCATCGAATCTTCGGTAATCAATGAAGGCGCTTCGGTAGGGCCGTTTGCTCATGTCAGGCCCGGGTCTGTCATAGGTGCTCATGCCAGAATAGGAAACTTCGTTGAACTGAAAAAATCCTTAATCGGCAGCGGCTCCAAGGCTTCTCATTTGAGTTACCTGGGAGATGCGGAGATCGGAGAGCAAGTGAACATCGGTGCAGGCACTATCACATGTAATTATGATGGAAAATTCAAACACAAGACTTTCATAGAGGACAATGTATTTATCGGAAGTGATACGCAACTTGTCGCGCCTGTAAAGATCGGGAAGGGTTCTTATGTGGGAGCCGGCTCAACCATCACCAGGGACGTCCCTCCCCTCTCCCTGGCCGTCAGCAGAACGCCGCAAAAAAATATCGAGAAGTGGGCTGTTAAAAGACAAGTGTGGAACAGGAAGCCGGAAGTGAGAAGCGAAAAGAAGAAAAAGGAGGGATAGCAGTAAGTTAGTGCGTAGTACATGCTGCTTACTTGAAAGTTATGTGCGGAATAATCGGGTACATCGGAAACAGGAACGCCATACCCATTGTAATGGACGGCCTTAAACGGCTTGAATACAGGGGATACGATTCAGCGGGGATCGCCTTTGTGGAGGACAACAAGATATGCGTCAGGCGGTGCAAAGGGAAGATCTGCGCGCTCGATGCAGTAACCTGCACGCTCACGAAACCCAGCAATCTTGCCATAGGCCACACACGGTGGGCAACGCACGGCAAACCTTCCGATGAAAATGCCCATCCCCACCGGTCCGGCGGCATAGTTGTCGTCCATAACGGGATAATAGAAAATTACGTGGAACTTAAGCATGCACTGCAGGCCCAGGGCTTTATCTTCACGTCCGAAACGGACACCGAGGTGCTCTGCCATCTCATTAACAAGCATGCAGCTGCAGCCCCTTTTGAAGAAGCTGTCAGGACAGCCATCAGGGAACTGAAGGGGGCCTATGCCTTTGCCGTGATCAATGAAAAGGAACCCGACAAGATTATCGCGGTAAGGAAGGAAAGCCCTCTGGTGATCGGGTTGGGTGACGGGGAATATTTTTTGGCCTCCGACGTGCCGGCCTTCCTGAACCATTCCAGGGAGGTGATATTCCTGGACAACAATGAAATAGCGGTGCTCCATAAGGACGGGGTAACAGTGACCGATTTTGACGGCAAGCCGGTGCACAAAACCGTATCCACTATATCATGGAGCCCCTCGATGGCCGAGAAAGGCGGATACCGCCACTTTATGCTCAAGGAAATTTACGAACAGCCCAGGGCTATTTCTGACAGCATACGCGGAAGGATGTTTCCGGACAAGGGCGAGGTGGCATTGGATGAATTCGGTCTTACCCCCGATGCCGTCATGGGGATTGACAAGATATTCATAGTGGCTTGCGGGACCTCTTACCATGCCGGCATGACTGGGAAGTACATGATCGAAGAGCTGGCCAGGATTCCGGTGGAGGTCGACATCGCCTCTGAATTCCGGTACAGGAACCCTATCATGACCTCGAACACATTATTTATCGCAATCACACAGTCCGGGGAGACAGCGGACACCCTGGCGGCATCGAGGGAAGTAAAACGGCTGGGAGCCAAGGTACTGAGCATCTGCAACGTCATCGGCAGCACCGCCTCCCGTGAATCGGATTTTGTCTTCTACACTCATTCCGGCCCCGAGATCGGTGTTGCTTCCACCAAGGCATTCACCGCACAGGTAGTTGCGCTCTATCTTCTGGCAATTGCGCTGGGCAGTGTAAGGGGCACACTCGGCAAACCTGAGGCCTCGAAGCTGCTTGGGGACCTCCTGCACCTGCCTGCTCAGGTGGAGCATACGCTTGAACTCGATGCCTCCATAAGCGCTCTGGCCAAAGAGCTTTTCAAGACAAAGGAATTCCTTTACCTCGGAAGGGGAATCAATTACCCGATCGCACTTGAAGGCGCATTGAAGCTGAAAGAGATATCTTATATCCATGCCGAGGGGTATGCTGCCGGAGAAATGAAGCACGGCCCTATAGCACTTATTGACGAGGACCTTCCGGTTGTGGTGCTTGCGCCATCCGGTAAGCTCTATGAAAAGGTGATCTCCAATATGGAAGAAGTCAAAAGCAGGGGAGGCACCATAATAGCCGTGACCTCGGCCCACAACGACATCATAGGAAGGCTTGCAAAATACTCGATCTTCATAGAAGAAAGCAACCCTTTTTTGAATACGATTTTTCTGACGGTCCCGCTGCAGCTCCTCGCATATCATATCGGGGTATTGAGGGGATGCGACGTAGACCAGCCGCGAAATCTGGCAAAAAGTGTGACTGTTGAATAAGCGTTATAGCGCGGGAAATCATAAGCGGAAAACGATAACACGATGACGCGATGAACGCTATTACCGGGATTACCGGCATTTTAATAACACTCAAGGTGCTCTATTGTGGTATAATTAAGCGAGTATTTTTATGGCAAGAGATGTCTTATTAGAGGAACTCAATCCGCAGCAAAAAGAAGCTATCCTGCATTCAAAGGGTCCGCTGCTGGTCCTTGCAGGAGCAGGCAGCGGAAAGACCAGAGTGGTCACTCATAAGTTCGCTTATCTTATCAAAAAGAAAAAGCTTTCTCCCTCATCGATTTTTACCGTCACTTTCACCAACAAGGCCGCCGATGAAATGAAATCGAGAATCTGTCAATGTATTGAAGAGGACTTTAAAAATGCATGGATAGGGACGTTTCATTCACAGTGCAATAAAATATTGCGCAAAGAGATAAAGGCACTCGACTACAAACCGGATTTTACCATTTACGACGAAGACGATCAGTGTAATCTTGTTCGTCATATCCTTAAAGAGTTCAATATATACGAGGCCCTTTACAAAGGAGTGGCTTCAAGGATAAGCATCCTTAAATCATCGCTTATCTCTCCTGAAGACTTTTTGTCCCAGGGAGATGGATTCAGCTTCGACGAAAAGCTCGGGAGGGTATACCTCAAGTATCAGGACGAGATGAAGAAGTGCAACGCCCTCGATTTCGATGATCTGATCATGCTTACCGCCAAATTGTTCAGGGACAATCCGAAAATCCTCGAAAAGTATACCGGCATGTTTCCTTATATCCTCGTTGACGAGTTTCAGGACACCAACCGTGCTCAATACTGCCTTCTGCAATTAATGGCGTCTTCACACAGGAATATCTGCGCTGTGGGAGACGATGACCAGAGCATATACAAGTTCAGGGGCGCCGATGTAAGCAATATCCTGAACTTCGAAAAAGATTTTCCCGATGCCCAGGTCGTCAGGCTCGAGCAGAATTACCGGTCAACCCAGAACATACTGGATGTTTCAGGTTCCGTGATAGCAAAAAACAAAAACAGAAAACTGAAAAGCCTGTGGACAGATAAAGGCCAGGGAGAGAAAGTAATCTATTGCAGGCTGAACACCGAAGACGAAGAGGCAAAATATGTTGCGCGGACCATAAAAGACCTCTATCTGAAAAATAACTACGACTATGACAGCTTTGCGATTCTCTACCGGGTAAATCTTCAGGCGAGGTCGATCGAGGATGCCATCAGGGAGGAAGAAATCCCCTATAAGGTGCTCAGCGGGATAAGCTTTTATCACAGGCGGGAAATAAAGGACCTCCTTTCCTATATGCGGCTTGTGTTGAACCATGATGATAACGTGAGTCTAAGGCGGATCATAAACAGCCCTTCGAGAAATATCGGCGCGGCTACCCTGTCAAAAATAGAGCAGGAAGCAAAGAAAAACTCTGTCAGCCTCCTGTCGGCTGCGCAAACAATGCTCAAAGCAAATGTGCTGGCAGCGTCTGTCAAGGAGAAATTGGGCGAGTTTATTAAAGTAATCGGCCACCTCGCAACTGCTCCATACAGGAATGCCGCGGACATGCTGAAGGACATTGTCGAGCTGACAGGCTATATTGAAGATATCGAGGAAGACCGCCTGCAGAACATCATGGAACTGATCGCCTCTGCTGATGCAATACCCATAAAGGATTTCATCGAAAAAACATCGTTGACGAGTACGGCAATCAACGGTTCGGTCCCTGTAAAGCCCGCTGTTTCGCTCATGACGCTGCACAGCGCGAAGGGACTGGAATTCCCCGTCGTATTCATAATCGGCCTTGAAGAAGGTATCCTGCCTTATTTCAAAGCCGTGGATGAAGAAGCCGAAATGCATGAAGAGCGAAGGCTTTTCTATGTCGGCATGACGAGGGCCAAAGACATTCTCTGCCTGAACAGCGTCAAGAAAAGAAAGCTGTATTCGAAGATCCAGGACCAGGAACCTTCTCGGTTCCTCAGCGATATACCGAAGGATTGCTGTCACTGGGTGGAAAAAACCGTCGTTTCCAGGGTCACCTCGTTGCCTCCGAGACCGGTCAAAATCTGTCCGCAGAGGCCCGCCCTTGCATATCTGGTGGGAAGCAAAGTGAAGCATCCTGCGTGGGGCGTCGGCATCGTACGCGATTGCTGCGGTGAAGGAGATGATTTAAAATTGACCGTTAATTTCCAGAGTGTCGGACTGAAACGGCTATCGGTGCGGCACGTGCACCTGGAAAAGGTGTAAAAGCGCGAAATGAAAATAACCGGGGATGAAGTAAAGCATATTGTGAAGCTCTCGATGCTCACTCTTTCCGAAGAGGAACTGTCAACGTATAGCGGGCAACTGAACACGATTATCAGTTACGTTGAACAATTAAATACACTCGACACCGGCGGCGTCGGACCGACCTCGCATGTGCTGCCTATCAATAATGTTATGAGAGATGATATGCGTATGCCGTCGCTTTCAAACGAGGAGGCGTTAAAAAACGCTCCTGACCCCGCAGACAACTTTTACAGGGTCCCGAAGATAATCGAATAATAAAGGGCGATAGGCAATAGGTCATGGGCCATGAATGCATCTCTGCTTTTTTTCCTGCAGTCCATAGCCAATAACCTTTAATGCATTAAGGAGTTTAAAATTATGCTTAGATGTTTTTTAAGATCGAAGATACACAGGGCCAGGATCACGGAAGCGAACCTCGCCTACGAGGGAAGCATTACCATTGACAGGGAAATCATGGAGCGCGCCGGAATGCTCCCATATGAGCAGGTCATGATAAGCAACCTGAACAACGGCGAGCGGTTTGAAACCTACGTCATACCCGGCAAGCCGGGGTCCCGCGAATTCTGCCTGAACGGCCCGACTGCGCGCAAGGGGATGGTGGGCGATATAATCATAATATTCTCCTATTGCTATCTGGCCGAACAGGAAATTAAGAATTTCGAGCCGACGATCGTCAAAATAGACGCCAACAACAACCCTCTCTGAATTCTCAGCCTTTAACTTCCTTCACAAATAATCGGGGAGAGAGCAGCAGCGCTCTCTCCCCGATTCGGAAAAAACTTATCTCTAAAACTTGTATGCGGCGCTCAGGAAAAAAATGCGCGCGGTGTACGACGGGTTCGCATATGCCCCGCTTAGGTAGTAGGCGGTGGTTCCAGCCGAATTGGTGAAGAAGTCTTTGTAGTTGTTAAGGCTCGCATCGCTGTATCTGTATTGCTCGTAAGAAAATCCTGCGGCTATAGCTATGGATTTTGTAACGGCATAGCTCAACTTTGACGTAAAGGAGCTCTTTTTGTAATCATCGAAGCTGGGGATATCGATATTACTGTTGTTGGCTGTAGGATTCAGCGCAGCAAGCGCCGCCGAATTAAAGATGGAGAGATCGTCATTACCGTCGGAATTTACATAGTCATACTGGAGCCTGAGGGTCAGTTTTTTCGGCACCAGATAGACGTCGACTCCTGCTCCGAACTCGTAAGTATCGTCTTTCATGGCCATGTTCCAGTTATAGAGAGAGGCACTTTGCGGATCGGAGGGATTAACATCCGTGTTAGTAGTATCGAACCGGCGGAAAGATGAATTCGTCTTGGTATTCTGGATATCGAAATAGCCGTTTACCTTTGCAATGTTTCCGATCCCGTATTCCCCGTAAATATCAAGCTCGTCTGTGCGGGAATTCTGAAGGCCCAGAATGTCGCCAGGGTAATCCGACTTCTTGTATTTGTAAGCCACGCCCATATCGAGCTTATCGAGGGGGTAGAAATCGACAGCAGCCTTGTAAGTATCCCTTGTCTGTCTCGACGCATCAAACCGGTGGAGCCATGTGTCGATTCCGAAGTTGTCAGTGAGGTCTGCCGCTGTAGGCCCTGCAGCGTTTCTCTGAAGCCGCTCATATCCGATTTTCGGCGTCAGGTAATCAAGCCCGTTCCATCTGAGCTCGGCTTTGTAAATGTTGTCATTCGTTACCGGGATGTCTTCCCTGCTCCTGTCAGTAGAGACGTAGGAGTACCCAATATCCAGGTAAAAGCGGGCAGGAAGCCTGAAACCGAGGTCACCGCCATAAGTATTTTTTTTGTAGTCAAAAAGCGGGTTCGTGAACAAAAAACCCGGCGCGGATGCAGTTGTACTATTGTTGGTGTCTATTGCCGTAATCTGGTCCGACTTGTTTGTTGTGTTGTAATATTTGTAGAAAATCTTGCCATCGAGGAAAGACACCGGATTGGAAGTGAGCACAAAGTTGTAATTCTGGATATCCTTCTTTCCATGGAATGTTGAGGAACTCAAACTGTTCGGACTGGTTGTGAGACTTACCGGTGTCGTCCCGTTCAAAAGATATGATCGAAGCAGGTCGAATGTCGATTCAGAGTGTGCGTTGGCCAGGTTCACATTGAACCTGGTGTTCAGCGGAAGCTGCAGGGAACCCTTGAACCCGATCCTGTAGTAATCATTATCAGGCGGTAATGTTGTCGTGTCCGTTTTCGTGGAAAGTATGGACTCATAATTGAGAACATGGTTATCATTGGTGAAATTGCTATATAAGACACTTAACGATGCTATCACCGGCTTGGCAGCATAACCGATCTCTCCCATAAAGTTATTAGTCGTATACGCAATAGGCGCCGGGAGTTCTATAAAGGCGCCGGGAGAAGTCATGCCCGTGTTGGCAGCGACCGGCAATATACCGGTCCTCCTCTCATTGGTTGCTGAAAAATCAATGTAAAAAGGCTTCAGCATATCGAATTTGATGTCGCCGCCGGTCTGCTTCCTTTTGATTGAGTAATCGAAACTGTTCCATGTTGCCGGATTATGACTTGGAGCAGCCCCGGTGTAGGTGAGCACATTACCCCCGGCGCTGGAATAAGGGGTTTTTGCGTCAAAGGTAATGTTGTGGATAATCTCATTATAAAACATATTGAACTTGACATTGCCGTAAGAGCCGCCGTCGAGCTGATAATTTTGCGTGTCGTAGCCCATGTCCGACGTCCTGAATTTCATCCAATTGGTGTCGCTGTCATAGCCCAGCCTGATGTTGCTGTAAAAGCCGCCCCCTGACGTCATGTCCCTGTATTCACTGAATTTGGCCTTGTTGCCGGTTACTGAAGAGACCCAGCCGGTCCCCCCTATGTCGCCGCTAATAGTACCTCCTCCCGAGTCACCGTCAGCAGAAAATGCACTGGCAAATGGAAGGAGGGAAAATGCTGCAACCAAAGTTATTATTCTCGTTTTCATTTTCATTTTCGTCTCCTCCTATTTAAGGAATCTTTGTCCATAGGCTGACGGACCATTCGTGCCGTGGACGTCATTATGGCAGTTCAAACAGGCGCGGCCGACTAACTGCGCCGCAGGGAAAGCCGTCTTGGCAGGAGATGAGAACTGCGTATACGGGGTTCCCGGATGGTATGCGCCGTCGTGGCATTGCTGGCAGAGCTGCGGCGTCCTCATCACCAGAAGCCTGTTATGGTTGCTCCCGTGAGGATTGTGGCAAGTCGTGCAATTCTCCTCGACAGGCGGGTGCTCCCACATAAAAGGCCCTCTTTTGTCTGCATGGCATTTATAGCAGAGTTCGTTGACTGAATCGGCCTTTATCATCTTGTCGCCGAACTCGCCGTGCGGATTATGGCAGTCGCTGCAAGATACTTTGCCTTCCTTGATGGGATGGTGGGACTGCTTGTTCACCATTGTCTTGATATCCCTGTGGCACTGAAAACACACTTCGGATTTTTCCGCTTTCAGGAGCTTATCTCCTCCTCTGTGGGGAGAATGGCAATTGTCACATGAAACATCTTCCGCCTTGTGCTTGCTCATACTCCAGAACTTTTGCTGCCGCTGCTCTTCATGGCAGGCGAGGCATTTTGCAGTCTTGGCTCTTGGGTCCGCTTTCTTGTCGAAGGCAAAAATATCTACGCCTCTACCACCGCCTTTCTCAACATGCTTTGCTCCGGGACCGTGGCAGGTCTCGCAGGCATCCTGCGATGCGGGCCCTTTAACATGCTTCTTGGAATGGATGGTCTTTGCATAGGTCGCGTATTGTGTTTCATGACAACCCTGACAGGTTTCAGCTCCGATGAAACCCTCCTTCTCCGTTGTTTCCTTTGTCGCATCTTCACTGCTGCGCGACTTAGAGACCGAGGCCAACAGGAAGACAAGAGGAATTAACAGCAAAATCAAATATTTTTTTTGCATACCGATCCTCCACGATAACTTTCTCATTTGACCCTCACGAGACGGAACCCGAGTGCATGATGGCCGAATTCCGGCGTAAGCGGAACGCGATGGGAAACCCTGACACCCAGAGGCCCGTTGCTCCAGCCGCCCCCACGCTCGACGTGATACTCTCCGGACCCCTCGAATACGGGGTTGTTTTTGGGGAGCCTGGTATAGGCCGAACTGCTATAAACGTCCTCGCACCACTGCCAGACATTCCCCAGCATGTCGTACAATCCAAACTGGTTAGGCTGAAAGCTCCCGACAGGAGCTGAGACCAGGAACTTGTCATCGCAGTAAAAAGCCGGCCAGGTCTTCCAGCGTTTCTTTGCGCTCATATCAGAGACGTTTGCATATTTACAGGCTTCGTCAGGATTATTGCCCCAGAAATATTTCGTCTTTGTCCCGGCGCGGGCAGCATATTCCCACTCGGCTTCGGTAGGCAGCCTGTAAGTCTGTCCCGTCTTTTGTGATAGCCATTTGGCAAAGGCGACAGCATCATCCCATGAAACAAAGACAACCGGCTGTTTATCACCATTTAGCGATAAACCCTCAAAACCGCCGCTATTATGTTCAGGTTGGAATTTTCTGAACTGCTCGTTGGTCACGTCGTACTTGCCCATGTAAAAATCATTCACACATACCTCATGAACCGGCCTCTCGTTGCTGTCGCCATCGCCGGCTGAGTCTCCCATGTCATAACAGCCGCCCTTGATGAAGACAAGCTCCATACCCGTTACCGGGTCTGTAATCGGGGTTTCTGCATTGACAACAACTGGAGAGACAACAAGGAAAAACATCAACACAACAAACGGAATTCTTAATGCCATCTTACACCCCCTGATCTTAGTATTTTCAGTTTCATTATCTATAGATACACATATGCTTAAATTTTAAACAGATTATTGCGGATGTCAAGAGGGAAATAAAAAAATGTTTCCCGACAACTCTCTCTGAAATTGAATCATTATGTTTTCTTTCAGGTATCATTAGTTTTTTTTATTTCTATTATACTTCTATTTTTCAAAAAGTCATCCTACAATTCAATTATTTGCGACAAAACGCTGATATATGGCTTGAAACGCATATTGACGCGATGAAATTATTGGAAGTATTAGAATCACATCTGTTTAAAGAGATGGACAAAAGGGCGGCTCACCACAAGGGATGCCTGGGAATCTCTGACTTTGAGGACAAGGCGGCCCGCTTCATCACGGACTGCGGATGCGACCCTGGACACATTGACTACCGTTGAACGATGTATCTGCCAGAACTTTTCGGGATCGAGCTGTTTAATAAGATCGACAATGGGGACGCGGATCAGAAATTCCCGGTCTTTTGTAAATACGGCAGTATATTTTTCCGTTGATCTGAAAAAAAGGACTTCATCAACAGGGATTAAACGCGTGGCACGCCCTGAAGCTGCCCGAATAAAGTTCAGGTAGGCGTCCTTGCGGGCCATTGCAAGTGTGAGCCTGGACAGGAACCCCTCCATCCTCTTCAGGCCCTCGTTTTGCTCAAGACGCTTCTTGGTCCGGGCTATGGTCAGACTGAGGCGCTCGTCGCTTATAGGCTTGAGCAGATAATCAACGGCCTCCTCCTCGAACGCCTTGACAGCGTATTTGTTGTAGGCGGTGATGAATACTACAAGACTTGGATGGCTCATCCTGCCTGCGACGTCCAGACCTGTCAATCCCGGCATCTTTATATCCAGGAAAACAAGGTCCGGCTTTTCCTTATTGATCTTCTCAAGGCCGTCGATCCCATTTATTGCAGTGCCGCATATCTCCAGTTCCGGCCATAGCACGGCAAGCCGACCGGCAAGATAATCGACAAGATGCGGTTCGTCATCTACGATCAGTGCCCGCACGCTCATACCGGCACCTCGATGGTAGCGATTATGCCGCAGGGATTGTTCTCCTCAAGGACAAGACAAGCCCCGTCCCCGTAAAGAGCCTGGAGGCGGGCCCTTACATTGGCAAGCCCGGTACCGTCACAGTTCGGCTGTACCGGCAAGCCAAGACCGGTATCGGTAACGATCAGGCGCAGACGGCTGTCCGCCAGTATGGCCTTGACCGTTACACTGCCGCCTTCCACCTTGGGTTCGATGCCGTGTCTGACCGCGTTTTCGACCAGCGGCTGTATGAGCATGGGCGGGAACGCCACGCACCGCAAATCTTCAGTGATGTCTATCTCAAAATTCAGTCTCTCTCCCATGCGTATGCGGAATATGCTCAGATAATTTCCGAGCAGGTCGGCTTCCTCGTCGAGAGTGGATAGCTCCTCCCTGGAACGCTTAAGCGAGACCCGCAGCAATTCAGCGAGGTGATGGAGCATCCTCTTCGCGTTTCCAGGATTGATATCAGTGAGGCTTATTATATTTGCCAGGGTGTTGAAAAGGAAATGCGGTTCCATCTGGGCCTGCAGCATCCTCAACTGCGTTTCAATCACCTGCTTCTCAGCAGCTATGAGAAGCAGGCGGTGCTTTTCAAGCTTGTCCTCCTCACCTTTCCTTTTCGTTTCCCAATCGAAGATGGCGAGCATCTTTCCTACCGATAAGGCTGCAACAACGGCGCATACGGCCCTCAAAAGCTGTACGGGGATATGCGTCACAGCAAGGAAAGAATCGGCGTTGATCAGATTGGAAGGGAAAAAATCCCCCCGTGGCACCACTAAACCGCTCAAAACTCCGTAAACACAGAATACGGAACCGGTCGTCAGGAAGCAGCGTTTTGCATTAATCTCTCTCAATACCTCTCTCTCGCGCCGGTAGTAGGAAAAAAATCCGGTGCCGGTAAAAAAAGCGCCGGGGAACCCTATAAGATACCTTGTCCAGATGCTTCCCGCACCCTGGAAATCATGCAATGCAAGAACAAAAATTAAGATGAAAAAACCGACAGCCACAGGGAAAAACCACCCCGGGCAGCGGGCAATTTTCTTCCGCCATGCAGGAGAGCCTTCATGCGTATTTATTATGAAAAGTCTCCTTCCGAATTCGCACAGGAAGGAAAATGATGTTATAAGACACAACACACGCAGCAGCTCCAGTAAATAACTGCCTCCCTTTATGATCTTCCACATCTCCAGCCATTCATTAACGCCGTGAACCAGCCCGAAGACAGCCAAAAGACCAAATATATCGGCAATCCTGAATATGCTTTCTTTTTTCGACAGAATAAAAATCGCCATTCCCATCACGAAAAAGGCGAGACCATAGATAAAAAAAACCATATCGAGATTATTCGAGAACCAGTTGCCGATAGAATCCATGTCCCCTACCCGAGCATCAGGCTGACCGCATCGTCGCCCAGTGCATCTGCAACAGCATCGATAACAGCATCCGAAGGTGCTGAAACAAACGGCAGGGGCCCCAGCACAGGCACCGGACATATGCGGTGCAGTATATCCGGGTTTGTCCTCTCAGCTATCGTATCGCTTCCGCGCCCGTTGTTATTGATAATCACATTCCGCACGTCTATTCCCGCTCCAATGGCGTGCATGACGGTCAGGAGCGTATGGTTGATAGTGCCCAGTCCGGCCCTTGCCACGACAACGGCAGGCAGTTCCAGCGTTTTGATCAGGTCCGTGATAAAAAACGGCGCCGAGGCATTGCTGAGGGCAATCACACTGCCGCCTGATTCCATGACCGGGACCATCAGACCGCCGGCACCTTCCACAACAAGGAATTCATATTTTGTCGCAAGTGCAGTGTATGCCTGAATTATAACATCGAGCATCACCGGCCTTCCCTCCAGTTCAGATGCAACCATAGGCGCAAGCGGATGTGAAAAACGAAGGGGCGTTATGAGATCAACAGGGTCATCCATTCCCGCAATGTTCCTCAAAAACATCCCATCTGCGGGGACAAGATTTTCACACCCTGTCTCAACAGGTTTCATTGCGCCGACCTTCACCCCTTTCCGGGCCAGGGCGCGTATTATGCCTGCAGCAACAATCGTCTTGCCTACCCCGGTATCTGTTCCCGTTATAAAGATGCCCTTTGCCATTTCATTTATTCTCCCTGTCTTCTGCGTTCTTATGCCCTTTCGCCGAATTCAGCTCCGAGGTCCGGCGCGTGCTCATGTGAATACAGGCAGTTTATCGCCACCCTGTATCCGCTATGATACAGGGCACACGCTATTCCCCTTCCCAGCCCGCGGGCCCCGCCTGTTATCACCGCCGCCTTATTCGTCATAACCTTACTATTCATGTTATAATTGCTGCTACAGCGTTATAGCGTTTGTAGCGTTCAGCGTTAAAGACTTCCCTCACTAACTATAATATAATTTGTTTTACACCTTTAACGCTATAACGCGACGAACGCTATAACGCTCAACGCTTTCCGGGAGGCACCATGACACGTTTTGAAGAAGTTCAAATGAAGATCGCCGAATCTGCAAAAAGCTACCTCGAAATATTCAATATGCAGGTGTTCATAGAGCAGTTCACTCTTGACCGGGAGAGCAGGTTCTCGCTCGTACTGCCCAATATGGAGCCCCCTTATGCGCTGACTGCAACGGTATCCTTCACGTATGATGCCTTTCAGACGGGAATGACTCTATACGAGGATGATACGGATGAAAACTCGATGGATGCCGATACCTCGCTGGAACTGGAATTCGAAATAAAACTGCCGATAATGGAAGATTATACCGACATCGAGGCGCTGCTTGCGGAAGTGGAGGAAGAGTATCCCGATACGCAACCGGTGCTCTTTGCAAAAGAAATAATCCCCAGCGAGCAGCCCTCCAAAGAATATGAGATTTCCTACGTCTATGATATCGAGGCCAATGACCTGGATGATGACAAGCTGTTCGATCAGATTTTCGAGGAACTCAAGGGGATTCTTGAACTCATCCACAAAAGGACCCGGGATTATATCGACCTCTCATGGTACAGCTCCGAAGAATGATAGCTGCAATCCAGGCAGTGGATAAGTCTCTTACGCTCAGACGCTGCGTCTTGACAGTTCTAGCGGCTCGTTCACTACAGTCGCAAAACTCGCCCTACGGGCTCAGACATTGCGACTGCTTGACGCTCACTTCGCCGAGAACTGTTACCAAGACTCCGCGATTCGCTTCAGAGACTTATCCACTGCCTGGATTGCAGGAACGATAGGAATCTAGTGATCCCTCTGAAACATATCGATTGCATACTGCTGGACATGGATGGAACGCTTCTGGACAAGTATTTTGATGATTATTTCTGGGAGCACCTTGTCCCTGAAAAATACTCTGAAAAACATGGCGTCACTTTCGGAAAGGCAAAAGATATATTGTTCGCCATGTACAAATCCCATGAAGGCACTCTGAACTGGACCGACATCGATTTCTGGTCGAATGAACTTCACCTTGATATCCCGGCGCTCAAGGAACAGATAAAACACATGATCGAAGTGCATCCCCATGTCGAGGATTTCCTGAAGGCGATGAAGAAAGACAAAAAAAAAGTTTTCATGCTCACCAATGCCCACTATAAGGTCCTCGATATCAAATTGAAAAAAACCGAGATAGGCGGATACTTCGACAGATGCATCACTTCTTATGAGATGGGATTTCCCAAGGAAATGGTTGAGTTCTGGGAGAAGGTCGAAACAATGCTGAAATTCGACAAGGAACGGACGCTCTTTATTGACGATACGGCCGAAGTGCTTAGAACAGCTAAAACCTTCGGGATAAAATATCTCCTGCTCAAGACAGGGGCCAGTTCAAAAAAGAAAGATACGGTAACCCCTGAGTTCCCCGTTTTAAAAGATTACCGGGAACTGCTCAATACCGTCCAGCATCGCACTTAATCTTTTAGCCCGCAAATCCTTCCGAAGTCCCAAATGTCCATATAAAATGCATCGAAACGCCTGTGCCGGACCTGTTCCTCCTCGCGGCGCCAGAAAAAAAGCTCGCTAGCCGGATAAAGATAACCGAAATGGTATGCGGTGAAATTCTTTCGCTGCCGGGCAATAAGGCTGACCGGATAGCGGTAAATCTGTTCCTGCAGGCGCACAGCCACAAGTGCCTCCTGCCGTAGCCGGGCAGCTTGCTGCAGCAGCAGTTCCGCTTCATGAGTCGCAGGCTGCCACCAGTGTCCTTTCCTCTGCGCCAGGAGTGCCCTGATGGTCAAAGCACGGTGCTGCGCCCTGAGTGAGGTCACTTTGAGCGACCTTGTCAATTCGCAAGCTATCAGGGAAAGCTCCGGAGAGATCCCTTTGCCCCCGGCATAATTCAGGCGGATTTCCCGTTCGAGCCCGTCCACCACTTCATTCATATCAGTGGCGTATTTTTCAAGTTCCGATGCCGTGGACTCTGCGATCTGTTTTGCTTCTGCATCCGTTGCCTGATATAGCAGCCACGAACTGGAAAAGAACGGCCTCGGCTGAAAAGGGCGGTTGAATGGCCACGAGAGCTCTGCCGAAGGGTCGAGAGCAGACAGAAAAGCTATCATTCCCCTGCCCTTCAGAAAGTAGTTCTGAATATATAATGCCCTCTGAAATAACCGGTATATGCGGGCATCAGGGAACAGATCATGCAATACCCCGAGGGGTCCCGAAAAAGTCTCCTGATGCAAGGGACCATTTCCTGTGTAGCTCCAGGACCACCTGGCAATGCTCCAGTCAACAAGCCAATAGCCCCATTCCCAGCCTGAACTGAAAGTGAGGTGATTATCAATGCCCGCTTTCTTTATTGTCTTCATATCGGTCCACCTCGCCTCCAGATAAGGAAGCAGAAGCAGCGGAACAGAATTATCAAAGGAAACCCAGTAGGCCGCTTCGGGCCAATACCATGTCTCCCGGCATTTGTTTTCCCGTATTGCCCTGGCAAGCATACACTGCAGATTGGCATCGCCATATACAGGGGCGTGAGCGTCCTGGAGTGAATAAAACATGACTGTATGAATCAGAATGCCGGCTCTCATATCTCCACCCCCTGAACCGTTTCTCTGAATAGCTGAAACCCGCATGCCGGGGGCCTGAGGTCCAAGCTGGCATCCGGATCCTTCGTTAATAACATGCGTGGGGACCATTACCCTGGTTTTATATCTCTCATTGGCTTGCCTGATAAGGTATGCTTTAAGCTCGGGCATCAATGAAGCGAGGTCGGGCATATATTCGCCCATACTGAAATCTACGGTGATGTAATCCCATTTGACCCGGAATATCCATGAAAGGGTACTGTCTATCTGCCGTTTATAGGAAGGGATTAACCTGAATAGATTTATGCTCTGAAAGGCCTTTTGCTGGACCATGAAAAGAGAGAATTCGACTCCCGCCAGTATGCCTCTTTTGTGCGCATACGCTGCGAGTTCGCCGGCATGAGTGATCCAACGCGATCTATCTATGCCTCTCAAAAGATAGAACTGCAGTACATTCTGCCGGTTTCTGGCAAGCCAGTCGATATACTCTCTCAAGTCCCCGGCTGCATCGGGATAATCCGGATTGTTCAGTTGCTCGGCAAGTTCGATGGGATGAAGCGAGTGCAGATGAAATCCTTTCTTGTCAAAGCGGGGAAAGGCATTCCATTGAAAGTCAGCCGGCAGCGGCCATTGTTTGTGAACAGGAACAATGGTCCTCCTGGGATGGTAAAATTTAAATCCCAGCTTCTCCTGGAGCAGTCCATAAAGCCCGAAGCTCACTCCCTGAAAAGACGGTGATGTAAGGGCCAGGACTATATGACCGGCCTTGCGGGATGAGGCCCAGTGATATTCATGGTCCGGGTATTGCAGATAATCGTAATCTCTCCCCCTTGCGAAACGGTCCGTAACAGGTCCTTTTTTTCCACCGCTTATTGAAACAGCGATGTGCACTCCGGCATCCGGATTGTTAAGAGAGACAGACGCGGAGGGAAATCCTTTTCTCAGAAGGCCGACAACGTCACTGATGGTAATGCCGGTAATGGAATTGTTGAGGAATACCCGCTGAACGTCGATACTGATTGAGCGTACAGGCGCCGGCCCGCTGCAGGCGAAGGTATCAGATACACAAATAAAAAATAATGCAAAGAGAACGGCACATGAGACAATCGCACCTTTAAAGCCTTCACCCATGCCAGTTTCCTTTTTATTGATTACTATAGATAATAATCCGACAAAACGCAACTATCGGGAAACTCCTGACAATATTGTTTTAAAAAAATCAAATAGTGTATAATGGGGAATTATCGGGCACATTCGTTGCCTTTGCTGTTAAATAAATAAATGAAGGGGGTGAATGAGGCATGAAGATGAAATCTATTATCGCTTTATTGGTGGCTTTGGTATTCACATTGGGCATGGTAGGTCTTACATTCGCGGCTGATGCGAAGGATGCTGCAAAGGAAGTTAAAGGCACTGTTACCAAGATGGATGCGAAATCCGTCACCATCAAGGATGCAGCCGGAAAAGAGACAAAAGTTGACACTATGTGCAAAGACGCAAAGGTCGGAGACAAGGTGACTGTTAAGGATGGCAAGTGCATGAAAGAGATGGCACCTGCACCTGCAAAGAAGAAGAGCAGCGGTTATTAATAGTAACCGGCATTGAAGGGTATAAGGGGGTGAGAGTCTAAAACTTTCACCCCTTTTTTTGAAACAGAGGTACAGGCCGGGAATGGCGGAATTTTCAGGATATGCCCCTTTGGAAAAACAACGTGTCTTTTGTACTTGTCGAGCCGCGGGAGCCCGCCAATATCGGCGCCTCTGCGCGCGCGATGAAGAACATGGGCTTCAAGGCCCTTTGCCTTGTGAAGGCCGCAGAAATCAACGATGAGGCCCAACGGCTTGCGCATAACGCCCTTGATGTCCTGGAAGGGGCAAAGCATTATGCCTGCCTCAACGCTGCAATTGACGATAAACAGCTTGTCGTAGCCGTGGCCCGGAGGACCGGGAAGCGGCGCGGCATGACCCTCCCTCTGGATCAGGCGGCACAAAGACTGTATGACGTCGCAACTAAAAATAAAGTCGCCCTCCTTTTCGGCAGGGAGGACAGGGGGCTGTATAACGAAGAGGTCAACGAATGCGGCCTTCTCCTGACCATCCCGGCCAATAATGAACAACCTTCCTTAAACCTCTCACACGCCGTAATGGTCGTGGCCTATGCACTTTCAAGGGTGCCGTACAGTAAACAGACTGTTCAGGTCACTCCTCCGCAATCAAGGCACAGAAGGAGCAGCCTTGTCACCCATGGAGAACTTGACTCACTTTACGGGCGGATAGCAAAGATCATAACTCTGCTGGACTATATTCCCCGCGGCGACAGAAATCTGGAAAAACAGATAATGGATAACTTGAAATATTTTATCGGCAGGGCGGGACTCACATACTGGGAGATGAAAATGCTCCACGGCTTTTGCTCGCAAATAGAGTTGAAATTGGGTAATAATAAACAGCCTTTGAATTCGACAAAAAAAGTTCAACAATAGACAAAAAAGCATAACAGTAGAAAGCGGCATCTGGAAAAAAGATGCCGAAAGACATTTACAGTGAATATTGCCGAAAGAACTAAGCGTAACGCAAAGTTCCGCCGGCGCTACTACCGATCAGTTTGAAGCGACAAGTTAGGCTTATTATTTGAGAGCCTCACTCGCTATTTTTTCTTAGGTGCGGGCCCCTCTCCCTCAGTCCTTACGGTTGCTTGAAAATGTCCGTTACGATTAACACTGCCGGACTTGTCCCCTTGTTCTCAAGCCAGTGGATCACATTCCCATCCTCGGCCCAGGTCTGCCCAGCGCCATACTCCTTCGCCACGTCGCCACGGTGTTCTATAACCGTCCCCTTAAGCATGTATGCGGCCCCTGGCCGATTTTTGTGACTATGGACGCCCAGGACTCCGCCAGGCTCGATCGTCAGCATCCGGAGCCGGAGCTGCCGACCTTGCATCCCGGGGATTTCAGGACCGAGGTCCACTGCTGAGAGCGGAGCAATAGTGATACCCTTGTTCTCAGTCGGCGCAGGCTGCTGTTCGGCGCAGAGTCCCGCGGTAAGCGCGAACCCAAGTAGCCCGGTAACGATTATCAAAGTACCAAAGAGAGTCCTAATACCAATAGATTTTTTTGTAGCCATAATAGTTTCTCCTTCCTTATTTTTGTCAAAGTGTTAGACCCTGCTGAATTCTTTTATATCACTTTAATTGACAGTTGTCAATTTGAGGTTTTCCAAATAAATCGACCATATAATTTGATATTCATAGTCGGGGATAACTAAATTTGTGTTGTTGGACCAGAATACTCATACCTTTGCCAGTCTTTGTCCCATCTCAAATGCTTTATGACAATCATGAGGAAACACTTCCTTACGCCTCTTCGCCTTACTCTCAGGGTCAAATCGAGGAGCAACATATTTAGAGTAATCCTTGAACTGCAAAGTATCAAAGCAGCACAGCGACTCTGAATACCCAAATGTCCTTGTCAGGAACATTGAAATCAAATCCATGAACTGACTGTAGCCTAACTGGTTCATGACTTCTTCAGTAACACCCATCGTATAAATGAACCCCGTTTTTATCTGCCGGTTAAAAAGCGAGCCGGGCGGGTCCGTATATGTCAGATACTGGAATATGAGCCGTTCCAAAAATGAGCGCATCTCTCCTGTAACATTTCCCAAATAAATGGGAGAGCCGAAAATGAGAGTATCGGCGCCCTCAATTTTCTTGAAAATAGGCTTAAGGTCATCAGTAACTACGCATTTTCCATAACTCTTTCCACCCTTTTCCTTACAGGCAAAACAGCTTATACATCCCTTGTAGTTGAGGTCATAGAGGTGAATAAGTTTTGTTTTTGCTCCCTGAGATTTTGCTCCTTCCAAAGCTTTTTCAAGCAGCATTGCTGTGTTCCAGTGCTTCCGCGGACTACCATTAAATGCAATAACTTTCATGGGTAACCCTCCTTAGTTGCTCATCTTGTGGTTTGCTCTAACTTGGTTGCCCTTGAAATTAAGGAGTTCTTTGGGCAATTAGTGAGAAACTTCAAACTTATATAAACTTATCTTAATTATACACTGGAAAACAATCAGCCACACGAATTATGCAGTGTTAGGAGACATCAATCGAGAACCCGATATCGATGTTTTTTTCGGGAAGCACCGAATTTCTGATATTGGCGACTCTAATGATTCGGAAGTGGAGGAATCTGCTTTTTTTGCGTTGGCAACAAGTCGAAAATAGCAGTCACAACACAAAGAAATCATCATCGTCTTGTATTATTATATTGCTTTCAGTATGATAACAAAACACCAGTTAACAATACAGATGGAGCGGAGACCATGAGCGATATTAATAGCAAACCCATTGCTGAACGTATTGACTGGCTGTTTGAACTCGCCCGCCGTCACGGTGAGACCTTTCGTAGTCCTGAAGCGTGGCTGGCGCGAGAGCGATATCTCGCCGAACACCCTACCGCGATTGTGGTGTTGAAGTGTATGGACGGCCGCATTAACATTCCGGTCGCAACCAAAACTCCAACCGGCATTCTCATGCCTTTCCGCAATCTTGGCGGTATGTTTGATCTGGGCTGGCCCCACCTTGGCGAAGTACTGGCCCATTACGTCATGCGCATGACGGGCGCCGGGCGGCGTGTACTTGTCCTTATTACCTACCACTGGTCGAAAGGAAACCCTTTGCGCGGATGTGCGGGCTTTCATTACGACACTGCGGCGGCAATTGCCCACACCAGCGAAATTCGCCGCCAGATCGAACACATCTTCGGTAGTGGTCACGGCACGGTTTATCCGTTGGTGTGCGGGTTCGAAACCGACGACGACGCATTGGTGATCCACGGCAGCAATAACACAGTGCTCGATCTCGCCGGTTTTTCCACGACTGATGCAACTGCACTAGAGCTGCGCCTGTCCACTCTGCTTCCCGACATGCCGGCACAGATGCGCGCCGACCTCCTGCCGTTGCTGTACGGCAATCTCGAGCACATCTCGCAAGTGCGTGAACAGGCGCAGCAGAATGAACGAATGCTCGACGTCGAACACCGTGAATGGATGATTTGCCTGGGGCGTGGGTTCGACTTTCTCCATACCCCGGATATTGCCCTGATCATTGGCCCCTACAGCCCGGACCTTGCTGATCCGTTGCGCAAAGCTGCAGGGATTATAGAGGGCAACATGAAAGCCGGTCGCATCCCGGACGATGGCTTTCTGCTGCTCGCCTCCGTACCGTACGATGAGATCGGTGTCGACCGGGCGCGGGCCGAATTGAAGTCGCGTTTTCTTTCTCACTTCGCAGCCGGAGTGTTACGCGACGAATTCGGCGCACTCGCCGAAAAAATGTCTCAGCGTACCGCAGTGCTCGACTGGCGCTCACGCAGCCTCGAACTGCTCGATGACTGAGAGAAGGTCAGGCAAGGTAGAGATAGGGAACCAGAAAGCGGTAAATGTTTCTTAATTAAGGAGGCAAGGAAGGCCGATGAAAATAGGTAATTATAAATTAGGTTATTTGGATGCGCTTTTGGTGTTTATACCAGTCAGTTTTATCCTTGAGCTTTTGCATGTTGACGATACATGGATTTTTTTTACCTCTGCAGTTGCAATAATTCCGCTGGCCGCTATCATGGGAACGGCCACCGAGCATCTGGCGGTAAAACTTGGCCCTGGTATAGGCGGATTCCTTAATGCAACGTTCGGAAATGCTGCGGAGTTAATCATTGCGATATTTGCTATCAAAAACGGCTTGCCCGAAGTAGTCAAGGCGTCCATTACCGGCTCTATTATAGGCAATATCCTGCTGGTTTTAGGGCTGAGCTTCATTGCAGGGGGGGTGAAGGTAAAAAGCCTTAAGTTTAATGCAACGGCAGCCGGCCTTAACTCCACGATGCTGATACTTTGTACGTCCGCCCTTATCGTGCCTGCGGTTATCAGCGCGTTATTGGGAGGCAGCCATAATTTAGATAAAGCTAAAATCCATGCCCTCGACTTAAAAATCAGCCTCGCAATTGCCATCGTGCTTTTCGTTACATATATTCTCAGCCTGGTGTTTTCTTTAAAAAGCCATAAACACCTCTACGGCACGGCAGCTGAAGGAGGCGCAGGGCACGATGACATGGTCCCGTGGAAGACCCAAACCGCCCTGTTCGTTTTGCTGCTTGCCACTGTGGGGATCAGCTTTATGAGTGAGATTATGGTTACATCTATAGAGGTAGCTACGAAAACATTGGGGATGAACGAGGTCTTTGTCGGGGTCATAGTGGTGGCAATCGTTGGAAATGCCGCCGAAAATAGCACGGCAATACTTATGGCATTAAAAAATAAAATGGACGTGTCCGTTTCCATAGCCATAGGGTCGAGTTCCCAGGTTGCCATGTTTTTAGCCCCTCTTTTACTTTTTATCAGTTACTTCCTGGGGCCTGCACCCATCGACCTGGCCTTTACGCATCTTGAAATTTTCTCCATAGTGTCTGCAGTCCTGCTGGTCAATTTTATCTCACTCGATGGAGAATCTCACTGGATGGAGGGTGTGCAGCTCCTTGCTCTTTACATAATTTTAGGCATAGCATATTTCTTTTTACCATTATGAATACCCGCTACAAAAGCCACATTGCCCGGCTGTCTGCCGCTCAGTTCTACTATGAGTGTGGTACAATAGGATGAAATACGGAAGCTGAGACTACCCGTAAAAGGTAAAGTCCGGAATCCGCATAATGGCATGTTGATTGTCATTCCAGGAGAGAGCATGGGAACAAACATCGCAATCGAAAAGATTCAGGCAAAAACCATATATCGTTCTATTTTGGATAACCTGGAAAGGTATCTGCCGCTTCTGTCAATACTTTCCTTTATTTCCGGAATAGTATCGGCCAGGTATTTCCCCAGTGTCGGCTATAAGGTAACGAGCGGCATGTCTGGTTTTATAGATTTTTATGAATATATAGCACCTTTTATTATTTACTTTATATTAGCCCCTTCGATAGCTCATATAATAGAGCTCGGCAGGGGGTATTTCGCAAGTTACGCGGTGCTATGGCTCATAAGGCTGCGCCTTTATGCCTGTTTATGGTCTATAGTTTTCACCGCTATTGTATTTAAACTGCCCTTTTATACGAATTCCGGAGGCAGCCTTGGAAAATCGATCGTGCAGACCCTTTCTTCCATCGTTACGACTATGACGCATAGTACATATTTTTATGCCATATATGCGGCTTTAATAACAGTAGTGCTTTTTCAAAGATATAAGATTATAGGGGGCGTGCTGGGGAAAATCTATGCCCTGATAGAGAAACTTGGTGAATTGTTTTTGCCCCTCGTTCCTGTCTTTATGTTTGCCATAGGGGCATTTGTCTATACCCTTCCTCTTGAGCTTAACGGCCATCTTTCAATGAAGGAATTAACGGGGGCCAGGCTTGGCGACTTAAATTTAATTTGGGGAAGACTGCCGGTAAATACGTCTGTCGGGATAATTCTGGCCTACGTAGTTACTTCTCTTTTAGTAGGACTTGCCTGTATTATATGGCATATCGGATTTCTTGTCATTTTGAAAAATACTTTAAAAGACTTTTCTATTAAACATTACTTCAGTAAATATTGGGTGCGCATCTATCCCCTTTTATGGTCTACGGCATCCGAGTCCCTGTCTACACCTTTAAACCTGCATCTGGTCAAGAAACATTATCCGTACATAGCCACCGAGGTAAGACGGTTTATCATTGGCGCCGGGAGCTATCTCGGCATAAACGGTACGACTATATGCGTGTTCATAATGGCTGCTGCAGTTGCACAGCTTTTAGGCATTGAACTGTCTGTCGTGAAACTGCTTATGAGCATCCCGCTCGTAATCTTAATCGGCTTCGGGGTCCCGGGAATACCGGGCGAACTCTTGCTTTTTGCCGGACCTTTGGCCATATACCTGAATATCCCCCCGAACATGGCTCCTGCTTTTACAGCTCTATATATCGGGCTGCAGTTCGGCCTTCCTGACTCATTCAGAACCGGAAACAACACGACCGACATATGCGTTGCAAGCCTTTACCTCAATAAAGACTTCGATAAAAAATTCACGAGAGGCCCCCGGAAATCAGATTAAAGAAAGTTGAACAGGTGCCCTAGGCAGTTATTTGCGGCGAGTTTGTAGTATGGGTTGCCCGGGCTTTTCGATAAAAATAAGCCGACAACAGTAAAATCGGAGCGCCGGGTATTCCCGGCAGTACGAACAGGGCAACGCCGGCCACAGCAAGGACGCGGCTGAGCAGCGTATATAATTTATTATGACTTATGTGCTTATCGCCGGATATAACTATCGGCAAGTTTTCGAGAACGACTTCGTTTATATTAATGGTGATCAGGTTTTGTACTATTTTATCTTTATCTGTTGAATTGGCGTCGTAGTGAATCGTGATGCTGCCGCACAGTGAGTTTGCAAAGACTTTTTTAATGCCCTCCATGTTTCTCATTTTAGCGTTAAGGGCTTTAATTAGAGACTTTTCGTCCCTCAATGCTGCCGATGACACTCTGAGTCTTCCCGGGATAGAGTGTTTTATTTCAAAAGGAATAAATATCCCGACTTCCTTATCGTTTAATTCTTCCCCGGAGAGCGGCAGCGCATTCAAGGCAGGCAATTTTGAGCTCATATACTATTACTGTTTGGCCTTGGCTTTTTTTTCGTTTATCTTTTCAAGCTCATATTCCGCTTTACTTTCGGCTGCAATGTCTTTAAGCTTCTCGAATGATTCACCGGCCAAAGGCTGCACTGCATCTTTTGCCGAATAAAACAATTTCATAAGGCATTTTAAAAATGTTCGGTTTCCCATATTATTTATTATCCATCTATACTTTAGAGCGTTTTTTGGCCGGAGCTTTACCTCTCGATATTCCAGCTTTCGCCTTCCCTGCCGGTTTTTCGGTGGTCCGGGTATTGGTATCGGTTACAACCGGTGTTTGCCCTGGAGCTTTTTCACAGCCTGAGGCGATTATATCGATTATTTCTTTTACTGAAATATCTACGGGCTTATAGGTGAGGGTAAGGCTGCAACATGCCTTATTAAAGGAAGCACTGCTTATTCTCTTATCATTTGATAAAAGATGGCTCAGTTGTTCCAAGCAGTCTTCATTCCCTAGCGAAGGCACCCTCAGCCTTACCCTGCCTCGTATATGGTGTACTACTTCACACTTTGCCATGTGAATCTACATAATCTCCATTAAGCCTTGCTCTGGATCTTTGCTTCAGCAGTTGCAGCCTTTGCTGCCTCGTATTCCGATTTGCTTTCGGCTAAAAGGTCTTTTATGGATTCTGTGGTTTCACCGCCGCACGATGTTACTTTATCGGACACGGCATAACCCATTTTCATCAGCCCTTTTAAGGCATTTCTAAAAAAATCCGATTTGCCGGCAACCAATACCACTGCACCGCCTAATACTCCAGCCAATAATTCTTCCATTATCAGTTCCTCCTTTTATTTAACCGGAAAACAATACGTTATTATACTCACTGTTATTATTTATAGCAACATGGTGCCTGGTCCGGATTTTCCGATAAGCGTTTCCCCGGCAAGCTGTGGCATGCCGCCATTCTTTACCTTCCGCGACCGTCCATCTTCATTTTAATGACAGGTTTCATTCCATTAACACATGCCACGATGGCAGAGCCGTTACTTATTAAAGTGCTCATAACGGGGCTTACTAAGCCTACGGCGGCGAGCATATACGCAACGATGTTAAACCCTCCGGTTATCGTGTAATTTTCCTTGATTAGCTTAATGGTCTCTTTGCTTATTTCAAAGGCCTTCGGTATCTTGTTGAGGTTATCGTCCAGAAGGATTACCCCTGCCGTCTCCTTGGTTATATCCGCTCCGCCCTTTACGGAAATTCCTATCTCTGCATAAGAAAGTGCAACCGAGTCGTTTATGCCATCACCGACAAAGGCCACCATATGACCTTTATTCTTCAGATCTATAACGACCTCGGCCTTTTGTTCGGGAAGTACCTCGGCTATACATTGGTCTATACCAAGGGCCTTTGCTACCGGCAAGGCCACCTTCCTGACATCACCGGTAAGCATAATCACCTGTTTTATGCCAAGCCTGTGAAGGTCGTCTATCATCTCTTTTGCCTCTTTTCTAATCTGGTCCCTGAAAGAAATAATTCCCGAAAGCCGTCCGTCAATAGCTACGTAAAGGGCTGCCTTGCCTTCCGCTACAAGTCTGTCCGTGATGCTTATTACCTCGTCGTCCACAGGAATCGATTGTTCCCCAAGCAGTCTTAAACTTCCCACGAGCACGCACTTGCCATCGATTGCGGCATCCACGCCGCGTCCCACGCAGTATTGGACGGCGTCCCTTTTTTTCAGGCCGATATCGTTGCTTTCGGCATATTTTACAACGGCCTCAGCTATAGGGTGCGTCATCTGAAACTCTGCAGTAGCGGCATATGAGATTATTTCATCGAGAGAAAACCCGTTAAAGCCGATTACGTCTTCCACCTTAATCACTCCGGTGGTGAGGGTCCCGGTTTTATCGAATACTATGGTATCAACATGATAGAGTTTTTCGAGATAGCTGCCGCCTTTTATAAGAATGCCGTGTGAGGCCGCAGAGATCATCGAAGCAAGGACGGAAGTAGGCGCAGAGACCCTGACTCCGGTACCGAAATCAACAGTAAGGAGCGCTGCCAGGTGGGAAAGATTCAACGTAGTGGCAAAGAGCAAACCTGTGGTGATAAGGGAAGGCATGACGATTTTATCCGCAAATTTCTCTGCGTGATTCTGGATTTTGGTCTCGTAAATGGGCGCTTCTTCGACCATCTTTACTATTTGCGCCACTTTAGTATTGTCGCCGGTTTTAATCACCCTGACGTATGCCTTACCGTCTTTTATGACCGTCGAAGCTAAAACGGTATCGCCCTTTTCCTTATGTACCGGAAACGATTCGCCTGTCAGGACCTGCTGATCGACGATTATTTCGCCGTCTATTATTTCGCCGTCTATGGGGATAAGGTTGCCTACGTTTAAAGATACCACGTCGCCGGGTACGAGGTCCTTTACCCTGATTTTTACCTCGACCTCACCCCTCACGACCCATGCGTGGTTTTCCTGGAAATCAAGGAGTTTTCTTATGGTTTTATGTGAACTGGCGGCTGTCAAGTCCCTTATGTAATCTCCGAGGTGGATTAACCACACCATCGCCGATGCATTTACGACGTCCCCTGTGAGGACTCCGACTGTAAAAGCCGCTGCATCGAGGAAATCCACGTTCAGACGACGCTCTTTTGTAATACACCGGTACGCCCTTTTATAGACGGGTACGCTTATATAAAACAATAGGGGATAAACAACTATGATGCCAACGGCCGGAATGCCGCCTAAGAGTAGACTTAACCCGGCTGCCGTCGATGCCCACTTAACGTACGAAAGCGATATGTCTTTATCTTCGGTTTTTTCCTGGACAGGTTTTTTATCAAGTCTTATAACCTCTCCAAGAGTTAGTTTTGTTACGGAGAAAACAATAGCGTCCTGCTGTGCGGCCTCCGTATCGTAATGAATCGTAAAGCTTCCGCAGTAGTAATTAGTATCCACCCTGACTACACCTGCCTGGCTTTTGATATAGTCGCCAAGGGCAATACTCAAGTCCTTATATGCAGCCAAAAGGGAGACCTTTATTCGGAGCCTTCCGCGCATGGAGTGTTTTATTTCACAATTCAGCCGTGCATCGGAAAGGCCGCCGTGAAGCTCCAAGAAAACAGAGGGTTTTTTAAAGCCGGCTTTTTTATAGTCTTCAAGGTTTAATACTTTCGACCTTTTAACGGCAGTATTGCCTGAGTTTTTATAATAAGTTGACTCATATTCCTGATAATCATCTATGGTGTCATACAGCGTTTCCATCCTTCTCCTTAAATGTCACGGTTCATTTTGCACCCAAATTGAGCGATCCTCTAATAAATAGCACAGTATTCAAACAGTGTCAATCCAACATGACATCTGCGGTCTTTTGCCGCAGGGTACTCATAATGGTAAAAAGAAATATGCTATGCCTAAAATTATGTAAAGCGCAAGGAGTTGCACACCCTCCATCCAGTGAGATTCTCCATCGAGTGAGATAAAATTGACCA
>JADFXU010000005.1:0-567 GCA_015233365.1 Nitrospirota bacterium | reverse complement strand
GGTTAATCCACCTCGGAGATTACATAAGGGACTTGACAGCCGCCAGTTCACATAAAACCATAAGAAAACTCCTTGATTTCCAGGAAAACCACGCATGGGTCGTGAGGGGTGCAGGCCCCAGGAAGTAACTGATAAAAAGTAAAAGAGGGGCTAAAAACATGGCAACCTGGGAACTCGACCCTATGGCTATGGAAACGGACACGTCAAGTTCATTTTTTAATGCCATAAGTATTGCCGTGCTATGTTCGGCGGCGTTTCCAACGATTGCCACCACTATGACCCCTACAAAGACCTCGTTCATACCCAATGTTTTCGTAGCCACCTCTATGGATGTAACCATAATCTCGCTCATAAAGCTGATACCCACTGTGGCAAGCAGCAAAACGAACAGGGCGGTCTGGGTCTTCCACGGGACTATTTCACCGTGCCCTGCGCCTTCTTCATCGGCCTTGCCGTAGAGGTGCTTATGGCTTTTTAAAGAAAACACCAGGCTGAGAATATATGTAACGAAAAGCACGATGGCAATTGCGAGGCTGATTTTCAACTCGAGGGCATCAATTGCAGCTT
>JADFXU010000059.1:2196-2665 GCA_015233365.1 Nitrospirota bacterium | reverse complement strand
CATATCCACAATCGAGAAGAGGCAGGGATTGAAGGTGGCGTGCATTGAAGAAATCGCGCATTCCCTGGGATATATTAATGATGAGCAGCTTCTAAGGCTTGCGGAACCGATGAAAAAAAACGGATACGGGGAATACCTTTTGAGTTTAATCGGTTGATTAGTTAAGATGCCTTTTACATTTGAAAGACTTGCCATTCCCGGGATTATACTGGTTACGCCCAAAGTCTTCGCAGACAGCAGGGGCTTCTTTGTGGAGACGTACAAACATTCGGAATTTTTCAGTGCTGGCATTAAAGAACACTTTGTGCAGGATAATCACTCAAAATCGTGCCGCAACGTACTGCGCGGGTTGCATTATCAGAAACGCCCCATGGCGCAGGGCAAGCTGGTGCGCTGCGTGAAAGGCTCCATTTTCGATGTTGCCGTGGATATACGCAAAGGCTCTGCCACATACGGTCAATGGACAGGG
>JADFXU010000059.1:1685-2157 GCA_015233365.1 Nitrospirota bacterium | reverse complement strand
TGCTTTTGCCCACGGCTTTGTGGTGTTGAGCGACACGGCCGAAATTATCTATAAGTGCACAGAGGAATATTCTCCTGAAAACGACAGGGGGATACTATGGAATGACCCTGATATACGAATCGACTGGCCGGTGGAACAGCCGATACTTTCTGAAAAAGACAAAGTGCATCCCCTGCTCAGGGATGCGGACAATAATTTTAAATATTAAATTCAAAAAGAAATGTTGAATGTTGAATTTTAAATGTTGAATTGTGGAGCAAAAGATCATTTATTTTTTTCCTTAATTCAACATCCAGCATTTAAAATCCAACATTGCCTTTAGGAGGTTTGATGCAGAAATTATTAGTTACCGGCGGGGCAGGGTTCATCGGCAGCGAATTTGTGAGACAGGCCGTAAAGCGTGGATATTCAGTCAGCGTTGTCGATGCGCTCAGTTATGCCGGCGACATGGCAAGGATACAAAAAATCGGGA
>JADFXU010000059.1:0-1640 GCA_015233365.1 Nitrospirota bacterium | reverse complement strand
ACATCTTTCAATCAGAGAGGCCTGATGCGGTCGTTCACTGGGCAGCCGAAAGTCATGTGGACAGAAGTATCCTGGATGCAGCGCCGTTCCTGGATACCAATATCAAGGGAACTCACTGCCTTCTGGAGACATCGAGGATTTGCGGTATAAAACGCTTCATCAATATATCGACGGACGAAGTATACGGCGAGCTTGAGGCGGATGGAAGCTTCCAGGAAACTACGCCGCTGAGCCCGAATTCGCCGTATTCCGTCAGCAAGGCGTCAGCCGATATGCTGGGAAGGGCATATTACAGAACATATGGCCTGCCTGTCATAACCGTCAGGCCGTCTAACAATTATGGGCCCTGGCAGTACCCTGAAAAGCTTATTCCCGTTGTTATACTGAAAGCGCTGCATAACGAGAAGATTCCTGTTTACGGTAAAGGGGAGAACATTAGGGAATGGCTTTTTGTGTCTGACTGCGCGAACGCGGTGTTTTCGGTTTTGGAGCATGGAAGTCCGGGAGACATTTATAATATTGGAAGCGGTGAGGAAAAAAAGAACATAGAAACGGTCAGGGGAATCCTGCGCCTTATGGGGAGATCGGAGAAACTCATAGAGTTTGTCAGGGACAGGCCGGGTCATGATTACCGTTATTCACTTGACTCGGCAAAAATAAGGCAGCATCTTGGCTGGAAGAAACTTGTTTCTTTTGAAAAAGGGATTAAGGCAACCATACAATGGTATGCCGATAACATGAAGTGGATCGAAAGCAAGGTTGCGAGGTAATTGACGGTTTCGTAAAAAGTTCATAGGCAAGGCGCGCAAATCCTGAGGAATGAGGCGTACTTGTTGTACGTCGCAGTGACGAAGGATGCAGCTCAACGCAGCATATGGACTTTTTACGAAACCGTCGGCTTAAATAATGTGGATATCCTAATCATAAAAATCGGAGCCATCGGCGATGTGGTAATGGCATTGCCGATGGTCGATGCCATTAATAAGAAATTTCCGGGCTCACACATTACATGGATATGCGGTGAAACCGTTTCTACGCTTATAAAGGCCTGCAATAGTTCAATCAATATCATAAGCATCGATGAGAAAAAACTTTTGGGAGGAACAATTGTCGAAAAGCTTTTATCTTTGGCCGGAATATGGAAGACGTTGTTTGCGCGACGGTTTGATCTTGTAATTACCGCCCATGGCGACTGCAGATACAGGCTGTTGACCTTGACTGTCCGTGGAAAAGAGCGCAGGGGTTTTGGAATAAGAAATGGAAGGCGCTGGCCGGTGCCGGGTCGTCACCATATGAGTGAGTACCTCAGGCTCGTTACCAAGCTGGATGGCCCTGATGCCGCTCAGGGTGAGTTGCCGGTACCGCAGGTTGCCCTGCCTGAACATATAAAATATGAGATGTCAGGTTCCTCATCTCCGCTTGTCGCATTGGCGCCGGGGGGAGCTAAGAATGTACTGCGTGATGATGCGGTGCGCCGCTGGCCGGCAGAAAAGTATGCAGCTCTTGCCGAAATGCTTATAAGAGACGGCATGCGGGTTGCAATTACCGGGGCACTATCCGACATGTGGGTTATGGAAAGCTTCAGGGAACTAAAGGTATTGAATTTCATCGGCAAGACGGACCTGAGAGGACTTATCGCG
>JADFXU010000058.1 GCA_015233365.1 Nitrospirota bacterium | reverse complement strand
CTGAAACAACTCTGCTCTATGATCACCCCACGGGGACACGATAAGACATTCAGGGGCATGAGAGAATTCCTGAAAAGGAAACTGTCGCTCGATTTCAGGAAACAGTATCCTCTGATCCCGCAGGAAGTTGTATCGCAGGTGCGCAAGGCCCTGTCACATGCCGACATCCTGACCCTGGACAACGGTATCTATAAACTATGGTTCTCCCGTTTATATCCGACGTACAGGCCCAATACGTTCCTGCTCGACAATGCCCTAGCCACGATGGGCGCAGGTCTCCCGTCAGGCATAATGGCCAAGATGCTCAATCCCGAAAGAAACGTGCTGGCCGTAGTGGGGGACGGGGGTTTCATGATGAGTTCCCACGAGCTTGCGACTGCCCTGCGGTATAACGTCCCGCTCGTAGTCCTGGTCCTCAACGACAATGCCTTCGGTTTCATCAAATGGGAGCAGCAGAGCAAGGGATTCCAGAATTTCGCTCTCGATTATGCGAATCCGGATTTCGTGAAGTACGCCGAAAGCTATGGGGCCGTGGGGATGAAGGTAAAAGAGGGAGACGATCTGTCCGCTATCTTACGCAACGCGTTTGAGCTCAGGAAAACAGTCCTTATCGAATGCCCTGTCGATTATTCAGTCAATTTCGAGACGTTTTCAAAAGAGCTTCCCAATATAGTCTGCGAATACTGAACAGGCCTGCTTGTCCTTTCCTCCCGGTAAGCGCCAGATTACCCCCAAACAGGGTATTGACTAAAGTACGCAAAATGAGGTTTACTGGAAAACGGCTGGTAATCACCTCGTTGCAACAAGGAGGCCATATGAAACGGTTCCTGATTGTAATGTTTTTAGCAATATTTTGCATATCAAATTTGTCTTATGCCGAGGAAGCATCCCAGGACGAGATCTCGAAAACCCGCGGCGGATTTTTGCTTCTTCTGTTGCCGGCCCTTGTGAGTGCAGGCAAGACTTTTCTTCACAATTTTATCGATAAGACAGCGGAGAAAGTGGTTTCAAAGGTTTCAGGCGCTCCGGGGAATAAGAAATCCGGCGGTTCTGAAGACAGTTCTTCTTCAAACGAAGGCTCCGGAGACAGCAATGCAAATGATAATTCAGCTTCCCCCGCAACTGCTCCGGAAAAGGCGAGTACACCACCAGAAGACCGCAAGGATGACCAGTCGGCAGAGAGCTCCAGCGGGGGAAAAGTGAATCTGGCCCTGCTCGTGAAAGTTTGGCTGGTAAAGGGAAACAATGCAATAGCCGTTGACCCTGAAAAAACAGTTTTCAAACTGGGAGATATTATTTACCTTGAAGTCGCCGCCACATCCCCCGGGGTGGTGGAAGCTTATAACATCACGCCGAATGGCAAAGTCCAAAAAATCGGTTCATGGACTGTAAACAGTGTCGGTTCGGTAAGAATACCCAACGAAGCCAGAGACTATATCGAGTTTTACGAAGACACAGGTGAAGATACGCTTCAAGTGAAATTTTATCCATGCCTGACCGCGAGCGGGAAAAGAAGCCTCCGTATCAAAAACACTTCGGGCCTGGTCCCCGAAGTTGCTTCACAGTTGCCTGTATGCGGAAGTCAAAATACCGGAACAAATCCTGATGTCCCCCAAAACACGCGGTCATTGAGAGTCAAACAGGGGGAAGTGAATAACACCGGTTATACCATGAACACATATGATCTGAAAGAACTGTCATCGGTTGAACCGATAGTATATACCCTCAAGCTCAGAAGCCGGTAAGTGGTAAAGAGCTGTTTTATCCTTTTGTTTATTGTCTTCTTCAGCCCTCCGGCTTTTTCAATCACATATCAGGAATTGGCTGAACTGCATGAAATAATTTCCCGGGGGAAAGCAAAAGAATTTTCTACGAAATATGAAGAAGAAGCAAAGCAACTGGAGAAGGAAGGGAATCTAAGGAAGGCGGCTGAGACATATTTCAAAGCTTCCATGCTCGAAAGAGTTTCCGGCAACTACCAAAAGGGGATAATCTGCGGAGATAAAGCAGGGGAATTAGCGGAAAAAACCGGTTATCTTGAAATCCGGGCCAGAAGCGCACATCAAGTGGCCCGGTCATATTTATCCATAGCAGATTTTGAAAAGGCGTTGCACTTTTTTAAAGAAGCTTCTGTTTTTTCGGAACAGTTGGATCTGAAAGGCGTGCAGGCAAGCTCTTATGCGGGGATCGGAAATATATACAGAAGGACTTCCAAATTAAAGGAAGCGCTCGAATATCAAAAAAAGGCTTACGCAGGTTATGAAATACTTGTCTCTGAAACCGGAGGCTTGGCGAACCTTTCTCCGACAAGCAATGCCAGGAAGGCCCGGAAAATGTCGAAAAATCCCGCGGCAGTGAGGAACTTTATAGATATTGCCGTGGATCTGGGCGATACTTATGCGGCACTGAATGATTTCAAATCCGCAGCGGACTTGTATGACCACGCATTGAAGTATGCTTCCGGAGTTCCGGACAGGACACTTAAAGTATATCTCAGCATCGGCAATTCCTGGTCAGAGAAAGGAGATTATCAAAAAGGGCTCGAATACCATATGAAAGCCCTCGAACTTGCTTATGCTGTAAATATCCCAAGCTTTGTGTCAGCTGTAAATTATGCGGTTGCGAGAGATTATCAGACAATGGGAAAGCTTGACGATGCCGTCACGTATTATACAAAAGCCGTTGCGGCGCTGGAAGACCAGCGGTCAATGCTTCAGT
>JADFXU010000057.1 GCA_015233365.1 Nitrospirota bacterium | reverse complement strand
ACTACAAGTCGGCAACTCATCTCATAACCAGGGCATTAAAAGCTGCAAAGGGAGAATTAAAGGGGATCCAGGTGTATGGCACCGACTACCCCACCCCTGACGGCACTTGTATAAGGGATTACATTCATGTTGACGATATAGCCGAAGCTCACATTCTGGCGTTAAATTATTTGATGGACGGCGGCATGAGCGATATTTTCAATTGCGGATACGGGCACGGGTATTCTGTGAGGGAAGTGATAAATACAGTCAGGAAAGTAACAGGGGTAAACTTCCAGGTGGATGAGGCACCCAGAAGGGATGGAGACGCGCCGGTGCTTGTTGCGGACAACACAAAAATAAAGCAGAAGCTCGGCTGGAATCCCCGTCATGATAACCTTGAATATATCATTAAGAGCGGGTGGAAGTGGGAAAAACAGCTAAGAGACGATAGCTAAGAGCTGAGAAGCTTCGAGACAAACTGAAAAGGAAAAGCTCTTGGCTCTGGACTCTTGGCTTTTAGCTAATTATTGACAGAATTGTTAAAATTGTGATAGATTTTTGGATACATTTTTTAAGCTCAACGAGTTGCGGGTGTAGCTCAGCTGGTAGAGCACAACCTTGCCAAGGTTGGGGTCGCGGGTTCGAATCCCGTCGCCCGCTCCAGAAAAACACATGTTGAATGTTGAATGTTGAATGAATGAAGGAAATTTCCTTCTTTCCATAATTCAACATTTAGCATTCAACATCCAACATTTCAATAAGTATCGGCGACGTACCCAAGTGGCAAGGGGGAGGTCTGCAAAACCTTTATCCAGCGGTTCGAATCCGCTCGTCGCCTCCAATTGCTTAGTGCGCTTGACTTTTTTATGGGTGAGAGGTATCATGTTATTGAAGATAAAGAAGTTTTTGGATGCGTTTTGCCACAAAGACTTTTAGCTTTGTGGCTTTTTTGTTACAGGATGAAAAGGAAACCGCGGGGTGCTCAGAAGAATTCTGCAATATGGGAAGCTGCAGACTTCTTTTGGAGTATTCAGAGTTTTTCTGCGGTCAAGTTTTATGTTAACCGTATGTCAGGAGGAGAAATTGTATGGCGCAAGGCACAGTAAAATGGTTCAATGAGTCGAAGGGGTTTGGTTTTATCACCAGTGAAGACGGCAGTGATGTCTTTGTTCATTATTCGTCTATCCAGGGCGATGGCTTTAAAACGCTTGCGGAGGGTGACAGAGTCAGCTTTGATGTCGAGAAGGGACCCAAAGGTCCGAAAGCTATCAACGTAGTAAAAATATAGACGGCAATAAAATAGCTGAATGACAAGAGCTAAGAACTATAAAGCCTTTTAGCTCTTGAATCTCAGCTTTCAGTTTGTCTTAATGCTTTCGGCTCTGGGGTCTTAGCTTTTTTCGGAGGGGAATTTTTCTAAAGGGATGATGGCAAACAAACAGCACCACTCAGCTAAAGCGGAATTGAACAGGCAGAATAGGCTTGCAGCAGGCTTGGTATCGGAACGATTTCCTAAAGTGGACTCTATTGTAATTAATCTTACCTACTACCAGAAAGGCGTGAATCCCATTCTTATGGTGCGGACGATTAACGTTTTGCCCAGCACGTATGCATATTTTAATATGGAATGCATGATAAGGGATTGCGTGGGCGGCGGGTTTGATTTAACGCCCATCATAACGCGGATGGTAAAGGACCACAAAAAGAGTATTAAGGGAAAACTTGTGTGCGAAGGGAAGAATGACGGTCTGGCTCCTGACCATGCAAGCATAGCATACGAAATTACCATGCAATTTAAAAAAACAGCAGCAAGTGTGGCAAGCAGCAAGTAGCAAGGGAAAACCAAAAAGAAAGTAGTAAGTAGTAAGCAGCCAGGGTAAAATGGAAAAGGCCAGGTCATTTAAAGACTTATTAAAGTACTGACTGCTAAGTAACCAGTAGGTTTTTTTCTTTTTCCTGTTTGCCTTTTCCTAGTCTACTTGCTACTGACTACTGTTTGTTTTAGTATTTCATTATTTCAAGGTAATCCTGTGCGTCTGCGGCATCCTCTTCTTTTGCTGTTTTCAGCCGTTGCTCCATCTCGATTATGAATTTTCTCTTATCGCCATTAAAAGACGGGTCGATTTCGATGCCCTGCTCAAGCACAGCGGCGGCATCGCCATATCTGCCCGTTTTATTATAGGCCAGGGAGAGCCCATAGTATGCCTCGGCAAGAGAAGGAGAGCGCTTTATAGTATCTCTAAATGCATCGACCGCACTGTCAAACTGTCCCAGCCTGTACCAGGCAATTCCAAGATAATAGAACGCCCTCCCGGGAGTTTGATAGAGGACGTTGGATAATGCCTTGTTCAGCGGCTCTATCGCCTCTTTCCACCGGTGCATTTTTATATAAACAACGCCGAGGTAGGTGTAAGCTTCGGAAAATCGGGGATCAAGGGAAATCACTCTCAGAAACAGTTCTTTTGCTTTTTCAAACTCTTCAAACTGCAAATAGACATATCCGAGGCTGACAAGAGCGTCCTTGTTGCCGGGATTGAGTTGCAAGGTTTTTTGAAGTTCGACAAATGCGGCCTGCAAATTCCCTTCACTCAAAGAGGCTACCCCCATCTTATAGTGAAAATCAGCTTCTTTTTGTTCATCCTGAACAGTAGCGCAACCGGAAAAAAGCGAAACAAGAACCAACAAGCTGACAAGCTGACAAGCTGACCGGCTGAAGAACCCAGGGATTAGCATGTGTTCAGTTTAAATCATTCCGGTGTAGGCTGACAAGCTTGTTAGCTTACCGTCTTCATCTGTTCCGCCAGCGTTTGCAGCGTTCTTTCCACTTTGTCTATGGCTTCGGGCAGGGGCAGGTTGCGTGCGTCCAGTTCGAATCCATCGGGAAGAAACCTGAGGGGTGTGGCGGAAGAAAGCGAAAAAAAGACTTTCATGAGGCGATCAAAGAAATCTTCCGGGATATTGTAAACATTGTCCGGGTCAACCAGAAAGAAAAAACGGTACCTTCCGTCAATATCTGTGACTTTCGTTATATAGAGCTTTTTTGAAAGCAGCTTGATTTTTATGACATGCAGGAGGTTTATCACCTCTTCGGGCAGACTGCCGAATCTGTCCGATATTTCATCCCTGAGTTCCGCCAGTGTATCCATGGATTTTAACGATGATATCCGCCTGTAGATGCTGAGCCGAAGAGTAATGTCGGATATATAATCATCAGGAATGAATGCCGAGAGCCGCAGCCGTATGGAAGGCTCAATCTCTTCAACAACCTCCTGGCCTTTCAACTCGGCAACGGCTTTCTCCAGCATTTCCATATACATATCAAATCCGACCCCTTCAATATACCCGGATTGTTCGGCGCCAAGAAGATTGCCGGTCCCCCGAATATCAAGGTCTTTGAGGGCAAGTCTGAATCCTGCACCAAGATAGCTCATTTCCTGTATGG
>JADFXU010000056.1 GCA_015233365.1 Nitrospirota bacterium | reverse complement strand
ATTTCAGGATTCTGTCGCGCAGTTCATGGGTTTCAACGACACCAAGAGATTCAGCGCACCCGAAATAATGATGAGACTCTATTACAAGAAAGCAAAAGTGATAAGCGGCGCTCTTGCCAGAATTATGAGCATCAGCGGCCGCAGGTATGTACATTTTCCTTTAAACCTGAGCATTAAGCGTATCAGCAATGATTTTTATATTGCAAAAAATGAAATAACGGTGAAAGACGAAGGCATCTTCAGAGATGTGGACAAGATTATGGAGGCATTCCATATTTATTCGGTTTCCGGCAGGAAATTAAGTTATAAGGTAAAGGAGATTATCAAGGGGAGATCCATCCTTATAAGCAGGAAAAGCCGCCCGTCGCGGAAATCCGTGTCATTTTTTTTCGGGATATTGAACGGCGGCAGGGTTTACGAGACACTCCGTGAAATGCAGGAGACAGGCGTGCTCGACCGTTTTATACCCGAGTTTGGAAGGTTAAGGCATCTCGTAATTTACGAGATCTATCACCGTTATACCGTTGATGAACATTCACTGATCGCTGTAAAGAACCTGGAATTGCTTAAAAATCCCCGGCAGGCAAAGTTGTCGTATCTGACTGATATCCTGAAAAGGTCGAGACAGGACATTCTCTATCTCGCTATCCTGCTTCATGACATAGGAAAAGGCGCCTATGGAGGGCATAAAGGAAACCATGAAGATGCAGGCTATAAAATGCTCAAAACCATTATGGAGCGTTTCGGCATCGAACACCAGGACAGAAGCAGGATTGAATTCCTGGTGAGAAATCATGTCGTTCTTTCAAAACTTGCCCTTGCCAGGGACAATGAGGCTCCTGAGACAGTGACGCAGCTTGCCGAAATTGTTGAGAATGAAGAAAATCTTGATGCACTTTACCTGATAACATACGCTGATATGACAGCAGTAAATCCCGATTTTTGGACAGACTGGAAGGCATATTTGTTCTATGACCTATATACGAAGACCATGGACCATCTGCACGGAATAAGGGCAGGGCGATATAAGACATCAGATAGGGAAGTGCAGGAATTCATCGAGTCGATGCCTGACAGGTACGTTATTTCCACAACCACGGATATAATGCATGCGGATTGCCTGCTGGCCTCCCAAGTCGAAAAAGAGCTGCTTGCGATAGTAGTGAATAAGCGGACTGACGGGACTGCGGAGATAACAATAGCCACGAATGACCAGCCGGGGCTTTTCTCAAAAATTGTCGGCGTGCTGACTTGCAAGGGACTTAACATTTTAAGAGCCCGGATTTATACAAGTCAAAATGCGTTGGCGCTCGACAAGGTTCTGTTGTCAAATTGGAGTTCGGTCTTCTGGGAAGGGCTGGAAGAAGAGTTAAAAAATGACTTTCACAGCGCTATTTTGCTTGGCGCCCCGATTTGTCCCGAGAGAGGCATCGTGAAACGCACCTTTGGCGGAAAAAGGCTGGAGAGCTTCATAGAGATTGATAATGAGACTTCATTAACACACTCCCTTCTGGAACTTTTGCTTCCCGACAGGATAGGTCTGCTATTCGATATTGCGAAGCAATTATTCCAGCACGGTGTTTCTATAACGTCAGCTGTAATAAATACGCAGGAGGGCGTCGCCCAGGATGTTTTTTATTTGCAGCGCAATGGTGCTAAACTTACTACTGATTTTGTCCTGAGCGTCATGGGAGCTTTGTACGATTCTGAAATAGAGCAGGAAAAGCAGATGACGGGATGATCGGCAGGGTTAAAGAATAGTGAGATGAAGCGACAATTTTTTTATATAGCGGCAGCTGTGCTGTTATTCAGCATTTTTTTATATGCATCGAGAGGCCCCAACATCTCGAATGCGCTTAAAAAGATCATACTGCCTGAACTTGAGGCTGCGACCGGCCGGAAGTTTATTGCCCAGCAGATATACATCAACCTGTTTCCCCTGTTTGCCGAAATAAAGGGGCTCAAGTCGTTCGATGACAACGGTGAACGGATCCTCGAGATCCAGAGAGTAAAAGGGTACATAGGGCTGAGCGGCCTGCTGCAAAAAAAACTTTTTATTAACAGGCTTGTCATTGTAAACCCGATTATTGACGCAAATAAAAAGGGGATCGATGAGATTTCCGCAAATGTAAAAAAATATCTTGAGCAGGAACCGAAAACTCCTTTTAAAGTCGAGGTCAGGTCAGTGACCCTGAATGAGGCCGAACTCTCTTATCGGGACACTGATTACAAGCTGCTGCTGGGTGATTTGCATGCCGATGTTACTATTACTAGAGACCCGAAATTCATAGTTTCATCCAGCAGGGTGGTTTTCGACAGAAAGGGATTAAATGAGGCCAAAGGGTCTTTGGATACGGTCTTTTTTTTGAGGGGCCCCCTTATCGATCTGAAAAAGTTAAAGATCACTGCCGATAAATCAGGGGTGTTCACCTCGGGTTCGCTCGAGACAAAAGGCCTTACCGGAAAGTTTTTGTCCGAAGCCACCATATACCTGGACAGCGTAAAGAAGATTTTCGGATTGAAAAAAAATGGTGCGGGACAGCTTACTGTCAAGGGGTCAATAGGGCTTGACGGCCTGAAGTCCGGTTTCGACTCGGTTTTCGTGGATATGAAAATCAATGGCGATCTGTTTCTTGAAACGTTGATGGAACTGCTGAAAGTCAAGGAAAGAATTGCCGGACATATAAGCGTCGATGGTCATGTGAAAGGTCCCCTCAATAAACTGCATGCGGAAGGTAAGGCAGAACTCGATAAAGGCGATCTCTTCGGGGTGCCGATCGAAAGGTTGAACTGTAACATACTGTATCATGACGGGGCGATGAGGTTCCTGGGGGGACATGGACGGGTCCTTCAGGGGAACGCCGTTGCCGAAGGAATGATAAGGCTCCCTGTTGTGAATTATTTTGAAGTCAGAGTTAAGGCATCAGATGTTTCGAGCAATGGACTTTTAAGATTGATAGGGCTGGACCACGTGCTCCCCGAGGGAAAGATAAACGGTACGCTGTCAACCGCAGGCAGTGATTTTGATCCTGTGGGTGAGTTTTCCTATAGGAACACGATTGCAGGGCGCGATGTGCTGGGCAGGGTAAGGGAGGGCGGGAGCCGCTTCAATATGAAAGGCAATATAATATATTTTGATAATTTGTCTTTTGGTACGGACAAGTCCGGACTCCTTGCCTCCGGCTCCGTGAATCTTAATAACAACACCTTAAGTTTTCAGGGGACAGGGGAGACAAAGGATGTGGGGGATTTATTGTTTCCATATTTCGCCGCGCTTTCCGGACCTGCGCGTTTTTCTCATATCGTGTCCGGAAGTCTCAATAATCCCGATATCGATTTCCATTTCGACTCCCAGCGGACGATCTTTTCGACCAATGGAGTCGGTACGGCTGCTATCGTAAACCACAAGGTCTTTGTCTTTGACACTGTCAGCGGCGACCTGGATTACAGAAAAGACCGCCTGAAAGTCAAACATTTTTCGGCCATTTCGGAGCATGAGGGAATCAACGCCTCGGGCACTGTACTTTTCCCACGGGCTGTCTCATTGTTCGACCTCAAGAATCCGGTTTTTAACCTGTCACTGTCGTTGCGGAACGCCGATATCAAAACATTGTCCTCTATGTTTTCCAATAAATTGACGATCAGCGGTGTTTTGAATACTGATTTCAATCTCTCGGGCGGTCTCACCGCAATAAAACTTTCCGGAGAGGTTCACGGGAAGGACATGACTATAGCTGACAAATATGCCCTG
>JADFXU010000055.1 GCA_015233365.1 Nitrospirota bacterium | reverse complement strand
TACCCAGCAAGCGCTTTTTACAATCTGGGTTGTGTTGATTGTGGCGGGCCATCATATTCTCTAACCCGGAGATGAAAAATGATTCAAGGCAAAATACCTGAAGAACTTGCCATCTCGATGACCATGCCATTCAATCTTGATAAAGTCACAAAAATCATCACTGCTATCCGCAGGAAAGAATCCCTCAGGGCAATAAAGATCATGGTGGGGGCAGAGTTTTTCTGACTGTGCCGAATATTTGGTCTGATATAGGCGCTGAGGCTGCAGCACGAAATGCACGGGAGGCAGTTACTGTGGGACAACGGCTTTGCTCGTGAGAGGATATTATGGGTGATCACGACATTCTCAAGGAGTATGCAGCAGGTTTCGCCAGGTATCTTTCAGATCAGACGACAATGATTATATTTATTCTGAATGGCGAAGGGTCTATTGTATGGGTGAATGCAGCCTTTAAAGAAATGGTTGGCAGACGAGAGCCGATGGAGGGACTTGACATCAGAGATTTGCTGGCCCCTGAAAGCAGGGAGCTGCTTGGCGAAGTCGGCGGTATGATTATTGATGGCATGAAGCTTATTTTTTCAAGCGATAAGCAGTCATCTCATATACTCACCTGCAGGGTCCTGTCGAGTGAAGAGAATATGCTTGTTTTGAGCGAACAGGTCATAGCTACTGAGACGACTGTGATGAAACATATGACAGCAGTGAACAATGATATGAGCAACCTTACCCCGGAACTGTACAGGAAAAACGAGGCAATGAAGTACCGCGAAGAATATAACATTTTGCAGCAGGAGAGCGCCTTCAAGAAGGAATTCAACATCATCAGGAACGATTTGTTCCTGAAGAAGGTTGATGTGGTGAACAGCAGGGGTGCGGCGGTCGAGTGGGCCATCGATCTGTACTATAAGCCCCTCGACATACTGAGCGGGGACAGCTATTCAATCCGTGCAATAGAGGATGGGAAGGTCCTTATCTACATTGCCGACGCCATGGGGAAGGGTCTGGCTGCCTCGGTCACGTCCATTCTCTCCACATCCTTTGCGAACCATCTCGTCAATGAAGCGCTGGAGGGGACCGGCTTCGACTTCAGGGAATTTATTGCCGCTTATTCGGGATTCATCAGGAAAGAACTTATTGAAGAAGAGATTTTATGCGTAACGTTCCTTTTCCTCGACCTTGTCAACGAGACCATGGACACGGCCGTCTGCGCAATGCCCCCGGTCCTCTGCCATGCTGCGGACGATACCATAGTGAGGATAGAAAGCAATAATATGCCGCTTATGATGTACCCTGCCGAGATGAGGATAGACCGGTACGACCTGGCGGACTTCCATAAAATACTGGCGCATACGGATGGAGTTAACGAGAGCGTCAGGAATGATGATTCCCTTTACCAGGAATGCCTGGAGGAACATTTCAGGCAGTCGGAATTCAGCAACCATCTTTCGGGCTGGTTCAACGAGGCCGTTCAGAAGCCTGATGACGACGTAACCTTTATTTTCGTGCGCAGGATCGATCGCAACCCGAAGTGGACTAAGGTTTTCACGATCGCTTCAAGGCTGGAGGAGGTGACGGTTGTCACCACGGAACTGGAGGAGTTTCTTGATACCCTGGATGCCGATGCCGGGTTCAAGGTCATATTCATCAGTGCGTTTAACGAAATGCTCATGAATGCCTATGAGCACGGGAGCCTGAATATCGACTTTGAACATAAGAGCAGGCTGGTTCGGGACGATACGTACCAGGACTACCTTTTGGACGTCGAAAAGGACATCGCAAAGAAAATAGACATCACTCTCTCGCTGCATGAACTGAACGGGAACGACTACCTGATGCTCACTGTCACTGACGAGGGGAAGGGGTTCGACACCTCTCCGCTGAGGGAATTGGTACCCAATTTCTGCAGCGTGAACGGGCGGGGGATACAAATGGCGCAATGTTCTACCGACGAATTATTTTATAACAGAGTCGGCAATGAAGTGACGTTACTGAAGAGAATAAGTACTTCAGTTCATAAATAGTGGGTGAATGTATGGAAGTGAAGGCTACAGGAACTGCGGAAGTGACCGTGCTCGGTCATGCTATCCCTCAGCTTTTGTCTTATATTCTTCGAAGATATCTGTTTCAATGTTTATTCGGCCGTCACAATTTATATTAACCCCGAAAGAAATCTGCTGGCTGAAATGATTCTGGCCCCTTTTTCGAGCCTGTCTGTCTTTTCTTTTTTCACCACTTGATACACATAAGGAATCGCCAGCCTGTCCCTGAAATAAAGAAGGCTCGGAGAGAGGGAAGTATCGTTCAGCTTCACCTCGACAGCGAACCAGGGTTTCTTGTTGATGGTCATAAGAAAGTCCGTTTCGCGTTTATCCACATCTCTCATGTAGTAGAGTTCCGCCCTGTGGCCTTCATGATCAACTATGAAGTGCGCAAATTTGAGAAGATGGGATGCGATGAGATTCTCGAAACGAGCAGACTCTTCCCCGACCTCGGACCAGTCCCATAAGTATAATTTAGGCTCTTTTTTGAGAGATCGTATATTCTTTGTTGAGTATGGATAGATACGAAAGTGGTAGTAGAAAGCTTCAAGTATATCCATCCAGTGAGTCACTGCGCGATGGCTGACCTCAAGGTCTTCACGTATGGAGTTAAGCGACAGGAGGGAGCCGACCTTCGTAGGCAGGATGTCGCTTAAGAGTTTCATGTTGCCGATATCCCGGATTGCCTGGACATCCAGTATGTCTTCCCGGAACATCCTTTCGATCTTCTCATTGTGCCATCGCCGGAGTTGACGTTTGCTCTGACCATTGACAGGCTCGGGAAAGCCTCCGAAGCTGTCCAGCGTAACCAGGGCATCCTGATAAAATGCCTGCCCGACAGGTATTTCGCCGAACACCGGGGCCTTGTAAGGGATGCCTTCTATCTCAGCCAAGGTAAAGGGATGAAGCCTGTAGTAATGATATCTTCCCTGGAGGGAATCGCCGCCCCTTCTGTAGAGGTCGAGCCTCGCACTGCCGGTAACGAGAAACTTGTATCTATCCTTAAATTTGTCGTATTCGCCCTTGATGAGCCTTTTCCACTGACGGTATTTGTGGATCTCATCAAAGATAAGGAGTTCGGCGTCACCCGGCCACGAGGCCGCCATAATCGCCTTTCTATCCGTCCTGTTGTCCCAATTGAAATATGCATGATTCCTGAAAGAAGCCGCAATGAAGTTCCTGCAGAGTGTAGCCTTTCCCACTTGGCGGGGTCCCCCGACAAAGACCATCTTGTCCTTCAGATCGTCCACTATATATGGGATGAGATACCGCTTTTTCAGCATGAAGTTATTATACAACTATTTTGCCTGAAAGCAAAATAATTAGCTTATAATTTTGCTTATGTTGCATACCGCATTTCCATGTGTCGTAAAAATAACCATAAAGGGGAGCAGAAATGATAAAATACAAACGAAAAAACTGGAAAGATGTTGACAGGCAAGACAATTTGACCCGCTTTTAGTCTTTATCGGTACTCAAAATTTCCTGACCGGGAGACTGCAACACGTTGTTATTAATAGTTATGCTAAAATACAGGCGGCCATAATTGGAAGCAGTGGGTCAAAATTCAATTGAAAAACGGTATTAATAAGCAATCTTCCAAAGACAGTTTGACGGATGACCTTACCGGGATTGCGAATCGCAGGAGATTCGAAGAATTCCTGGATCAGGAATGGGACCGGTCGGTTCGTTCCGGCATACCCCTGTCGCTTATAATAGCGGACATCGATTTTTTTAAACTGTATAATGACAATTATGGGCATGTGATGGGTG
>JADFXU010000054.1 GCA_015233365.1 Nitrospirota bacterium | reverse complement strand
GGCCGGCCGATTCAGAAAACTCTTCAGGTCGAACGAAAAACAGGAGCTGAGAACGAAGGTCGGTGAATATGAGGAAAAGATAAAAAAACTGTACTATGAGATAGGAAAAGAGGGTTCCTCTGCGGAGAAACTCGAATCGGAAAAGATCACTGAATTGATCGGCAAGGTGAAGGACTACGAACAGGAGATCCAAAGATTGCAGACGCGGATTACCGAGATGAACGAGGTGGAGGCCCTGCGCAGGGAGGAAGCGAAGAAGGAAAAGGTCAAACCTGCCGGCAAGAAAGTCAAGGTATCCGACGATCAGATCGAAGCAGCGGTCAAGGCGGCCATCGATAAAGCTGTAAAACATGGGGAGTTCGATGCCGACAGCCAGAAAGAGATTTTCAAAAAGATAGCAAAGGATCTCCTTGATGATGAGATGGAGGTGCGGATCCTGGCAGCCGCTGAACTCGGGAAGATGGGCATCAAACCGGCAGTGGACGTCCTCATGGAGGCGGTGAAGTTCGATAACGTGTATCTGACCGCTGAGATCATCAATTCCCTGACCAATATCGGTGATTCCCGTACTCTTTCTCTTTGCAAAGAGATGGCGAAAAATCCTAACCACAGGGTAAGGATCAGCAGCTTGCGCGGATTATATAAAATGGGGGCGGACGGGGAAATAGCGCCCTATCTGATCGAAGCGTTGAACGACGAGCATCCTGAAGTCCGCAGGACCGCGACGACTTTTTTAGGATGGAAGGATATAGCGGATTCAATACCGGGACTGATACAGACTCTCCAGGACAAGGATGAATCAGTCAGGAAGTCTGCGGTAACAGCCCTTATGAACCTCAAGGATACATCCTCGGTGCTCCCGTTGATGCGGGTCCTGTCGGATGAGAACATCGAAATCCGTCAAAAAGCCCTTGAGTCGTTAAGGACTGTTACCGGGGAAGAAATCAGCTTCGATGTCAGACTGAAGGGCAAGGAGTTGGCCGATGCGGTCAATTCGCTTAAGGAATGGTGGCAGAACGAGAGGATCGGCAGGATCGGAGAGAAGGCGGAAGAACTGATAATCCGGGAGCCTTCTCCTGTTGCGGAAGCACAGCCGGTGAGCAGAGAAGCCGGTACAGAGGTCTCTGCCTCTGTATCCGAAACAGGAAGCTATGTGGTGGAGACCTCGCCGGAAGAGACGGCCGGAGCACAAGGGACAGTTTCAGACGAAGGGGAACTCAAGGAGGAGGATCTGAAGAGGAAACTGAAGAGCGATCTCATCAGCCTCTGCAAAAGCCGCGGAGTGGATTGTGATGAAACATTCACAAAGGCTGAACTGATAACTATGCTTTTGAACAAATAACGAGTGCTGCGATGGCGAAAAACACGGAAGATCTGAAGAACTACCGGGAAGCCCTTATCGCTGAGAGGGAGGCTCTCCGGGCTGATATCAAAGACCTGGATAACAGCAACTATGAGATCCTCAGGCAGATGAAGGAAGTGGAGATTCAGTTGCTGGAAAAGAACAGGGCCTCCAGGGAACTCTCGTCCACTCTGCACGAACTGAAAAAGAGTCTCGTGCGGTTTGTTACCGAGGAGAGCAGCCTTACAACCGAGATAGACCTGTTGGAAACAGAGAAGGGCAGGATGATTGCCACCTACGATGAAATGTCACACGAATGCGGCGATAATATATCCAATCTCGGCGGTACAATCCTGAAGATAGACTTTATGAAGGGCGAGCTCGATTCGTTGAGGTCCAAAATCAGGATGACCGAGCAACAGGCTGGCGAGGCGTTCAGGGCACTGGATTCCCTTGAGGAAAAATTCTCCTGGGCCTCGAAAGCCTTTGCCGAGCTTACTGATTCCATGAAGGGGATCGAGAAAGGGTTAAAGATTAAATATTATACAAAGGAGTAGCGATGGAACAGGACGACAGACAGTTGAACGACGATGTGCCGGAAGGGCTGGACCGCGGAGATTGCCGGGAGGAGGAAACAGACCGGGACCCATCAGAAGACTGCGTCTTTGTCGCTTCCGGCGAGTTGGTCCTCAGGGACATTCCTGAAATGAAGGTGCTCGATTATCTGCAAAACGAGACCGGTACCCTTGATGTCGGTAAAACGATAAAAGACCTGTTTGTGAGCATGCAGAACATGGACGCACAGCTTAACAGCGTCCTGTCCATCAATGCGGCGCTCGAAAAGGACATCAGGATATCAAAGGATGTAATCGACAGGTTGAAGGCTGAGAGAAGTGAGTTGGAGAATACGATAACTGTGCTGAGGGAGGAAATGCCCTCCAAAAGAGACTTGCAGGTGGAAATCGGGCATTTAATCGAGGAGAGGAACCGGGCGCAGTCGTCCATCCGCAGCATGAAACTATTTGTGGAGAATGCGAAGAGAGAAACGGATGAATTAAAAGAGAGGGTTGCCGAACTCGAAAACGAAAAAGCCGATCTGAAAAGAGATATAGATTACCTCGAGATCAAATTCAGAGCGGCGTTGGAAAAACTCAATGCATATGAGAAAGAGGTCAATGTTCTCAAGGGTGAGAGGCTGAGCAACATGGAGAAGATCGGAAACCGGGGGCAGCAGTAAGTAAAGTGCATGTAAGAGAATAACAAACGGGGATGAAGAAAATGAATCTGTGGAGGGTCAAGAGCGATGGCCGATAATGGAGAGCAGGATATTATCGTCGTGAAAGCGGAAAGTATCTATACGGAGGAGCCGAAACAGGAGGCGCCGAAGCAGGAAGGAGCAAATAGCATCCAGGGGGAATCAAAAGTAAAGCGGAAGATATCCTTCCTGGACGCGGTGCACGAGTCGGGACTGGTAGCTGCTAAAACTGTCGCCGGTGTCGGCATAGGGGCTGCTGCAGGAATCGGGGCTGTAGTAGCAATATCTGTGGCAGAGGTGGCTGTCGTCCCGGCGCTTCTGGTGGTGCAGATTTTCGGATTCGCAGGCGGCGCTTTGGGCTTCCTGAAAGGAATCAGCAAAAAGTAAGGTACACAGAGAGGTGCTGCGATTATGAAGAGAGAAGATGAGCGTGGCAGCATAACGGCCCGTGAGATAAAAGAGCTTACGCATGACGTGCGGGAACTGAGGGACAAGAAGTATTTTCTTGAAAATGAAAACAGGAATTTAAGGGTTGAACTGGAGACACTGAGTACCTCGCTTTCCGGGGCGGACATGGCTATCTCTTCCCTGATGAGCGAAATACAGGCCGCAAAGGACAGGATCGAGGGGTTCCCTGAGTCCCTGCAGGAACTGGAAGCCAAGAAGGAGGGCCTTATCGTTGAGATCAATCGCTGCCAGTCAGGGATGAAGACCGCAACCAAGAACATAAAGAACTTCCTGACAATGAGAGGGAAGCTTGAAGGCGAGTTGACGGATATCATAAATGAGAAGGCGATTGTGCTGAAGAAGCTGCGGGCCATGGAGAGGGGGGTAAATATGGTCGAAGACCAGAAGGCCCGGAAGATGCCGCATATCAAGGAATACGACACGGTACTGAGGCAGTTGTCCAGGGTTTTCAGGGAAGTGGAGAATAACATGGACTTATCCATAAAGTTTTCGACGAGGAAAATGCCGTAAAAGCCTCCTTGCAAAGAGAGGCCGGGAGATATTGATGAGGGACATGGAAACAGTCAGCAACTTCTGCGGGCGTACTGCGGCCCTGCTTTTTATTGTGGCCAACGCCTATTATCCTGCCCGCATGATTGCCAGGAAGTTTAAGCCATGGCCAAAGGAAATCGTGATGTTTTTCAAGCGATATCTTAAGGCCCATATCACTTTGAACCTTATTGCGTTCCTTGCGCTGATACTGCATGGACACTACGCTGAAGAGAGGAATATCTTTCTTACATTGAGCTTTATCGCCTGCGTGGTACTGACCATCGAAGGGATGCTGATGCACTATCGTGTGGTGCCCAGCATGCAAAGGAATCTTCGACTGCTTCA
>JADFXU010000053.1 GCA_015233365.1 Nitrospirota bacterium | reverse complement strand
ACAAGGGCAGAGGCACGGCAGAGTATTTTTGAATATGTTGAAATGTATTATAATCGTCAGAGGAAGCATTCAGCACTGGGCTATCGTTCTCCGGTATCCTTCGAGCTGGATGCAGTAGCAGCCTAACCTAACTCAGTGTCCAGAGAATCGGGGGAAGATCAACCCGTGTTTTAGCCTTGAGAGTGGCAAAAGGGACTTTTTAAAAGTTTTTGGAATACCCAAATCAGTCAATGTTTCATTAATAAAATCAAGGCATTAGGTTTACTGTGTGCCTGATTGTTTCTCACAAATTATAACATATTATGCCCTATCACAGCCTATAAGATTATCACATTTTTAGCACAGTAGTTTTCGTAAAATCTATGTGTTGCTATCCACAGAAATTGTTACCCTCGTTTGGCGGAGTGCGCCTAATTACAATCAAATTAGAGAATTCATACAGGGTCGTTAGATACTACTTATAACCGTGTGCCAATAGTCCACCTCTCGGCTATGGCGTTTACGCCCCGAAGTCCGCGCATTTAAAATTAGTTTTGCGGTGTTGCTGTCACCTGATACCCATCAGTTTCACGTGGATGCAACTGGTGAAAATTTTGTCCCGTACTGTGCACTTAATTTCATGGGTACAGATTGGCGCTCTTTATTAGATTTCTCATAAAACGTGATTGCAAGCAGTGTTTGGTACTGATGAAAATCTATAAAAAGGGTTAGTACCTAAAGAGCATCAATTTCGTCCCGAAGCGTGAAGGGCCTATAGGGATAGTTGAGGCCTTTACTATGACCACATGTTCACCCATGCCCATCAGTACCGCTGTTAATGGTAACGGCATCTCCATTGTTAGCTGGCCGTCTTCGATCTCCCTGATTTTTTCCATTTGCTTTTCTCTGCATCAATCTGCGATTATTTTTCAAGGCTGCACGAAAAGATAAGGGCAGGCCACTCGGAGTCGGCTTACAGTAGCAGGCTCCAAACACCTTCTGTTCTTATAACTGCAGGTATGCGATATTACAGGCTGGGTCACCCATTAAAGTTCTGTCCTGATTACTCCAAAAAGCGGGTCAAATGACCATTTCTGTCAACACTGTTGTGAAAACTTCTCAGATGTGAGAGGCAGTACAAAACGGAATATGCTCCCTTTACCGTGTTCCGACTCCACCCATATGCGGCCTCCGTGCCGGTTTATGATCTCTCTGCAGATGGCAAGTCCCAAGCCGGTGCCGTGAGGTTTGGCGGTCAGGGTGTCGCCTATCTGCTGGAACTTGTCGAATACCTTGTCCTGATCATCTGCGTCAATGCCTATGCCGGTATCGCCAACGCTGAATATAATTTCTCTGTCATGAAGGCAGGCGCCGATAGTGATCCCTCCTCGTTCGGTAAATTTCACCGCGTTGGATATAAGGTTAAGAAGTACTTGCAGAATGCGGTCACGGTCGGCCGCGATAGGCGGCAAATCGCTACTGACTTCCACGCTGATAGATAGCCCTTTGCTCTCCACCTGTTGTTTTGAGAGCGTCACAACATGGTTCACAATTTCAGGCAGATCGGTTTTATCGAAATGCCATTCCACCCGTCCCGCATCCAGTTTTGCCAAGTCGAGCACATCATTGATAAGCTTGGTCAGTCGTTCACCTTCCGACACGATAATGTCAAGATTGGAGCGTATCTGCTGTGCGCTGCGCATCGCTTTTTTGTCTCCAGGATCAAGGCGGGGAACCATGTCCTCTTCCATCTTATTTTTGATCAGCTTTGCGAAGCCGAATATCGAGGTCATCGGCGTGCGCAATTCGTGCGACACCGATGACAGAAAATTGCTTTTGGCGCGGCTGGCGGCCTCGGCCCGGTCCGTGGCCACAACCAGTTCAGCGGTCCGCTCCTGCACCAGGGCTTCGAGATTCTCCTTCATAGTCCGGACAGCGGCCTTCCCGCGCATCCAGTCACGGTAGCCAAGCCACGACAAACAGAGGGTTGCCAAAAAAAATAGGGCCACTATAACGGACGTTTTCAAAGCTTCATCACGCCAGCCTGTGAGGTAGTCACTTGTGGAAAGGCCTGTGATAATATACAGGGCGTATCCCGCAATCCTGCGAAAGCTCATGGTCCGTTCTACCTTGTCAACTTTGGAAAATGCATGGAACGTGCCTTTGGTCATGCCCGCTTTGACCAGTTCAAAAAATTCAGGCGATACTGTTTTCTGGCCGATGGCACTGTCAACTTTCGCGGGGTCAGCGCGACGCGCGACCAGATCCAACTCCTCGTTATATAGGGCGATGGTGCCATGTTTTCCGACATCGATAGAGGCAAAAACCTTGATGAAACTCTCCAGGGTAATCACTCCGTAAACAACGCCGGAGAAAGATCCATCAGGCTTATTGAGGCGCCTGGCCAGCAAAACCACCCATTCCCCGGTGACCCGCGAGACTACCGGCTTGGAAATAACGAGTTTTGCCTTTGCGTTTTCGCGCAGGTGGACAAAGTACTCCCTGTTGGCAATATTTGCCTTCAGCCCGGGCGTGACGCCTGTCCCGCATATGATATTCCCCTGTGCATCGGCCATTCTCAAACCGTCGAGTTCCGGGAGGCGCGCATGTTGCCGGACAATGAACCTGTTAAGCTTTTGCCCTTTAATACCCCCGACAGCAACCTGTTTTTCGATTTCATCCGATATGGCAAGCAGAGTTACATCGATCTTGTCGATAACACCGCCAATATAGCGCTCCAGCACCTGTGAAAGGTTCTGCGCCGTAACAACTGCGCGTTCCTCATGCTGAAGCAGACTCTGGCGCAGCGACAATCCGGCCAGGGCTATCACGAAAAGGTTGATAAAAATGACGGCTGTTGCCATCCTCTTGATGAACTGGCCCTGCGAAACCGGAGACTTGGCTCCTTTCTTCATCTCCATGTCCTTTTCCTCTTAATCGGTCAGCTATTCTAGAACCGAGGCTGATGTTCTTATTATGAAAGTTATACCTATACTCTTTATCCCCTAAGTTGAGCGTTTCATAGTCTAAAAAAGAAGAAAAAAAGCACTTAACGGGCGATAGTACTTGTTAAAATATGGTTGTGAACCAAAGAAAACTATTCCCCAATAAGTAGGGAAATTATGAAACAGAGCGGCAATAAAAGCAAGTGCAGAATCAATGAAGTGAAAGTAACGACAGACACATTGACAGACAGGTGCGGTATGGCGTTATTTGGCGTACTTCTCAAACTCAGGTCTTTCAAAAAACGTTTATTCCTGCTCGTAGTGTTGAGGGAATTGCGGGTTCCTGAAACTATCGGTTTGTCGGTGACAGCCGCATAACTCTGTCAATAAAAAAGCTCTGCCATTTTTTTGGTGTCGAAGACCAAGGTTTCAACCCGAATTTAACACCGAGGCAACGGACCTGTTGAATAACTAATCCAGCGAAGCCTCAGGATCAGATTTGCCAGACTTCAAAAAGTTCGGGACAAAATCCGCACGTCCGCGAAAACGCTGTTGGTGTCGACTCCTGTGAGGAAGGGCAATCGCAGCGCTCATAAAAAAAACGTTTATTGCTGGGCGTACCATACGCTCGAAGGGCAGACGCGATGTATGCGAGTTTCTTGGCGAAATGAGAACAGCCTGAAATAGCCATGTGTTAGGAAGACCAGTGTGTTTTAGCCTTTTTTTAGCCTTAAATGGGATAAATTATATTTAGCACAAAATTAGCTCAGTTGTTTTCTGTATGTTACGGAAGTCATTGAAAAGAAAGTGGTCCCAACGGGATTCGAACCCGTGTTTTAGCCTTGAGAGGGCCACGTCCTAGGCCTCTAGACGATGGGACCGTGTTGTGTGCAATAATGAGCGGTACAGCGACGGCAGCGCGCTGTACCGCTCATTCCTTTTGGCTGGGGAGAGAGGATTCGAACCCCTATAAACAGCTCCAGAGGCTGCCGTCCTGCCGTTGGACGACTCCCCAAAGTTCAACGATTAACTTTTTAAGATATACAATATTATGCAACGAAGTCAATATTATTGCAACTTGACCGACCGCCGGCATCCATTGTGCTATAATTGCTGATGCGTTTTATGGCCGACCTGCATATCCATTCAAAGTATTCCCGTGCCACAAGTAAAGACCTTGAACCCGAGTCGCTCTGGAGATGGGCCCAGCTTAAGGGCATTGAGGTTATCGGCACAGGGGATTTTACACATCCATTATGGTTAAAGGAGTTGCAGGATAAACTTGAACCCGGCGGCAGAGGCCTTTTTACACTCAGGAACGGACTGTGCAAAGGGTATGTGCCGGAAAGGTGCAGAGCTGATGTCGCTTTCATGCTTACTGCCGAGATAAGCTGTATTTACAGTAAAAATGGCAGGGTGCGCAAGATACATTGCATTGTGATGGTCCCTTCTTTTGATGACGCGGAAAGGATTAACCTGGCATTGTCGAAAATAGGCAATCTAAGAGCTGACGGCAGACCGATATTAGGGCTTGATGCAAAGGTGCTTCTCGAAATCGTTATGCGTGAGTCGCCG
>JADFXU010000052.1 GCA_015233365.1 Nitrospirota bacterium | reverse complement strand
GTGTAAAACGGTACGCAAAACAGTTCTTAAGTGCGGTAGATTTAAGTGAAGTTCCACAGGGAATCGAACAGTTGAGCGCTATTGCCGATTTAATGGAGAAAGACAAGAATTTCAGAAACCTGTTGATCAGTCCTGTCTTCAGCGTGGATGAGAGCGGACGCATTATTACTTATCTCAGCGAGAAGCTCAAAATGTCCGGCAAGGCCTCGAAATATCTTCATTACCTGGTGGGGTCGGGGGTGATTTCAGGATTGCCTGCCATCATTAGTGCAATACAGGCCCAGTACCTCGAAATCAAAAAGCGGTCAAAGGCCGTGGTCACGACTGCCGTTCAGGTAGGCAAAGACTATGCAACACAAATATCGGGGTCTTTAAAGCAGGTTACCGGCCGTGAGATGGACATTGAGTTTGTTGTTGACCCGTCGCTGTTGGGCGGAGTGAGTATAAAGGTCGGCAGTACTATGTATGACAGTAGTATAAAAGGCCAGTTAGGGCTTTTAAAAGATAAGCTTATAAAGGGGTGATCGCATGGAAATCAAGGTAGATGAGATTAGCGAGTATCTGAAAAAGCAGATAACCGATTTCGAGAAGCGCGTAGATGTCAGTGAGGTAGGTGTCGTGGTCGCCGTCGGTGACGGTATCGCCAGGATTTACGGACTGGATAACTGCATGTCTTCAGAGCTTCTCGAGTTTCCCAATAATGTCTTCGGCATGGCGCTCAACCTGGAAGAAGACATGGTTGGAGCAGTTCTTTTTGGTGAGGACACGCTTATTAAAGAAGGCGATGTTGTGAAGAGGACCGGAAAGATCATGTCTGTACCGGCTGGAGACGAGATGATCGGTCGCGTCGTCAATGCTATCGGGCAGCCCATCGATGGCAAAGGTCCGATCAATGCCAGTACATCCAGGATTGTTGACGTTGTTGCTCCCGGTATTGTCGACAGGCAGCCGGTCAGGGAACCGCTCCAGACTGGAATAAAGGCAATCGATGCCATGATCCCTGTTGGAAGGGGACAGAGAGAGCTGATCATCGGCGACCGTCAGACAGGAAAGACGGCAATAGCCCTAGATGCTATCATCAACCAGAAGGGCGGCGATGTAATTTGCATCTACGTTGCGGTGGGACAGAAAAGGGCGAGTGTAGCGCGCGTTGTAAAGACACTTGAGCAATACGGCGCAATGGAACATACTATCGTCGTTTCTGCAACTGCGAGCGAGCCGGCCCCTCTTCAGTATATCGCGCCTTATACCGGATGCGCCCTTGGCGAATACTTCAGGGACAATAAAAGGCATGCATTGATAATATATGATGACCTTAGCAAGCAGTCGACCTCATACAGGCAGCTTTCGCTGATTCTGAGGCGTCCGCCCGGACGTGAGGCATTCCCCGGCGACGTTTTCTATCTCCATTCGAGATTGTTGGAAAGAGCGGCGAAACTGAGCGATGAACTTGGTGGAGGCTCACTCACCGCACTCCCGATAATCGAAACACAGGCAGGCGATGTTTCCGCGTATATTCCCACAAACGTTATTTCCATTACAGACGGACAAATCTACCTTGAGCCGGACCTTTTCTACGCCGGTATAAGGCCTGCGGTCAATGTCGGTCTCTCTGTCAGCCGCGTCGGAAGTTCAGCGCAGACAAAGGCGATGAAGCAGGTTGCCGGAACCCTGAGGCTCGATCTCGCACAGTTCAGAGAGCTGGCGGCTTTTGCCCAGTTCGGGTCCGATCTTGACAAATCGACAATGGCACAGATCGAGAGAGGAAAGAGGATGGTGGAGATTCTCAAGCAGGACCAGTACGTGCCGCTTCCGGCTGAAGACCAGGTCATAATCCTGTTTGCCGGATCTCAGGGCCACCTTGACGATGTCCCGGTTGAGGCGTTAAAGAAATTCGAGTCCGAATTCATCACCTTTATGAAAGACAGAAAGTCCGATATCAGGAATGAACTAAGGGACAAAAAGGCCATTGATGATACGTTGAAGGGGAAATTGACCAGCGCTGTAGCAGAATTCAAGAAAGGCTTTGTAGCTTAGTGAATGGGTGAAAGTTAGAAGGATGGCCCGTTAACTAATGAGCAAGGAGAGATAAATGCCCGGTTTAAAAGAGATACGGAAGAGAATAGCGTCTGTAAAAAGCACCAAGCAAATTACAAAAGCCATGAAGATGGTATCGGCAGCCAAGTTCAGAAAGGCACAAGCAAGAATCATCGAAATGCGGCCATATGCCGACAAGATGCACGCAGTCCTCACCGGGCTGGCCAGGACCGTAGAATCAGGACATCCTCTTCTCGAAGTCAGGCCGCGGAGAAAGGTTGAGGTGATAGTGCTCACGAGTGATAAGGGTCTTTGCGGGGCTTTTAACACTAATATTATGAAAGCATCCTTAAAGCTCATCAAGAATATTCAGGCCGAGGGTGTAGAGGTAAGCATCACCGCTATCGGAAAAAAAGCAACCGACCTTTTCAGGAGAAGAGGCCAGGCAGCCAGGCGCTCATGGACCGGTATTTCCGGCAGAATTTCCTATATGAATGCAAAGGAAATTGCAGCGGATATTATTGAGAACTACACGAACGAACTTTTTGATGAAGTTGTTCTTGTGTATAACGAGTTTAAGTCAGCGCTCGTGCAAAAGGTTTCGGTAGTCCGCCTTCTGCCCCTTGCGCCGGTAGACGGCCATGCAGAGCAGGGAGCGGCCCAGGAGGAAGCAGCGGATTTTCTGTACGAACCTTCACAGCAGGCTATATTCGATCAGTTGCTGCCAAAGAACCTCGAGATACAGTTTTTCAGGGCGCTTCTTGAATCTCAGGCATCAGAAGAGGCTGCCCGCATGACCTCAATGGAAAATGCCACTAAAGCGGCTGATGATATGATAGGCAGTTTGACTTTACAATATAACAAGGCGCGTCAGGCGGCAATTACGAAAGAGCTGATGGATATTGTCGGCGGTGTCGAGGCACTTAAACAGTAACGATATAACGCGAAATACAGGAGGGTGTACATTATGAACGAAGGTAAGGTATCGCAGGTAATTGGTGCGGTTGTCGACGTGGAGTTTGAAAAAGAACTTCCCGCCATACTAAACGCCTTGAAGATAGAGTCTCCGGGTGATCCCGCCAAAGGCATTCCAGCGCTCAATATTACCCTGGAAGTTGCAAGTCACCTGGGCGACAATAAAGTACGCACTATTGCCATGCTGACCACCGACGGAGTGGTCAGGGGAATGAAGGTCACTGATACAGGAAAACCGATCTCTGTCCCGGTCGGCAAGGCCACCCTTGGAAGAATTATGAATGTTGTGGGTGACCCCTATGACAAACTTGGCCCTATAGAAACTGATGATCGGATGCCTATTCACAGGCTTGCCCCAGACTTTGTGGACCAGGAGCCTGTGTCCCAGGTTTTTGAAACAGGCGTTAAGGTTTTTGACCTCCTCGTTCCATTTATCAGGGGCGGAAAAATGGGAATGTTCGGCGGCGCCGGAGTCGGCAAGACCGTCGTTATCATGGAGATGATCCATAATATCGCATTGAAGCACGGCGGCGTCTCGGTTTTTGCAGGCGTCGGTGAGAGAACCAGAGAGGGTAATGACCTTTACCGTGAAATGAAAGAATCCGGTGTTGTCAAGAATGTCGCCCTTATCTACGGGCAGATGAACGAGCCCCCTGGAGCGAGACTGAGAATCGCCCTTACGGCCCTGACTGCAGCCGAGTATTTCAGGGACCAGGGTCAGGACGTGCTGTTATTTATCGACAATATATTCAGATATACCCTTGCAGGTTCCGAGGTCTCGGCTCTCCTGGGCAGAATGCCTTCTGCTGTCGGTTATCAGCCTAACCTGGGGACGGATATGGGCGGCCTGCAGGAAAGAATTTGTACTACAAAGAAGGGCGCTATCACTTCTATGCAGGCTATTTATGTCCCTGCTGACGACTTGACAGACCCTGCTGTTGCTACGGCATTTACGCATCTTGACGGAACGGTTGTTCTTTCCCGCCAGATATCGGAACTTGGAATTTATCCTGCTGTTGACCCGCTCGACTCGACCTCGCGTGCGCTTGATCCTATCGTCATTGGCGAAGCGCATTATGCAGTTGCGAGAAAGGTGCAATCCATTCTGCAGCGCTACAAGGAGTTGCAGGACATCATCGCGATCCTCGGCATGGAAGAGCTTTCAGAAGATGACAAGCTGAGCGTTTCCAGGGCCAGGAAAATACAGCGCTTTCTGAGCCAGCCTTTCAGCGTGGCTGAAGTCTTCACCGGCAGGCCTGGTAAATATGTAAAGCTCGAAGATACTATCAAGGGATTCAATGCAATTGCCGACGGTGAATATGACGATGTGCCTGAACAGGCATTTTACATGGTTGGTGCTATCGAGGAAGCTGAAGAGAACGCAAGGAAACTTGGCTGGAGCAAATAAATAGCTACGCATTAACAGGAGTCTGGAATGGACAATAAGATACGGTTGGATATCGTTACGCCCTACGGTCTCATACTGAGCGAGGATGTCGATGAACTGACTGCCACAGGCAGCGAGGGCGAGTTTGGGGTGCTGCCCGGTCACGTGCCTTTTATCACAACTCTGAAAATCGGCATGCTGATTATTAAGAAAGGCGGTAAAGTGGAATACGTCTTTGTCAGTTCGGGGTATGCTGAGGTAACGTTCGAAAAAGTGGTGGTCCTTGCGGATAGCGCCGAGAAGGCGGAGGACATAGATGTCAGTAGGGCCGAGGCAGCCAGAAAACGCGCTGAAGAGCGGCTCGCGCAGGCTGAGAAATATGATTTCGGGCGTGCCACGGCTGCGGTTGAAAGGGCAACTATACGAATTCAGATAGCGGTGAAGAAAACGGCAAGATAATAATTGCCACTGATTGTGTAAAAGGGGACGGCATAGCGCTGTCCCCTTTTTTATGTGCGCCCGGCACGGGC
>JADFXU010000051.1 GCA_015233365.1 Nitrospirota bacterium | reverse complement strand
TAGTCTCCTTTGTTTTTCTTTCAAGTGATGGGTCTGCAACAGAAGATGAATCCAGCATTGCACGTATAAGGTCGCGGGCCACAAGGGTAAGGTCTATCAAGTCTTTAGTAACTGCAATCTTCCCGTTGCGTACAAGGTCATATACTGTTTCCACTTCGTGCGTAAATTTGGCTATGTCGTCGAAACCGAACATGGCGCCCGAGCCCTTGATCGTGTGCATAGCCCTGAACACGCGGCTTATAAGTTCCTGGTCATCAGGCCTTTCCTCCATTTCCAGAAGGGAAGCCTCAAGTTCGGAGAGAAGCTCTAAAGCCTCTTCCCTGTAAGTTTCTTTATGCGCATCTGCCATAGTCATTGTTTTCCGCCCTTAAATGTTTTGCAGGCAAAGACATTCCTGGTCGGTTCCCTTCCATAAACAGCTTCCTTGCGTGTCCAGCACGCACCCGGTATGCCGCTGGAAACCGGCTGTCTTGCATAAATTTCTAAAAGCTTCCGACCGTTTTTCTGACAGCATCAGGCGTTTGTTCAGTCTGACCGACATGCGGTGAGCAGAGCATAAAAGCTGGAGGCACGTAAGATCAGCTTCACCAACATTTTCGAGGTCTACGATAAGTCGGTCGGTCTCAGCCAGACCATCGATCAGGGCTTTTTTCAGTTCATCTGCCCGCTCTATAGTCAGGTCACCGTCTAAAGTCAGAATGCCTGAGTCTCCGGAATATTCAGTCTTGAAATCCATTATTATCTTTCCCTCCCTCAATCTAACCCTTGCCTTTCACTTTATAAAACGTTGGATCGTTTCTATCAGTTGTTCCGGTTTAAAGGGTTTCACAATCCAACCGCTCGCCCCCGCCTGCTTCCCTTCCTGTTTTCTTGTCTCCTGTGATTCCGTCGTCAGCATCACTATCGGGGTAAACTTGCTTGAGGGTTTAGCCCTTAGTTGTTTGATCAGTTCGATGCCGTCCATTTCGGGCATGTTCAGGTCGGTTACCACCATCTCGACTTTTGTGCCGTTCACTTTATCAAGGGCGTCTTTGCCGTGCACTGCCGAAACTACTTCGTAACCAGCGCTCTTAAGGGCAAAGCCCACAAGCTGTCTCATTGACGCTGAATCGTCCACTATCAATACTGTCTTGGCCATCTTCCACCCCTCCTTTATGATCTCTGTTGATTAACTAAGGTCCGTTTCATCACTTCTCTTTCGGACTCCATTGTATACATCTTCTCCAGCCACTCCGTATCTCCGTTGTCTCCGGATAACAGGTCCTCATGGATATGCTCTGTCTTTTGTGTTATCCCCTCAAAATCTGTTTTGAATGCCAAAAGAGGTTCCACAACGTGCTCTATCCGCTGCCTCGTTATGTCCTGAAACTGCATTGATACCACTACACTGCTTATGTCCTGGGCAAGGGTCCCGGTTTCCCTGGTAAGCTCAGCCAGCCTGTTTCTTGCCTCGTTCATGACCGTATCGAGTTTCTGCAGCGTATCGTTTACAACGGATTCTGCTTCATGGGACCTGGCCGCGCTCTCGGAAGTGCCCTTTTCGGTCCGTGCATAGATCTCTTTGATATGCGCCTCTACTTTTGATATGAGTTTCCGGACATCTTCTGCCGCTGTATTTGACCTGTCCGAAAGCCTTCGTACTTCATCCGCTACTACGGCGAATCCCCTGCCGTGCTCGCCTGCCCTCGCTGCCTCAATAGCGGCATTCAATGCCAGCAGGTTGGTCTGGTCGGCTATATATTCGATCTCGCTTACCGATTTTTTTATGCTCGCTGTATCGTCGATGACTATCTCTATATCTTTGAGCGTATGCTGTTCAGTCGCTGCGCTTTCCTTTAATCTTTCAATTACCTCTGTAAGTACGTTTTTGCTTAATTCGATAAGCGCAGTGCTGTTTCCCTTGCTGTTCCCGTTCCCGTTTCCGTTCCCGTTGCCTGCAAAACTGCCCACGGCCTCGGATGCCTTTGCAGATTGATTGTTTGCCCTTTCCACTATGTTCATGAAACGCTCGCCTATATCCAGGGCCGCATTTTCCGTCTGCTCTGTCACTTCCCTGAGCTGGTTTGCCAGCACAGGTACAATCCTCGCCTTCTCTGATAATACTTTCGCTATCGAGGCAATAACCGTATCACTCTCTGTGACCTGCCTTTGATGTCTTTCTGAAAACCTGCTCTTTATTGATACTATCTTCTGTCTCATCAGAAAATAGATGAGAAGTGCCGAAATCATGCAGGTTAAAGTCGTCAGGACTATCCTAATAAGCATGTTGTCTATAAAAGCAGGAGGCAAGACAAGCAAAATACTGACAGCTATCTTGCCAAGCAGTTTCCGGTCAGTTCTCATCGGTCCTCCGTTCGCACGCATATTCTCCCTGTTTGTTCGCCATATCAACGAAAACTTTATTGCAATCTCTGTTGAGCATTTCAATGATCATCATCTTGTCCTGATACCCTGATACGACGAAGACAGGGACATTGACGTGGTCCTTTTTCAATTTCTTGACCAGTTTGAAACCCGACATCCCCGGCATCTCCAGGTCAACGAATACCAGATCGTATTTATTTTCAGCCTTCATGATCATTACAAGCGCCTCTTCTCCGCTGCTCGCGGTGCTGACGCTGAAACCGTCTTTTTCAAATAGTAAAGAGAGTGCGGTCCGGCAAAAAATGTCGTCATCAACTATCAAGATGCAGAATGTTGCCTTCTTTTTTTGGTCATTTCTTTCCATAATATTCAGCATTCTGCTGCTCCAAAAAATAATAGTATCAAGTCAGCCGTATCCAGATCGTGATCGTTGATAATATAGACGGAACTTGAGTCCAGTTGCAGCATCGCCAATCCGCAACATTGTCTGTCGTATAAAACATCGGGTATAATCATCTCGCTGCCTCCCTTGTTTTATGGTTAATCATTCGTCGGCTTTCACTTTCAGAACTTCTTCGTTTTTTTATTGCCGACTTGTCTCATCGCCTGCGTCCTCTGTTTTGTGCTGCACATTAAAGAATAAGCAATATGGATGCCTGATTTGATACTGATTGAATTGAAAGAGATAAATCGAAATAATGGCTGAACAGGGATATGACAAAATGCACACCACTCAGTTTTTGCATGGCAATAACTGAGTAGTTGAATTATAAGTTGTACATTTTTATTTTCTTCCGCAGGGTATTAAGTGAAATTTGTAATATTTCAGCGGCCCTTGTCCTGTTACCTTTTGTTTGATCGAGAGCAACTCTTATGGCAATCTTCTCGGTTTCCTCCAGGCTCATAGGCAACCTCTGACTTTGCAAGTTTGACCATTCAGTCTTCACATGTCTTCCATCCGTTTCGCCCATACACTGAGAAACCATCTCCATTGTCAGCTCATTTCCATCGCAGAGCAGGACGGCCCTTCTTATCGTATTCCTAAGTTCCCTCACATTGCCGGGCCATGGTTGCTTCATTAAGAAGTCCAGCGCATCATCGCTTATATAAGTGACTCCTTTCTTGAGTTCCATGGAGGCTTCCGAGAGAAACGTCCGGGCCAGTGACGCTATCCCATCAGCCCGTTTCCTCAAGGGCGGGAGTTGGATGGTAAATTCATTGAGCCGATAATATAAGTCTGCCCTGAACTTCTTCTCCTTTACTGCACTCGACATATCGCTGTTGCTGGCGACTATAATGCGGACATCTGTATCCACAGTGCTGTTCCCGCCGATGGGATAAAACTTTTTTTCTTCCACCACCTTTAGAAGTTTGCTCTGCAAATTAAGCGGCATGTTCTGCACTTCATCTATAAAAAGCGTGCCCCCTTCAGCCATCTCGAAATATCCTGCTTTTTTCTTCTCCGCACCTGTAAAGGCCCCCTTTTCATATCCGAACAATTCGCTTTCTATAAGAGTCTCCGGTATCGATCCAACATCAAGAGTGACAAAAGGCCCCTTCGACCTCTTGCTCAGGTTGTGTATTATGTGGGCTATGAATGTTTTACCTGTCCCTGTTTCTCCTTCAATTATCAGTGAAAGATCGGAAGATGCCACTCTTCTTATATCTACGATAACGTTTTTTAATGTGCTAAACGTTCCCAACAATTTTTGAAGGAATAAATCCTGATTGTCCTCCATATCCCTGATCTTTTGCGTGAGTCTTACCTTGTCAAGCGCCCTCTCGATAATCAGAAGAAGATAGTCAACATCCGGCGGCTTTACCAGGAAGTCATATGCCCCCAGTTTCATAGCCGCAACCGCTGTCGCCACATCGCCGTGCCCGGTAATCAGGATGATGGGAACGTTCGGGGCGATTTCTCTTACTTTATCAAGAACAAAAAGGCCACCCATTTCAGGCATTACAAGATCAAGAAGGACAAGATCAGGATGGCTATGATTTGTAAAGGCCAATAACGCCTCTTTGCCGCCCGCCGCCTCAGCAACACGAAATCCTGCGTCTTTCAAAAACTCCGCAAGGGCACCCCTTACCGAGCTGTCATCATCAACTATTAGAATTGTCTCACTCATTATCTGTTGAGCACTTCCCTTATCTTTCTCATCAATGTGTCAGGATGAATCGGCTTTGAGATGAAATCAAAACCCTCTTCCAGTATCCCCTTTTTCGCTATTATATCGTCAGTGTAGCCGCTCATGAATATCGTCCTGATACCCGGCTCCATGCCCTTTATCTCTTCGTATGCCTCCCTGCCGTTCTTTACCGGCATTATCACGTCAAGGAGAACAAGGGACACTGTACCTCTGCTTTCCCTGAATTTTCTTACCGCGTCCTCTCCGTCTTCGGCCTCTATTATCTTATAACCGTTCTCCTGCAGGAGGGCCACCATACCCTCCCTGACCTGCTGTTCGTCCTCAGCTACAATTATCGTCTCACCTTTCCCTCCGGGCAAAGTTTCAATCGGCCTGGATATTGCCTCTCTCTTTGTCTGTGCCAGGGGCAGGTATATCTTGAATGTCGTCCCCTTTCCCACCTCGCTGTATACATTGATGCTGCCGTTGTGCTGCTTGATTATTCCATAGACCATGGAAAGCCCCAGCCCCGTGCCTTTGCCCACTTCCTTTGTCGTGAAGAAAGATAAGGGAAGTGCTCAACAGATAATGAGTGAGACAATTCTAATAGTTGATGATGACAGCTCGGTAAGGGGTGCCCTTGCGGAGTTTTTGAAAGACGCAGGATTTCGTGTTGCTGAGGC
>JADFXU010000050.1 GCA_015233365.1 Nitrospirota bacterium | reverse complement strand
ATGTTCCCGTTGTCACGCCAGTGGCAATGCCGGGTAGTTATGTCCGGTAGGGATAACCGCTGAAGGCATCTAAGCGGGAAGCCCACCCCAAGATGAAGTCTCCCAGGGAGTAATCCCTCTGAAGGTCCGTGGTAGACCACCACGTCGATAGGCTGGAGGTGTAAGTACAGTAATGTATTCAGCTTACCAGTACTAATAGACCGTGTGCCTTGACCACTTTCTCTCTCTTCCTTCTGCGTTGTCAAATTTTTTTATTGCACTTTTAGGAATACTCTGTTATTATATTCTTTCCGGTGGTTATACTGGAGGGGCCACACCCGTTCCCATTTCGAACACGGAAGTTAAGCCCTCCAAGGCCGATGATACTTTGACCGAGAGGTCATGGGAAAGTAGGACGCCGCCGGGTTAAATAGAAGGGCCTGGATAAAACCAGGCCCTTTTTTTGTTTGACTGCACAAAAGAAAGCCCGGCTGTTATAATGTAGCCGGGCCATTAATGTTTTTTTGTTGAAGCGGATTATTCCCCGCAGCAGATGCGGCGGATCTTTTTCTTTCCGGTCGGTGAAACCGCCAGCACAACTTCGATCTTGTTCCCGCAGTAGCGGCAGTTCTGTCCTTTGCCCTTGTTCTCCGCCCTGGCGGTGACGTCGGTTTTTGATTTGATCTTTTCAGCAGCCATGTAAAGCCTCCTTATTATTAAAAGTGATATAGTTAAATGGTCGAACGACGAGCCAAAACTTAATACTATAATATAAATCAGAGGTTATCGTCAATAATTCGCAACGCATAAATGATAAAATAAGAGGACATGAATTCATCTGTAGTCCGCTATCCGATCGATGATATACTCCCGGAATTGAAGAAAACCGTGCTCGGGAATCCTTCCGTTGTTTTGCAGGCGCCTCCGGGTGCAGGGAAAACAACGCGTGTACCTCTTGCCCTTATTGATGTCCTTCCTCCTGAAAGTGGCCGGATAATAATGCTTGAGCCGCGCAGAATCGCTGCGGTATCCGCTGCACGGTGGATGGCGCAAACGCTCGGACAGAAGGCGGGCGAAACTGTCGGATACTCGATAAGATTTGACAGCCGCGTCTCATCATCGACGCTTATTGAAGTTGTCACCGAAGGTATTCTTACCCGCCGCATTCAGGCCGATCCGGGGCTAAGCGGCGTGGCAATGGTTATCTTTGATGAATTTCATGAGCGCAGTCTTCATGCAGATCTTGCCCTCGCCCTTTGCCTGGATATACAGCGGGCTCTCAGGGCAGACCTGAAAATACTTATCATGTCTGCAACACTGGAATGCGGTCCGGTTGCTTCGCTTCTCGGCAACGCGCCGGTGATTACGTCTGTCGGGAAGGCATTCGCCGTGGAAGAGAGGTATATTGCCGATGGACCTGATAAGCCTATCACTGAGCGTATCGCCGGCGCCGTGAAGACCGCCCTGGCAGAAACTTCCGGCGATATACTTGTCTTTTTGCCCGGATCAGGAGAAATACGCGCCTGTGCCGGGACGCTGCCATCCGAAATCGGGCGCAGGCAGGAGGACATCACAATACATTCCCTCTATGGCGACCTGCCTTTTGAGGAGCAGGAACGCGCTATTCTCCCTTCGTTGAAACGCAAGATTGTGCTCGCTACTAATATAGCCGAGACAAGCCTTACAATCGAGGGTGTGCACGTTGTCATAGACAGCGGCCTGACGCGCAGGCTCCAATTTGACCCGGCATCAGGTATGAACAAATTAATCACGATTTCCGTCTCAAAGGCGTCTGCCGTGCAGCGCAAAGGGAGGGCAGGGCGGCTAGGTCCCGGCATCTGCTATCGTCTTTACAGCCGTTATGCATTTCAGTCCATGATCCCCTTTACTCCGCCGGAGATGCTCATATCCGACCTGTCGGCACTCGTGCTCCAACTTTCCGTATGGGGCGTAAGGGACCCTTCCGGGTTGGCATGGCTTGATGCGCCGCCTGCAGCTGCCTGGGACGCTGCGCGCCGGTTGCTGACAGACCTGGGCGCACTTGATCCATCAGGTTCGATTACCGGCGTTGGCAGGGCCATGAGCCGCCTGCCCCTTCACCCCCGGCTTGCACGGATTATGGTGAGGGCAGAAGAACTCGGCTGTGTTTATAACGGAGCTGACCTTGCAGCCATCCTTTCGGAAAGAGATATACTGCGCCGCGGCAATAAGTCCGGTGCGCAGGAACCCGATATCGCTGAAAGATTCGATGTAATTCGTGCCTGGAGAAATGGAAAAGAAGTGCCTGACAAGGCGGATTCATGGGCGTTGGCTGCAGTGGACCGTACAGCAAAGCATCTTATCAGATTAATGCCGGAATCACAAAAGAGTTCATCCCGCAAGACGTGGGACCCTGAAATAACGTCCCATTTGCTTCTATGCGCTTTTCCGGACAGGATTGCTCAAAACCGTGGGGATTGCAGCGGGCGTTTTATCCTGGCTCAGGGAAGAGGAGCACGGCTGGCGCCAACGAGCGGCCTTGGCCGGAGTTCTTTCATTATTGCCATTAACGTGGATGCGGGGGAGAAGGGTGAAGGCTTGGTCCATCTCGCCTCGCCTCTCACCGAGATCCTTATCCGGCAGGAGTGCGCGGCAAGTATCCGGACCCTGCGGCGAATCGGATGGGACAGAAGAGAAAACAGAATAATTGCCGCCATCGAAGAACGGCTGGGCTCAGTCCTGCTGTCAACAAAGCCCTTTATCCCGGCTGACGAAGAAGCGGCCCCCTTTCTATGCGAAGCGATCCGGTCCGATCCCGGAATGCTCTTATTCAATAAAGAGGCCAGGCAGTTCAAGGGGCGTGTGGCTCTCATGCGAAAAGTATTTCCGCAGGAAATGTGGCCTGATATCTCTGACGATCATCTTGTATCAACTCTTGAAGAATGGCTGTTGCCCTCGCTCGGCGGCATGCGCAGCAGTCAGGACATTGCCGGTCTTGAAGTCCTGCCCGCGTTGAAGGCGCGGCTCGCATGGCAGCAGAAAAGGCATCTCGACGAGCTTGCGCCTGCATCTATTATTGTGCCGAGCGGCAACCATATAAAACTCGACTATACCCTGGGAGAAGTACCGGTACTTGCCGTAAAGCTGCAGGAAATGTTCGGCCTGGCCGATACGCCGGTGATAGCCGGGGGCCGTGTGAAAGTCCTGCTTCATCTTCTTTCACCGGCCCGAAGACCCGTGCAGATCACACAGGATCTGCAGGGTTTCTGGCACACCGGCTATCAGCAGGTCAAAAAGGAACTGAAAGGCCGGTATCCAAAGCATCCGTGGCCTGACGACCCATGGAACGCAGTACCAACACGGCGCGTAAAAAATCCGCGCTAGGTGAGTCTCTTAAGATAGTAAAGTGCTATAATAAACCTATAAAACAGGGCGTTAATAAGTATGTATTAAGGGAGTGTTCCTTATGACAAGAGATGAGATTCTGGATTTTATCAGAGAGCATAAACAGCAACTTGAGGAGCAACTCGGTGTAGTGAAAATAGGTCTGTTCGGCAGCTATGCACGGGGGGATGCGCATGAGAATAGTGATATTGATATAGCGGTTGAACTGTCTGACGGCAACAAGGCAAATAATTATTTTAAGTTACTGCATTTTCTTGAGGATAATTTTCACAAGAAAATAGATCTCGGCATCGAATCTACTATTAAACCTGCCGTGAAAGAGTACGTACGCAGAGAAATAATTTATGTCTAAAAGATCGGATGCACTATATCTCAGCGATATAATTGATTCGATCGGTGCAATCGAGAGCTTTATCGAGGATGTTGATTTCAATACACTTGTAAGTGACAGGAAAACACAATCCGCAACAATTAGAGAGCTTGAGGTGATCGGCGAAGCAGCAGGCAGTATTTCTGATGAGCTTAAATCCCGCTATCCAGATGTTGACTGGAGGACAATAAAGGATTTCAGGAATGTCCTCTCACATGAATATTTTGGAATCGATAACGAAATCGTCTGGGGAATTATTACTGAAAAGCTTCCCTTTTTGAAAAATCAGATAAATCTTATACTGCGCTCGATTGAGTCCTAAGGGCAAGCTGTTCGTCATTCCCGCGCAGGCGGGAATCCACGTTTTTCCCAGTACCATACACCATCTTTTTGTTTGGTACACCGACCAACAAACAGAAGCAAGCCTGTGTTAAGAGTGCAAATTTACATTTGTGCCTCACAGAAAGCCTCGGGCAAGATGTGGCATCGGCAGATCTACGATCACTTGCAGCTTCCCTGACAGGAGCATATCAAATTGCCCTTTGCCTTTTCAAAGGCCTCACGCCCTTCTTTAAACGACAGTACAGCAATAACAATTGCTCCGATCGAGTCGAGCAGTCCTAGTCCAGTGAGTTCATAGCCTATGCTTGCAACGAGGAGAACCAGTGAAAGATACATGCATGCCCTTGAGCAGTTGGCGTCAGCAATCAATGCCTGAGAATTGAACTGCCGGGCGATTTTCATCTTGTAATGAATAAGAAGCCACATGGCTAGAATAGAGATACTCCCGACAATAATACCCCACAACGTAGTCTCCGGTTTGTACCCCATATAGAGGTTTATGAGAGACGTAATGACTAGTCCAGCCATAAGTATGTAAAATGCAGTTCCGGTAACCTTCAGCGCGGTTTTTTCGAAAGCATCATGGTTTTCATTGCCGTTCTGTTTCATCCGCCGGATCATGTGCCAAATCCCTATCCCCGAAATAACTTCGACAAAGGAGTCAGCCCCGAAGCCAAAGAGCGCTATGGTGCCGTCTTTATAGGAGAAAAATACAGACACAATACCTTCCATAAGATTGTAAAAAATGGTAATGAGAGCTAGTGCGTTGGCCCATTTGTAAAAGGTTTTTCTGCGACTTTCTGATCGAAAAGGGATCATTTCCATGTTTTATGTTATCACTTTTCTCTACATGATTTACAGTCAATTCATCCAATCGACAGGAAACAGCCACTGCATCTCGGTTATTTATACGTTAACAATTTCCGATAGTAAGATACACCAGTTTGCCTTCTCGTAATACTGCTTAGTACAGAGAAGTACCTATCCGTCAATGTTTCGGGGCGAAGCTAGGTCGTCCCCTGCCTGGGTGGCAAGTTTGCTTCGGAACGGATGGCAAGAATATAAGGGAATGAGTGGCAGGAATCATCCAAGGAATGCATCCCACAATTTGCGGCTGACAGCATTGATAGTCTCCAAAAAACATCGCTATGTCAACAAAAATTGACGCAACTGAATAAAAGGCCTATGATTTTAGCAGGAAACCTTTAGAGGTCGGCACAACCATGAAAAGTGTGAAAAAAACGGGGCCGCATGGATTTTCGGCGGAAATAAAAAAACTGAAGTTCGGAATAGTGCTTAAATGCGACTCTGTGGGAAGCGTGGAGGCTGTTACGAACAGCCTTGCGGCACTGACTACGCCCAATGTCAAAATAAGTGTAATTCACAGCGGCATCGGGTCCATTAGCGTATCGGATGTGCTTTTTGCAGAGACAGCAAGCAGGCTCATTATCGGTTTCCAGGTCGGTGTGATGCCGGCGATGGAAAAAATACTGCGGGAGCGTGGTGTTGAGGTCCGCCTTTATGACGTGATATACAAGCTGACGGATGACATCCAGACTATTGCGGAAGAACTTGTTCCGCGTATACCCGAGGAGCAGATAATCGGATCAGGCAAAATAATAGCCCTTTTCAAAAGCGCC
>JADFXU010000004.1 GCA_015233365.1 Nitrospirota bacterium | reverse complement strand
CCATATTCCTTAATCTTGGTAAGCAATGTCTTATAACTTACTTTAAGTATTTCCGCTGCCTTGGTCTTATTGCCTCCTGTTTGCACGAGCACCGCTTCTATTTTAAATTTTTCAGCGTTCCTGACTGCTGACTGGGCGATTTCAGATAGCGCAACTTCATCGCCCGGCTGCTGCGCTACAGTGCTCCACGCAGGGTTGAGGTGTTCAGGTCCAATTACTCGACCATCACACAGGATAACCGCTCGTTCAATAATATTCCTCAGCTCCCTGGTATTGCCTTTCCACTCATTCCCGAGCAAAATACGTTCGGATTCAGGCGAAAGCGATGGTAGCGCTTTATTCATTTCCGCACAAAACAACTTGATAAAATATAACGCAAGCGGGAGAACATCATCTTTTCGCTCCCTCAAAGGCGGTATATGCACAGGAAATACGTTCAAACGGTAATAAAGGTCATCCCTGAAACGACCTTCTTTAACTTCCCTTTCAAGGTCTTTATTGCTGGCTGCAAGGACCCGCACATCGACCTTCACGGTTTTTGTGCCCCCAACGCGCTCGAATTCGTTCTCCTGCAGCACACGCAAGAGTTTCGATTGCAGCGACAGTTCCATGTCACCTATTTCATCCAGGAATATCGTGCCCCTGTCAGCTAGTTCAAACCTGCCTGGCTTTACTTCCAAAGCCCCGGTAAAAGCCCCTTTTTCGTGGCCTAATATCTCATTCTCAATTAATTCTTTAGGTATTGCCGCGCAATTAACTGGAATAAAAGCTTCTTTTGCCCTGGGACTGAGATGATGAATTGCCCGCGCAATAAGCTCCTTTCCTGTGCCGCTTTCGCCAAGAATCAGCACTGTAGTCTTGAGAGGGGCGACTTTTCCTATTTTTTCCATTACCCCGTTCCACTGCGAACTTGCCCCGACAATTTCAGGCATTTTCAATAACTTTGACAATTCATGTTTAAGTATTAGATTTTCTTTCTGAACACTTCGATCTTCAAGTGCTCTCTTCAGCATAACGATTAGATGATCCGGATCAAACGGTTTGGTAATAAAATCGTAGGCCCCCTGCTTAATAGCTTTGACCGCAATTTCTATGCTGCCGAATGCCGTCATCACCAGGACGGGCAGGAAAGGGAACCCTTCCCGAACTGCTTCAACCAATGTCATGCCGTTCCCGTCAGGCAGTTTAAGATCGGTTATAACTGCACTGAAGTCTTCCCGGGAAAGAGCCTCAAGACCATCTTTAAGATTTCCGACTGCCCGAACCTGGAAACCTTCAGACTCAAGCGTCCTGGCAAGCATGTCTGCCATGCTCCGTTTGTCTTCAACTATAAGGACGGGTTTTGTCATTATTGTAATGGTAAATATAAACGGAACGTGCTGCCTTTCCCTTCTTTGCTGTTCACGCTCGTGCTGCCCCCATGAGCCAGTGCAATCTTCTGCACCAGAGCCAGTCCAATGCCCGAACCACTGCTTTTTGTAGTGTAAAAGGGCAAAAATATCTTGTTGATATCTGTTTTCGGTATGCCCTGACCATTGTCCTTAATAGCGATGGACACCCCTTCCCTTCCGGAAAGATCCGCTTTTTCTATATCAATTCTTATTCTATCGCCTGCCTGAAGGGCATTCTGAAGCAGGTTCATGACTGCTTGCCGGAGAAGTGTCTTGTCACCCTTTATGGTTAAAGGTTCGCAAGGCATAAACTTGATCTCGGCCTCAGTATCACCCATGCTCCTGACCACATTCCTGACAAAATCCACAAGTTCAAAATCGCTTTTATTGATGGGCTCGGATTTCGAAAACTTAAGCAGTTCCTCCATCACGCGGTTCATTTCCTCAATTTCATTCAGGATTGCCTGGACGATTTCCTTCCTGTTGTCGGTATCCATCCCGTTCTTCTGAAGGAGCCGTGCATAACCCGCAATAACACCCATCGGGTTCCTGAATTCGTGCGCAATTCCTGCAGCCACCTCGCCCAGGGCAGCGAGCCTCTCTTTCACGATAAGCTGTTCCTTAAGAGATTTAATTTCACCTCCAAGTACAGTGAAAGCGTCCATAACAGTATTCATTTCAATACGTTCAGCTTCCAGTCTTTTCTTCTTCAGAAGGCGGGGGAAATAAAGAGCAAAGAAAAAGAGCGCCATTAAAACAGCCGAAGCTGACAATAAGACACTGAGCGATTCAGAGTTGACGCTCATTATTCAATGAGTTACAGCTTTCTTGTCGATAAGATCAATAAGCTTATCAGCCGGCAGAGTTCCCTCATGCACCTTACCACCGGGAAGTATCAATGTCGGAGTGCCTGTGATACCCAGAGATTCGGCCAGTTTTATGTTCTCGTCAATTTCTTTCGTACTGCACTCGGCCTTTGCAATAGGCCTCCCTTCAAAGTTATCATCCATCATCTTCAGTGATTTTTTGCATGACATAGACGTAGCTTTCCAATACGAGTCCTTGTGAGCGGCCAATGGAAACAATTTTATATAAAAAACAATGTCTTTTCTTTCAGCAACAACTTTTTTCATCTCCTGGTGCAGTTTTGCACAGAACGGGCACTCGGGATCGGTAAAAACAATGACTTTTTTTGGTGCGCTTCTCTTACCTATGACCAGTGCCTTATTGAGCGGTATCCTCGAGACATCAATCTTTCTGTTGTTCTGAAGCTTCTGAAAGTTCTCCTGGGTTTTATTGGTTCCGCTGCTGACTTCAATGATAGGGCCTGATATTACAAACTTTTTTGAGAAATCCGTATAAAAAATGCCTTTTTTGCCATTGTCATCCAAAGTGACTTCCCACAGTCCTTTAACAGGACTTATCTGGATGCCTGCAACTTTGGCATTAGAATGCATTTTCTTCAGTATGCCGAGGGCTTCCTCATTGGTCAACGTATGGCATTTCCTGCAATCTCCGTCACACCCGCCCGCACTGAAACTGTAGGCTGTAACAGCAAAGACAAATAAAAAAAACAGGCAAAAGGCGAAGGGCAAAAGGTAAAAGGTAACCCTTTTTTTCTGATGTTCGCCATTCGCCCTTAGCCTTTTGCCTTTAACCATTCTCTATGTTAAGTGATTTTTTATTTGAAATTCAAGTCACAGTTTGTTATCATACACCGCAATGGAGGAATTCTCACAGAAAGCGGTCATCGAGGCCCTGCTGTTCGTTGCCGGAGAACCGGTGAATATGAGCAGTCTTGTAAAGGCAACTGAACTCGGTGAACAGGAAATCGGGAGACTTCTTGACGAATTGTCTTCTGACTATAAGTCCAGGAATTCCGGCATATTGATCATTGGAATCGCGGATGGCTACCAGATGGTCACCGATCCCGATCTCTCATTGTGGATAAGACGTTTTAAGCATATCAACCAGACGAATAAACTCTCGCAACCTGCCCTTGAGACCCTTGCCATTATTGCATATAAGCAGCCTGTGACAAAACTGGAGGTAGACCAGTTGCGGGGCGTTAATTCCGATGGGGCTGTCAAGAGCCTTCTGGATAAACATTTAATTAAAATAGTGGGTAAAAAAGAAACGCCCGGTAGACCTTTTCTATACGGGACAACAAGAGAGTTCATGCAGTACTTTGGCCTTAAGAATTTAAGTGACTTGCCGCCTATCAGTGATTTTTTGAAAGACGAAGCAGCCTAAATTACTTTTGAGGGAGGTTGCCGCATGAAGTGTCTGAAACGTTTTTATGCAGTGTTGACCTTTATTATCGCTTTTTCTTTCATCGCGCAGACAGCCGGTGCAAGTGTTTCCTATACTGTGAAGAAAGGCGATACCTTACAAAGAATTTCAAAGAAATACAAAGTCAAAGTGTCCGAATTAAAAGAAGCTAACAACCTTAAGTCCTGTAAATTAAGCACCGGTATAAAGCTGTCCATCCCTGTGTCTGAAAAGAACCACAGAACGAAGCATGCCTCGCATAACTCAAAAAAGGATTTATCAAAAAATACTGCTCCTGAAACTTCTGAAGCATCACACAATGAAACTGCATATACAGTTAAAAAAGGGGACACTTTCAAATCTGTTGCTAAAAAATACGGAACTACAGTTAATGAATTGAGAAGAGCCAATAATCTCAAACGGGGAAAATTAAAGCCGGGCCAGGAGATCGTAGTCAACGCCAAAAGTCATGAGTCTAATGTATATACTGTCAGAAAGGGAGATACGTTGCGTAAAATCGCCAGGCGCTTCAAAACGAACGTGGATAATTTGAAGGAAATTAACGGCCTGGAAGACAACTCTTTGAAGCGCGGCCAAAAAATCTACCTGGCCAAAATAGCGCCGGACACGAAAGAAGGCGCTGCCAGGTCTAATGGCATCTATGTTGAGAAACCTACCCGCGCCGGCACTTCGGCCCGCCTAGAAGAGGTAAAAGAACTGGCGACTTCAGAAGAAGTTCTTGCTGATCTCAGCATAAAAGAGCGCCTCATCCTTTTTGCTAAAAAGATGCTTCACCTCCCCTACCATTTCGGCGGAAACGGGGCTATCGGCCTGGATTGCTCCGGATATGTGCAGAGAGTCTTCAGTTTCGTCGGTGAGAACATACCCCGCAGCGCCCGTGAACAATTCAGTCTCGGTGAAGCTGTTGATAAAGAAGATCTTGAAACAGGGGACCTCGTTTTCTTCAAGACTTATGCATCTTTCCCTTCGCACGTTGGTATCTACCTCGGCAACCACCTTTTTATACATGCTTCTTCACTTTCCAAGAAAATAACGATCGACAGTCTTGAAACGCCTTATTATTTCAGTCGATTCATAGGCGCCAAACGCATCATACCGGATGACGATATTGACCTCGGTATCAGCGAACTACCAACTGTTAAGGTAAACTAATTAACAAAAGTTGTGCAAAAACCGCGACTTCTATTCTGCACAAATCAGCCATTTCATAAAGAGCCGGCGTAGCTGCCAAACGGCTCTATTTTTCTAAAGTCTTATCCACACGTTTGTAACCCGGTAATCACTAGTCTATTAATTCGCTGGCAGGATAGGACATGAAGATTTAACGCATACTTAACACTGGCTTAACACCGGCGTAACGCCGGGTATGATAACCTTAGACAATCAAAAAGGCGATCAGCTTTTCTCAGGAGGTTCCCGCAACAAAGACTGCCGGGTATATTAATCCAGTCACAATAATTTGAAATATCTATACAAAAGGAGAATTGACATGAAGGTTGCTCGTTGGAGTTCGATTGTTTTGGTCGCGGCGCTTGTCCTTGGTTTCACCGCGTGGGGCGGTGCCTCCGACCTCGTTAAGTTGCAGGGCGCAGGGGCAAGCTTTCCTGCCCCACTATATTTTAAGTGGTTCAAGGCCTACAGCGGCTCACACAAGAATGTGCAGATCGACTACCAATCAGTCGGCAGCGGCAGCGGAGTTAAGAGCTTCATGGACAAAACCGTGGACTTCGGCGCCAGCGACGCTGCTATGACGCCGGACGAAATGTCCCATGTCGCAGCCGGGGTGCAATGCCTCCCTGTGACCGCCGGCAGCATCGTGCTGGCTTACAATATAACAGGCGTGACTGATTTGAAGCTGTCACGGAAGGTATATGCCGACATCTTTTTGGGCAAGGTCAAGAAGTGGAACGATCCTTTGATCGCCAAATCCAACCCCGGGATCAAACTCCCCGACATGCCGATCAACGTGGTCGTGCGGGCCGACGGCAGCGGCACGACCTATGTCTTTACAAAGCATCTGAGCGCCATCAGTGCGGACTTCGCCAAGAGCCCCGGCATTAATAAGATGCCGAACTGGCCGGTGGGAACCCGTTCCAAGGGTAACGAAGGTGTCACCGCCAGTATAAAGACGACGCCGGGGTCCATAGGCTATGTGGAGTACGGCTATGCCAAGAGTCAGAAACTGCCCACAGCTATTCTGGAAAACAAGTCGGGCAACTACGTCGCGGCTACTTCAGTATCCGGCCAGGCTGCCCTTGCTTCGGCAATTATACCAAACGATCTGATCGCGTGGGTCTCTGACCCTGCTGCCAAGAACGCCTATCCTATTGTCACTTACACTTGGGTCCTTCTATACAAGAACAACCCGGACAAAAAGAAGACAGCGATACTCCAGGACCTTTTGAAATACGTTGTTACCGACGGTCAGAAGGATGCCGAGCCTCTCGGGTATATCCCGCTGCCAAAGACTGTTGGGGATAAGGTGCTCGCCGCACTCAAGAACATCAAGTAACAGCCGGGCACAACGTCGCACGAAATAGCAAGGGCCACCCCCTGAGCGGGGCGACTCAAATGGAGAAAGTGCAATCATGTCTGACATAAACCAGATCTCGCGGCCACCTACGCATTCCCAGCAAGTAGTCGATACCGCGTTCCGTTGGCTGTGCTGCGGTTTCGCGTGCCTGTCGGTCCTCATGGTAGCGCTCATCATGCTGGAGATAGCCAAGGATGCCGTGCCCGCTATACGGCAGTACGGGCCTGGATTCCTCGCAGGGACCACGTGGGACCCCAACACCGGACAGTTCGGTATCCTCCCCGAAATATGGGGTACTCTCTACACGTCTTTCCTTGCCCTGCTCATCGGTACGTCTTTCGGGGTGGCAGCGGCAATATTCCTCAGCGAAGGGTTCCTCGCCCAGGCTGTTTTTCAGATATTGAAGGCTTTCGGACTTCAGTTCCATCCAGTGCTGGGCAAACTGCCTGACCGCGCAGAGGTACTGCTGAAGAACCTGATTGAACTGCTGGCCGCGATCCCCAGCGTCGTGTACGGATTATGGGGGTTGTTTGTGATTATCCCGCTTATCCGGCCCGCATGCAACTGGCTCAACCTGAAACTGGGATGGATCCCGCTGTTCGGCACCACGCTGACCGGGCCCGGGGTGCTCCCGGCCGTTATTGTTCTGGCTATAATGATTCTGCCAACCATTACAGCTATCAGCCGTAATGCCCTGGTGTCGGTGCCTCCAAAGCTCCGGATGGCCGCCTACGGCATGGGTGCAACACGATGGGAGACCATCCTGGCAGTAATCCTCCCTACAGCTGCCCGTGGCATTGCAGGGGCGGTGATCCTGGCCTTCGGACGAGCTCTGGGTGAGACGATGGCTCTTGCCATGCTTGTAGGAAACGCCAATCGGATAAGTGTTTCGTTGTTTTCCCCGGCAAACACCCTGGCAGCACTGCTGGCCAACAACTTCCCTGAAGCTGCAAAGAAGGATGTGGGCGTGCTTATGTATGCGGCACTTGTCCTCCTGGCTATTACGCTGTTTGTCAATATCATTGGCTCGATCATTCTCCAGAAGGCATCAGCCGGACAGGAAGGAGGAAAGTAATGAACACTCAGGATGCCGCCATAAACCCACGCATCACACCTGGTCCACCGGATCCCGTTGGTCCGGAGGTCAACCCGTTTGCAGACGTGGACTTCTGCGAGTTGGAGAGGTCCCTACGGCGACCCCGCACTCTGGTTGACCTGCTCTTAAGCAACCTGGTATCTGCGATGACGATGTTGGCCCTGATCCCCCTGTTCTCCGTGGTGTTGATGCTGCTATGGCGTGGCGGCCAGAGACTCAGTCTTGACGTCTTCACTCAACTGCCACCCGCTCCAATGGAGCAAGGCGGAGGGTTCGGCAACGCAATCCTCGGCACACTGATCATGGTCGCCCTTGCAGCATTGATCAGTATCCCACTCGGCATTCTCAGCGCTGTATACCTAGCGCAGTCGAGGCCGGAGAGTCCGTTCGCCGGTGCGGTCAGATTCGGGGCCAAAATCCTCACAGGGTTTCCGTCTATCCTGGCCGGCGTGTTCGCCTATGGCGTCCTGGTGTTGACTTTTGGAGGCTACTCCGCAATCGCGGGGGGTGTCGCCCTTTCAATTCTGATGCTGCCGACTATCATTCTGACCGCTGAAGACGCCATCCGTATGGTCCCGGCAAAGATGCGTGATGCAGCAATCGGGATGGGTGCAACTCCCACGCAGACCACCTGGATGGTCCTTCTGCCCACAGCCATGCCCGGCATTCTTACCGGCATCATGCTGGCGATAGCCCGCGCTGCCGGCGAAACTGCGCCATTGCTTTTCACAGCCCTTTTCAGCAACTACTGGCTCTTCCGGGGCGGATTCGATCTTAAACAACCTACTGCGTCGTTAGCAGTGCTCATATACAACTTTGCAGGCATGCCCTTTGATAATCAGGTGGACCTCGCCTGGGTCGCGGCACTGGTTCTAGTATTGCTGGTGTTGGTCACAAATCTTATCGGGCAGGCGTTCTCACGCCGTCAAATCCACGAATAGGAGGGTCGAGACATGAGAAACACAACAAATGCAGAAAAGCTATCGAAAGCCCGGATTGATACCGCCCAAAGGTCGGCCAAAGAGACCGCGAGTAATGGAGTTGTCATCGACTGTAATATAGACGAGCTTTACTACAGCACATTCAAGGCCGTCCGTGATACGTCAATCCCTGTGAAGAAGAATAGAATCACGGCCTTCATCGGACCGTCAGGGTGCGGTAAAAGCACGGTTTTGCGCTGCCTGAACCGCATGAATGACCTGGTGCGGGGTTTTCGGTTCAAAGGTCACGTGCACTTCCGCGGCAAGGATATCTATCACCCTTCTGTAGATGCAACTGCGGTGCGGCGCTTTATTGGCATGGTGTTTCAGCAGCCCAACCCATTCGCCATGAGCATTTATAATAACGTCGCCTTCGGCTTGAGGCTGAATAGCTATAAGGGACCTGTAGCTGAGAAGGTCGAAGATGCCTTGAAGCGGTCAGCGCTGTGGGACGAGGTCAAGGACAAGCTCCAAAAGAGCGGCCTTTCACTGTCCGGGGGACAACAACAGCGACTCTGTATTGCAAGGGCCATTGCCACGGAACCGGAAGTGCTGCTCATGGATGAGCCTTGCTCCGCCCTCGACCCTATTGCCACCCGCAGGATCGAAGAACTCATGGTCGAACTGAAGACCCGTTACACGATCGCCATTGTTACCCATAACCTGCAGCAGGCGCAGCGTGTCGCGGACAACACCGGCTTCCTGTACGTAGACACCTCTGACGGCGGCAGGTGCGGATACCTCGTGGAGTTTGGCGAGTCAGGTCAGATATTTAATGACCCCAGAGAACAGTACACCAAGGACTATATCAGAGGCGAGTTCAGCTAACCAAGCCATGCTGCGCACCGAAGCCTGCGCAGCCGGACAGGAGAGAAAAGACAATGCGAGTTTACAGAGCGTTCCATATGGCCTTGAGAGGTGCTGCGTTCTTGCTGGCAGTCGTTGTTCTTATGGGGAGTCTTCAGGGATGCTCTCCGAAGGACAGCAAGGACGAAAAGGTCACAGCCCCGCCCGGTGGCGTTCTTTTGCGCGGGGCCGGAGCGACTTTCCCTTCCTGGCTCTACAAACGCTGGTTTGAGATCTACCATAACGACCACCCAAGAACGGCCATCGTATATGACAGCGTCGGCAGTGGAGAGGGTATCCGGCGGTTTATCGGCAGGAATGTAAAAGAAGAGGAACTGGTGGATTTCGGGGCCAGCGATGCGGCGATGAAGGACGAAGATATCGCCCAGGTTCCAAACGGAGTGCTGTTGCTGCCAGTGACAGCCGGCAGTGTTGTACTCGCTTACAACCTCCCCGACCTGGAGGGTGACCTCAAGCTATCGCGCAATGCTTATACCGGCATATTCCTGGGCGAGATAAAGAAGTGGAACGACCCGGCAATTGCAAAGACTAATCCGGGCGCAAAGCTCCTGAAGTTATCAATCGCGACAGTAGTGCGTCAGGACAGCAGCGGCACGACCTATGCGTTCACGAAACACCTCGATGCCATCAGCGAAAAGTGGCGCGCCCAGCATGGTCCCGCCACTCTGGTGAATTGGCCGGGCAACGCCATGCGGGCAAAAGGTAATGAGGGCGTAGCCGCTCGCATCAACCAGTCAATCGGCTCAATCGGCTACGTGAGCTATGAATTCGCCCGCAAACTGGGGCTTAAGTTGGCGGTCCTCGAGAATAAGGAAGGCAAGTTCGTCAAGCCTACCGAGCAGAGCTGCACAGCCGCGTTGTCTGCAACGGAAATGCCTGATAACCTGCGAGTCTTCGTACCGGACCCAGCGGGACAGAATTCCTACCCTATCGTCACCTTCAGCTGGATACTGCTCTATAAGAACTACCCGGATGCTGAAAAGGCAAAGTCTGTCCGCGACCTGTTCCAGTGGTGCCTGCTGGATGGCCAAAAATACGCGCCCCAGCTCGGATACGTCCGGTTGCCGGAGAATGTCACCGGGAAGATACGGGCGGCGCTAAATACTATCGGACCGCGGGAACGCCAGTAGCCCCGCAGTCTTTTTGGCCTGTAGTCATCAGCATTTCAGGACTTCGGGATTAGTATGCGGAATAAACATGGCTGCAGGGAATTCCCTCATGAATTCCCCGTCAGTGTTCATTTCCCTGTAGGTCACCATTGCACAAATAGCATCGATGTCCTTTATGAGCGAACTGTCCAGAAGCAGCATTTCGGCCCCTGCAAGAGAAGAATTGCCCAGCGCGATGAATCTGCTCCGGTCGATATCAGGAATAAACCCTATCCGGATGGCCTTGTCAGTGTCTATTCCGGTGCCGAGCGCACCGCTTACGTAAAACCGTGCGATGTCCCTGAAACAAAGGCCTACGGCTTTTACCATGACACGAAGAGAAGAAAACATGGCGGCCTTTGAACGCAGAAAATTTTCTATATCGGTTTCCTTTATAACAAGCACAGTGTCGAGCGATTCATAAAGGACATACTCCCTGGCCCCATTTGTCTCCCTAATGTTTCGTGAACTCCCGCTCAACTTTCCCTGCTGGTTAATAATGCCCGCAGCATATAGTTCCGAAATCAGATCTATCATGCCCGATCCGCAGATACCTTTGGGTTTCTTGTCCCCTATAGTTTTTATAGTGACCGTATCATCGCCATTGTGCATTTCAATATGGCTTATAGCTCCTTCTTCCGCCCTCATACCCACTTCGGCAATACCACTTTCGAGTGCGGGTCCTGCAGCGCCGGCCCCTACCATTATCCATTCCTCACATCCCAGTACAATTTCGGCATTAGTCCCGGCATCCACAATAATAAACGGCTCTTTTTGTTTATAACCGCCCGAAAAAAGAATTCCCGATATTATGTCGCCGCCTACGTAGCTTCCGGCATTGGGAAATACGTAAGCGATACCCTGCTCATGTATCCTTACGCCGATAGAACCGGCGGAAATAAAAGCAGGTTTGTGGGCAACGGGAATATATGGCTCAACAGAAATAGAGTCCACAGATAAATTCAGCAGAAAGTGGGTCATGATAGTATTGCCCGCAAAGATAACTGCGCCGATGTCTTCGGTTGCCACTCCGTGCTCGGCACAGATCCTGCGGATCAATTCATTAATTCCATCAATTAAAAGTAAATGCAGGTAGTCGCCCTTTCCGCTCATAGCAAGATGTACTCGCGTAAGCACGTCCGGCCCGGTAAGGATCTGAGGATTCTCCATTTCGGCACTGCCGATCCGTTCTTTCTTGATTACATCAAAGATAGACGCTACCATATTTGTTGTTCCTATATCGACAGCAACTGCATAGGACAAAGATTTTCCGATGTCGATGACCTTGCAGGTGTCGCCCTTATCTCCAGTCATACCCAGGGTCATAGTTATGGAGAAATCGTGATCTCTTAAATAAGACGGAAGCCTTCTGAGAAGCTTAAGATCAATTTCCACAGGCCGGTCAATGCCGATCCCTCTCAACCCATCCAGCAGCCGTTCTTTATCAGCCCGCTTATCGGATGGCGATGGTTTATCCAGGTTCAATGATACCGTTCTTATAATAGGGTGCATATGTTGAAACCTTTTGGTTATGATTATATCACAAGAAAAGTTGATTAAATCTTACCTCAAGGAACTTTCACGGCAAACCGCTGATCCGCCTCAGGGCAGTCCAATTTAAAAAAGGGCCGAGCGCGAGTGGGACGATATGATTGTGAGCCGGTTTCAATTCCATATTGGTCCGATTAAAAGTTAATCTGCTGTAGCGTAATATCAGTTATTTTCCTCGTTTCAATTCCATATTGGTCCGATTAAAAGTCGGACAGCGCGTCGTACACCACAAAAGAACTCAGTTTCAATTCCATATTGGTCCGATTAAAAGCCTGCAAATTATTTGTTTTACGATCATGCTGAAATAGTTTCAATTCCATATTGGTCCGATTAAAAGAGGACAAGATGACTATATATGCAGACGATTTGAATTTTGTTTCAATTCCATATTGGTCCGATTAAAAGGTTCATAGTGACCCATACATCGCTGCAAATGAGGCAAGTTTCAATTCCATATTGGTCCGATTAAAAGTTGGGAAATGAGTATATGGTTGTATGACACAAATCTGTTTCAATTCCATATTGGTCCGATTAAAAGCAAAGAAGATCGGCAACTATAATTAATATGTTACAAGTTTCAATTCCATATTGGTCCGATTAAAAGCCTCACGATTGATGATCTTGGTATTGAAAAAACGAGTTTCAATTCCATATTGGTCCGATTAAAAGCTTTCATTTCCCCTTAACCCTCCTTTTGTATTCCTCGTTTCAATTCCATATTGGTCCGATTAAAAGAGTGCCGAGCAAAACAGACAGTGTGAGTTATGAAAGTTTCAATTCCATATTGGTCCGATTAAAAGGCAACTCCCGGTGCAGACGTTTCTATCCCCCCATCGTTTCAATTCCATATTGGTCCGATTAAAAGTCAACTTGAAAGAGCACGAATTTCAAACATAAAACAGTTTCAATTCCATATTGGTCCGATTAAAAGTTCCATCGTTTTCTCCTTTTGTCATTTTTCTTGAAGGGTTTCAATTCCATATTGGTCCGATTAAAAGGAGGATTCCGGCCCGGTCGGGAAACCGATTTAGGGGTTTCAATTCCATATTGGTCCGATTAAAAGCACTACCGCCGGACTCATTATCACTGTGGCGCGGGAGTTTCAATTCCATATTGGTCCGATTAAAAGACTGCCAGATGTGTTTTCCCCGTCCCGGCTTTGCCGGTTTCAATTCCATATTGGTCCGATTAAAAGACTGCGCCCCCGGCATCAAATACGTTTTGTGATGCATGTTTCAATTCCATATTGGTCCGATTAAAAGTCTACAAGATGTCGCTGAAAGAAGCGGACTGGTATGGTTTCAATTCCATATTGGTCCGATTAAAAGATTAAGCGATGAGCATCTTGCGAAAACAGTTAAGGCGTTTCAATTCCATATTGGTCCGATTAAAAGGTTATATCGAATTTAGCTGCGTTGGAAGCATTAACGTTTCAATTCCATATTGGTCCGATTAAAAGAGATAAAATTTGACTTCGCAAAAATACAAGAACTTGTGTTTCAATTCCATATTGGTCCGATTAAAAGGGGGCGATTCTGACGTTTTTTATGCTAATTTAGACGAGTTTCAATTCCATATTGGTCCGATTAAAAGACACTGTCTTGATAACGACAAGTTCAACTTGCATTAGTTTCAATTCCATATTGGTCCGATTAAAAGGCAAATATTTGCCCTGGAAAACAAGAGATTACGTTGTCAAAGAACAAAACCAGTCTGTCAACTAGCGGTCGTGCAAAAAGACCGGCAGGTTGACGACTTTTTATCATAACAAATTGTCAGTCGAATTCTTTTCAATACCAATAATTTCCCGGTCAGTATATTTCAGGCTGCCGAGAGTATAGATAATTATCGAATCTTCTTCAGGCTTCATGCGTTTGCCGAGGTCTATCTTCATAGCCTCGAACTTTCCTTCGGTCAAGGCACCCTCGAAAACCGAATTTTGCACCCAGTTTAGATACTTTTTCAAAATCTTATGCACCTTCTGCACCCTCTTTTGACCTATGTCATAAACAAGAATGATGTACACATTCCCCCTACCGGTATTAACGGCTAAAACGGTTTAAACTGTCTTTTAAGTCTACCACCAGGCTCTGAATCCCTTATATTCCTCAAATCCGGCGACATATTTCTCGATCTTGTAGCATTCGAGCCTGATCAGGTGTCTGTATGAAACGTTCCTGTCAAGCGATCTGTGTTTGATCGTAGTATTCAATCTTTCATCATACTCCTTCAGGAATACCTTTCTTCCCTTTTCAGAGAGGTAGCAGAAATTCACATCTTTCTCAAAATCATTTCCCGCGATCATCCTTGTATTCATCAGCTTAAAGATCACATGATCTACAATCACCGGCTTGAAAACTTCTGCAATATCGAGACTAAGAGAAAAGCGCCTGTTACCTGGCTCATGCAGGAAGCTTATCGTGGGATTGAGTTGAGTATGGTAAATCTCTCCAAGGGTCGTCGCGTACAAAAGAGAGTTGCCGAAGGATATGAGAGCGTTCATCATGTTGTCGGGCGGCCTTTTTGTCCGTTTCGTGAATTCCTCTTCAAGTTCGAGTATAATGTTGAAGCTGTCATAATAGCGCTCTCGTATGTGCCCTTCCCACGCCATGAGTTCAAGTATGTCGGAGGCCTTTTCGAGTTCGGGCAATTTGCCTTCGATCCCGGATATGTAGCTTTCAAGCCCTGTTTTCCTGTTTTGATAATGCTTCAGATTGCGAAGGATGTTATGAGCGGCACAACTTATAAGCTCTTTGGCGACCGCCAGTCTCTTTTCCCCGTCTTTGTAACATTCCACCTGGTTCACCAGCAGGAACCCGGAATTTAGATGTTCCCTCGGGTAATAAGAGCCGGAATAATATCCGTAGTAATTAAAAACGTGCACAGGGACTTTCTGCTGCGAGAGGAAATTAAGGAGTTTGGTATTAAGGTCTGTCTCGCCCATAAGATAAAGGCCTTCCACATCCTCTATCGGGATTGCCTTCTTTTCCCCCGACTCAAGCTCAAGATAGAGCGTGTTATCTTTGCGCTTAAGCCTGCCGTTATTGGTTATGTAATAATTCCTTTTCACGAGTAACAGAAGTCCTCATAGCCGCATTTCTTGCATATTTTGGCATTCAATACGGAAGGCGGCTGTTTCATCGCCTCTATTTCCTTGATCTTGCCAAGTCCACCAGCAATCTCTGTCTCCTTTTCCGGCGTAAGCTCAACCTCCGTTGTCCTCCTGAGTTTCGGATAGTTTATGATCCCTTTCCTGATATCAACGCCCTTTTGCCGCAGGCAGTAAATGTAATAGAGAAGCTGGCCGATATGGGCCTCCTCCATCTTGTTTGACTTTTTCACCTCATGCACGGCACCATCGTCCATGAAATCGATCTTCACGACCCCGTCGATGAGTATCTCCTTCTTCGCCCTCGGGTACGAATGCTCGTCGATCAGCCTGCCCATGAAAACGTTGTCAGACGTATGCTCCATATGGATGTCATGCTTAAAGAGCCATAGCTTCCTGTGGCAGAGGAGATAATAGTTAAATTCCGTGCCGGTTATATCAAACATTAACATCCTGGGTTTTGCATTTCAGGACAATCCCAGCAGTTCTTTTATAGCTTTCAGAAAAAGTTTTCCTTCATACAGAAACGCCTTCACGTACAACGTGTTTATAGAAAGAAAACCCTCTCTTAAGGGCGTCAGTAAACTGTGAGTCAGTAATTACCTTGAGAGAGATGACCGGCTTGAAATCATGATCCCACATGACTTGATAAACAATGTCCTCAAGATGCCTTTCTATTTCAGGAGTCTTCACATCAACCAGGGCAATAATATCGAGATCAGAATCCTCCTTTGCCTCGCCACGTGCCCGCGAGCCAAAAACAATGAGCCGTGTCAAATGGCTTTGCAAATCCGACGGAAGCCTTCTCCTAAACTCCAAAACCATTGATTTATCTCTGTCATCCATAGACATTACCTCCGTTATCCAAATAACCTCACTTCATTAGCTTTAAGCTCTGTCAGAATTATATCAAATCCCTTGCGCCTTCCAACACTTTGTAATATGAAAGTCGTGCGAAAACAACCACGGCTTTCAGTGGCACAGATAGTAATAGTTGACTTCCGTGCCGGTTGATAACATCTTACTTCGGTTGCCTAAAAAATGTTTTCAACTTCCCGCAATAAATCCAAACCGTACTCAGGTGAATATGCTAGTCGGGTTACATACTCGTCAAGCTTCTTATCCTGAAATAACACCCTGTCATTAAAAAGTTTTCTGCATTGCCTTATTTGAATTGGCACAAAAAGAAGTTTGGCCTTAAGATATTGTTTTTCTTTTTGTAGTTCATGGAATCGTTCAATAAGCTCCATAGGCAATACTTCAACTTGTCCGTCCGATCCTTCGATTACATCCTCAACCCAGTCTTTATGCGTTCCTGCAATGATATTATCATCAAACTGCCTAATTGTCTGATTGCCTAACCCTCTGTCAAACTCGGTTTTAGAATCACCCTGATAGCCATCGCCATATATTTGACTTACGATACTTGTTAACTGTTGTTCAGTCAGCAATTGACAGTTTCTGAAGAGTTCCACAGTCTTCTTGACGATAAGTTCGTCATAAGGCAAATACAACGGATTATCTTTACTTGATGCTGATGGTTCCTCAAATATTACAACAGGCACAGGTTTATTGCGTGAACCCCTGCGATTAATTCTTCCCAAACGCTGACCTAGAGCATCGGCAGGTGCCGGTTCAATATATCCACAATCATAGTCCAAATCCAAAGAGACCTCAACCGCTTGTGTAGCAACAAGAACTCTTGGCGGTCTTTTCCCTTGTATTTCAAACTCTATTTTAAAACGGTCTTCAGAATTAAATCGGGCGTGAAGTAATTTTGCGTCACTAATCCGCTCTTTAATTTTCTTGCAAACTGTCTGGCTAGTAGCAACGTGATTGCATATGATCAAGGCTGTTTTCTGAGATGCCTCAATTTCATTTGTAATAACATCGAGATTTGAAAGCAAGTTGCCAACTCTTATTTCTATATCATGCCTGATTTTGCCCAACACTTCTTTATCACCTTCCAAATGGGGTTCAGGCACTATGATATTTCCATCTGGGATGTCGACTTCACATTGAAGTGCCCTCTCTAAGAACAATGGTAGTGTTGCAGAAGCAAACAAGACCTTTGCACCCATTGATTTCAGCCATTTAATAGTTGCTATCGTGAGCCCCACTAGCAAAGGTTCGAACGCATGAATTTCGTCGAAGACAAAGCACGCGTTTGGGAACTCAGATAATCCAAGTTCCCACCCCTTCCCCTTCAATGCCACTCGCAATATCTGGTGAGGAGTTGTAACTCGAATTGGATGATAGAGTTCCCTGGCCAATCCTGCGACAGTTTGCGCCATTTTGGCTGCGTCTGTTGATGAATAATCATTTTCAAATAACCTGAAAAGGTATGCAGTATTTTTGTGGTGCAAAACTCCCACAGCCTTTTCGCAGTAAATCTTCTGCAACCTCTTATGCATAGCATTAATGCTTGCTGTGTGCGGAAGAACATAAAATAACCGACCATTCTCAGCTTGATTATTTGCTGCCCATAACAATATTGCAGCAGTTTTGCCAGAGCCAGTAGGTGCTTTTAAAATGGCATTACCAATTGTTTCCCCACATCTCTTTTGAAAAGGCAGTAGGTCATTACCCTTTAGCTCTTGCCTGCTAATCACCGGGATATAATCTTTTTGAATAGGAATCTCCGGCAAATCAAATTCATGGGCTGATGCGATATGATCAGAGGTGATTAAAAGACCTCGCAAAAGACTGGCATAACGACGATTAAATCCTGTATCTTTTTCTTGATAGTTTCTATTTAATAATCTTTCGGGCAGTCCCAGGCTGTTAAGCTCGAATTTAGTGGACAAATTGGCCATTCTTAAATCATAACGACTAGCCAGGCTTAACAATAATCTTTTTACAGCCTCCCAATTCTTCAGCCACTCTTTCGTCATTAATTCCCATATAGGATTTACGTCTTCAAATGGGAGTTCATCATTTGGCAAACACTTTTCGCCTTCGCTTGTAAGGGATTCAGGGACACTTCTATGATGAGTAATAATTGCCAACAATCCTTCTCTTGGTAATGTTGGGAAAATATTATTAGCAACTGCAGCAGAGATAACTTCGTGTCTATGTCCCCAGAAAGTTTTTTCTCGAAGAGAATTTTGGAAACCCTCAGCCGCCTTGCCCAGATCGTGCGATACGCCAAGCTTTGTGATAACTGAATAGAGATTCTGCCTCTCCATAACCGAAAATGGCAGACCGTGACAAACTTTATTTCCTACCTCAACAACATTGACAGTATGCTGCAATATTGTTTCACCAGTATCCTTTGCCCAAAGTTCATTCATACAGGACATTATTGTAAAGAATGGAGATAAATCACTTTATCTGATTGTTGAAGCTTAAAAAGATTCTTTCTCCAGATATTAGCTGGGGTATCATATTTCACAGCCTGGTACTTCCCAAGCTTTCCAATTTCCCTTGCATAACCGAACTCAGAATTGTCGAAATAGTCCGGAAGCAACAAGATTAAACCGGCAGCATTGGGCTCTGGAAAAGGAATCAATGTTCCTCTAACCGTTCCTTCCTCCACCGGGTCCACTTCGATTTCCTCAACCTTTCTTATCCAGGCCAAGTCTTGCGACCGTCCTAAGCACGGTAAGTTTACCGGGTATTCAAAATGTCTTTTGTAGGATGAGTTATCAAGATACAGATCCAATTCCGGCTTAATATGAAATTGTCTCTTAGCAAGTCCTGTATCTTTTTGAGACTTTAATCTCCCTTTATTATTAACCCATAACCTTTGCGTTGTTTCAAGATCAATAGCAGTACCACTACTTTTAAAAACAAATCCGATCCTCGTTTCTTTCGGGCTTATCTCCCTTCCTGCTACTGCGCCGACAAGCCCCAAGAGAGTACTATATGGCGGCAAAGGTGATGTTAGTCCCGTACCGGAATACAGGAGCGGAAGGCGAAAGGTGGCCGTCCATGCGCTGATACTTACATGCAAAAGCTTCATGACAACTGCCCGACCAATTGATTTATTGCATTAACGGGGCTTGTGACTGTTACATTAACCGCACCTATCTTTGCTAACGATTTGATCTCGATCTCGTTATTTCTTTGTAGATAACCATCCCGAATACCAATAAAAATAGGTGTAGTTATCCTGTCCTCATAGTCTATTGTTACGTCCTCAAGGGTCTTCAGCTTCAGAATCGGCCCTTCTTTGGTATCTTCAAACAGGTCATTGAATATAAGATTGCCACAGCTTAAACCGGCAACGATGATTACTTTAGGTGCAATATCTATTGCAAACTGCGCCTGCTTTGCCCCGCCGCGCATGACGGCGAGTGATTTTAAGATTGCAGTTGCTCTGTTTTTCCGAGGATTATTTTTTAATTCATACCATTTGCCAGAGGGCGTCTCTTTCTTAATTGTGATAGTCCCAGCCTTTAAATATTCCCCCACATACTTTTCATCAAGCTCTATCCTATCCCCCTCATTCCTGAAAACCCCTATCCTCGAGTAGTTCAACCCGAATATCCCTTGGAGTTGCGTGTTGTAAAATTCAGTGTTATATGGTTGCGGCGTGCCTTCTTGCAGATGGACGTAAGCTTTATCAATCCCTTGCCAACCGTGTTTTCTCAATGAAGTTAATATCGAAGCAGCAAAAGGAGCCGGACGCATTAAAGCTTTAGTTTTCACCTTTGATTTCTTCTTCTCTTCTTTGGAGTCAATTTCTGATTCTATTTCAGATTCCTCAGATTCTTCTGTTGATTTGCCCTGTCCCTCCTGTGCCCGCATATACCCAAAAATGTCATCTTCAGGGAATACTACCGGATTCATTTCCGTTCCGATTTTATTTGTTGTCCCTTTTGCACTCATTCCAATTTGTTTAAGCTCAGAATGAGGTAAATTAGGGTTCTCTTCCTGGAAGGTATTTCTTAGCCATCTTTTCCATGCCTGGGAAGATACGTATGGCACTTTATCTTTGAAATCGACAAAGGTTTTCGGGATGGTTGTATTGCCATATTCGCCCTTAGCAAGTCCCCCGCCATTTAGAAAAGCACCCTCAGCCTGAATCAAAAAAGTTCCAACGATATGCGTTAACTGTCCATTTGTTTCAGTCATTTTTCTTTCTCCTTTAAGGTTCTTGCTGGTTTACGACTAATCTATAAAGATTGACTAATTCCAAACGGAATTGAAATCTTATCTCATGCGTTATATTCTCACCATATTCATCACGACATAAGTCATCCCATTCTTCATTAGTATAACCATCTTTGGTTTCGGCCAGATTAATAAACCATCGCCGCAGGTCAGAAGTAGTAATCTGGCCGCTCTTGAACGCATCAATTATGTTTTTCTTGATGTATTTATCGTCGCGTTCCTTCAGATAATAATCAAAAACGTCCTTTGCAAAAGATTTGACCTTGGGATGCGTAAACAAATTGCCACCTCCTTTTGGTTTCTCATTATTTATATTTTCATGATTCATATAAAACCAAATCCATTTAAAGGCATGGGGTTTTGCTGATAAAAAGTGGACGTCTTCTTCTCTTGGAAAAAGATTGGTATATTCCTCAAGACTGAGCAAGCCGCTCTCAGCTAAAAAAGCAATGACTCTCTTCAGCTTGCCGAGGAGCATTTTATCTTTGCTTCCATACGCATTTCCCTTTAGCAATCTATTCAGCAACTTGGTATCATTTTTATCACCATCTGATAACTTCGATTTAGTCTGATATGCGATATATTCCGCAAGTTTTAAGGCATACGAGGAATATCCTAATATCTGTGTTTGATAAAGCTCGAATAACTCTTTTGAAGAGGGTTTTGTATCTTTGTATGGATAAAAACCGGCATATTCTGTTTTTCGCCTGATACACTCCAAGAGTTGCAAATCAGGCCGTTTCGGTTCGTTTCTGATAAGTCTCTCTATTTCTTGTCGATAATATGTCGTAGCCTTCCAAAGAAATATCAATGCTTCATTTGGTATTTCGATAATTTCACAATCCGGTTCTTGTCCCGAATTACTAAACAGCCACAGATTTAGAGAAGTGTGATTGGGAAGCTCCATCATGCGCTTATTCCTTTGTAATTCCCCTATTATTTTAATAAGCATGCCTAAAGCTTCCTTTGTCCCTTTACCCTGTCCAATAGCAGATATTTTTTGGCCCTCCCTTAACAATTGCATTTTATTAAATGTTTCCTTGAGAATCTCTGCAACAATCACCAGAGTTAGTTCTGGCCGGGTAGATTGAAAACAGGCAATTTTGCCTCCAACGATAATTGCGCCCAGTGGTAAAAATTGGATCGACAACAAACATAAAGAGCAAATTCTTACTGATCTACTCGCCGAGGGCAGTGCTTGTGCATCACTACCAATGCTACCAGCAAGAGGGAACCAATCCCTCGCAATTTTTTTTCCATGTCTTGATAATACGTCAGATTCAGGATACTTACCACAAGACTCGCACACCAATTCATTATCGGAAGCCTTAAGGGCAGATTCTTTAAGTTCCCTAATCAACTCGCAGTATTGCCGAAAACCAACATCATCAAATAAATTTAACTTTTTGTCCTTATTTTCTTTTCTTAGGCTCGCGTTTGAAGAAGTATTAGTCAATGGTGAGTTTATTCCAACAACCATTGTAAAGGCGTTTAACTGCCTATTAGCTTTAGCAAGCCACACACCATCAGCGACAACAGTTTCAAAATCAGTTTCTGTAAAGTTTTCTATGCTTTCTTTACCTGACTTGGCAATCATAACAGCTAATCCTGTATCCACCCACGGATTCCCTGTCCAGCTAAATAGTTGCATCAATTTGTCTCCTCACGAAAGCATTAAACAATCTCTTTCACCATCCCGAACCCCATACTCCCCTTCCCTCCAAAACCAGCTTCATAACCGACTTCTATCAGCTCCGCATTGCCTGTAACTTGGAAAGGGGCCATAAAGCCGATGATATCTGTGCCCTTAAAATTTATCTTCTTTGTGATCTTTCCGTTCTTCTTGTTCATGTATTCAGCATCAATCTTTATTCTGAACTCGGCATCTTCAGGTGCCTCGCCGGTAACGAGTCTGCATTTTTTGACAAGATTGTTCTTGATAGCTTCAGAAAAGTCGTCCTCCCATGGTCGGAGATAATGGCAACGTAGGCCAGAGGTGAGAGGGGGGATGCCGATTATTTTGCTTACTGTAATCGGTGAAAGGCACGTAAACTTCATTGTCTCTTTAAATTCTGGCCTTGGAAGTGTTTCAACCTGCCCTATCAGAAACCTGACTTCTGCGTTCGCCGGGCCGATTCTTATCTCATGCCCTTGCGAAAAGACCCCGCTAACCAAATGCTGGATGAAATCGTTCACCGGAGAAGATATCTCCCATTGTATATGTCCTCCGGAGAAAACAATATCGCTGTGATCGGCACGGAACTTCCCGCCTTTAAGCATGGAGAATGTAAATAGCTTGAATCCCTTCTTACTCTCCCCGATTTTATACCCTTCGTCGTGGAGGAACGCCGAATAGTCCCGTGACGAATTCCTTATGATTTTGTATATCAGGCTGGTGAGAAGATAGTTGTAGTTTATCGGAAGGACGGCCTTTCGACTCACAGGCGCGAACGTCAGTTTGACCCTCACGTGTTGCCCCCCTTCTCCCGAATCAGGACACTTAAGCTACATAATACAAATTTTGAATTATTTTGTCTATGGGTCTGTCAAGAAATAGTAAATCATTAAAAAAGACCGATAGGAATTTCAGACAGTCACGGGAGTTCCAGTGTCACAATAACCTGGAGATCAGGAAGGGGACTGCCGCTTCGACCGGAAGGATTCTTTCTCCCGCCCCAACTACCCTGAAACCCAATGACCTGAACATATCAATTTCGTAAGGAATGAACCCGCCCTCCGGCCCTACTGCCAGAGTCACCTGGTGTCCGACATTCCGAGGCAAAATCTCCTGGGCAGCCGGATGGGCGACAAGGGGAAGCGTATTTTTCATTATTTGCGGCATATCATCTTCAACAAAAGGTTTGAATAAAGGGCGGATCAGCACTTCCGGCATAATAGTGTCGCGGGACTGTTCAAGCCCCAGTATCAACTGCCTTCTGATAATTGTTGGATCCAGCACCGGGCTTTTCCAGAAACTTTTTTCAACCCTGCGTGAATTAATGAGAAAAATCTTTCCGACCCCCAGCGCGCTTGCCGTATAGAGTACTCTTCTGAACACCTTGGGCCTCGGCATGGCAAGTACAAGAGTCAGCGGCAGTTTAGGAGGAGGCTTCTTGCTGAATTGGACCTCCATTTCCAGGGCATCGCTGCTCAATATTGTCACGACTCCGCTGCCGATATCACCACCCTCTAATCCCACACAGAGTTCATCGCCGACGGATGCGCGGTGCACTTCCATAATATGCCTCATACGCCGGTCGCTGAGGCGCACAAGATTTCCTGCGATAAAATCGCTTTCAAAGAGAAGAATGAGGTTCATATCGGCAATCCAATCTGCTATTCCAACTCACGGTCGCTTTATTGTATAGTGTAATATGGTCTACGGAACTTACGGTCTTGTTTCGGTATCAAAAAGGAAGCCGCGCTGGTTGATTAAAATCCTTGTAATTATAATTATTGTTGCGGCAGTTGTTGCTTTCCTGATATTCCGCCACCATTAAGGCTTATCCCTCAAAAATCACCTTCCCCATGTCCCTGATATCGTAGCCGCCCATGGACTGAACGAGCCCCCTGAATTCATTATCCTTCCGAATTATTTGCAGGACAATGCGGATCATTTCAGTTTCCATGAACTCGTATGGAATTGCAAGATCATAACGTTCATTGGCAACGGAGATGAAGTCGAGGTCAAGTGCCTTGGCAGATGAGTAAATAGCCAATCCCGTATCCGCAAGCCCGCTAAGCACTGCAGATGCGACCGCCATATGTGTATATTCGTCTTTTTCGTAACCTTTTATCATCGCGGGACTGATACTTTTTTCTCTAAGATATTTATCGAGCAGCAATCTTGTGCCTGAACCGGACTGTCTGTTGATAAAAAGCACATCGTCTCTCAGGAGGTCTTCAAATCCGACGATCTTTTTAGGATTGCCTTTTTTTACAAGGAGTCCCTGCTGACGGGAGACAAGATTCACAAGCACTATTTTCCGGTCGTGAAATATATTTTTTATAAAGGGCACGTTATATTGTCCGGTATTCTCGTCGAGCAGGTGCGTTCCGGCAATATGGGCCTCTCCCCTTTTCAGCGCTATTAACCCGCCCATTGAACCCACATGGGCGGAAGACAATGAATAATCCGGGTAATTCTTCTTTACACTGTTCGCAAGCACGTCGAGCGCATTGTCATGGCTGCCGATACAAACGATAGTATTCTTCAGCTCGCTCCTGGTTCTTAATAATTCGACAGTCACTTCGCTGCATGCGCTCAATCCTTCCGAAGATGCCGGTATTTTCAAAATGCCATCAGCCCTTACAAGAGACATGAGCAGTCCGGCGCCCCTGCCAACAGGAGTTGCTATATGCGTGCCGCGAACAGCTCCCACCTTTACACGTATAAATTCATCGATGCCCAGTGACGAAGCTATAGGTCTCGATGTCACGGCCTGTATGTTATCGACTGCCGCTAATTCGATGCCGGACAGCCTGGCTATGACAGGCCTCACAAAAAGCTGGAAGGTTATATACGCCGATACGGGATACCCCGGGATACCGAACACGGGCTTCTTATTGATGAAGCCGATTATGATGGGCTTGCCGGGTTTGATCGCCACGCCGTTGACAACGACCTCTCCCAATGCCTGTATCGCTGCCAATGTGTAGTCTTCAGAACCCCTACCTGATCCGGCGTTGATCAAAACCATGTCGGACTGCAATGATGCATCCGAGAGAGCCTTCTTAATTGCCTCAAGATCATCTTTAATAATGGGGAACACTATCGTTTCAGCCTTGAGTCCACGAGCAAGTCCTTTAAGCAGTTCAGAATTATATTCGATTATCTCAGGGGGGACCGGCGGGCGCTCTCTCAAGCTTTCGGCCTCAATGATTTCCGTGCCCGTGGGAATAATGGCCACCTTCGGTTTTCTCTTTACTTCAATATCAAGATGTCCGCTTGCAAGCATTGCTCCCACGTCAATCGGCCTGATTAAATGATTTTCAGGAATTACCAGCTCAGTGGCGACAATATCTTCTCCGATTGTCCGCACATTATGGTAGGGAGGCACCGACCCGTAAATCTCGATAAATTCAGAAGCCACATTCACATCCTCTATCATGATTACAGCATTGAATCCCTCCGGCATAGGATCGCCGGTATCGATATTTATGGCGTCTTGCCCTATCTTCAGTAAAAGCGGCGCTGTCTCACTTGCCGTAACCGTGTCGGCAAATCGGACTGCATACCCGTCCATTGCAGCAGAATGATAAAAAGGTGACGAATACTTTGCAAAGACAGGCTGCGCAGAAATCCTGCCCCCCGCATCTTTAACCCTGACCGTCTCGGCGTCGAGGACATTCAATCCACGTTCTTCAAGATGTTTGAATAGAAGTTCAAGCGAACTTTCAAGAGATAGGGTGTCCAGAAAAACCTGTTTCATCTAAAATCTCCCCGTTTTTTCTGCATTTGGCGTCAGGTGTTCCGCGATACGATAAATTTAGTTTGATATAATTATAGCACGAAGGTTGTTATTGAATTATTAATATGATATTTTTGGGTAAAGAGAAAATGGCTAAAGACAAATCTCAGAACACCGGGAAATTCACGGATTTACAGACGATTGAAGCAGCCCGAAACGTCCTGGAAGGCAGTCAGAAGAAGAACCGCCTGTCACGCCTGATGCCCTTTTTGGGTCCCGCATTTATCGCCAGTGTGGCGTATGTAGACCCTGGTAATTTTGCAACCAATATTCAGGGCGGCGCACAATTCGGGTATTTGCTGCTCTGGGTCATTATGGCCAGCAACCTGATGGCAATGCTTATTCAAACGCTGTCTGCCAAGTTGGGCATAGCAACCGGAATGAACCTGGCGGAACACTGCAGGAAGAATTTCTCAAAACCCGTGGTTATCGCCATGTGGGTCCTGATGGAACTGGTGGCTATGGCTACCGACCTTGCAGAATTTTTAGGGGCGGCTTTGGGCTTCAATCTGTTGTTCGGGATACCTCTTCTGGCAGGCGCCGTTCTCACTGCTATTTCGACGCTCCTCATTCTAGGCCTCGAACGCTACGGTTTCCGGCCACTGGAAGCAGTCATATCCTCGATGGTGGGGGTGATAGCGCTTTGCTATCTGATCGAGACCGCCATTGATAAGCCTCTATGGGGAGAGGTCCTGTACCATGCCGTCATTCCCCAATTCTCGGGATCGGAAAGCGTTCTGCTGGCCTCCGGTATACTGGGAGCCACTGTCATGCCGCATGTTATTTTCCTGCATTCAGCGTTGACACAGGGACGTATAGTAGTAAAAGATAAAAACCAGTTGCTTAAACTCTATCGCTACGAGATTGCGGACGTGGTCATCGCCATGGGAATTGCAAGCCTTGTCAACGCAGCCATGCTGATAATGGCGGCGTCCACATTCCACAAATCCGGTTTATCGCATATTGCATCAATTGAAGAGGCACATCGGACACTCGAACCTCTGCTGGGTAAGGCCGCAAAATGGGTTTTTTCCATTTCACTGCTGGTGTCCGGACTCTCGTCCTCAACAGTAGGGACCAGTGCCGGTCAGGTCATCATGCAGGGCTTTCTTCAGAGGCACATTCCGATATGGCTGCGCCGGCTGGTGACAATGACGCCGGCGATAGTTGTGATAGCTATGCGGTTAGACCCGACCCGGACTCTTGTGCTGAGTCAGGTGGTGCTTAGTTTCGGATTGCCTTTTGCCATTGTGCCGCTCGTAATGTTTACATGCCGCAAGGATATCATGGGACAATTGGTCAACAGACGAACCACTACCGCTCTTACCGGCCTGATCGCGGCATTCATTATTGCACTAAATATTTACCTTATTTATGATACGCTATTTTAAGGGGTGATAATATGTTCAGGCACATACTAGTCCCGTTAGACGGCTCCAGGATGGCAGAGGCGGCGCTGCCGGCTGCGGCTTTTATCTCCGAAGAATTCAATGCGGTTGTAACCCTGATCCACGTCATAGAGAGGAACGCTCCGAGTGAAGTCCACGGTCAGACGCATCTGAGGAATACTGACGAAGCGACAGAGTATTTGAGGGAAACCGCCCTGAGGGCCTTCCCGCGCGGGGTCAAGGTTGATTTTCATGTGCACACAACAGAAGTGGATAACGTGGCCGAAAGCATCGTTGATCACGCTGATGAATTGCATCATGACCTGATTATAATGTGCTCGCATGGTCGCGGCAAGGCGCTCCACCTGTTATTTGGAAGCATTGCCCAGAAAATCATCTCACTGGGGTCCCTCCCCGTACTTATTACACGTCCGATCGGAGATGGAAGTATTCCGGAATTTTCGTGCAGGGCACTCCTGTTGCCCCTGGATGGCAACCCGGACCATGAACAGTCCCTGCCTGTCTCAAAGGAGTTGGCGAGGACGAGCGGCGCGCTTCTGCATCTGGCAGTAGTTATTCCGGGTTTCGGCGACCTTTCAGGACAAGGGGCCGTGACCAGCAGGTTTTTGCCGGGAACAATGTCTCAAATATTGGAGATGTCGGTTGAAAACGCCGAAGAGTATCTTCAGAACCACGTCAAAGAGTTTGGCAGCCAGGGGATTGAAGCAATTGCCCACGTACTCAGGGGCGATCCCGCCGTTGTAATCGACGACTCGGCCAGGAAACTTCAAATCGATCTCATTGTCATGGCCACCCATGGGAAAACAGGGATGGACGCTTTCTGGCAAGGCAGTGTGAGCCACAAATTATCAAGCCGAAGCAGGATACCGCTGCTGCTCGTTCCTGTCAAAAAAGCTGAGAGTTAAGAGCCCGCCGATTCTTTCGATGGAAAATCGACTATCTTGGATTCATCCTTTTGTACCAGAGAACGTCCCTCAAAAACACCGCCTTCGGCAACAGACAGCTTTCTTGTGCTGATATCTCCGGCGAGTTGACCCGTATTTTTGATCTCCACAAGCTCCTCGGCTTTCACATTGCCGACTACCTTGCCGCCGATAATCACCGAACGCGCCGATATGTCTCCTTTGATCGAGGCGTTGTCACCTAGAATGACCCAATCAGCAACTATATTGCCGGTAAAGGAGCCATCGATTCTAAATGTGCCCTGAGTTGTGATATCTCCTTTGAAATCCGAATTGGGACCTATCAGGGCCTCAAGTTTATTATTTTTGTTTGTGAACATTTTTTGCCTCCATGATAAATTCCCGTGGATTTATAGCCTTGCCGTTGTGCCTGACTTCATAGTGAACATGAGGTCCTGTGGAATCACCCGTCGAGCCCGAGTAAGAAATTATATCGCCTCTCTTGACCCTTTGCCCAACCTTCACGGTAATTGAAGTATTATGAGCATAAAGCGTGGAATTGCCGAAACCGTGTTCGATTGCTACCAGATTTCCACTCCCGGAGCTCCATCCGGCAAAGCTGACGATCCCGTCAGCAGTGACCCGCACCGGAGTTCCCGCTGCGACCGATATGTCGAGTCCTGAATGAAATTCCGGGCTCCCGTCTTTAGGGTTCTCCCTCGGGCCGAATTCTGAAGTGACCCGGCCATCGACAGGCCATCCTCTCGGCGTCGCCATATAAACGTCTTTCTGCTCTTTTAAGAAATCTCTTATTGCTCCGACACCTTCAATTGTCTTCTTTATCTGTTCCTGCAATACGTCCATATCCATGGAACCTTCGTCATAGGCAGCAACTTTGGTTGCGGCCTTGCCGTCGATATTTTCGAGAATCTTGTTCTTGCTCTTGAATGAAAGCAGCCTTTCAAATTCCATCTGGGCATTCTTCAGCGTGACCATAGTGGACTGTAATTCCGTGAACCTAGCGCTATAAAAACTGAGTTTGTTTTTCATGCGGTAGTATTCAACAGTGCCAACTGCAGCAGATATGACATAAATCGTTCCCACCAGCCACAGGATAACCGACAAAACAACACCTATTGAGGGCAATTTGAAATTGATAGTTCGCTTACTGTCATGGGGGATGAGCATTATGCTGACTGGAGTGAAAAGCTTTCTCAGGAGCTTCCTTGCCCTATACATAAAGTATTTTTTCCGTCTCTCCTTTTTCAACATTACCAATATGATACGCATCATATCCATATTGTTTCAGTCTTGAAATGGACAGCTCAGAAGCTTTTTCCGGTATTACTATAACATAACCGACACCCAAATTAAATGTTTTTTTCATCTCGCCGTCCGGAATACTGCCCAGCTTCCGCAGCATCGTGAACACATGGGGCACAGGCCATGAATTCTCCCTTATAACGGCAGTAAGCCCCTCCCCTATGATTCTCGGTAAGTTGCCCGTTATGCCTCCTCCTGTTATATGCGCCATGCCTTTTATGTCGACATGGTCCTTAATCGCTTTAAAGGCATTGACGTATATTTTAGTCGGGGCAAGCAGCACCTCTCCAAGCGTGGCGCTCAACTCAGGCATGTATTTGTCCACCGTGAATCCCGCGGCTTCAAAGAATACTTTCCGCGCCAGGGAATATCCATTGCTGTGAAGACCGCTCGATGCGACCCCGATAATAGCATCGCCGGCTTCAATGCGTTCCCCATTGATTATGCCGCCTTTCTCCACCACGCCGACTGCAAAACCGGCCAGATCGTATTCCCCGCCCTGATAAAAATCCGGCATTTCGGCGGTCTCGCCCCCGATCAGGGCGCATCCAGCCTCCCTGCAGCCGTCCGCAATACCCTTCACAACATCTTTTGCCTTATCAGCATCCAGTTTCCCGGTCGCAAAATAATCCAGGAAAAAAAGCGGCTCGGCCCCGAGAGTAAGTATGTCATTGACGCACATGGCCACGAGGTCTATGCCTACCGTATCGTGCTTATCCGTCAGAAAGGCGATTTTAAGTTTTGTCCCTACGCCATCGGTGCCGCTCACCAGCACAGGCTCCTTGTAGCGCCCGGTATCGAGCTTGAATAAGGCGCCGAAAGAACCGATATCAGTAAGCACTTCGGGCCTGAATGTTTTCTTAACAATAGGCGAGATAAGGCGGACAAGACGGTCACCCTCGTCAATATCAACACCGGCTTTTTTGTAAGTAAATTCTTCCATAATTGACACTAAAAAACAGACGATTTCGTAAAAAATTCATAGGCAAGGCGCGCAAATCCTAAGGAATGAGGCGTACTTTGTGTACGCCGCAGTGACGAAGGATGCAGCGCAACGCCCGGGGTCCCCGGTAAGTCGCAGACTTACTGGGGTGGAACGCAGCATATGAATTTCTTACGAGACCGTCAACTAACATACCATAATACGCCGATTAAGTCCAAGGGTAACCAGCGGGCGAGAGGACTCAGTCGGATGGAGAATGCCTGGCAGCGAAGAAAAACCCGAAGGATAAAGAAACCGTCACAAAGGCCACTGTGAATGCAAGGGATTTGCCATGCCATAACCCGTCGAACCAGTTCCTGAATTCATTCGCAATCACATTCGCCTTTCCGCCATACAGTTCCAGATTATGCATATACATCTTGGAATTTTCGAGTCCCAGATCGCTGTCTGAAGAATTATCAGCCGTCAGATAAATCAGGATGGCGCTGCCCAGGCCGACCAGCAGGATAACAGCCGAAATGAGATACAGGCGCGTTTGCAGGTTTGTGTTTATCGGTTTCATGCGATTTCTAATTGTAACATACACCATGGCAATCATATGGCACTATGGCAAAATTATAAGGCGGGGGCGCAAAGCATGCATTCATGCATGGCCATTTCAGCCATGTCCAATACTTCCTTGAAAGAATATGGGCACTTTGTAAAGCTTACAATGCCTATGCTGAATTTTAATTCAGGGTAGTGCTGCGTAATTATTTCTTTCAGCCTCGATTCCAGCTTTCCCATCGCAAGTTTGGCTGCTGTATTGTCGCTTTCGGTCAACAACATGGCAAATTCAGCATTATGGACACGAGCAACAACATCCGTACTTCTCAATGTCGATCTCATGCACTCAGCCACGAGCCTTAATATGCCGTCTCCGGAACTTCCTTCCAATTTTTCATTTGCAATCCTGAAATTGTCACAGCCGATATAGGCCATGGAAAAAGGATGCTTAAAGCGGCGACACCTTTCGATTTCCTTTATAAGCACCTCACTAAAGGATTTCACGTTCATCAGGCCGGTAAGATTATCCAGCCTTGAAGTTCTTACCTCATTGCAATACGCTTTTTGAAGGGCACACACTAATAATACAAACGACAGAAAAAGCATGCTGACCAGTAAAATGTTCAGACACGAAACAACGGAGAAAAGCGATTGTTTTTCTGCAAACAGACCGACTGTCTCCATAGTTACTCCGCTTATGACAGATAACATGTAGCCATATAATTTCCCCGCCCTCAAGGCGACAAGCCCTACTGGAAGCAGGTAAAAATAGGACATTCTCAATTTATTTCCTGTAAGGTATTCTATTATGCCCAACGCTGTGATCAACAATATGGAATACGCAACCCAGATAACCGAAGACCTGCTGCCGGGTTCCTTCTTGATGTATCCAATGATCTTTCTTTCGAAACGCTCTATTCGCATCAGCCCACCATACTGGCACGCCACTCCGATTGTCTGGGTCGTGCTTCCTCCTCATCAACCTGCTTGATAATAACCTGCAGCATAGCGCACCAATGGTCGGCTTTGCCGCTCGCCTGCCCATATTGTTCGGACGTCCTTGAAATACCGCGGCCTCTGTCATTCCAAAAGAATATCAATCGGTAAGGGTCCTGAACATCGGCGATGACGATACGCAGCACTATGCAGCGCACGAGATCGGCACCTTTAGTTTGGGAATCGCCGGCAGGATATCCTCCGGCAGCAGAGGCACCTGTGACCAAAGTATCGATGGTTTCCCGTCCGAGTTTGCGGACCCCAGCGGCTGAGGTCTTCGTGATGGTCGTTGCGTCTTCAATGAGTTCCACTGAAAGAATGTCTTCGAATGACACAACCTTTTGTTTTCTTCCCTCCTGCTCCACAAAAAGAATTTTGCGGGTCTTTTTATCGATAGCCAGAGCGCCTGTGCCGTCAAAAGAAATAAAGTGGTCCCTGGAGAAGAGATTTACCTTCCTGGTCAACTCCTGTTTCGCTTTATAATATTTGGTATTGACCGTGCTCGTATACCAGATTATGACCAGCAGCACAGTTGCGAATGCAATAATCATCCAAACCGAACCCATAATCACCTCACGCGTGTCTTTTCACTCTTTGCCGAAGGAGTAGTTACCCTTGAAGAATTCATCGGCATACCATGCTATCTGGCTGTCGTCCGTTATGGCCATATCGACCAGTCTCATGGCACCCATCAGTCTGCCCAAATGATCGAGTTTATCAATCAATTGCTCGGCTTTGCATTCCCTTATTTCCCCCCGCACCATATCGCCGTTTCGGTCGACGGTCATGCCCAGCCGCTCCAGGATCACGGCTATGAGCATGGCCCGCCGCTCCCTGCGCCTCATATTGGCGGCCCCCCCCTTGAAGGAAAACGTTATGTAATTCTCATTCGCCTCAGGTCCGCAATAAGAGTCCACCACTGCGAAATGGTAGCCGAGACGGGAGTTAAAGTTTAGATATTCCTTTGATATAACTGCATAACTCGGCCCGCCGAACCGGCCTTCCGTAGTGGGATCATAGATCATTGAATGAGCAAAGAGCGAGGCCATGTCGCCAACGCTCATTCCAACCCCGCCTACCCATTTAATATCTTTATGTGTCATGCCATTGATAAGCGCCGTGAAGGGTGTTGAGGTCAAATCTTCCGTGGTTGCCACAATTTTGCCGGGATCCAGGCGCATGCCGCCGCCAAGGTCCACGCAATAGAGGACCATCGGCAGATTCACACGCAGGCGTATCGCCTTGCCCTCGTCGTCATCCAGATAGTCGCCGATCCTGAACATCTCACGCATGGATATTTCATGACCCAGGCGGATGATATCGTGTATTGTCCGGCATCCGCGGGGGTTAAAGTTGTCAGCGTAAGGATCTGTAAGGGTAAGCGGGGCAATCTTGCTCACAGCTTCCCGTGCCAGCGTAAAGACCGGACTGCCTTCCATGGGATTGGCCTTCTTTTTTTCCTTTAAGAGAGATTCCACCCGGCCTTTGTATACGGTCCTGCGGGAGGAATCCAGGGTAATCTCCTCGCCGTTGGGAATAACCCGGGTTGCCCTGTCCGTAGCTACCAATGCAGGCAAATCAAATTCCCTCGCCACCGCAGCCATGTGGCCGGTGATACTCCCCAAGTCCGTGATAATTCCCCGAAGTCTCCCCATGATCGAGACAAATGCCGGGGAAGTTTGGGGCCCGATAAGTATAGCGCCTTCGGCAACTCCCGAGAGGTCCCTGTCGGAGGTAACCACATAGGCGATACCTGTGGCTACGCCGGGCGACGCGCAATGGCCGCCTTCCAGTAGAACCGGGTGAGTTGAGGCTCCGTTCGGTTCAGAGGGAAGTTCGGCCTGTCCTGCATCGGCTTCGACAGTCATGGGATTAAGTGCCCTGGCCTGAAGGACAAGCAGGCGTCCGTCCTGATCAACGGCCCACTCGATATCCAGCGCCTCGCCATAGTGATTTTCCAGCCTGGTCCCGTAGTCCATCAATTGGCGTATTTCTTCATCGCTGAGACATGGGGCGTTCCGCATATTGGAAGGCACATCCTCGGAACGCAGCCCTTCAGGGCTGGCCATGACTATCCGGTGCATCTTCCCTGCGATCTCACGCATTTTGATCTTTCCGTCAACCTTGCCCACCCGATAGAGATCCACCGCAGAAGAGCCGTCCACAACACTCACACCCAAACCCCAGGCCGCGCTGATAATAACGTCTTTGATATTATGGTCCGTCGGATCGACCGTATACATAACACCGCTCTTCACAGAATTCACCATGGACAAACATAAGACGCTCATTATTATGTCGTCTTCAGCGTACCCTTTATTGCGGCGATAAAAAATGGCCCGCGGGGAGAAGGTGGATGCTACAACTTCCTTATAGGCTTCAAGGATACTATTACAGCTCACGTTCAGGACCGAGGAGTACTGCCCGGCAAACGAGGCTTCGGAATCCTCGCAAGTGGCACTGCTCCTGACAGACAAGCGCAGGTCAGGGCCGGCTTCGGTATTAAGCCCTTTTGCCCCATCCAGTATGGCCTGCTCCAAATCCGGGGGCAGCGCAGCATTCATAATCAAAGATTTGATTTCATCACTCACTCTCGTGAGGCTTTCCGTATCCTCAACTCGAAGCCCCCTGATCAGCTCGGCTATTTGATCGATCAATCCGTTGGATTTCAAAAAATAGTAGCATGCATAAGCAGTAATGGAAAATCCATGCGGCACCGGAAGTTTGACGCTATTATGAATCTCTCCAAAATTTGCGGCCTTCCCGCCGACATCATTAAGCCGCTCGCGGCAAAGACTCTCAAGGGGCAGGACCAGTTCCTCGCTTTCAAATGTCCTGGGACGTTTTAATTTCCCAAGCACTTCTCCACCTATGTTTTCGACGATATGAAAAAGCTCCTGATATTTTCCGGCACATAGCTCATTCAACGACTTTACAATATTTTCAACAGACACTATAAGCGACTCGATGTTTAATACAAAATAGTCAAGGGTAAACGGCTTAATGTCGCGCAAAAGAAGTTCGAGACCTGAAAGAGTGCTTAAAGAGGACGTATTATGGGTTATCAAACTCTTGTATGCATTATACTTCAAAAGTAAGGTATCGTCCCCGGGCCGAGACTTCTCTTTTCCAAATCTTTTCAATAACATCTTAAAACGATACAACATGAGTCACCTCGCGAGTTCAGATCCCCATTGTTTTTTCGTTTCTTTAGTGAGTAGTTTAACCTACAATGTTGCAATTATCAATAATATAATTTGTCCTAAATACATAAAGTTATAACAATTCCAGGCATTGCTGGTTCAGACATCTACCAATTCGGCATTGAAACAATCTTCCTGAAAATTCCATTTACGTATGGTAAAATGCATCGTGCAGATAAAATGCAGAACAGATAAAGGCAAGAGGCGACAAATAAACCAGGACATGATATTGTCCGACAGCGAAAGAGGCCTGATACTTCTTGCAGACGGTATCGGGGGCGGCCACCGTGGAGGCGAAGTGGCCAGTGAACTGGCGGTGAATGAGGCCCATGCCTATCTTAAAGACAAGCTTGATCTTAATCCCGGCAAGCCTGTTGACCCTGCCCTTCTTTCAGAAGCGGTGGCCCATGCGCATAAGATTATAAAAGAAAAAGCCCGGTGCTCAAAGGAATGCCATGGCATGGGAACGACTCTTGTCATTCTGCTGATGCAGGGCAGAATGGCATCCATCTGTCATGTCGGCGACAGCCGCGCTTACATTATACAAAAGGAAATACAGCAGATCACTGAGGACCATACCTTCCAGAATTATATCGGTCAGCATGCGTTGATCCGGAGCCTGTTCTTTCATAAAAAGACCCGCACCCTCACGCAGGCAGTCGGGATATCAGAAGAGCTGTGTCCGGAATCTGTCCAGATGGAAATAGCGAATGGGGCTGTTCTCCTCCTCTGCTCTGACGGACTTACAGACATGCTTTCCGACACTGAGATCCTGAAAATTATACACGACAATAAGTTTGATCCCGACACATCCGCTGATGCCCTTGTTGCCGAAGCCAATAAAAAAGGAGGCATTGACAACATTACGGTTGCACTGCTCTCATTGCAGGACAATTGCCGGAATAAAACCAAATAATGCAATTGACCACAGAAGACTCATGGTATAATAGTAGTGTGTAAAAGGAGGCTAAAATGGCAATCAATGCAATAAACCATGCTGTATCGGCGCCTGTAACACGTGACAAAACTGCGGTAAATGCTAATCGAAAGGCCGACCATCCGGCAGTTGCTCAAAAGAATACTGCCGTGAAGAACGAAAACAACGCAAACAGGAAGACCGCGCCGGTCCAGCCACATGCAGGCAAGACTGCGGCAAAGCGGACTGTTAACAAGTATGTCTGATGTTTTTCGGGGAGGCATTGCGGGACTTTCTCCCGGATTTTTCTTCCCCTGACATTTTGCTTGCATTTTTGTTTGTTTGGTTGCATAATTGGTGCAGTAAGTCAAATCATGTTTCGAAAAGGCAAACCATGAGTAATCATGGGACGCAAAGCCACGGATCCTTTGAAGGACCGCCGGGCTACCGAAAAACGTGCCTCTATTATCTCCGTATAGGAAGAGGTCGTTTTAGGGCTGTAAAAACAACTCTAACTATATGGAGGTCAAAAAATGAATTACCGTTGTATGCTTCGTTTTTGTTTCTTTGCGCTTCTAGTTCTCAGTATTATTGGTCTTGCGCTCGGTGCGCATGCAGCAACAATGCCGGATGCCTATATCGGTGTTTCAGAGCTGTATAAGTACTGTTTGCCCGGCGGGGGTGGCCCTGCAATGTTATGCGAAGGTCAGGAAGCTAAAGTCATAGGGCATATTGACGCCATCAATATTCTATGCAAGAACCAGCGCATGTTTCAGGAAATTGTTATAAAAGACAAAAGCGGCGCAACACTCGAAGTGCTTATTGCCACGCCGAATACCGTGCCTGTTTTCAGGAAGATTTTTCATGCACAAAAACAGGGCGAAGAGACAATATTTGTAAAAGCTACTATTGTGGGAATTAATCTGCCCATGGCAAGATCATGTCATAAGGGAATAAGGCTTGAGCTGCGCTCCGCAGACGATGTTTCTTTCAGATAATGTCACCACCTCCCCTGCCGGTGCCTTCACCGGCGGGGGGCGCTAAAAGGAGTCTAAATAATTTTCATGCTGATGTCCGCAGCTTTTGCCGAATGGGTCAATGCGCCTACGGATATCAGGTCGACCCCTGTTTCTGCGATTGTTCTGACATTAGTAATATTTACGTTGCCTGACGCCTCAAGGAGCGCCCTGCCCTTTGTAATCTTTACAGCCTGCGCCATGTCTTCCACCGACATATTATCAAGCATTACCACATCCGCGCCTGCATCCAGAGCCTCCCGGAGTTCATCAAAACTGCTGACCTCCACTTCTATCTTCAATAAATGGTGGCCTTTTTTTGCCATCCCTACCGCTTCCTTAACTCCACGCGCAATCCTGATGTGATTATCTTTTATCAGGATGCCGTCGTAAAGTCCGTACCGATGGTTAGAGCCTCCGCCGATACGCACGCCGTATTTCTCCATAAAACGCATGCCGGGCGTTGTCTTCCGCGTATCAACAATTTTCACCGGCAGGTCCGAGACAAGCCTCTGGTATGCACGGGTCAATGTTGCGATGCCGGATACCCGCTGCAATATATTCAATGCAGTCCGTTCTCCTGCCAGGAGTCCCCGCGCATTTCCCTTTACTTCCGCTATTTCCCCGCCCTTGGAGACATCGGCCCCTTCGGCAAGAAAAGCGTTTACTTCAACGCAGGAATCAATTATTGAAAAGACCTCTCTCACAAAAGGCATTCCTGCCAGGACAAGGTCTTCTTTTGCACGGATTATCGTCCTTGCGTCCCTGTCTTCCTGCACAATCAGCGACGAGGTTATATCGCCATGTCCGAGATCTTCAGTAAGGGCAAGACGTATTGTTTCCGCGATCAGTCCGGAAAACATTCTCCTTAACGCCCCCTGAACAGGGAAAAGAGCCCGAATATGCCGCCGGCCACCGCTCCGATGGCAAGGGCGCTGCGCCAGTCAAGAAGCGTTGTCACAGTGCCGTTTACATTCCTCCCGATCATGAGAATCGAGGTGCTGTTATTGGCGTTGATCTCATTGGCTATCATGGCCCCGGCAGCGCTCTTGTTGGCATTCATTACATCTGAGGACACCGCAACCGGAGTAAAGGAGAAGTTCAGATCAGTCCTGCCGCCTGCTGCCAGTACCCCGATACTCTGGTTCAGGGTCAGAGTGTCACCTCTCATGAGCACGGCTGCACCCTGCGTCACTTCGATCCGTTCGCCATCGATGCTCAATGAGCCCACCTGCTGCAGTTCCACATGACCGCCGTCCACAGACCTGACAGTGCTTTGCTTGATAGTGACAAATTCGGCTTCTACAAGATCAAGGCTCCTGCCTTCTATATCCATCGTATCTTTTTCCATTGCAGCACCTCCGCCTTTTTAAGTGTTAAATGGTCCTCAGAATTTTCAGGTTCTCCTCAAGTTTGACCCTTTTGACCAGGAGATCATCATATTTGGCCTTATCTTTTTCCAGAACAGTCTTCGGCGCGTTCTTCAGGAAATCCTCGTTAAGAAGCTTCTTATTCAAAAAAGTCATTGTCTCATCCATCTTGGACACTTCTTTCTGAAGCCTCTTTATCTCAGCGCCAACGTCGAGCAACCCACTCAGAGGTATGTACACTTCCATTCCCTCATGTACTGAAACCGCGGAACCTTCGACTCTGCGTATTTCAGGCCCCAGGTTAATTTCCTTGCATCTGGTCAATTTCTTGATCGATACTATATTGTTTTCAATGACGCTTTTCACTTCATTTGAAAGCGTCCTGATATCCGCCCTGATTTCCACTGAAGGCGTTATATTCAACTCCCCTCTAACACTTCGTATTCCGGTTACGGCGCGGAGCAAAATCTCCATCTGACGTTCCGCGTCAAGAAATCTCGGCAGTTCCTTTGGATAGGACATGAGCATTAACGATGATTCTCCGTCGAATACGCTGTGCCATATCTCCTCGGTCACAAAGGGTATGAATGGATGTAGCAATTTGAGACTTTGCTCCAGAACAAAGAACAGGCAATCGACAACAACGGTTTTCTCATTGCTGTCCTCCTGATAGAGCAAAGGTTTTGTAATTTCAAGATACCAGTCACAGAATTCATGCCAGATGAAATGATAGATGCTGCCCGCGGCATCGTTAAACCTGTAATTATCAAGATTTCTGTTGACCTCATCCACGGTAAATGCCAGCCTGCTCAGTATCCATTTGCCGGCAATGTCCAGTTTTTCGCCATAGGCATACGGGTCCCGTGTTTTCCATGCCGATTCGTTCCGGATAATGAATTTAGTAGCATTCCAGAGCTTGTTGATGAAGTGCCGGTATCCCTCCAGCCGCTCCTCCGAGAATCTTACGTCTCTTCCCTGCGCTGCAAAGGCGGCAAGAGAGAATCTGAAGGCGTCGGCCCCATATTTCCCTATCATCACCAGTGGATCGACAACGTTACCCTTTGACTTGCTCATTTTTTGTCCTTTTGCATCGCGCACAAGGGCGTGAATATAAACGTCTTTGAAGGGCACCTCACCCATGCATTTCAATCCCATCATCAGCATACGTGCCACCCAGAAAAAGAGAATGTCGAACCCGGTGACAAGAACACTGGTGGGATAAAATGTTTTCAGATCCCCGGTAATATCGGGCCACCCAAGCGTGGAAAACGGCCATAACGACGATGAAAACCATGTGTCCAACACGTCCGGATCATAAATAATGTGATGACCGCCGCAAACAGGACATTCAGTTACTCCCTCTATCCGGCATATGGGGGTGACCCCTTTTGCCACCCGGATTATTTTCGAATTTCTCAGAATATCCTCGTGGCTGAATCCCATCTTCCGCAGGTCTGAATAAATGCCGCCGGCAACAGTTTTGCCGGACAGGGTCACATCTTTGAAGAAAATATTTTCGATCATCTCACCCTGTTCGCGCCCATCCTTGCCGCTGCAATCAGGACAGTACCAGACAGGAATTCTGTGCCCCCACCATATCTGCCGCGAGATGCACCAATCCTTTATGTCCCGCATCCACGCAAAGTAATTGTTGTCCCACGAAGGCGGTATAAGTCTCGTCTTTCCGCTCTCAACCGCCTTAACCGCTTCGGAGGCAAGAGATTCTATTTTGACGTACCATTGGACAGTCAGGAGGGGCTCTATAACAGTCTTGCAGCGGTAACAGTGCCCGACTGCATGGCGGTGTTTTTTTTCTCCTTCAAGCAAGCCCCTGTCCTTCAGGTCACTCACCAGTTTCTTTCTGCATTCGTAGCGGTCAAGCCCCCTGCACTCCTCTCCTGCTTCAGCGGTCATACGGCCATCCTCCGCAATAACGCTTATGGAAAGAAGGCCGTGGCGTTTTCCCATTGCCTCATCATTAAAATCGTGCGCCGGAGTCACTTTCACCGCACCGGTACCGAATGCGGATTCAACAGCCGGATCAGCGATTATGGGTATCTTCCTGCCGGTAAACGGCAGTTCCACAGTCTTGCCTATCAGTTTCAAATACCGATCATCTTCGGGATTCACTGCCACAGCGGTATCACCGAGCATTGTTTCAGGTCTGGTTGTAGCAACAGTAACATATCCCGCCTTTGCCCCCCCAACGGCGGAGGAGGAAGATGGCGGGGCAAGAGGATATTTAATGTAATAGAGAGTTCCGTCAATATCTTCATATTCCACTTCCAGATCCGATAATGCGGTATGACAGCGAGGACACCAGTTTATCAAGCGGTTGTCGCGATATACCAACCCCTCGTCAAAAAGCCTTACAAACACCTCCCGCACCGCCCTGGACAATCCCTCATCCAGAGTGAAACGCTCTCTCGACCAATCACAGGAAGCACCAAGCTTCTTGAGCTGGTGAATTATTTTACCTCCGTATTCGGATTTCCATTGCCAGATCCTTTCGATAAATGCATCTCTGCCCAGCTCATATCTGTTCAGCCCTTCTTTCGCCAGCTCCCTTTCGACCACATTTTGAGTTGCAATACCGGCGTGGTCGGTACCGGGGACCCACAACACGCTGTATCCCCACATCCTTTTCCACCTGGCAAGTATATCCTGGACAGTAGCGTTGAGGGCATGTCCCATGTGAAGGGAACCGGTAACGTTGGGAGGCGGTATAACTATGCTGAACGCTGCGTTGCCGGCCCCGGGAGCAGGCTTGAAATACCCACGGGATTCCCAGAGAGCATACCATTTGTCCTCAATTTCTTCGGGTTGATAGTTTTGTTTTATTTCCATATCCGTATTAGTTACCTTATTCATGTAGAATTGTCAGACTATAAATCGAAAAAAGCAGGGACTTTCCAATAGACAATTTTTCAGGGCTGCGCAGTAATTTTGTCAATCGCCTTGTTGATAACAGTCTCCGCCACTTCAGGGACGATCCTGTTAATGGCCGCACTAATCTCCCCGTGAAGAGACTGCATCATTTCAGCTACCAGTTCTCTTGTTACACCCTCGATAATCTTCGGAGCGGTCTGCGATAATGTTGTGAAAGCATCTTCCTTAATGGCAGCAGATAAAGCAGGGACAATTTCGCTGCCGAGAATATCGGACACCCTCTTTTCGACAGACTGCCTTACGATTTCCTGAATATCATCTTTGGACGGCAGCTCAAGCGTATCGATAAGTCCGCAACTGCCGGCAGCGGCAGGAACTTCCTCTTCGCTTTTCATTGCATGTGCGAGATCAACCTCAAATTCCTTGTCCGGCAATACAAATGCAGCTTTAGCCTCGTATTCCTCATCAGCAATCACCACGGGTTCATTCTTGTCCTCTGTACCGGACGCCGTCTCCTTTTCCGGCGAAGGCTCTTCCATAAAAAATGGTTCCGCCCCCTCAGCCTGTGATACTCCATCATCCATTATTTTCTGAACATCGAGTGATACAGGCTCTTCCGCTGCCTCCGGCTCAACGCCAACCATAAGCGATTTGACCTTGCTGATTAATTCCTGGGACTCAAAGGGCTTTATAATGTAATCATCCGCGCCTACTGCTTTTGCATACTCTTCATCGAAGGGTTCGAAAGCCCCTGCAAGAAGGACAACAGGCACATGGACCGTAGCAGCGTTGTTCTTTATTTTTTCACAAAGCTGGTAGCCGTTCAATTTCGGCATCTCGATATCGGCAAGCACAATATGAGGGTCGAATGATTCAAGTGCATCAAGGGCGAGCTCTCCATCATTGACCGTCTTTATTTCAAAGTGCTCGTCTGCAAGCACCAGTTCGACAACTTTCTGAATAGTCAGGCTGTCATCAGCCAGCAGCAGTTTGTATGGTTTCATTACGCGTTCACTCTTATATCCTTTTGGAACAATTCACAGAATTTTAGAAGTATACGGCAAATTTGTCAAGATTTTTTCTTGCTCCTGTAATCCTCTATCGCCTTTCTCAGGGCGTCTGCCCCAAGATTTGAACAATGCATTTTCTGGGGAGGCAGCCCGCCCAGTTCAGCAGCCACTGTTTCTTTGGAGATGCTCAACGCCTCGTCAAGCGTTTTTCCCTTCACCAGTTCCGTGATCATACTGCTGACTGCAATGGCGGAACCGCACCCGAACGTCCTGAATTTAGCGTCAACAATCCTGTCATTCTCCACTTTAATGAAAATCTGCATGGAGTCTCCGCAGGTAGGGTTCCCTTCCATGCCCACTCCATCAGCGTCAGGGATCTCACCCACGTTCCTTGGATTCATGAAATGGTCCATTACTTTTTGTGAATACATTGCTTAACCTCCAGTATAACATTTATCTCCCTCGCCGCCTTGGCCCCAGCCGCTTGAAAAGGGAGACATGTCACGCAATTTTTTGACCACCTGAGGAAATTCCTCAATGAAATAATTGATATCCTCCATGGAATTGTCCGTACCGAGACTGAAGACTATAGATCCCTGGGCAAGCGCCGACGGCACTCCCAACGACAGCAACACGGGCGAAGACTTCAACGCCCTGGAAGAGCATGCGGAGCCGCTTGCCGACAATATTCCTTTCATCGACAGCATTAAAAGCATGGCTTCGCCCTCAATAAATTCCACAACAAAACTCGAATGATGGGGGAGCCTTTTTTCGGGGTGCCCGGTAAGATGGACATTCGGCACCTTCAGCACGGAATCGATCAATGCATCTCTCAACTTCCTGCAGTGCTCCATTCTGCCCGGTAACTCCTGCGCTGCAATTTCAGCCGCCTTGCCCATGCCCACTATCGCAGGAACATTCTCGGTGCCGGCCCTTCTGCCGCCCTCCTGTATCCCGCCGTAGATGAGCGGAGCAATTCTAGTCCCTTCCTTTACGTAAAGGGCCCCCGCCCCTTTCGGACCGTAAAACTGGTGTGCCGCCATGCTGTAAAGATCTACACCGAGTTTTTTTACATCAACAGGGATATTGCCGGTTGTGGCCACGCCGTCGGCGTGCAGTGTAACACGGTGCTCCTTTGCAATTTGTGCTATCTCCCGGATGGGCTCGATACTGCCGATTTCACTGCTGGCGTGAGTTACGGAAATGAGAACGGTTTCCTTGTTTATCGATTTCTTCACAGTGTCCGGATCAACAATGCCGTGCTTATCAACCGGCAGATAGGTAACAACAAAACCGCTTTTCTCGAGAAAGCGCGCAGAATTCAAAATTGAGTGGTGTTCAACCTTCGAGACGATCGCATGTTTGCCCTGGTTCTGGCGTGCGAAAGCGATGCCCCTGAGTGCAAAATTATTGGCCTCAGCGCCGCTTGAAGTAAAAACAATGGCCTGGGGTTTTGCATTGATCAGGCCTGCCACCTGGCCCCGCGCCTTTTCAATGGCTTCCCGCGCACTCGTGCCGAGATCGTAAATGCTCAGAGGGTTCCCAAAATCCTCTTTGAAATAAGGCATCATTACATCGAGCACCTCAGGATGTAATGGGTTAGTGGCAACATGATCGAAATAACACCTTCTCATAATCTCTCCCCAAAATAAATTTTAAATGTTGGATGTTGAATGTTAAATTAATGAAAAAAGTCCACAATTTAACATCCAAAATTCAACATTCAAGATTCTCCTTTCTGTTGTTTATCAGTCTTTCTTACGTAAAATTTATAGTAATCCTCATCCTCATCCAGTCCGATAAATTCGTTTCCCGTCCGTTTGCACCATTGGGGGATATCTTCGAGCGCGCCATCATAGTCGGTCAATATCTCGAGCACCTGTCCCGCATCAAGCCCCTTGATCATCTCATCGAGTTTAAGGAGATGCATAGGACACATCATATATACGATATCGGCAGTAATATCCGCCTTGACTCCATGGACAAATCTCATCTAAATACCGGCAACTTTCTCTTTTATGGAATAAATATCACCCGATACCAGGTTCTTCAGTGTTATTGTTTTCAGAAAAGCTTCTATTTGTTCGCCAAGGGCCTTCCAAAGGAGGTGCGTAACGCAGTTATCCACCCTCACACAGCCCTCTTCAGGATCAAGACAAGAAGTTATTGCAACAGGTCCTTCCAGTTCACTCACGATAGAGGCAATGCTGATTTTTTCCGGACTGGTGCTCAAAAGATACCCTCCACCCGGCCCCTTAACGCTTTTGATAAGCCCGGCCTTCCTGAGTTTATTCAATATCTGCTCCAGATAAGCAACAGAAACATCCTGATTCTCCGATATTTCCTTTATTGTTACGGGCTGCACCGGATAACCACGGGCTATTTCGTACATCGCCCGCACACCGTACTGTCCCCTCGTAGATAATCGCAACATACGTCTATGCTATAAAACCTTACTCTTTTTGTCAAGTATTAACGCAAAAAAAAAGCAGCCAGTAGCAAGTAGTCAATAGTAAGGGTAGAACTGGAAGCCACAAACCCTGGTTTTATCCTTCCCCTTTACCACTTACTACTTGCTACCGGCTTTTCACCTCACCCTTTCGGGTCTGAGTTCATATAATCTTCTTTCTTCCGGTGTCATTCCTATTTCCTGCAGCATGTCGTAAGCTCTTTCGAGTTTCATTGATGTCGCATCCATACGACATTGTTCGATTTCCTCAATGGTTTTGGCTTGGGATACGCAGCTTTTTGTGGTATGCAAGCCGCGCTCAAACAGATCGATATCTTTAAGTATCTCTTTCTTGTTCTTTTCAACCGTAGACTCCTCCTGAGACTGTTCTGCCGACACTGCCGGATGAACCGCAAAACCACACAACAAGATTAAACCGGCAAAAAACAAACAACAATTCTTTCTGAATGTCACGCCCGCCCCCTTATTTAAACTACCTGCTTCCGATTTTTACTATTGTATAGCAAAATAAACCGACGTTGTCAATAATTAACACTTCTTTCGTCTGAATTTCCTGAAAGCCAATACAGCGATACCGACACCTGCAATTCCGACCAGCACAGCAATCTCAAGGTGTTTGACATTATGGATAAGTTTCTCAATGGCATAGCCGAAGAAATATCCACCTGCCGAAACTGCAACAGACCATATCACAGCACCTATGGCATTAAAGAGAACAAAGCGCCCGGTCTTCACGCTTCTGTTCATGCCGAGAACCAGGGGAGTCAGAATCCTGATGCCATATACAAATCTGAACCCGACCATTATGAGATCATGATACCGTGCCATAAGGCAGTGCACTTTTTCCACACGTTTTTCCCACGTTTTATACCTTGTCAGCAATTCCCTGCCTTTCATTCTTCCAACAAAGAAGTAGAGCTGGTCGCCGGAGAAACTCCCTATGAATGCAACCAGCATTACGACAGACAAGTCCAGATACCCCAAACGGGCGACCAGTCCGCCGATCAGCAATATCGTTTCTCCCTCAAAAAAGGTCCCTGCCAGCAAGGCATAATAACCGTATGTCTCGACAAGAGAGTGAAGAAATGCAATCTTATCCATAGTGTTAAGATAATCCCATTTTACTACTGTAAAATCCCTATCACAGCTCCAGTCATGCATGTTGCCAGCGTTCCGGCAATCAGCGCCTTGATGCCGAGTGCCACGATCTCGCTACGGCGGTCAGGAACCATGCTCCCAAGCCCGCCGATGAGAATGCCGAGACTGCCAAAATTTGCGAAGCTGCTCAGGGCATAGGTCATGATCAGTCTGCTCCTGGGACTGAGCGCATCCTGAGGAAGATTGGCAAGATCGACAAACGCCAGCAGTTCGTTGAGCATTGTTTTCGTGCCCATGAGGCTGCCTGCGGTTTGAGCTTCTGCCCATGGGATACCGAAAAGCCACACAACAGGGGCCATAACATAGCCTAAAAGACGCTGTAAAGTAACAGGTCTTCCCGCTATACTCGGGAGGAGATCAAGCCCCATGTTGACAAGATGTACCAGCGCAACCATGACCAGAAGCATTGCAATGATATTCAAAAGAAGTTGGAGGGCGTCTATCGTACCCTTCACAATTGCATCCATTGCACTTGTGGAGGTCGGGCGGGGGACTAAAGAGCCGCTCGTCTGGATGCCCGTCTCGGGAACCATTATGCGTGCAATCGTGATTGCTGCAGCCACGTGTATGAGAGACGCCGTCAAAATATTTCCCAGCGGGTCGGGAATGACGCCTTTCAGAATGGTCGAATACAAAACCATTACCGTCCCGGCTATACACGCCATTCCGCATACCATGAGAGAGAATATCTCGCTCCTCGACATGTCCCGCAAATAAGGCTTTATAACAAGGGGGGACTCGACCATGCCCAAAAAAATAGTGGTGGAAGCTCCCAGCCCCAGCGCACCGCCCACATTCAGTGTCTTTTGCAGGACCAGCGAAAATGCCCTGACAATATACGGCAGGATTCTCCAGTAAAAGAAAAGCGACGAAAGTGCGCCGATCACCAATACTAATGGAAGTGCCTGGAAAGCCAGAATAAAACTTGATCCGGCATCTTTAACAGAAAAAGGCGGGGTACCGCCGCCGATATAACCGAACACAAATGAGGTTCCAGCCCTGGTGGATTCCTCAAGCGAGAGCACAAGCCCGTTCAGGAAAAGGAAACTGCCCTTGAAGGCCGGCACATAAATAAGCAGGGCGGCGATGCTTATTTGCAAAGCAATGCCTGCAAGCACTCCCCTGTAATTAACATTTGCCCTGTTTTCGCTGATGATCCATGCAAATCCCGTCAGCACCAGCAACCCGGCCACTCCCTGAAAATGCATCAACCGCTCCTCGCTATAATGGCAAATAAGCCTTTGGGTTCAAATCCAGCTTTGCAATATCGCCGGAGACGTAACGGTGGTACCCGGCAGAAGCAATCATCGCAGCATTGTCCGTACAGAGGTCAAGCGAGGGCAGGAAAACTTTCGCGCCATTTTCACCGGCCATCTCTTTTATCTTCTTTCTCAGACCGCTGTTTGCTGAAACACCACCGGACAATGCCACATTTAGTATTCCCGTCTTTACTATGGCCCATTGCACCTTCCTCGCCAGCACGTCAACCACAGCCGACTGGAAAGAGGCGGCAATATCAGCCAAAAAACCGTTGTTGCCGAGCAATCCCGCGTTCTTCTCAGCAGTCAGTTTCACCGCTGTTTTCAGCCCGCTGAAACTGAAGTCAAACGATTCGTGCATATAGGCACGGGGAAAGTCAAATGCTTCCGCATTTCCATCGCGGGCCATTCTGTCTATAAGAGGCCCGCCGGGATATCCGAGTCCCAGGAGTTTTGAAACTTTGTCATAAGCCTCTCCTGCGGCGTCGTCTCTTGTCCTGCCCAGTTCTTCGTACTGCCCGAAATTCCTCACAATATAAAGGCTGGTATGCCCGCCTGATGCTATCAGGGACAGGAAGGGGAATTCAGACTTCTCCTGCTCCAGAAAGGCGGAGAATATATGTCCTTCAAGGTGATTAACACCTACGAGAGGGATGTTCCGGGCATAGCTCACGGCTTTTGCAAACCCGCATCCAACGAGCAATGAACCGATCAGGCCCGGACCGTGGCAGACGGCAACAGCATGCACCGCCTCAAGAGAAACATTCGCCGTACCCAGGGCCTCATCCACAACAGGCCATATCATTTCGATATGCCTCCGGGATGCCAGTTCAGGGACAATCCCTCCATATCTCTTGTGAATATCTGTTTGAGAAGAAACTATAGAAGACAGGATTGACCCACTGTCACACACGACCGCTGCCGATGTATCATCGCATGATGTATCGATACCTAATATATTCATTGTAGTTAAACAGTAATGAGTGTCTGAGCGTAAGAGAGATATCCTTCATTACACGGTCCAACTTGCCGATAAAATTTTTATCCTCCTCCATAAGAATGCAACCCGCTAAGCAGCAAGTTCACCCCAAGATATGTGAACACTGTGCAGACAAATCCTATTACCGCAAGCACGGATATTTTCGTACCTCTCCAGCCTCTTAAAAACCTTGCATGAAGATAAAAGGCATAAACAAACCATGTTATAAGGGACCATGTCTCTTTCGGGTCCCAGGTCCAATACCTGCCCCACGCCTGGTCTGCCCAGATAGCGCCAAAAACAAGACCGCCGAGAGTGAATATCGGAAAACCAACAGCGATGCACTTGTAAGTCAAATCGTCAAGCAGGGAAGGTGATATGGAGAATGAGGTTATGACGTTCCTGAGCACAAGGCCGTACTTCCAGACAATGTAAATAAACGCCACAGCAGCGGCATAGCTGACAACCGACACCGCCGCGGAGCTGTTGCGAAATGTTGCTTTGAACAGATAACTCTTTATGAAGGATTCCGGGGAACCGGCTGCAACTCTGAAAACAAAAAAATCAATGCCCATGGCAACAAGCACCGAAACAAATATGCCGAGAGTGATGGTCCAGAAAAGATAAGGAGCGCCCTTTTTGTTCTCTGATGTAACCACAAGGTACATCAATGCTGTGGCAAACGATATGGCAAATGTCGCATAGGCGGTAAAACTCATGGTCACATGGGCCAAAAGCCAGTTACTCTGAAGGGCGGGTATCAGAGGGTGAATATTCTTGTCCATGCCGGATATATCGATAAATGCCAGCGCCATTCCCGCGATAGGTGTAATAAAAGCGCCGAACGAGCGGTTCTTGTATTTCCACTCTATTATCAGGTATCCCAGTATCAGGCACCAGACGAAGAATATCAGCGATTCATAGAGGTTTGTAAGGGGAATAGCCCTGAGTATCCCCATCCGGCCTATCTCATAAAATTCTTTCCAGCGCATGATGAATGCTATTGTATGTGACACGAAGCCGACGGTTGTTATAGTTGTCGCAATAACACCAACCGTCGATTTCCTGAAAGCCAGGTACACTATATACGCAACCATCGCCAGTATATAAGCAATGCTCGCTATGCCGAAAAAAAGAGAACTGTCCATATATAAAACCTCCCGGTTTTTGGCTAAAGGTTAAGGGTAAAAGGTTAAAGGAACAGCGCTAAAGAGAAAGACTATGTATAGAATCTGAGTTTCCTTGACCCTTGACCCTTGACCCTTGACCTTTCACCTTTGACCTTTTACCCTTAGTTGATTTGTTATTTTATCTATCTTGTGTTCAAAAGAAAGTTTATTCTTATTCGCTGTTCCGGCAATTACAACTTTCGTGCCGCCCTTTTCATCTTTGAGCTGAATCCATATTCTCGCATGGTTCATGAAGAATGACGCATAAAGACCCACAGACATGATCAGACAGCCGAGATACACGATCCACACGCCGGGGTCTTTCCTGACCTGGAGCCCAGTATATTGGACACCCCAGAGATGCGTAAACTCAACTATGCCGTCACCCACCTTCCATGTCTGCGGGTAACGCACCAGTATCCACTGCCGGTATTTCACAGCGCCGCGCTCCAAAAATTCCACAAATGCCGCGGGGTTATTCATCATTTCCGAATATGTATAGAGTTTCCCGGACTCATCCGCACCGAGGGCAGGACTGAAATCGACGACTCTGCCGGTTACCGCAGTGCCGGGAATAGTGAATGTCTCGCCGAATTTTACATTAATATCTTCTTTCTTCCCGGCCTTTGATGTCACTTTGAATTCAAATACCGAATCCTTGCCCGGGGCGTAGCCGTAACTCGCCTGGTAGAAAGTAATGCCCTTAAAACGCAACGGGTTGTTGACGTCTATCTCCTTTTTAACAATTTCTCTGCCATTTTCCAGGACAGTCAGACGGCTTCTGTATGCCTTGGGTATATCCGTGTTGTCGTAGAAATCAGCATTAAAATAGTCACACCTTATTTGAAACCCGAGAGGTATCGTTGTCCCGTTGCTTTTATATGCAACTGACGAAGCGGTCCCTTCCATCAGCTGAAGCGATGCGTTGAACCCAAAAAGCATGCCTATAACTGCTCCAGCCAGAATGAGAAGAATGCTGAAATGTGTAACATACACACCGACCCTGCTGTATCTGCCCTTTTCCCCGTATAACTGCACAGCCCCGTCTTCCTGCCGGACAGCGGCCCGGAAGCCGTTTCTTTTCAGGATATCTGAGGCATATTCCAGTACTTTCCCGGATTGCTCTTTTAAAACAGTCTCTTTTTTTATCGGAAGAGCACTGAGATGTTCAGCAGCAAGCGGCCTGATCGGCTCTCTCACCACTTTCAGGATTTTAGGCAGCCTCTCAATGGAACAGACGATCAGATTTGACGCAAAAATAAACAGAAGGGCCAAAAACCACCATGACCGGAACATATCGGTAAACCCGAGCGTATCCAGTATGTGAAAAGCCGCAGGGGCAAAACTGTCGCCGAACAATTTTGACAGCAATTTTATGTTCCGTTCAGGTTCGGCCTGTTGCTCAATAACAGTGCCCACAATAGAAGTGATCGATATTACCGAGAAAACAACGACTGCAAGCTTTATTGAAGAAAACAAATTCCAGATCTTGTCGAAAATGCCATTATTTTTTTGATCGTTGCTCACTGTATATTAATATTACCTCCACCATAGTAAGCTGAAAAAATTGCAAGCGGACAGACTAATAGACAATCGCCTTGACCGGTATGATCGCTGTAAAAACTGAACCTTTGCCGGACAGACTCTCGACTTCCAGACTGCCCCCCAGAATTTCAGCCATTTTCCGTGACATAATAAGTCCCAATGATGAATGGGGAGAAGCCATGTCTTCGAACATGTGCTCAATTTCATCGTTTCCAAATCCTTTTCCTGTATCGGCCACGGATATTTCGATATACTCTATGCCGTCCTTCAATATTTCACTGCACAATACCGTAATGGTTCCAACGCCCGTATTTCCGACAGCATTGCTCATGAGGTTCAACAGCAGCTTTTTGAGAATAGATCTGTCCGTATGGATCATCTTCTTCATAAATACTTCCTGACAATCCGTGATTACCTCTATTTCTTTCATGCCGGCAAGTTCTTTCCCGGTTGATGAAACGTCATCAACCAGCTCACAAAGGCTGAACGGTTCAGAGGCAGACACAACCTTCTCTTGTGAGAACTGGGCATAATCGTAGAGATTGTCCACAAGGATCAAAAGGGACTTCGAAGAACAAAGCATGTCATAAAGCACTTTTTTGTCATCTTCGGCGAGGTTGCGTTCATCCCTGATTATTCCTTCCGCTGCGCTTGCTACGCAATACAATGGTCTCCTTAATTCAGACGAAATATTTGCAAAAGGGGCCAAAGGCACGATTGCCTCCGCTGCCTTGAGTTTTCTTTCCTGTACGGATTCCCTGTTCTTCAGCTCCTCGACCATCGATTCGAAGGCCCTTTTCAGTTCAAGTAATTCCCCCTTGAACTCTTTTCCCAAATCGATGTTATCGAGGCCGCCCTCTGTAATACTTTTAGATGCATTTACCAAACGTGCAACCGGCCTCGAAATCAGTTTCGGCCCTGAATAAGCGCTTTGAAACACCAGCACAATAATGGTCAGGCATGAAAATATGGCGCCCAGCGCCAAAACAATGCTCAACGGAAGCATAACCTCCTGCTTATCGATAGTTGCAATAAGTCTGAAAGGGGCGCTCTCCAGGTTGACGACATAGAAGAACAGGTTAGCTTTCAATCTTACCCCGCTCACTTTTTCGTTCTTCGGCAAGTTGAATTTGATTTTCTTGTCAGGAAAACCTTTTTGGGTCAGGATCAGATTGCCTTCCCTGTCGATCATCTCGACTTTCTCTGTCTTATACATTCCTCTTTCCACATGCAGAAGTCTGCTGATCTTATCAATATTAGGGACCGCATAGATAAAGCCCATCAGATTTTTTTTGTCATCAAAGACAGGCGCCAGAAAAACCATGCCTCCGTCGCCGCTCTGTATTACACGCACTGATTGAGATGGAGATTGCGTTCCCGTGATCGCATTAGTGAAAAAGTCTCTGTCCGACCAGTCACTTCCAATCAGCTCTCTCTGGCTGCCCGAAATAATTTTCCCATTCCTTGATAAGAGAGCGAACATTTTGCATGGTGAAGCCGTAACCATATTATCAAACAGTCTCAGCGCAGCAGCCTCTGACATCTCTCTTGCAGTATAGGCAACCTTTTTTTGCTTTTTAGCCACGGGTACCGGGGTGTTATATGCAGAAATGGCCTCTCTGACAATATTGTTGTCGGCAAGATATGCAACGCTGTTTTCGCCCTGCTCAAACAACATATCGACAGCAAGTTTTTTTTCGGACAAAAGATTTATCAGGTGCCGCTTATGAGCATCCTCAAAAGGGTTCCACGGGCTCAGGTAATAAAAACCGGCGCAAAATATCGCAAACATGGCCAGGATGAGCAGAATAGGTAAAAAAAGCAGTTTTGTGGCGACTTTTCCTGAGAATGGCACTTTCATATATATTTCCGGTCCCGTTTTTTAAATTAATAACAGCACTTTAAAATACACCATTCCAAGCTATTGATGCAATATTATAAGGAAGGGGTCGGCAGGGGCAGGCTGTTTCTCTGCGCGATAAAACTACGTGCTTAACCAACACAATGTTTCTTGAAATTGCACTATTCGTGCACATTCCCGGTTGGGGTTCAGCTCACTCATCGTTCGCGTCCGTAAAAAATCAAAGATTTTTTACGGACCGGTGCTCGCCCCTGCTACAGTACACCCGTGCTATCGCTCCGATAAACACCCTGCCCCTGCCGACCCATTTTATTAACTATTAACCCGGCAAATTAATATGTAAACTATGCTGCATACTTGATTCTCGGATGTTGAAAGTATTTTCTGATCCGCCCAGGCAGTTTTTGAAGTTTTCTCATGTGCGAGACCATTTTTCGTTTCAATTGTTTGTCATTGCGTGCTGGTAGTCCTGAATGCACCGCGTATTTGATGTCACAGTTCAGATATTCGTCCGGGTTCAGTTCCGGTGAGTACGAGGGCAAGTAAAAAACCTCAATCTCTTCTGTGTGCTCCTGAAGCCATTTTTTGACGATTTTGCTGTGATGAGTCTTCAGGTTATCCACTATCAAGAACACTTTTCGCCCAGTATCCTGTATCAGTCTCTTCATGAACTTGATCATCAGATCCGCATTCATGGCCTCTTTATATATCATAAACCGCACTTTGCCCTGATTCGTAATTGCCGAAACCATACTCATGCTCGTCCGATTGGCGTTGAGCTGGACAGTAGGCGTTTTCCCTTTTGGTGCATACCCCTTGGCCTTATTTTCGTCATTTCGCAGGCCGGTCTCATCACACCAGTTGATTTCGGCCCCTTCCTCCTTTGCGCGCTTAGCTATCTTGGGATACTCACCTTGAAGCCACTTCTGAACTTGCTCCGGCCTCTGCTCGTATGCCTTACGAATCGGCTTCTGCGGCGTAAAACCCCACCGCATCAGATATTCCCCTACCGTTCGGATTGGCATCTTTATGCCGTGCTGACGCTTAATCAACTCCTGCACTGCCTGTCGGGTCCACAGGGCGAACGGCATCTTCATCTGATCGGGCGTCCTATCTTGTATCGCCTTCTGTACCGCAGACTCTTCCTCTCCGCCAAGCGTTCTCTGCTGCCCTGTCCTGCGACCTCGCTGTCCCTTTGATATCCCCTGAATACCCTCGCGCTCATATCGCTTGTACACTCGACAGGCATAGGCTAAGGCGACTCCTACTATGTCCGCTATTTCGGCGTATGGCATGCCACGCTGACGTAGCTTCACCACCTGCCGCCGAATCTGATACTGTGCATCCTGACTTAATTTGCGTGCATCGATCTTTTCCATGCACATAGTTTAACATATTATTGACCTGTTTAGTTGCCGAGTTAATAATAATATAGTAAAATTCCGGCTGCTGTATTATGATATTAATTAAATGGTCATAAAGTCTAAAACAGATAAGCTGTTATCCTCCCGTCTGAAATACCTTTTCTCTGCGTCCTCAAAAGGGTTTTCACTGGTTGAACTGGCAATGGTGCTGGTGATAGTCGGAATAATCATAGCAGTCGGGACGCCTCTTATGCGGACGCTTGTAACAAATATCAAATACAGCAATTCAAGAGATATTGTGCAGGCCGCGGTGGATTCCGTGGAGAGTTTCTCTGCTGGGAATAACACATTGCCGGGCGTAACAGGCACGGGCAACGCAACAACTTTTATAAATGCGGTAAAAAACCCCTATGATGCTTTCAATCAGCCGCTGATTTATCTGTTCGACGCTAATCTTTCTGCCGCCTCTCCGACAACTAGTACTATTTGCGGAAGAGGTACCGCGGCTATCTCAGTCACCACAAGCACAAACACTATAAATAATGTTGCCTTCGTTGTGTTTAGCGCAAGCAGCGGTCGTGCTGTAGTTAGCAAACTTAACGGCAATGCTATTACCGCAAGCGGGTCCGCTACCGGGACTATAACCCTTGATACAACAGGAAATGACATAGTTCAGTGGGTCACTATTAATGAACTCAGGACAAAAATAGGATGTATGAGTTCCCAATTGACTATTTTAAATACCGAGTTGCCATATGCGTATGGTGCGTCTTCGAGTACGGCAACGCCTTATAGCGCCACAATTTATGCCACTGGTGGGGTAACCAATTATAGTTGGTGTATTCAGACAGCCGCAGCCCCTGGCGGTTTGACGTTCACTGTAGGGGCTACTTCAGTTAGTACTCAAACCACCACTTGTGGGAGTGGAAGTACTTTGACACAGGGTAATTCTGTCGTTATTGGCGGCTCAATTAGTAGTACTACTAGTACTACCGGCAGCTATGCTCTCACTTTTTATGTGCAGGACAGTAACCCTACTACTCCTAATACTGCAACCAAAACCATAGTGCTATCGGTCTACCCATAGGTACTTTGCAATGCCTGAGAACCATAAAAAAATAATCTTCGACTCAAGCGGCATCAGTCTTTTTATTATAGTGTTCATTTTTTTCCTGATTTTCGCGCTTATTACTGCGGGGATACTTGGTGTCGGTCCGCTGGTCACAAAATATAAAAATACCTCCACAAGAAATACTCTCGAATCAGATATTAATTCCATCATAAGCTGGTCGGCAGCCTATGGCTATATTCCTAACGCTACGAACTTTGCAAGTGCTTTAAAAAACCCAAATGACGCATGGGGTAAGCCCTTCGTTTATATCTACGATGCCAATTTTGCATCCCTTACATCAACAAATGGAGCAGGAGGGCTCTGCGGGATAACCTCGGCAGCCATAAACACATCGACGGGAATAAATGATGTTGCCTTTTTAATTATCAGCGGAGGGAGTGATTACACTGTTAATACCACACTAACCGGCACGCTAAATGGCACTACGGTAAATGGCATTCCTGCAACTTCCGGCGCCTTCAGCGGTTCAGTAACGGCTTCGCAGCTTGATATAGTTCGCGCTGTCACGCGCACCGAACTTCAGGGCAAGGCAGGCTGTTTTGGCAGGACTGGGGGATATCTGCGTATCGTCAATACGGAGTTACCCAGTGCATGTAATGGCTCCGCTTACAACGGCTCGGTTTTTGGAGACGGGGGAGCGCTTATGAGTAGTGGCACGAAATACAACTGGTGTATTCAGGGTACAGCTAGTGGTTTGACATTCAAAGATCAAACCGGTACTAACAGCCTCGCAACTAGTACCAGTTGCTCCAGCGGTGGCACGTGGTTAAAGGCAGATTACTTAAATATCACCGGCACGCCCACTGCTACCAGTTCCCTTACCTTTTTTGCGGCTGATTACAATAGCGTCATTGTCCAAAAAACTTTGCCCATAGTAGTAAACACCTGCGCCGGCGCTGGAGTTCCTCCAGGCGGTGCCGCCCAAAATAACAATCCATCGGGCGGGATTAACACTGGAACTCCCGTAAGCGGCGGTGGTGGCGGTGGTGGTTCCAATACCTCATCAGATTCCACTGCACTGTCAAACAACATAGCCCCCAGCAGCGGAGGTACCACGGGGCTCGCAGTGCAGAATAATGTAATTGAGTTCGGCTTCAACGTGGGCAATGGAGCGGCCTGCGTCTGGTATCCATACAATTTCCCGGTTCTCGGCAAGACCCTGAGGGCTTTCTGGAATTTCTGTTTCGCTAATACCGACAACTCCTCAAACAGCATGACATATGCAGATGGATACACCTTCGCACTCATGCAGGCCAACAACCCGACAACGTATTGCGGAACGGGCGCCAGTGATTCGGCTCAAACCCCGTATGATTGCCAGTATGGGGGGGCCCTTGGGGAGTTCCTTTCTTACTGCGGATTGCCTGGCAATAACCTGGCCGTAGAGTTTGACATATATCCAAACACCGGGCGTGATGATCCAACAAATTATAACCATGTTGCTTTCGTCCAGTCTATCAGCACCCACACCGGACCCACGCATGCAGGCACCTACGGTGACAATACTCACAATGTATGGGGCAATCCTGCCTGCTCATGCAACGGGACGTGCACCGGCACAGGAGCTACATGCACAGGTCTCTGCAATACTACGGCAATAAACAACGGAACATGTGCCTCCCCCAGGATATGTTATGGGACGTGTACCGGGACGTGCAATGGCACCAGCCTTTCGTCTGCATGCAACGGGACGTGCACCGGCACAGGAGCTACATGCACAGGCCTTTGCAATGGAGCTTATATAAACAGCGCAGCATGTGCCGGAACATGTTATGGGACGTGTACCGGGACTTGCAATGGCACCGGCCTCGGGTGTGTCTTCAACAATACGAATGGCAGCGGGACGACCTACCAGAACTCAGTTAACGGGTCGCACGTCACCTGGATGGAAGATGGATGCAATGCAGGGTATACAAACCATGATGCGAGGGTCGAACTGCATACGCGATGCAACGGCACATGCAGTTCCTGTGAAACCGCAAGCTGCACTTCCACTGCACTCTTAAAAGTGTGGATTGATGGGGGTAACAATAATCTGGGTGCCAATGAAACCTCTCTTTCTCCAGACCTGGCCTACTGTTTCACTCTTCCCTCTGCAATGAACCAGGCCAAAATTGGCTTCACCGAGGGCACAGGGGCTTCGGATCAGTTGGGTTATATCGCCAATTTTATTGCGAATGTTTACGGCTCCTGCCCTGAGCCTTCAATTACTGCCACTTCTTTGCCGCGAATAAATCCCAACCATGCCTGGACAGCTACATTTTCTGCAACTGGCGGAACCCCTCCATATACATGGAGTTGGAGCGCCGCGAACCTGACAAATGCGGGCTCCTTCACAAGTTCTACCCTGCCGGCCGGTTGCACTACGTCGAGTATCAATTCGTCTACCGGGACTATAACCTGCACTCCCACGTCAGCGGGTCCATACAACACTGTGCTTGTTTCTGCAACAGACAGTTGCACGACTGATACCTGCAATAACACAGTGTCCATGAACCTCTCGCCGACATGTAACTTTACGACAAATCCGGTCATTGTCGCTTATGGAAATACAGCGACCCTTTCCTGGACTATGACCAACAGTCCCGCCAACGGCACATGGACCACCTCTCCTGGCGGGACCTGCTCTAATTTCACCAATCAAACCAGCGGAACTTGCACAACAGGCCCTATTACCGCCTTGACTACTTATCCTCTTACAGTAACAAATGACTTCGGCACCATGACGTGTTCAGCTACCGTAAATATTACATGCCCGACACTTTCCATAACAACAACGTCTCCTCTCCCCGGTGGAACTGTAGGGACAGGATATTCAACAACACTCGCATCGAGCGGCAGCGTTGCTCCACTTTCATGGGTCATTTCATCAGGCAGCCTGCCTCCAGGCCTGTCGCTCACCGCTTCGACCGGAGTTATAAGCGGCACGCCGTCAACATCAGGCTCATATTCGTTTACCGTTCAGCTTACTGACAGTTGCAGTGGCGGGAGGACAGTATCTCAATCATATACGTTGCAGATCACTCCTCCTCCTCCAACTTGTACCCTTACGCCCACTTCTAATATTGTGGCATACAACGGCACCACCGGCCTTACGTGGACAATTTCCAACGGCCCTGCAAACGGTTCGTGGACAGTCGCGCCCGGCGGTTCATGCTCGAGCTTCAGCAATTCCGCCGGGGGAAGCTGCACAACCGGCAATCTCACTACGCCGGGGGCAAATACTTACACACTTAAAGTCACCAACGCAAATGGAAACAATAGCTGCTCTGCTACAGTATATGTGGGTTGTCAGGGCTATCGTGTATGGAACAACTATAATGCCAATGAACGCCCATTTTCAGTTGTGACCCCGGCGGGGGCATCATGGTGCAATAACGGCGTGACCCAGGGAAGTGAAATTACTGATACGACGCTTCCACACGAACTTACAACGAGCGGCGGGGTCGATGGGAGAATTTATCGGTATTCTCATAGTAATTATTCCAATGGCACTTATTGCACAGGAGGGACAGCCGGTGGCCCCATTACCTATACCCAAGCCATGACTGCCGATATAGTGGCCAATGGAGGCGACGGCGACTGCCAGGTCTATTACAATTCAACTGACGGCGTTACTGACAAATAAGAAAAGGGATGCTTGGGCCACTCGAAGCGAGAATTACGGGTAGAGCAGGAAACTGAGTCCCTTCACCAGTTAGGACTTTGATATTTTTACTCAGACCTTAATAGCCTTTCTTGAAGAATATCTGCCAGTTGTCGTCTCCCATCCAGAACACAATAGACAAAAACGTCAGATACTATTGTCCGGTAAATGATTCTGTAAGGCTTAAAAAATATCTCTCTGAATTCCAGTATCCCGATACGCTCCAATTCCGGAGGACAGTGTCCTCGAAGTGGAAGGTCTTCGAGTGACTTCATCGTACCAGCAAGATTATCAAGCAGTCGGTCGGCTTTTTCGACAGAGTCATTTTGAGCAACATAACGATAAATATCCCAGAGATCATTCTCAGCATCTATGACAACGTGAACGGAATATTTCATTTGCTACGATATTCCCTTGGCTTTTGCCTTGATGTCACTGAATGCCTCTTTGAGGGATTTTACCTTGCCGGCCTCATGGCTTTTTTTGCTTTGGGCAAGAATTCTTAGTAACGCCAGGCTTTCTTGAGTTTTCTCGTATTCACGGATGTCCAATAGTATTACCTTTGCCTCTCCATTAAGCGTAATGACAACAGAGCCATGGCCTTCAGTTATGTCTCGAATAACTTCCGAGGCGTGTGATTTGATGTAGCTGATTGGCTTAACAGCTTCGCTAAGTTTCATAATCTCCTCCAGTCATATGATCTAACCCATATTATTCATAAACTCTATCGAAGAGAAGGCTGGACATTGTGTCGTAGCGGGCGTCGGCAGCCCGAGACGCCATGGATGGCTGAACGGGCTGCCGTCGCCTTCGAGCAAGGTTGGATGCCTTGCGAGATTTAGCCGAGACACTGTGTCCAGCCTTCTCGACACCGCATGAATAATGTAGGCTAAATATAGTCTATATTATAGTCAATTAATTTACAAGATTTATCAATCCTCCCTTAAAAAAACTGCCCGAACCATTTTGGAAGAATATGCCTGGATATGGTGTCCGAACTAAACCGGAATGGTTGGCCGAAATGAGCGGAATATCCAAGCAGTTGGACATGGAGAAGCTGCGATCCAGTCGGTCTTATTTTGCGAAAAGAGCTATGCTATAATGAATTAAAATCTGTCGGATAATCGGCAAGAAATCAAGGCGCTGTTGTTTTCACACAGAACAAGAAAGACTTTGAGTCAATACACGAGGTTTTCGATTTTAAATTGTCTCTTGTTTAATAAATACGCCTATAACCTTATTTTCCCTTTGATCCTGGACTGTATTTCTTTAGTTATGAGCGTCAGTTTTGTTTCCAGGAGATCGGATTTATCCGGGTATAGCGATAGGCCCTCTTCGACAAGATCAAATGCCTGCCCCTTTTTCCCAAGCGCGTACAGCGCCATCGACTCTCTAACGTAAAGCGCTGAAAGGGGCGTGGCTATTCTCTCGTGTTTCGACCAATCAGCATATTCTCTTATCCAGTCGGTCTTGTTTTTTGAAAGAGCTATGCGCAGTCGCGCATCCATGAATATCCTGGTTGCTATCTGTTCCAGGTAGCTGTTTTCTAGTGCGGGTCCCAGCAGTTCAATCCTTATCTGTCCCTTTGAAGACACGAGTTTGTTATACTTCACCAAATCCATGTGGGCCCTCAATGTCCTGATCAAAAAAAGAACCATTAGAATAGTAATACCAGTTGTACAGGCGGCAATTACAATTCTGACAACTCCGTTTAATCTCGGGGAAACATTTTTGGTGAAATGCGATGAAGGCAAATAAACAAGTATAAGGAACAGCATCCAGTGTACCGCTGATTGATACAGCGGGTATTCAACCTGAGTATGAAACGCTATCGGCAGGACCATTGACAAATATAATCCCCCCTTCTCCCTGCCCAATTTAAAAATCATATAACCAAAGGCCGAAAGCAATACAATCAGACCCACACCGCCGACAATCCCCGATTCAGCCAGCCTGTAAAGAATCTCGTTGTCAGGGTGAGATATATATAAGTTTTCGACATCTTTTTTATATTCAGGATGCCTTTGCAGAAATTTCTTTTGATAGTAGAGGTATTTACTGCCGAAATTGCCGAACCCGCATCCCAAAATAGGCTTATCCTTAACCATGCCAGAAGAAGATCTGTACAATAAGATCCTGACACCTGCACTTTTACTGGTAAACAGGATAGTCCTGTGAAAATATATTTCCTCAGCCGAATAAGCGCAGGTAATCCCGATAGCCAACGCAAGCGACCAGCACAGCACAGTTTTCTGTATTTTCTTGCATATCCTTATCCTCGCAATGAGCAATACCGAAACTCCCAGGACCATTCCTATCAAACCAGTCTTTGAATTGGAGAGGTACAGGGTAAATCCTATTGCAGCAACAAAAAGAAAAATACAGGCCCTGCATAACTTATTCAGCCTTCTGAAAAGAGGCCTGCTGACCAGAAAAAGTGATATAACTATTGCAGTTGCCAAATAAGAGGCAAACACAGCGGGCTGCTGAAAGTTCCCGTAGATGCTTCCCCGTGTCGAAGCTATAAAAGAAGATATATGACCGTGAGCAATGTATTGAACAATACCGATGCACGCCTCAATCACCCCTGATATGAAGATCACAAACAGAAGCCTGTCCCTCTCAAAAGCTGTCAATTTTAGCTGGTGCAGCGAAATAAAAAAAATCGCGCCCCCTATCGTGCCGAGGGTTTTATAAAGGAATGAATGGTAATCAAGTATTGGGTTGAAAGAAACGGTCAGCAGGCTCAGGCAGATAAATAGAAGTAAATATTTTAGCATGGCAGGCTCGATGAAACGGGAGGAAACAGCAACTGTCCATATGGAAGCAGCAATATATAAAACTATTCCGATCCATATCAAATATGCAGTCGGCAGACCAATAGGGCCGCCGAAATTTCTTATGTTGATGTGCATTAAGATTAGAAAGTTGAAAGATAGAATAGCTATGGATATTCTCTTTGGGAGATTGTTGTTCATGGATATACTTTTCACCTTGCGTTGTTTCAATCATTTAAAAGGGGAGGCGATTGCCTCCCCTTTTAAATTAAAGCAATTTAAGTATAGTCTATCAAACCGGCAAGTATGCCATAATAGTCCGTGCAACCTGCCTTACATCACTGCCCTGATGGCCTGTCAAACCAATAACCAAGAGCATAATCAGTAGCAATAGTCCAAGTAGTAACACCAGCGGCATCCGGCGCTGCTGCTAGACCCATAGTCGCTGCTCCAAAGGTCGTTGGAAGTGAAGCTTTGGGGATACCTAATACGTTGCCGGCACCTGGATTGGCTGTACCGTCAATTGCGGTATCTAATGCCTGGAAAAATTGCAGTTGATCAGCCGTGAGTTGGGTGACAGTACCACTCAGACATTCTGAAGCTGTAGTGCTGCTACAAATTATAATTAAATTCTTGTTAACACCAGCAGTAGTCTTACCATTATCATTGCCCAGCATTAACGTAAATGTATAAGCTCCTAGTGTTAATGTTGCCGGAGGGGGATTGACAAAACTAGCAGCTAAAATTTCGGCGACACCACTATTAGTATCTGCGGCTTGATCACCGATTACTCCGTTAGTGCCCTGGTCACCCGGAAACCTTCCCATCCTATCCATAAAAGTCCAAGTCGCGACCTCCCACGATTTTTCCCATTGTATAAGTTTCTTGGCCCTCGCATTGTTTATCAAATCCTGCCCCTTGAGCACTGCCCCGAGGATGATGCCGATAATTACCAGAACAATCGATAGCTCAATTAAGGTAAATCCCTTCTGATTTTTCATGTACACTTCTCCTTATTTAAGAGTCTGCACAGATCCAGTCCTTTCGCCTCCAGGCGGTGTTTTCAATATACCTTATTGTCTTGACTATTTTCCAGCAAATTTTAAAAAAAGCTAAGAGCCAAGGGTCCAGAGCTAAGAGCTCAAAGGCTTTTTATTTTTTGCTCTCGGCGATTAGCTCTTAGCTATTTTTTCTGCCGAGCAGCCATTTGTGGAGGGGTACAAGGCAAATATTAAAACCGTCTTTCATGATCGTTCTTTCGTCATCCCATGTAATAATGCTTAAAAAGTCGCATCTGAGTTCATTGGCTGCTTTTATGAGTGCCGAGACTTCACGTTTCTCTGTTTTCGGCGCTGAGATGTCGTAGCAGACCTGAATCAGCCGGGCAACTTCGATGCCTTCTTTTATAACAAAGTCAACCTCTTTATTGTCAGAAGATTTGTAGTAGTAAAACTCTTTGCCTCTTCGCAATAGCTCGATAGCTACAGCGTTTTCGACAAGGCTGCCCATATTCTCCATAAATTTGAATTTAACAGCATCAATCATTCCTGTATCAAAGGCGTAAACCTTTTTGGGGCTTTTTGTCTGTTCCTGTGCTTTGTACGAAAAACGATTGGTTGTAAAAAGCATAAAAGCTTCGCTGAGACAGGAAGCATACTTTTCCACGGTAGAGACACTTTTAAAGCCCAGATTCTTCTTCAGTTCGTTGAATGACATGCACGTTGAGTGGTTTGTCAGCAAATAGAATCCAAGGTCTTTCAGACCCTGCGCATGCCTGATGTTATGACGAATGACGATGTCCTTTAAAAGCACGCCGTCGAACAATGTTTTAAGGTATCCCCTGTGTTCTATCTCGTTAACAACAACTTCAGGATATCCACCTTTTTCCAGATACTCTCCGAGATGCCGAAGGATTTCTCCCTGTCCTTCCTTTGTTTCGCTACACTCTCCCGCTGCCACATTTTTAGCCCTCAGAAATTCCCTGAACGAGAAGGGCAGCAGTTGGAACTGTGCATAACGTCCCGTGAGATGGCTTGCAAGCTCGCCGCTTAAAAGTTTGGAGTTCGAGCCTGTCGCCACAATGCTGAATTTCCGCCTGCGCAATCGCTCTATGAAGAGCTGCCAATTCGGCAGGTTTTGTATCTCATCGAAAAGCAGGTTCTTTGTGTTGCCATATATCTGCTTAAGTCCTTTGATTATTTCTTCGTAATCCCTGATTTGTATGAGACGTTCGTCATCAAAGTTAAGATAAGCGAAATTGTTTCCCTTGAGGGCCTGAATAGCAAAAACGGATTTGCCGGCCCTTCTGGGGCCTATGATCACTTTTATAAGATTGTTCGATAGCGTCGTCCGAATATCTGCAAGACCTTCCCGTTCAATGTAATTAGCCTCAAGCAGACTATCCCGCTCGGCCTTCTGTGTAAGAATAATGTCTCTCATATGTTCAAAATTATAATTCATATTGAACAAAATAACAATATTTTGTTCAATATGGAAAAAATATTGGAACGTTTTAGCGAAAAGGAGCGTTACAGCGTAGAAAAGTCAAATACAAATAGCTAAGAAGTCTTTGATCTCTCAGCTCCGGACTCTTAGCTCTTAGCTATTTTATCAGCTAAAAGTCTTACGGAAGCAGATAAACCATACCTGTAATATTAGTGTTCTGCAGCCAATTCGTAAAGTTGGCCACTGTTCCGCCGGTCCTCAAAATGGCCAACGCAGTCGTTATGTTGGCTGAGGTGACACCGCCGGTAATGCCATAAACTCTGTAGTTCTTATAATTAGGCGAGGTTGTAGTTACCGTGTCGTAAGGTCCCTTCGCATCCGGCGTATAATCGATCAGGCCGCTAAAAGCTGCGGCTATTTTGAGCGCCTCAGGATCGAATATACTGGTGCAGTCGCTTGACACGCAAACCAGTAAAATATTTTTCGGGGGACTATTGCCGTCATTGCCCAAAAACACATAATAAGTTGTTTGCCCTAAAATCAACTGCTTATCAGGCAGGTTTGATATGGTATTATTCAAATCAGTCCACGGATTTGGAGTGGCAACGCCGTTTCCGCCGATTTGCCCCGTATTATTGGGATCGCCGGGAAGAGTCTTCATTAAGTCAACATAATTGGCAACTGCAATTTCCCATGCCCTCACCTTGGTAATCAACTCTTTTGCCCTGGCGTTTACAAGCAAATCCTGTCCCCTCAGCACTGCCGTCAGAATAATACCGATGATAACCAGCACAATAGCCAGTTCAACCAGCGTAAAACCTTTTTGATTCCTGATGTTTCCTTTCATCACAACCTCATTTTCTTAAAAATGTTGCCAGGACCCTAAAGCGTATCTTCCCGTTGCGTTAATATACATTATTATTTCAAACATTTGCCAGAGAACCTCATTTTTTGAGCAAAAACACACCATGACATCGGACTTCCGGCCGAACTTGATTTAAGATGCCTTTTCAAGGCGCTCTGCTACCCAGACTTTGATAATAGATTGTCGAGGCACGCCCAAACGTCTTGCTTCTTTATCTAATAAATGAATCATCCATGTGGGGAAATCCACATTTACCCTTTTTTGTTCCTGCGCAGGTCTTCTTGCTTTTGTTATATCAAGATATTTAGAAATGTCCCCGCCTTCATCAAATTTCTTGTCTATTTCTTTAGCCTTCATATATGCCAACCTCCTCTTTTCTCGATCGGCGCACCGAAATGATCCGGGCCTTGTCACTTCGGTAAGTAATAATTGCCGACCAATGTTTTTCCGAAATCTTTCCAATGACTAAAAATCTTGGTTCATCGCCAGTTTTAACTGGAATCTCAATAAAGTCTGGGTCATCCCACAACGCTTGAGCTTCAAGAAAATCAATTCCGTGCTTTTTCTTGTTGCCGTTGCTTTTTGCGGGCTCAAACTCAAATTCCATAATATAATTATTATACCTTTTTTATACCTAATGTCAAATATAGTGTCAGCTAAAAAACCGCCGGTGAGCGGCAGTAGGTGTGCTCATATGTTTGGTGTGAACTGATGTTTCAGGATTTTCCAGTTGAAGGTTAAAAAGCGCTGTCGTGTCATGCCGGATTAATCCGGCATGACACGATATAAATCAACATAGGGAGAGAACGTCCGTAGTAGTGTTACTTATCCAAGTCTTACTGAAACCGATAAACCAGTCCTTTAAGTGGCGTAGTAGTAACATTTAGGGGATCCAACCAATCCGTGGCGGATGCTGGTGTTCCGCCCAAAGTCAGATTTGCCAGAGCGTTTGCTGCACTCACATTTGCAGTACCGGCGGAAATACCATAAACCTTGTAGTTTTGAGCAGTACCGGCAGTAATAAGGGCGGCGTCAGTTGGTCCCTCGGCATCTACTGTCGGGTCAATTGAGCCCTGAAAAGATGCAGCCATTTTCAGCGCTTCCGTATTGAAAGTACCGGCACAGGTAGCTGATACACAAACCACTACAATATTTTTCTTAGCAGTGTTGCCGTCATTGCCCAAAAATACGTAATAAGTGTTTGCCCCTAAAGTGAACTGTTTAGTAGGCGGGCTCGATAAAGCAGCAGTCAAATCGGGATACGGCGTATCAGCGGCAGGCGTTCCGCCGATAAAGCCGGTATTAGCCGAGTCGCCGGGCAAAGCCTTCTTTAAATCATAGTAATTATTAACTGCAATCTCCCATGCCTTTATATTGGTTGTAAACTGTTTTGCCCTTGCGCTTACAAGCAAATCCTGCCCCTTGAGCACTGCTGCCAGGATAATACCGATGATAACCAGCACAATAGATAGTTCAATCAGCGTAAAACCTTTTTGCCCCTGTAACCTTCCTCTCATAGCTCTCTCCTTATATGACAATTTATTTAAAAATGTTGCAATAGGAAACGCGTACATAATTTAGCCATAATAAGAGTAAAGTTGTCAATCCTTCTTGCGGTTATGCAACAGCTCACTTATCCAACAAATTAATTTTGGGGATTGGCACCGACGCCATAAGCGGCGAAATGGAAGATATTAGCGGGCATACTGCTTACTGTAGTACCCACTCTCCGTATTGTTTGATAGCCTGATACATGGCATCAGGCGCAAGGTCAATCAGATTATGTATACCGCTTTTCTGCAATTCAGACACTGGATGAGTCTCTTACGCTAAGACGCTACGTCTTGACAGTTCTGACGGCTCGTCACGCTACAGGCGCAAAATTCAGCTCTTCGGACTTCAGTTTCGCGCCTGCTTTACGCTTACTCGCCGAGAACTGTTACCAAGACTCCGCGATTCGCTTCAGAGACTCATCCAGTGTCTGAATTGCAGATACCGCTTTTTGCCGGCTTCTTGACTCCTCCCCCCTATGCTCAACTATAATAAGATAGTTGGATATTCCAACAATCCAACAGGTTCATGGGAGGCTCTGATGTCATTGGTCAAGGTTAGAAGTAAATTCCAGATAGTCATTCCTGATGATATCAGGAAAAGACTGCATGTGCAGGTGGGCGATACCCTTGAAATGCAAGAAAAAGACGGCATGCTGGTTATCAAGCCGGTAATTGTGGTGGATAAAGCACAGGCATATTTCTGGACTGATGATTGGCAGGCCGGGGAGAAGGACGCTGAGACAGCTAAGAAGCAGGGTGACTTTAAGGAATTCTCGGAGGCCGACGAGGCTGTCAAATGGCTAAAAAGCTGAGGATACTCAGCACATTCAAGAAAGATTACAGAAAGCTGCTCCCCGAAATCAAAGACAAGGTGGACAAGCAATTAGGTTTCCTTTTAAGCAACCCTGAACATCCCTCTCTCAATCTGCACCCTGTTCAGGGAACTAAAGGCATATGGGAGGGATATGTTGATTACCACTACCGTTTTACTTTCGAGTTTGACGGGGATGTCTATGTCCTGCGCAAGGTCGGCACACATAATGTTCTCAAGAATCCTTAGAAAAATGGTTCGACTCTTCTATGAAGATTTGACGGATACTGAAATCCAGTACTCAAAGAAGTCAGTAATAAACAACATATTTTACTTTGTCGTACTTTCATCCTTCATCCTTCATCCTTCATCCTTTTCCTATGCCTTCTGCTTCGACGAAGCGGGGCAGAAGTACGGGATCAGCCCGGTGCTTCTTGAATGTATCGCAAAAACGGAATCGAATCTCGACCCCAAGGCAACGAACAAAAATAAAAACGGCTCTGTAGATATCGGGCTTATGCAGGTAAACTCGTTCTGGATCAAGTCCTTGGGGTTTGACGGGGACAGGCTCTTAAACGACTGCTGTTACAATACAATGGCAGGCGCCCAGATATTAAGGCAGTGCATAGACCGCCATGGGTATACATGGGAGGCGGTGGGCTGCTACAATGCCGTAAGCCCGGACAAGAAAAAGGCCTATTCGTGGAAGATCTTCCGTCAACTCAAACAAGCCGACAAGCCGGCAATCCGGCAAACTCCTTCATCTCTTTCATTCAGGGCATGGGACAGAGGCGAAATGCCATGAGCCTTCTTGCGGAACTGCTATCAAAAGTCAAGAACCAGGGGATCAAAAGGGATGTTCCCCCCAACCTGAAACAGGTGGTCGAGCATTCAACAGAAAAGGCGGCCCTGAGGAAAAAAATCATCATCCTCTCCGTACTTGTGCTGGTTGCCGTCGTGGCCGGATTTGGGGCTGTCTACTATATGGAAACATTCCTGAAACCTGATGCAGTGACCAGACCGCTGCGTCGTTCGCGCCCTGACACGCCCGTACAGGCCGTGAACCCGCCTGTGCAGCCCTCCCCGACCTCTTCGGTAAGCACACAGGCATCTGAACAAGCACATCCCACACCCAAAAAAGCGGCGCGCAAGAGAGAAAAAAAGGTGCTTGCCCTTTACGGGAAAAACAGAGAAGAGACCAAACCTTCCCTGCCCCCCTCTGAAGAGGGGATCAGTAAAAAGGATGGCTCACAAGAGATCAAGGTTCCTTTGCAAAGGAATCTCACAACGGAAGAACGGGAAAGCAGGGACATGCATTTGTACGCTGCAAAGAACTATGAGTCGGCGAAAGATTACAAGCAGGCCCTGTCCAATTATCAGGAAGCGCTGAGACTGGAACCCGGCGATTACGTCATTATGAACAACATCTCAGGCATCATGCTCCTGATGGGACGAAATAACGAGGCACTGCTCTTTGCAAAAAATGCCCTTGCTAAGAACAGGGATTACATTCCAGCCCTTATTAACGTGGGCATTGCCTCAATAAAGCTGAACAATGCGGAGGATGGGAAAAAGTATCTCACCAGAGCGCTGGCCCTTGATCCCTCGAACAAGAATAGCTTACTGAACCTTGCTATCCTGAATGAGCAAAACGGGGATTATGAGAAGGCATATTCATCTTTTTACAAGTTGGCCCAATCAGGAGACATCCAGGGATACCTGGGGCTGGCCCGCGTTGAGGAAAAAAAAGGCAATAGCGCTAACGCTGAGCGCATCTACCGCGAGATACTATCCATGAACGGCCTCGACCCAAGGAGCAGAAAACTGGCAAGCGAAAGACTCTCACAAATAGAATCAAAGTCAACTAACTCACAAATAGAACCAAAGCCAACCGACTCACAAATAAAACCAAAGCCAACTGACTAACCCATATTATTCATGCGGTGTCGAGCAGGCTGGACAGAGTTTATGAATAATATGGGCTAAAATGTTGGATGTTGGATTCAAAATTCAACATTAATTTGTAATTGCCCTTACTACATCTGCCGCAACCCAACATTCCCTGCCTTCGGCTGACTTAACTTTATACCATTTCCTTCCTGCGGAGTCGGTTGATTCACCGGACACATCGAAGGAACTGCCCCTTGCAGCCAGAGTGACAGACTCTGAATCCAGCGACGGGGCTGCCCTCAAATTTACGCCTTCAGCAGTAACAATTATCCTTTTCGGGGAGGGATTAATCAATTCCGGTTTCTGGGCCGCTGTCTGGCTGCTTGTGTCTACCTCTACCTTTACCGGCATCTCTTCTCTTAACGGCTTGGGGGAAACAGCATTTTTAAACTCCGCCACCGGCATATGCAGGTTACGGCTGCCGAAAACAGCGAGGGCAGCAAGCAGGCCGAGGGCCACCAGAAGAACTGCGATTACCGGCCTGCTCAAAAACGCCGGCCATCTTTTATGCTGAAGTGTTTCATCCAGCAAGTGGCGGGTCGCATAGACTACATGCCGCTTTCTCACATTCCTGCTTGTATCAAGGTACGCAGCCATCATCGCACGCGAGGCAATGAGGTTTATCAGCCGCGGGATCCCTTTCGACGTTTTATAGAGGAGCCTTTTTGCCTTTTCTTCAAAAAGCACAGAGCCTTTTCCGGCCTTTATCAGGCGGTAATTGATATAATCAGCGGTCTCATTCATGCTCAGAGGTTTTAAAATTGCCCGTATTGTTATCCTCTGGTTCAATTGTCTCATTGCATTGGAAAGCAACCGGGTCCTAAGTTCGGGCTGCCCTATAAGAATGATCTGGAGCAGCTTTTCCTTCTCGGTCTCCAGGTTAGACAGGAGCCGTAATTCCTCAAGCGTCTCATCCGGGAGGTTCTGGGCCTCATCCACAATAATGATCACCCTTCTGCCCGGGGAGGAGTGCTCAACAACGGGGTCCCTTAAGTATTGCAGCGGCAGGAACGGATCATCCTGCATTCTGCCGGAGCAGTGCTCAACGAGGAAATTCCTGAATGACTTCAATATTTCATTTTTGTTGTCGGTAGTGACCGGTATTTTGAGGTCTTCAAGGAGGGCAACGAGAAACTCCTCGGGGCTGAGCCGGGGCGTCATAATAAGTGCAATCTCGGCCTTTTCCTTCCATTTGTCGATAAAGACTTTCAGAATAGTAGTTTTGCCGGTGCCCGGTTCTCCGGTTGCGAGGAAGAAACCTTCTTTCTGTTCCACAGCATAATTGAGCGACGAGAGGATTTCATTATGCTCCATTGACGGATAAAAATAGAACGGGTCGGGAGTAAGTCTGAAGGGGTCTTCGGTGAGATTGAAAAACTCAAGATATTCCATGCTACATCTTCCCGAAGTGCGATACCAGATCGTATATGGGGAGCATGAGCCCGATCACGATAATCGCGAAAAGAACGCCTATAACGGTTATTACCAGCGGCTCCACGATCTTGCCCAGCTTCTCGGATACATCGTCCAGCTTTTTCAGATAATAACCGGAAAGGAACCCGAATTGCTCCTCCAGTTGACCGCTCGTCTCGCCCAGGGCAACCATTCGTATGACCAACTGCGGAAACTCCTTGTGCGGTTTCAGCGAGTCGGCTATGGTGTTGCCGGCAGATACGCTCTCCTTCAGGTTCAAAGCCGTCTTTTTGAAAACCTCATTGCCCATCACATCGGCGACTATGCCGAGGCACCGGTCAATGGTGATCCCGGACATTACAAGTATCCTCATTTGCTCGGAGAACAACGCGAGCAGCTTGTTATGGACAATAAGTTTTATAATAGGCATCCTTATTTTAAGTTCGTCAATAAAATACCTGGATTTTTCGTTCCGCTTCAGAATCTTCACAGTCAGCACCGCCAATACAGGAGTGAGCGGAATCAGAAACCAGTAAGCCTGCGTAAACTCACTGATATGAAGGAGCATAATTGTTATAAACGGCATTTTGACGCCCATTCCCTTGATCGACTCCATAATTTTCGGCAGGACATATGCGAGCCAGAAAATCAGGGCCCCTGTTGTAGTTACGATTGCGAACATCGGATAGGTCATCGCCCTCTTGATTGACTGGGAAAGGTCCTCCATTTTTTGAAGGTGGTCTGCAACATCCGCCAGGCTTTTGTCGAGGCGGCCGGTCTCCTCGCCCACCCTCGCCAGTCTCACAAGAATGCCGGGGAACATGTCCTGATGGAGTTCCATAGCATCTGAAAAACGAGTTCCCGACTCGATCTGGTTCTTCATGTCTCCGACAATGTCTCTAAGTCCCTTGCTATCAAGCGAGTCATGGAGGTCCTGAAGCGCAGTGACAATGGGAATTCCGGCCTTGAGCATGACCCCAAGATTGGTCGAGAACTCAATTACATCAGTCCTTTTGAGCTTGCGCGGCGATAATGTCCTTTTCAGAAAAGCTGTAACCGCATCTGCTTTTCCTACATCGATGATGTTAAGCCCTTTCGCGGAAAGCGATGCAAATGCCGAATTAATGTCATCCGCCTCAAGAGTGCCGCTTACCATAGCGCCGTCAGCGCCAATGGCTTTGTAAGAAAATAAAGTCATCCTGTTACTCTCATTGCCTCATCATAGGTTGTAGTTCCCTCGGCAGCCCTTAGCATGGCGGATTCCTTAAGCGGCACCATCCCCTTTTTCACTGCCGCAGTTTTCAGGGCCGTTATCGAACCGCCCGAATAGATCATTTCCCTGATATCATCATCCACTATCATGATCTCGCCGATAACCATCCGGCCTGCGTAACCGGTGCCGTTGCATTTGGGGCAACCGGCAGCTTTAACAGGAGCAGAAGGCGTGATTCCGGCTTCCTTGAAGGCATCGATTTCCTGCTCATTCAGGACATAATTTTTTTTGCAGTATACACAGACTTTCCTTATAAGACGCTGCGCCATTACGGCAAGTATCGAGGATGACAAGAGGAAACGGTCGACTTTAAGGTCTATAAGCCTCGGGATGGCGGATACCGCGTCGTTGGCATGGAGCGTGGAGAGCACGAGATGCCCGGTTATCGAAGCCCTTATAGCTATCCTTGCCGTTTCCTCGTCTCTTATCTCACCCAGAAGCATGACATCCGGGTCCTGCCTCATGAAATTCCTGCCCGCCAACGCAAAATCATAGCCGACTTTTTCATTGACCTGGGTCTGCTTGATAAGACTGAGTTTATATTCCACGGGGTCCTCGACAGTAATGACATTTCTCTCAATCAGATCTATTTCCCTCAGGGCCGCATACAGCGTAGTGGTTTTACCGCTGCCGGTAGGCCCTGTAATAAGAACAATTCCGCTCGACTTCTGGAACAACGCCTTTATCCTTGCAGTATTTGCCGCATCGAAACCGAGCTTGTCGATCCGCAGCAGGGATGCGGAACCTGTCAGCAATCTCATGACCACATTTTCTCCATAGACAGTGGGTACGGTCGACACGCGGATATCATAAGCCCTGTTCAGAATGGTGAACCTGAAAGAACCGTCCTGTGGAAGCCTCTGTTCGGCTATATCCAGATGAGAAAGTATTTTGATCCTCGATACAATACCCGTATGAGCGGCCCTCGGAATACAGTGGCCGTATTGCAGGACACCGTCGATACGGTAAAATATCTGGATAACGCTGGACGTCGGGTTAATGTGGACGTCAGTGGCGTTTTTTCTGATGCCGTCCATGATGACCAGTTCGGTCAGCGCAGTGACCGCGTTTCCCGTTGCAGTGCCGGTCGTCTTTATTTCGTTTATAATAGCGCTCATCCGGTCCTGGATCGGGTTCTGGAGGAAAAAGTAGGCCCTCTCCAGAGAATCACGGAAACTATCGGCATCAACTATATATACCTTCGGCGTATGCCTTGTCATTTTTGTTACGATATCTATGGCTAAAACATTGCTCGGATTGGAGACCCCTACAGTCAGCACTCCATCATCGATATCCATGGGGATAAAGCCGATTTTTTCAGCCAGCTCTTTTGGGACCACCTTAAGGGCCTCTTCCGCAACGACATAGGTATTAAGGTCCACGTACTCCAGGTTTGACTGCTCCGCCAAAGACTGCGCCAGTTCCGCTGATGTCACAAAACCGAGATTGATAAGGGTGTCGCCGAGCATGTCCCCCGTGACTTTCTGCTGGATCAGCGCAATATTGAGCTGCCTCTTATCCAGAAAGCCCTTGGAAATAAGTAAATCACCGACCCTGACCGCTGTTGCCATCTTGTCTTGTTCCTATTTTGAAACGATTACAGGCTGCAGCACCACTACAAGCTCAGACCTGCTTTCAGATTTATTGTGGCTGGTAAATAACGTCCCTATGATAGGCGCATCCGCGATTCCAGGCACCTTATTGTCCTGCACGTTTTCGGTCTTCGATATAAGACCCCCTATAATAACCATCTGGCCGTCTCTCACTTTGACAGTAGTGCTCAGTTCCCTGAGATCAATAGTGGGAAGCGTTATCTGCGTCTGGTTTCCTGACGGGCCGACGCTCGTATTTTGAAGTTGCACAAGGTTGGAAACTATAGGGGTGATAGTCATGGAGATTTCACCGTCTTCGTTGATAAAGGGAACTATACCTATAATCATGCCTGACAACACCGAACTCGTACCAACGGTAAAGGTCGTTATAGGCGCTGAACCCGCCGCGACAGTCGTTGTCGTGTTCACGTTGGAAATGAAGGTAACGCTTCTCCCCACGCTCAGGAGGGCTGTTTGGCCGTTCATGATGTTCACTCTCGGATTGGAGAGCGTCCTTACCTCACCCTGCTGCTGGAGTATGTTCATCAGGGCGGTAAAGTTGCCGGCAATGCTCGCACTGAAAACAGCCGATCCGGCAGGCACTACCGATGCGAAACCTGATGTTCCGATAGTGGTGGGGGCCTTGAAAACACCTTTCCATTGGTTAAGGGCCTGTGACCAGTCGATCCCGAACTGCATGCCATCCGTTAACTGGACCTCTATAATCTTTGCCTCTACGAGCACTTGCCTGTTAATGACTCTTTTGATTGCGTTAATGTATTGTTCGATGCGTTCGAGATTTCGCTTCGAGGCAGTGACAATTATGGTGCCGGTCATCCTGTTGACCGTAAAACTCTGCATTGGTTCAGCAGTGCCCTGCGGCTGCGGCTGGCCCTGGACAGGAACCGGGGCAGCCACGTTAGATGCTGCCGCAGCCTGCCCCAAAATACTGGCAAGAGATTTCTCTATGGCTGCCCAGAAACCGAAAGCGGTCGGGTCGTTCTTTGCATTCTGTGTTATGCTTCCCTTTAAACTGCTTGACCCGCCTGATGATCCCGAAGCGCCCGTACTCCCCGAAGCACCCGAACTACCGGAACCGCCTGAGGATGAAGATGCGGCCAAAGCACTTCCGAGTATATCGCCGCCGACATCAACACTGTAAGTCTGTATGACCGACGGGTTGCCGATCTCGTATGTTTTCGTCTCCACCGCCTTTACAACAAGCATATTATTTTTGATCGTATAAAAATAATCCACCGACGAAAAAATACTGCTTAAAGCATCTTCCGCACTCACATTCCTGAGCGTCATGCTGACAGGAGTTTCAGTCACCACTCCCTTTTCCATAGCAAGGTTCAGTCCCGTTGCATCGGCAATGACACGCAGCACATCGCTGAGAGGCGTATTCCTTGCCACAACATCAATCATCCGAGTTTTCAGAGGGGACACGTCCTCGGTGGCCGGTACAAAATCCGGTATTGCCTGCTCCTTGACAACAGGCTCTTCGCCCTTCACCTCATATACCTCTTTCGGTATCTTCACCTCTCGTTTGATATCCCAGTGGGAGGATGAGCATGAAACCAGAAGACAGACAATAGGCAATAGGCTATAGGCTATAGGCGAAAAGCGGAAAACAAACGACAAAGGCCGGAAACGTCCATTTTTTATTCGATTTTTTCCCATAACCTGCCGCCCATTGCCTATAGCCTATCTTTTCGCCTTTATTCTATTTTCAGCCATTTTGATTCGGTTTTGTCCTTCAATAATACCCTGTTCTTTTCTATTTTCACAACCAGGCGGCCGTCCGATTTCTCCCCTTCCCTTACCACTTTACCATTAATTATCGCCATCTTGTTGTCATTGTTTACAACAATAAGCGATACAACATCGGCTTTAGGCAAAGGCGCCGCCTGCGCATGGGTCGTACCCGGCGGAGGCGCCAATTGGGAAAGGGACTCCCCGGGAAAGGTTTTGTTCGGGCTATTCTGAACAACAGCTATTTTTATGGGGCTGTCGAGCGCAGATGCAGTAAACGGTTCCCGCTTGCTGATCGACGGAATATTTCCGGTCGTGAAACCGGCAAGCTGTCTTTCCGAGCCGGACACCGAAGGCTCGAACTTCGCGTATGGCAGCAACAGCACGGCTGCCGCTATTGCTATAAACGGCAGGGCTATAAGAATGCCTGTTTTCTTATCCACCATTATTTCTCCATCGATTAGTTAATTCATCGCCATAACGCTGTACGCTATAACGCTCCTTTCGGCATCCGCAGCGCACCTTTAATTTCGTAACGCACCGATGCCCACTCCTTCTTCTCCTGCATTTGCGTCAGCGAGATATTCGTTATCGAAAAAAAAGGAAACCGCAATGACTGCAGGTACCCGACAGTATTGACGAAATCGGTGTAATTCTTCATGTCTGATCTTATCTGCACCGGCAGTCGTATTTCGTCGCTTTTTTGCTCAGTATTATCGACCGTTACATCGGCATCTTTCATTCTTGATTTCAGATCGTCGAGGCCGGCAAACAACGATTCCTCCGGCGTGCCCGACAGAATATTGGAAGGCAATGCCGCCTTCACTCCTGACAAGGCGGAGTCAACCGCGCGGCCTACATCCCGCACATTCATGAGATTGAGCTTTGCCTTTTGCAGCACATCTACTGTTGCGGCAATTGAGTCGCCGTATCTGTTGCAAAGGACAACAGATGACATGATTATCGTGAAGACCAGTCCGGACGCCAGGTAGCGAATAAAGCTATTTGTCACTGTACCGGGCCTCTATCTGAAATTTTCTGTTCTTTATATCCAGAGTATCGGATCCCACCGTCATTCCTTTGAGCCGCCGCAGTTCATCGACCAGGGTACGATAATGCTTCTGTATATCAGCATATTTTTCAGCCTCAATATTTCCCTGTAACACCAGTTTCAAAGCTCCGGAATCAACCGTAACAGTAAGTGCCTTCAGCTCCACCGCTTTATTGTGCGGCTCTTTCAATGAGGACAGAGAGATCAGAGCCTTTTGCGCATCCGGAGCCGAATTCACGGAATTTAAAAAATTTATCAGAGGCATATATTTCATAAGTTCGGCATAGTGCATATCATAGCTCCGGCGGCCTGATTCCATCATGCTTATATCAGTCCTTAACAAAGCCGCTTCCCCCTTTAAACGGGATATTTCCGATATCTTCGTTCTCAAAAACCACAGGGCGATCAACGAAAGAAGTATAAAACATACTGTGCAGAGCGCCAATCCTTTCTTTTGCAGCGTCAAAAACTCATACTGCCGGGGGAGAATATTGAAAGCGTCCGCTGACTTGTAGGGCATCAGTGCTGCAATAGGGGACACAAAATCCATGGCCTCCTCCCTGCGTGCAAAGATCTTCTCAGGTATATATACGCATGCACCGGGTATGCCGAAGGGCAGGAGCATCGAAGCGGAAGGAACATTAAAGCCCATCGCCGCGTCATACCCAAGACAGACGCCTCCGAGCAGGAGTACCGAAGAAGGGGTCATCCTCAAGGTCTGGCGGCAGTAGTTCACCGTCATATTGATGTCATGGACATCGATATCATGAACCCCGGTCTCAAGGGCGTTGGCAGTCCTTATAAAATGGAGCTTTCCGCCTTTCACCAGAAAAAGCGTCTTGTTAGGCCCTGTTTCGGCAATACACAGTTGAGGTTCGTCTCCGGCAACAGGCAAAGCGTTGACCAGCCTGGACAAAGCTGCGGCAATCGGAAATATGGATTTCACGGTCTTCCTGTATTTATCAAAACGCTGGATGATCTGATACAGGTCGGCATTGCTGACTGCATAAAAAAAGACTTCCAGAGCCTTCCTGCTTTCGCGCACTGTTTCCCCGAGCACGCTGTAAGAAAACGAGAAGTCCTTCAGTTCGGGGTTTTTCTTCCTTATCTCTGAATATACAATCTGTCTGAGATATTTGTCCTTTGCCGGAGGCAAAAAAAGGATATCGTAATAGGAAACCTTGAAATCGGCTACAACAATAAATTCGCGGTGCCTTTCGCCCGCCAGGAAATCATCAAACTCTTCATTTTTCAGAAGCAGTGTTTTCCGGACGGTCAAGCTGCCATGGCTGAGGGAAGCGTAAACCACCTTTACAACTTCGTCCTCAAAGCTGACCGCGATCCGATTTGCCAATAAGTACCCCACTTATAAGGATGTTTTACTAAGTCATTCCGGCTTGTCCGGGGCTTGGGAGAATGACAAATAAAGTTAGTTTATGGACACCCCGATTAGTGTTATTATATCATTACGGGGTCTTTCCAGGCCAATTTGTGATAAGCATGGGAGGGAGCACTAGCCGGAACTATGATTACTGTTAAAGAATTCCTGAAGATTTTCAGCGGAATGAAATTTGATCAGTCAGCATTGAAGAATTTTTACCATTCCGTACGCAAGATGCCGATTCTCCTGCGCCTCGGCAAACGGTCATTATCCGAAATCTTTCGTCAGGAGGAAAAGTATCAGTGGCCAATCTTGCAGAAAATCGGCAGTCCTAATCTCCCCCTTTACCATAATGCCGATAAGACACTGCTGGACGCGTTCATAAAGACTATCGAACGGGAAAAGAAATTGAGAGAGCAAAAGGGCGCCATGGAAAAGGTCAAGTACTGGAGCGCGCTTCAGGATGTCATAGAAGAACGAACAGAACTCTTCAGGAGCATTTTCGATTTTTGCGAAAAGGACAACCGGCATTGCGAAGCTGTAGCCGACAGGTATAAAAGACTTACGAACCGCAAGGCAAAAAGGACCGCCTTGGGAATAGGAATCGGAGCCGGGGCTGCTGCAGGAGCTGCGGCAGGGGCAGCCGCCCTCTGGTACATCAAAAAGAAAGGCGATAGGCAATAGGCAATAAGTAAGACCCCATCGCCTGCCTTATTACAGGCTAATGCCCGTCGCCAATCGCCTGGATTTTTGCCTTTATCTTCCCGTTAAATTTTGCCGCGTCAATGACGAATCTCTCATGCGTGCCTTCTGAGATGGCATCCACTCCATCATGAGCGGTTATAGAAAAGGAAAGTTTCCGGCCTTCTATCCGGACCAACTTCACTTTTACTGTAACAGTGAACCCGGGCGGGGTGGCGGCGACATGGTTAACTTTGATATCAGTCCCTACTGTTTGTTCCTTCGGCCAATCCAGATACGGGTTAACGGCTTTAATGCACGCCCACTCGAACAGTCCTACCATGAAGCCTGTTGCCAGCACTCCCGGCATGACCTGAAATTCCGGTGATTCCGGATAAAGAAAAGGCACGGTCTTGTTCTCAGGAATACTGAACCTGAACTCATACGTCAACCCCGGTTGCAAAGAGTCCTTCATGTCAAATACCCCCTATGAGTGTTATGGAGGACGTGTCTCTTCCGCTCAGACGCTGCGTCTTGACAGTTCTAAAGGCTCATTCGCTACAGTCGCAAAACTCGCCCTTCGGGCTCAGACATTGCGCCTGCTATACGCTCACTTCGCCAAGAACTGTAACCAAGACTCCGCGATTCGCTCCAGAAACACATCCTCCATAACGCTTTTATGTCATCAAAATTACCACATTGAAATATATTATTCAAATTGATTATTATCATAATATTAATGAAAATTATAAATAAGTAATTTTATTCAGGGGGGGGTTATGGAATGGCAGCAGATCATAGGGTTTTACCATGTTGCCCGCCTGGGCAGCTTTACGAGAGCAGCCGAAGCCACGTTCAGGACCCAGTCCGCCCTGACTCATCAAGTCAAGGCCCTTGAAACTGATCTGGACTGTCTTCTGTTCGAAAGAATCGGCAAACGAAAGATCCTGCTGACTTCGGCAGGCAAGCGGCTGTTTGCCTTTGCCGAGGCACTGATCGAAAAATATGACTATTTACTGGAAGACCTGAATGAAATCAGAGAAGTCAAAAAAGGGCACCTGAAAATAGCCGCTCCCTTTACTACACTTTATCATCTGCTCCCTGTCCCTATAAAGCGGTATACGAAACAGTTCCCATGGGTGGAGTTGACCATTCTTGACCGGTCCCAGCAAAACGTCCTTCACCTTGTCAGGGAGGGAGATATCGACTTCGGAATTATTCTTGAATCATTGGCGCCAAAAGAGCTTGCCTCAGTCCGGTGGAAGAAGACGCTGACCGCCCTGATTGTTGCAAAAGGGCATCCATTAACTAAGGAAAAACCGGTTTCGATGGACAAGATAGTCCGATATCCCCTGATATTGCCGCCCATGGGAGCCGGGTCCCATGGCCGCAGGCGGTTAGACGATCTTTTCAGCAAGCTCGGCCTGGAATATAACGTCGTTATGGAGACATCGAATGTTGAGTTAAGCTCCGCCTATTGCGAAATGGGATTCGGAGTGTCTTTCGCCACCATAGTGAAAGACATCCCGGCAAGAACGGGGAAAAATCTTGTATTCATTCCCCTGACAGACTATTTCAAACCCGAATACCTTGTCGTGGTGATGAGAAAAGACAAAATACTGTCACCATTCAAACAAGCCTTTCTGGATTTGCTGTCATAAGATGTTCCCGGTCAATTGTCTATTTCTTTATTTTCCCGAGAACACGCCCCAGCTCTTCCAGGGCTTTTCCGGCTTCCGAGTATTTGCCCTGCCCCATGAGGCTGCGGTACTCATCGTAATGCTTCACCGCGGAATTAATTAAGTCCTTGCCCGGGATTTCAGTCTTGACTGATGTCTCTTTTGCTGTAACCGCTTCGCGCCTGTAACCGCCCGCAAAGAATTTGTTCAGGGCATCCTCGAAGCTCGTGCCATATGAAAGCTGGTCTCCGAATACTACTACCACCCTTCTCAATTCAGGCATTTTACCCACCGATGCCTGGAGATAAATAGGTTGGACGTACATCACCCTGAAATTCGATAAGGGGATGGCCAGCAGATTCCCGAAAACCACGGAGGAGCCCTGCTGGTTCCACAAAGTCAGGTCCTTGCTTATGGTTTCATCCTGGTTGATCCTGATGCCTATCTGCAGAGGCCCGTATACCTGCTTGTCTTTGGGAAACTTATAAAGCACAAGCTTACCGTATTTATCTCCGTCGCATCTCGCTATGAGCAAGGAGACCATGTTGTTTCGCGGATTGTTTTTATCTCCCGAATAGGGGGAAAAAGGCAGGGCGAGCACAAATTCTTCCTTATCGCTGTCGGGCAGGCGGGATATCAGGTAGTAAGGCGTAACATGCTGCGCCTCTTCGGTCTTTGCCGCTGCACGGGATACCTCCCACGCATCTTCACGGTTATAAAATACATGGGCATTGTTCATGTGATAGTTCGTATAAATCGAACTCTGGATGTTCAACATGTCCTCGGGGTATCTGATATGCTGCCTGAGCGACGCGGGCATTGCCGCAATATCCCGGAACATGCCTGGAAATGCCTTTGCATAGGCTTGCACAACCGGGTCTGATTTGTCTGCTATATAAAAAGTGACCGTCCCATTGTAAGCGTCCACAACTACTTTAACGGAATTGCGGATATAGTTTATCCTGTCGTTCGTCACCGGCTGCGAATACGGATAGGTATTCCCTGTGGTGTAAGCGTCCCAGATAAAATATATCCTGCCGTCGGCCACGGCATAATAGATATCGGAATCATATCTCAGAAACGGTGCAATAGCTTTGACCCTGGTACTTATGTCCCTGCGGAACATAACGCGGCTTTGAGAGGTCAGCTCCTGAGTTGTGAACATCCGGATGCCTTCAAACCGCAGGGCAAAGAAAAGCTTCTTAAAAAACGTATCAAGCCTTATCCCTCCTTTTCCCTGGTAATTATACTCGGCGTTGGCATCCCCTTTCGGGTAGTCGAATTCCTTGACCCTGGTGTTCACATATATAAGGTTAAAGGTTTCTTCGCCGAAATAAATCCTCGGCTGATCGAGCTTCAGTTCAGGATACGGCGTAGTCGGCGGTATATCTTTCAACACATAATCCGGAAGACCTTCAGGCCCAAACCGGTTAACGGGCGCGGCAACCACTCCATAGCCGTGCGTATAGACCAGTCTCAGGTTCTGCCATGTCTTGGATTGCGGGGCAAGCCGTTCGACATTCAACTCGCGCAGGGACAGCATCAGCTGTGTGAGCTTGCCGTTCAGCGGATATCTGTCAACCGCCACGTCGGAAAAATAATAATAGAGACGCAAAGCCTGGTTCTGATTGTTGGCCGCCTCCAGAATCCTGGGGTCCCATAACCTGATATTTTCCACAACTACCTTGTCGTCCTTGGAAAGAGGTTCAACGGATGTGTTAACGGGGTAGTTTATCTCCGTAATCCTGTTCAGGCCATAGGCATCTCTTGTGAACGCAATGTTTCTTTCCAGGTAAGGTGTTTCAAGCGGGAGTTCGTTGGGGGACACCCTGAAATGCTGAAGGACCTCCGGGATGATGCCGACGCCGAAGATTTTTACAACCAGGAACAGTGCTACGCCGGCAACAAAGGTCAATATTGTTCTCTGCGTCGACCTGGCAAAAACGGAAATCGAAAATGCAACGGCGCAAATGACCAGCACCGCGATCATTACGTTGTACGCAGGCAATTGGACATTCAGATCGGTCCACCCGGCCCCGTATACAACCCCGCGATGCGAATAGAGCAATTCCCAACGGCTGACAAAAGTATCCACCATAACTATCAGTGCGCCCGCTACAGAGAGCATGGCCAGGTGAGTTATAAGACGGTGAAGGAACGGTTCTATCATAGACTTCAGAGAGATCCTCTGCAAGTTCTGGAGCTGCTGAAATAACGTAGTGTCCCTGAACAGCAATCCCTCAAGAAAATACAAAACCATGATCAGGACTATGTTGTATAAAAATATGCTTTCCGCAAAACCGGCAGCCACTTTAATGAAAGGCAGCGAAAAAATATAAAACCCGATGTCTTTATTGAAGACGGGCTCTGTTTGTCCGAAGGGCACCGCATTCAGGTAGAGCAGCAGTTCGTTCCAGTAAGCTGAAATCCCTAATCCGAAGACAATAAAAGCAAAACACTGGGCAATCATACATGCCCTCTTCAGCAATCTCCGGTTTGGATGCCCTGCAAACTCCGGCTTCGCCTTAGTGAAAGAGCGGTTCCATGCCAGAACTGTGGCGCAACCTGCCACAGCGGCAATCAAACCGCCAATGGAGCTCATCGCAACTTTTACCAGAATCAGCTTCCAGAAACGTTGTGTGTAGCCCACCTCCTGGAACCATAGAAAGTCCGTGTATAAACTTTCCCCCAGGTAGATACCTTTAAAAACAACGATACCGGCGAAAGCAAACAAAAATGCCCGGCCATACTGTCTCCTGCTTACCCTGCGAAACGCAGGTAAAAAGAACAGCAGACAGACCGCAACCAATATAATCAGATCCAGCACAAGTCCTCCTGATAAACGAATATCTAATAATACAGCAAATGAATAATCCGTGCTACCCATAGGCTCTTTCAATGCCCGGCCTCTTAAAAAATCTTTAATTCTTTAATGGAAATTAAATTATTTATTAATTGAGGCCACTCTGATCTTTTTATTCCACTCTATGTTCTCATTATAATTCAGCCGCTTGCGTCCAGACTCGTTCCTGGCACTGAAAATGCTTTGCCACAGTTGATTCACCTGGGGGCGAGGGTCAAGACACTAATCTCTCCTGAGAGGGAAAATGAGAACTGAGAGCTTAAAAAAAGAACCAGTCCGGCGGGAATATTTTCGTGGCTTTGTTTCCAGGTCAATGCGGCAACTGGAAGAATTCGCAAACCGGGGCGCTCCTGAGGACGAAGCAGTCCTGGCCAAACTTATCCACAGCATCCGTGAACTGCGAAATACGCTTGAACGGATAGTGATACTCACCTCCGGGTCCGAAGTCGAAGAGGCGACAAATTGCATTGATACTGCTCAAAAGAAAAAATTCAAGACTCTGGCGGAGATGGAAAGAGAACATATCGCCTCGGTGCTGGCATCAGAAGAAAATTTTGAAAGAGCAGCCGAAATCCTCGGCATTACTACGGTCACACTATGGCGAAAGCGCAAGCTGTATGGCCTCAATAAAAATGATTCGGAATAAGCTCCGGTAGATTCAAACCTTGCATGAGTTTCCACGTTTCATTTTTAAGGACAGTTACTTAATTTTTAAGTCCGGCGTCTTTCACATGTTTTGTCTAAACCCATATTATCAGAATAATTCAATAGCTTCGCTTGAGCTTTCCACCTGGCACTGAAAATGCTGTTCCATTATTCGGAAGGTGAAAAAATATGAGGCAGAATATGATACATTCACAATCCTTGTACAGACATTTCATCGTACCTGGTGCGTCTCAACTAGCCGTTGCAGGGCACCTGGTATTTGATGATGTGAAACTCGATCCCAAAAATGAAAACCGTTTCGTGGTTGTTCCTGTGGCGGGTGTGGACAAAACATCAATAAACGGGATCCGGTATGCAAAACGTCTTTCCGGGAATATTTTCGCAGTCCACATACTTTTTGATCCTTCGGACAAGGATAGAATCGAGCGCGAGTGGAAAACGCAGGATATGAATATTCCGCTTATTATCCTTGAATCTCCCAACAACTCGATCATCGGGCCGCTCACGGAATATATTGATGGCATACTTCTTCGTCATACCGGAAGTGTCGTCACCGTTGTATTGCCGGTGATCGCAACTTCGAAATGGTGGCATCGCTTCCTGTTCAACCAGACAGCGAGATTAATAGAAAGGGCTTTTGAAGGCAAGGCAGGGGTGGCAACCATACGCATTCCTTTTTCTTTAACAGATACCTCGCATTAAGAGACGCGGCTGTGACCTGTATAAAACTGGCATACAATTTATTGATAAGGAGGGCTCAAGATGGACCTTGTAATTTGGCTTCCGGGGATGTTTCTGCTGGGCGTCGCAGGGATGGGGCTGTGTTTGCTGTTCGTGAAGGCGTGCGAGAAAATATAAAAAGTTGAGGTGACACAAATGATTTACGTGACAGCGGTTATAGCGGTCTTTTTATTCATTTACCTGGTTGTGGCCCTGGTGCGGCCGGAATGGTTCTGACAGTCCGGGCAACAGGCAACAAACACTAAAACACTAAATTAAAGGAGTTAAATAATGTTTATGCAAACGTGGTTATTACCATTTGCGCTTTTGGCAACTGCGACCATTATCGCGTTCCCCTTAAGTCGCTATTTGGCCTGGGTCATGGACGGAAAATACCGGCCCTTACCCGTCTTCGGATGGTTCGAGAAACGCCTGAACAGCGGACCGCAGAACTGGAAGCAGTATGTGTACTCCCTGTTGATTTTTAACACCTTGCTGTTCGTCTTCGGCTACCTTGTCCTGGCGTTGCAGCCATGGATGCCGCTCAACCCTGATCACAAGACACTGCTGGCTCCAAGCACCATCTTTAACAGTGTTGTGTCCTTTATGACGAACACAGACCTGCAGCACTATTCCGGAGACCAGCATCTGTCCAATTTCAGTCAGATTTTCTTCGGCATCGCCAATCTTTTTATATCTGCTGCAATCGGTTTAAGTGCCCTGGTGGCGATTATCCGGGCTTTGCGCAGCGATTCATCGGTCGGCAATTTCTTTTTGGACATGTGGCGGGTATTGGTTTATATGTTTGTGCCCATAGCCTTTGTCTTTGCGCTCTTCTTTATCGTCCAGGGCAGTCCGATGACCTTGAAAACCTCCTATTCGGTTTCGACGCTCGAACCCGCTGCTATGGGGACCACTGATAAGGGCGAAGTCAAGCAACAGAACATCGTTGTCGGTCCGGTGGCGGCTTTTGAGGCCATGAAAATGCTTGGCACCAATGGAGGCGGATTCTACGGCATGAACTCCGCTCACCCTTTTGAAAATCCTACGGCAGCATCGAATTTTTTTAACACTTATGCCATGATGATGTTCCCATTTGCTCTCGTGCTGATGTACGGCCGCATGCTCGGTCGAATGCGGCACAGCATTGTCATATTTTCGGTAATGCTGATTATGATGGCAGGCACTATTGTCTGGTCAATCTGCTTTGACACACTGAAACCTAACCCGGGCCTGACAGCCCATCCAGTGGCGCGAACATATGAAGTCCCAAGCGCCACGGCGCCGGGCGGGAAACGGGCAGTGATCCTGCCTGCTGTTCCGGGTCTGCCGGTAGACCAGCACCTCGGCAATCTCGAAGGCAAGGAAATGCGCTTCGGCACCTCGGCAGGCGCCACTTTCGCAGCGTTGACAACAGACGTGACCTGCGGTGCGGTGAATGCGGAGTCGGACAGTCTCAACCCGCTTGCCGCGTTAGCGCCGATGGTGGGGATGTGGCTGAACTGCCTCTTCGGAGGGAAAGGCGTAGGCATGATCAACATGCTGCTTTACATAATCATCGGGATCTTTGTGGCCGGCATGATGGTCGGAAGGACACCGGAGTATCTGGGCAAGAAGATCGGGGCGCGGGAAGTCAAACTCGCGGTGATTGCCCTGCTGATCCATCCATTCATGATTCTGTTCCCCAGCGGCCTCTTTGCTGCGACAAGTTGGGGACTCAAAGCCATAAGCAATCCCGGTGCGCACGGTCTTTCACAGATAGTGTACCAGTTCTCCTCGGCCTCCGCCAACAATGGCTCGGCGTTTGACGGACTGGGTGTCACTTACGGTTTTTGGAATAATGCTAATCCGGCGCCGACTGCCGTAGCATGGGATATCGCAGCAGGCCTGGTGATGATGTTCAGCCGGTTTATCCCGATTATAGCGCCGATTGCCATGGCCGCATATCTCGGAGAGAAGAAATCCAGTCCTTTTGGCCTGGGGACCCTGCGGGATGACACCCCCACGTTCAGCATCCTGTTGCTGGGGACGATCCTCATCATCGGGGCACTGCTCTTTCTGCCCGTTGCCGCGCTCGGACCGGTAGCAGAACACTTTGGTCCCATCCCGTTCGGAGGCTAATAATAATGAATTTCGAGATGATGAATAAAGAATTGAAAAGGAGTGCTATATGAATAAAGAATATGTGAAAGGGTCCGTGCCTGAGGCTGGTTTGCCTCTGGGCCGGCAAACGCCCCACCGCCGTAAAAAAACCCAACGGCTGCTGGAGAAAGGAACAACTTTGGCAGCACTAAAGCAGGCATTCGTGATGCTGCGTCCCGACAAACAATGGAACAACCCCGTTATGTTCACTGTCGAGGTGGGCGCATTTTTGACACTGCTGTATATAGTGGAGGCAGTGATGGGCAAAGGGTCGAGTCAGATACCCTTGAGCTATTTTATCTGGCTTGACGCATGGCTTTTTATAACCGTGGTGTTTGCGAACTTTGCAACAGCCCTTGCCGAGGCCCGTGGCAAGGCCCAGGCTGATTCACTCAGACGGGCCCGTTTCGACACTGTTGCTTATCGTTTTAATGCTGCGGGAACCACCGAACAGGTGTCTTCGACAGCCTTGAAACCGGGCGATCTGGTTGCTGTGGAGGCCGGACAAATGGTTCCCAACGACGGAGAAATCATCGAAGGGATCGCCTCTATCGACGAATCAGCGATTACAGGGGAGTCGGCCCCTGTGATCCGCGAAGCCGGCGGCGACAGGTCCGGTGTCACGGGCGGCACCCTTGTGCTTTCCGACAAGATCATTGTCCGCATCACCAGCGGCACAGGAGATTCGTTCCTGGACCGTATGATCGCCCTGGTTGAAGGCGCCATCCGCCAGAGAACCCCGAATGAGATTGCCCTTACGCTTGTACTTTCGGCTTTTACTCTGATCTTTCTGATCGTGGTAGTTCCACTATGGCCGATGGCATGGAACGCCGAACAATACATGATGGGCTATCTGGGCATCCAGGAACCCGTTAAAAGTCTCGGTACCGACGTCCCGACCCTGATCGCACTCCTGGTCTGCCTCATTCCTACAACCATTGGCGCTTTGCTCGCGGCAATAGGAATAGCCGGCATGGACCGCGCCCTGCAGGCCAACATCATAGCAAAAAGCGGCAAAGCGGTTGAGTTGGCTGGCGACATTGACGTCGTATTGCTTGACAAGACAGGCACCATCACCATAGGCAACAGGAACGCTACGAAGTTCATTCCAGTCGGGAAGTATTCGGAGGCCGAGGTCGGGCGGCTTGCTGCCATGGCGTCTGATGCGGACCAGACACCGGAAGGGAAGAGCATAGTCAAGTTATTCGAAAAACAAAGCGGAAAAACGGTCAGCGTGCCGTCCGATACAAAGTTCGCGCCTTTTACAGCCCAGACCCGTATGAGCGGGGTGGACCTTCCTGACGGGCAGCAAATCCGAAAAGGGGCGCCGGATGCAGTCATTAAATTCATTATGGGCAGAAATGGCAGCGTGCCTGAGGGGATCAAAGGCGAGATCACGAAACTGGTGGACAGCGTCGCCTCAAAAGGCGCTACCCCGCTTCTGGTTACCGATGGTTCCAACATCGCAGGACTGATCGCTCTTGAAGACATTTTGAAACCGAACATGACTGAACGGTTCGAACGACTCAGGAAGATGGGGCTGAGGACCGTGATGATCACCGGTGACAATCCGCTCACTGCTGCTGCCATAGCCTCAAAGGCAGGTGTCGATGACTTCCTCGCAGAGGCCACACCCGAGACCAAGCTTGCTTACCTCAGAAAGGAACAGGCCGAAGGGAAACTGGTGGCAATGATGGGTGACGGCACTAATGATGCCCCGGCACTGGCCCAGGCAGACGTCGGTCTTGCCATGAACGCCGGAACACAGGCAGCCAAAGAGGCGGCCAATATGGTTGACCTGGACAGCGACCCAACAAAGTTGATCGAAGTTGTGGAAATAGGCAAACAACTGCTGATGACACGGGGCTCGCTGACGACCTTCTCTATCGCCAATGACGTGGCAAAGTTCTTTGCAATCATTCCAGCGCTTTTTGCCGGCACCCTCCCGTGGTTAAGAGTTATGGACATCATGCACCTGCACTCGCCGGTGTCGGCCATACTATCAGCGGTCATCTTCAATGCGATCATCATCCCGCTGCTAATCCCGGTCGCACTCAAGGGTGTCTCATACCTGGCGCTCGGCGCTGAGGCCCTGTTGCGCAGGAACCTTCTTATCTGGGGACTTGGCGGTGTGATTGTGCCGTTTATCGGCATCAAGTTGATCGATATGACAATAGTAGCTTTGCATATGGTGAGCTGACGTTTTAAGGAGGACATGAAAATGTGGAAATATATTTCAAAGAGTGTTTTGCTGCTGGCGGTCGCGGTTGCTATCTGCTGCGTAATTTATCCGCTGGCGTTATTGGCGGTCGGACAGGCCGTATTCCCCTTTCAGGCCAACGGCAGCCTGCTGAAAGGGCCTGACGGTGCAGTGGTGGGGTCAAAGCTCATTGCACAGCCCTTTACAAAGGATGAATACTTTCAGCCCCGGCCTTCCGCGGCATCGTATGATGCGTCCGCCTCAGCCTCCTCGGCCCTGGCGGCTTCGAACTATGCCCTGCGCGACCGGGTTGCACGCACGCTCGGTCCGATTGTGAACTATAAAAACGGTCCCAAGGCCGGTAAGCCTGTGGCCCCGGATGTTGAAGGCTGGTTCCAGAAAGATGTCTACCAGGGAAACCCTCATATCGTTGCCCAGTGGGCTGACCAGCATAATTCCCTGGCCTCGGCCTGGGTCACTGGTGATCCTGCGCATGGGCCTTATGTGGACAATTGGGCAAAGGCGCATCCTGCTATAGTTGCGCAGTTCAAAAAGGACAATCCGGGCACCCCTGAGCCGAAGGCACCGGATCTGGCGGTCGTGTTCTTCAAAGACTTTTCTGCTGCACACCCCGGACAATTCCCTTCTGCCGTGACTAAACCAGGGGCTGATGGCAAGCCTGTAACGACTATTGAGCCGGTCAAGGATGGTTCGGACATCCAGTCGACCTTCTTCGCCATGTGGCGGGAGGATCACCCTGATGTGGAACTGCAGGACGTTCCGGGCGATTATGCAACTGCTTCGGGTTCAGGGCTGGATCCTCACATCACCCTTCAGAACGCAGAATTTCAGCTGGACCGGGTAGCATCCAAATGGGCGGCTGACACAAAACGTGACCCGGCTTCAGTACGGCAAGAGATCCGGCAGATATTGCTCAGTAACGCCTCGGCGCCGTTTGGCGGGCTCACAGGCGAGAAGATGGTCAATGTGCTTGAAGTCAATCTGAAACTTAGGACGCAATACGGGGCGCCACCACAATAACCGTGCCGTGGAGGAAAACAGTCATGATATTACTGAAAAACAGCGTAGAACAATTCGAGAGGGACGCCATCCTCAATGCCCTTAAAGAGAGTGATTGGGTGATGGCGAGAGCTGCCAGAAAACTCGGCATTACCGATAGGATAATAGGATACAAGATCAGAAAATACGGCATTAGAAGGGATGTGGTTTTCAAAAGGGCATAGGTTGAAATCCAGTGCCTGGAGGAGACTCGTGCTACAATATCGGCAAGCAGGCATCAGCCTGAATCAGATCACTTAAGGAGAAGGCAAAAAATGAAAAACGTCAGCATTGCGACAGCATTCTTTTTGGCACTTGTAATGGCAGTATTCATATCAGGCAATCTTTATGCCGAAGACCAGAAACCTGCAACCGAGGCCCCGGCTGCCGCTGCGGCTCCTGCTCCGGCAGCAGCGCCTGCAGAGGACAAGGTAACAGGAAGTGTTGGGCTGGGCGTGTTCAACAAGTATATATTTCGCGGCTACGAACTCAGCAATAACAGCGCTGTCATCCAGCCGACTGCCACAATCAATTATAAGGGCTTCTCCGCTAATGTCTGGGGCAACATTGATACCAACCAGCATGCGACGAATAACTTTAATCCCGGAAATTTTAGCGGCTCGGGAACTAATCCTAACATTGGCAAGACAAGCTTTAACGAGACAGACTTGACGCTGAGCTATACATACAATATCGACAAACTGGCCCTTACAGGCGGATATGTCTATTATGGGACGCACTATGCGGATGAGACCCAGGAGCTCTTTGTGAGCGGCACTTACGATATGATCGCACACCCCACACTGGCTGTGTATCGTGACATCGACAGGTATCCCGGCACCTATATCAACCTCTCGTTCTCACAATCGCTGCCTGTGTATAAATTGTCCAACGGAGATGTCACCCTCGATCTGAGCGCAGGCTTTGGATACGAGGCAGGCAGTAGCAATTTCTGGAATACATACCGAGCCGGCGATGCAGCCAGGGGTCTCGGCAATACCGGCGGTAAATACAGCGCATTCCACGATGGCAATGTAAAAGCCGGCTTTACGATACCGGTGACAAAGATATTTTCTGTCCAGCCCGTTGCACAGTACTGGTTCCCGCTTTCCGGTGACGCAAGCCAGGTAATAACAGATAGCACGGGGTCCCATGCTCTTAACCCTAACGGACAACTGAGAGAGATCTTTGTATACGGTCTTAACGCGACGTTAAACTTTTAGACTGGACTTAAAGGCTGACAAGCCATCAAGCCGGTTTGTCAGCCTTTTCGATAAAAAACTGGACAAGCGCTGAAGCGGCGATTGCCGCTGTTTCTGCCCGGAGAATACGTCTACCCAGTGTTGTTCTTACGATACCGTGCTCTTCAGCCTCACGGACTTCGTCCGCTGTGAATCCGCCTTCCGGGCCGATAAGGATGGTGACAGCCTTTCCGGTATCTATAGTTGCCATCGCCTCTGAAAGCCCTATCCCACCCTTTTCCCAAAAAAGCAGACCGTTTATTTTATTCCCATCGAATACTTTGTTTATTTCCTGCGGGACCCGGACAGCCGGGATAACGGCCCTTCCACACTGTTCGGCAGCCTCTTCCGCAATCTTCCGCCATCTCTTCAACTTTCCGGTCTCTCTTACAATGCTTCGCTCTGTCACAACCGGCACAATTTCGGAAACGCCGAGTTCAGTCGCTTTTTGTATCACCATATCCATTTTTTCACCTTTGAGCAGGCCCTGGTAAAGAATAAGCTCAACGTGCAATTCCGTGTTCAGCGGGAGTTCTCCTGCGATATCGATAAAAACATCCTTCCCGGCAATCGAAACTATGTGCGACACGTATGCGCCACCCTTGCCGTCGATGACTGTCAACATATCGCCTTTTCTGCATCGGAGCACCGTCAAAAGATACCGCGCCTTTTCCAGCGGCACTTTGACGTGCCGTTTATCAGCTATGATCTCAGGATCAATGAATATTGTCACTGTTTTTTTATTATACTATAGAAGCTATGAAAGTCCTCCTGATATCCGAAAACAGAAACACGGGCCTTGTTGCGCCGTTTCCCCTCGGACTCGCCTTTGTCGCGGGATCTCTGAGGCGCTGCGGCCATGAGGTGGCGGTGCTCGATTTTATGTTTTCCGAAGACTGGAAAGAAAGGCTGCGTGCCACCCTCCGTGACTTTCAGCCCGGCGCCGTTGGGCTTTCCATACGCAACATTGACAACCAGGACATGGGCAACCCGGTCTTTTTCCTCGCTGGTCATCTGGACGTTGTTTCGGAAATTCGCAGGCACAGCAGCGCCCCTGTCATCCTGGGCGGCTCCGGGTTTAACACACATCCGGCAGGCTGTCTTCGTTTTCTGAGTGCGGATCTCGGGATCTACGGAGAGGGAGAAGAGGCATTGCCGCTGCTTCTCGATGCTATGCCGGACGGCACGTTTGAGAAGGTCCCGGGTGCGGTCTGGAAGAAAGGTGATCAAATCATAATTAACAGTCCCCGATATCTTTCCAACCCGGACCAATGGGTATCGCCGGCATACAGCGACTTCGATGTAACAGCCTATTACGATTTTTTGAGTGAACTGCCGGGCTGTATCACCGTGCAAAGCAAACGGGGCTGCCATATGAAATGCATTTACTGCTCAACACCTCTGCTCGAAGGAAAACAGTGCCGCTCACGGGACTTGCGCCGGTGTATAAGTGAAATGGCATCGCTATACAGGGAAAAGAATATCCGGCGATTTTATGTAGTGGACAATGTCTTCAACTTTCCCCTCTCGCAGTCAAAAGACTTCTGCAGGGAGATTATTGCACAAGGCCTTAAAATCAGCTGGCAGGCGATACTGAACCCCGCATTCGGCGATGAAGAGCTTTTTGAACTCATGGGGAAGTCCGGCTGCAGGTTCATCAGCCTCGGCAATGAATCAGGCCACGAATTGATGCTCAGAAATCTCCGGAAAGGTTTCACTCTCGGGAATGTGAGAAAAGCAGCAAGGCTTGCAAGAGCTAATGGCATTAAATACGGATGTTTTCTTCTGTTCGGAGGGCCCGGAGAGACGCGGGAGACCGTTATTCAGAGCATAGAATTCGTTGAGAATCTTTCTCCTGATCTCGTGACGCTCAAGGCGGGGATACGCATATATCCGGGAACTCAATTGGAATCCATTGCCGGGGATGAAGGCATGATTGAAAAAGGCGAGGACCTGCTTCACCCGGTTTTTTATCTGTCACCCGCAATCCGGGAATGGATCCGTGATTACATGAGAAGAGCGGTCGTTAATCGGCAGAACTGGAAGATTTAATAAAACTAAACATATTTAACTTCAGGCATGTTTATGCCTCCCTATGCTTTGGCAGAGAAAAATAAAATGTAGCACCTTGGTCCACAGACCCTTCGGCCCACACTCTTCCTCCATGACGGGAGATGATGCGCTGGACGTTCGCAAGTCCGATTCCGGTGCCTTCAAATTCGTCCTGGCGATGGAGACGCTGGAATACACCGAAGAGTTTATCCGCATATTTCATGTCAAAACCCACTCCATTGTCCGAGATGAAACAAGTGAATTTATCACCCTCATCCTTGCAGCCGATCTTGATTTCGGCCTGTGGACGAGTGCTTGTGAATTTCACCGCATTGGATATGAGATTGACAAACACAAGTCTTAGCAGCGACTGGTCGCCAAGTTCGTCAGGCAGTTCATCGATCTCCCATCTGATATCCCGTTCTTTCACCTCTTCCTGAATCTCGCGAATAACTTCGCTTACAAGGGCATTTAAATTTACCTTTCTCTTCTGCAACTGTGAACGCCCAAGACGCGAAAAGTTCAGGAGATTATCTATAAGCATGCCCATTTTTTTTGAGGCCTCGGATATTTTATCCGCGTAACTGCGACTTTTTTCATCCGGGTGATCCTTCAATCTTTGTTGCAGCATTTCCACAAAGCCCGACATATGCCTGAGAGGGCCGCGGAGATCGTGAGAGACTGAATAGCTGAAGGCTTCAAGTTCCTTATTGGCAACTTCAAGATCAGCCGTGCGTATGGCAATCCTCTGTTCAAGTTCTTCGTTGATTACCCTAAGTGCCTCCTCAGCCTCCAGTCGCTTTTCCTCATTGGCCATGAAATCGATTGCAAAAGAGACATCCTCTGCCAAGGATATCAGAAGTTGTATTTCCTCATCGGTAAAGAACTGCGGCTCAGGTGAGTAGACCGTTAATGCTCCGATGACACTGGAGCCGGCATGGATGGGGAAGGCTGCCGAAGAACGCAGCCCGTGCCGAAGCGCTCTATCGCGCCACGGAAGCATGCGGGGATCATTTTCTATGTCCCCGGCAATTGAGTGCTTGTCTTCGAAACATGCTGTACCCGTAGGCCCTTTACCTTCGGGCACGTCGGCTGCGTAAACCTTTACACCGTTGAGATAACCGTCCGTGTCACCATAACTAGCAATCGGTTTGACTATTTGCGAATCCGGATCAATCAGGCCAATCCATGCCATCTTGAATAGTCCGTCTTCAACAGCAATGCGGCATACCCGGTCGAACAGTTCTCCGGAATCATGAATGCGAACAATGGTTTCGTTCACTTTACTCAGGACTGAATACAACCGATTCAATCGGGAAATCCTGTCTTCCACCCGCTTGCGCTCCTTGATCGTCCGGCCCATCATCCATGAATTGATCTGTGTTACGGTCACCAGAATCACTAAAATAAAGACAATACCGGCGCCCGCCATTATCTCTTCAACTATTTTCCCTGACTCGTCAGCATTATTGCGGTGGTACAGCCCCAGGGGAAGAATGAGTAGAATGATGACCGCCGTAATCACTAGAACGGCAGCGTTTATTTTCAACCTTTGTCTAACCTGCATGTTTTTGCCTTACCTTACTACTCTTTGCTGCCAGGCCGTCCAGCTGGAAAGAAACCTAAATGTCTCTTACCCATCTTTTGGGATATGACTCCCCATATCAGGCTCACGTTGATCAGACTATTATTGATAATACTAGATATTTTGTCAAAAAAACCATCATTAATTGACAGGAATCCGATTCATTAAAATCCCGCTTTGTAGGCTGCTAAAAACCTGCGCTATGAAGCATAAAGACAACAACTGAAGCACATAGACAATATATTCCGAACAGATACCAGCGGCCATGCTCCAACCAGTTGGAAAGCCACCGGAGGGCCAGAATTCCGGCAACAAAGCTCAGTGCCATACCGATCAGGCTGGGATAGAAAAGAGAGAAAATAGGGACAGCTACCATTTTTGATGAGGCAAAAATGGTAGCTGTCCCTATTTTCTCTAAATGCTGCGCCTTCACCAATCTCAGAACTTCCCTGACGATTACAGGCGGCGTGAGAACAACGGCAAGCGCGAAACTGAACTCCTCGACTCTCACCTTTGAAATACCCAGGAGAAGCCCGGTGGATATAGTGGCGCCGGAACGGGAAAATCCCCGGAAAGGCAAACACAAACCCTGCACTGCTCCTATCCAGCACGACCCGTTAAAGCCAAGGGCTTTCTGCCTGCCCCGCAAACGGCGCTCTTTCCATCCTGCGAAAATAATTAACGCGCCTGCTGCGGCAAGCGCAGCGGAGATAAGAGTCATGTTGCCGAACAGAAGTTCGATCTCGGCATGCGGGACATCTTTAAGTATCAACTTCTCGATAAGGGATTTCAAAAATAACCCTACGATCCCGGTGAGCAATGTAGCTGCCGTAATCAGCTTCACTGATTCCAGGAAAACCTTTCGTGAAGCAAAGAAACTTTCTTTCCACGAATTCCAGAAAAAAAAGATCACGGCAAACATCGTGCCTGTATGAAGCATTACTAGGAGAAGTGTCATCTCCGGGCTTGTAGGGTCGAGTCCCATCAATTTTTCCGCAACGATCACATGAGCGGAACTCGAGACCGGCAATAGTTCGGCAGCCCCCTGGATTACGGCAAGAACAAGAATTTTCAGTAAAGTCATAGTTGCACCTCTCGCCAAAACTATCAATTACAGACGATTTCGTAAAAAGTTCATAGGCAAGGCGCACAAAGCCTGAGGAATGAGGCGTACTTCATGTACGCCGCAGTGACGAAGGATGCAGCGCAACGCAGCATATGGACTTTTTACGAAATCGTCAAACCGAGAACAAATCCTTTAGCTTACTCTTGAATCCCTTCGAATCTTCATGGGCTTCATCGCTTATACTCGCAAACTCCTCAAGCAACTCCTTCTGACGGGGCGTGAGCTTTTTGGGGACATCGATGTATACGTTGATTATCTGGTCTCCCCTGTGGTGGGTCCCGAGTTTCGGGATACCCTTGCCTTTAATGTGAAAGCTTTTGCCCGATTGAGTACCTGCAGGGATTTTGAGCTTTGCAGAACCGTCAAGGGTAGGCACCTCTATTTCCCCGCCGAAAACCGCTCTTGGGAATGAAAGGGGGATATGGCAGTAAATATTGATGTCTTCACGCTTGAAAAATGGATGCTCCTCGACCGTGAGGACAACATAAAGATCGCCGGGCGGCCCGCCATAGCTGCCGAAGTCTCCCTCGCCCGTCAATTTCAGGCGTGAGCCGTTATCAACACCAGCAGGGATTTTTATCGAAATCTGTTTCTGGACTTTGATTTTCCCGTTTCCATTGCAATTCCTGCAAGGATTGGTAATCAGCCTCCCGGTCCCGTTGCATTTGCCGCAGGTCTTTGAAACACTGAAAAATCCCTGCTGGAAACGCATGTGCCCTGTTCCCTGGCACTGCGTGCACGTGACAGGCGGCTTGCCGGGCTCCGAACCAATGCCGCCGCATACATCGCAAGACTGCCATCTCGGAATTGTTATGTTTCTTTCTGTGCCGAAAGCGGATTCTTCAAGGTTTATAGTAAGGTTGTAACGAAGATCTGAACCTTTCGTCGGCTTCGCTTTTTTAAAGCCGCCGAAAGAGCCGAAAAAGTCATCAAAGATGTCCTCGAAAATATCGCCGAACGGTGCTCCGGCGCCGAAACCGCCGAAACCCGCGCCTGCACCGGAACCGAATCCTTCGATCGTTCCGTACCGGTCGTAATGGGCGCGTTTTTCAGGATCACCCAGGCATGTGTAAGCCTCATTGATCTCTTTAAATTTTTCCTCGGACTCTTTCTCACCCTGATTTCGATCAGGATGGTACTTCAATGCGAGCTGCCTGAACGCCTTCTTTATGTCTTCCTGGGCAGCATCGCGTCCGACTCCCAGAACTTTATAGTAATCCTTCATCTGTCCACGTACCATTATCTAAATGCCAATAAAAAGTATACCATAAAAAAGAGGTAAAAGGCGGTCTCCTTGTGCCTTCTTTTATTTGTTTTTGTTTTTGTCCACGTCTTCGAACTCTGCTTCAACAACCTCTTCTTCAGGAGACTTCGCCTTTGTCCCCGCTCCGCCGTCTGTTTCAGGGCCGCTGCCGGGCTGACCCTGCGCAGCCTTGTATATGTGCTCGGCAATCTTGTGGGACGCCTTTGTAAGCTCGTCGACCGCAGCCCTTATCGCTGCAGTATCCGTGCCGGTGTCCTTTGCCTGCTTGCATCTCTCCAGCGCCGCTTCTATGTCCTTCTTTTCGGACTCGGTAACTTTGTCGCCGTAATCCACGAGCGATTTCTCGACAGAATAGACAAGCGTGTCAGCCTGGTTTTTAACTTCGACCAGTTCCTTTTTCTTTCTGTCCTCTTCAGCATGAGACTCCGCATCGCGCATCATGTTCTTCACTTCTTCCTGCGAGAGGCCGCTTGAGGCAGTGATGCGTATGGACTGCTCTTTGCCGGTGCCCAGGTCCTTGGCTGATACATGGAGAATCCCATTGGCATCGATATCAAACGTAACCTCTACTTGCGGCAGGCCGCGGGGGGCCGGCGGAATGCCGACAAGCTCGAAAACGCCCAGAAGCTTGTTGTCGGCAGCCATTTCACGCTCGCCCTGATGTATTTTTATCGTTACTGCCGGCTGGTTGTCGGAAGCAGTGGAAAAGACTTGCGACTTCTTGGTAGGTATCGTCGAATTCCTTTCTATAATCTTGGTAAAAATTCCGCCGAGTGTCTCGATGCCGAGTGAAAGGGGCGTCACGTCGAGAAGCAATACCTCTTTAACCTCTCCCTTCAGGACAGCGCCCTGAATTGCAGCACCGACAGCCACGACTTCATCGGGATTCACGGTCCTGTTCGGCTCCTTGCCGAAATAGCCCTGCACAACCTGCTGCACCTTCGGGGTCCGCGTCTGTCCGCCGACAAGTATGACTTCATCCACATCGCCTGTGGAGAACTTTGCATCTGAAAGAGCCTTTTTGCAGGGTTCTATCGTGTTCTGTACAAGGTCATCGGTAAGCTGCTCGAACTTTGCCCTTGAGAGTTTCATCAGCAGGTGTTTCGGTCCTGTGGCATCAGCCGTGATAAATGGAAGATTTATCTCTGTTTCGGACGCAGTGGAAAGTTCGATTTTGGCGCGCTCGGCCCCTTCCTTGAGTCTTTGGAGTGCCATTTTGTCGTGCTTCAGATCAATGCCCTGCTCTTTTTTAAACTCCTCAACCATCCAGTCGATGATCCTGAGGTCGAAATCGTCGCCTCCCAGATATGTATCGCCGTTTGTGGACTTCACTTCAATAACGCCTTCCCCGATTTCGAGAATCGACACATCGAACGTCCCGCCGCCGAGATCGTAGACAGCCACCTCTTCCTCTTTCTTCTTTTCGAGGCCGTAAGCGAGAGCTGCGGCTGTAGGCTCGTTGATGATCCTCAGAACGTTAAGACCCGCAATCTGCCCGGCATCCTTGGTAGCCTGGCGCTGGCTGTCGTCAAAATATGCCGGCACAGTAATGACCGCTTCCGTAACAGTTTCGCCGAGATAATCCTCTGCTGCCTGCTTCAGTTTCTGAAGGATCATGGCTGAGATTTCCGGCGGCGAATACTGTTTGCCCCTTATATCGACATGAGCGTCGCCATTGGCTGCCTCCACTATTTTATAAGGGAGCCTCTTCCTGGCATGCTCAACTTGCGGGGTATTGTACTTTCTGCCCATCAGTCTTTTTATGGAAGAAATAGTATTCTCGGGATTGGTGATAGCCTGGCGTTTTGCTATCTGGCCCACAAGCCGCTCCCCTTTTTCGGTAAACGCCACCACTGAAGGAGTTGTCCTCGTCCCCTCCTGGTTGGGAATAACCACCGGCTCCCCTCCCATCACCACCGACACCACCGAATTAGTTGTACCGAGATCGATACCGATTGCCTTACCCATTGCATCCTCCTCTCTATAAAATAAATTTTGGAATTTTTCGTTAATTCAACATTCGGTCGAACATCATTCTTTCTTCGACACCGCTACAAGCGAAGGGCGTAATACTTTTTCCTTATAAAGGTACCCTTTGCGAAACTCTTCGACCACCGTATTGTTTTCCACATCAGAGCGGCCTACCTGAGACATGGCATGATGGTAAGCCGGATCAAAAGGCTTGTTGAGGGCCTCAATAGAGGCAATGCCGAATTTCTCGAGAGTCCTGTTCATCTCCCTTAATGTGTTCTCCACCCCTCGCGCAAGCGCGGCAGTTGCTTCAGTGCAGTTATCGCCAACGTGCTTAAGCGCCATTTCAAGGTTATCTATAACAGGCAGAAGTTCATAGACAATCGATTCATTGGCGTATTTTACAAGCTCTTCTTTATCTTTCTGGACCTTCTTCTTATAATTCTCAAACTCCGCATAAAGCCTCAGGTATTTATTTTTCGTGTCTTCGAGTTCAGCCTGAATTAATTCAGCAGCCTCTGCCGACTTGTCTTCAAGTTCGGTAGAAACTCCTGCCTCTTCGGGTTTTTCCGCCTGTTCATTGTCCGATTCCGGCGCTTCCCCGTCTTTAACCATATCAGTCACCCCCCCAATGTCCGGCTTACGCAGTGTGCCACCATATCGATCATTGAAATTGCTTTCGAGTAATCCATCCTCCTCGGCCCGATCAGCGCTATAACACCCATCGGTCTTTCACCCTCTTTGTAAGTGGTTGTAACCACGCTCAATCCTTTCAGGTTCACTATGGGATTTTCATTGCCGATAACAACTTTCACACCCTCTGCATCCGACAATTCCTCCAGCAGCTTCAGCATCATATGTTTGTCCCTGATGGCCCTCGACAGTTCTTTTATATGCGATATATCGGAAAAGTCCGGCAGGTCCATCACATCATACAAGCCCGACACAAAGACGTCGTCTTCGGCAAAGTACAGTGCCTGCTCGCATATTTCAATAGCCTTGTTGACCAGCTTGTCCCATAATACTTTCTCATATTTTATACGTTGAACCAGCGTTTTCTTTATTTCATCGAGCGTGAGTCCCGCGTATTCCGTATTTATGTAGTCCGCTATCCTGTCAAGGTCATCTTGTGTGACACCTTCCGGAGCTGTCAGCGACCTGTTTCTGAACACGCCCTCGTCTGTCAGAAGTATCGCAACAATGATGTTCCTTCTGTATTTAATCAACTGTATTCTGTTGAAAGTCGTCTTCTCCGGCTTTGGAGGGAGAGCGATGCTTACGTAATTCGAGAGAGCCGAAAGCGTATTGGTCACCTCGGAAAACAGCATCGATATATCGTCCTTTATAGCTTCCAGCCTTATCATGAACTGTTGCGCAAATTCCTTTGACATTTCACTCTGTGCCCTGGATTCTTCCATCGCTCCGAGGGAATCCACAAAAAACCGGTATCCTTTATCCGTCGGTACCCTGCCTGCGGAGGTATGAGGCTGGCTCAAAAACCCGAAGTCCTCAAGATCCGCCATAATGTTTCTTATAGTTGCCGGCGAGCAACCTACAGCGTACTTCTTGGTAATGTAACGCGATCCAACCGGCTCAGGATTATTTATATAACTCTGGACCACAGCCTGCAGCACTTGTTTGCTTCTTTTATCAAGCATATCAAATATCATATCGGCATGCACCTCCCTATCCCCCCAAAAAGTCTCTGACTTTTCGGGGACTCCGGGGCATTAGCACTCTCTCGCCTTGAGTGCTAATAATTTAACAGTTAAACGCCCGACCTGTCAAGTTCAGCGGAATAGTTCAAGGCAAAAGGTTAAGGGTAAAGGGTCAATAAAATAAATTAAATAGACTTTTCAATAAGTTATAAATCCAGACTACAGCGAAAGATGACACTGACAGCGCTCAAAGTCTGGGTTAGGTTGATTTTAGTCTTTAAGCTTTCACCTTTTACCTTTTCTATTTACCACTGAAGCTTTCTCTGCATCAACCGTTCATACATTTTGGGGGGCATAAATGCCTGGTGGTGTATTTCATCAGTGTAATATCTCGTATTTATGGCGTATGGCCGTCTGATACTCCTCAGGTCGTGCTTCTTTGACGCAGCAGAAAAAGTCCACCAGTTACCGGCATACGTTGCGATCGGGGTAGTATACAGGTCAACAGTCGGGAAAATCAGCTTCATGGCCTCCTGGACTTCGATGACGATATCCTTGTGAAAATGGAGCGATTCTGAAAGGGTAACAAACATGCCCTCATCGGTGAGGCAATCTTTAACAGACTTGAAAAACTCAACAGTAAAAAGGCTTTTTGCAAACCCGATAATATCCGTGGAATCAACAATGACAACATCAATATCCGAGTCCCTGCCCTTCACAAATTCCGCACCGTCCATGCATTTTATCTCAACCCTTCTATCGTCGACCCCGCAGGCGACAGAAGGGAAAAACTTTTTGGAGACATTGATTACTTCTTCATCAATCTCTACAAAATAAACCTTTTCGACCGAATCATGCTTCAGCACCTCCCTTACTGCCCCTCCATCACCGCCTCCGATCACAATAATGTTCCGCGGACCGGGATGAGCGTGCATCACCATATGCACAAGCATTTCATGGTAGAAAAACTCGTCCCTTTCTGTTATCTGCACCACGTCATCCAGGACAAGTATCTTCCCAAAATGGGGGTTTTCAAGGACCATTATTTCCTGAAAGTCGCTTTTGCCCTTGTAGAGCACCTTCTCGACGCCGTACACGTACTGTATGGGTGCATACGGGTCCTTCTCGAAAAACTTGATCATAAAAACCTCCTTAAAATCGAGGACCGAGTATCGAGCAAAAAAACTTTGCTTTTTCCAACTCAGTCCTCAGTCCTTTCAACTCAGCCCCTTCTCTTTATATTAGTATCGTTTTGGGAATGGAAAACCCGTTGAACTCGGAGGCGTAGGAGATCGTGTATGCGCCGCTTGAGAGTATCAGTATCCGGTTGCCGATCTCGGGCTCCGGCAGTTCCACACCCCGATCGATGACATCGAAGCTGTCGCAACTGGGCCCCGCAATGGTCCATATCTTTTCATCGCTCCTGCTTCCCACGACGTAGGTATATTTAATGCCGCCGATACTCTCCATAAGACCGTTAAAAACTCCCACGTCTATATAAAGCCAGTTCTCGTCTCCACGCCTCGCTTTGCCTATAACTGTAGACACAAATACCCCTGCATCTCCAACAACCGCCCTTCCCGGTTCTATAAAAACTTCGATATCCTTGGGGAATTTCTGGTAGATCGCCTTGTCAGCCTTTTTTTCTATGGTTTCGATATCAGCTACCTTCTTTGTGTAACGGATAGGGTAACCCCCGCCTATATTGAGCATGCTTAATGTTATTCCCTGTTGTCCAACAATTTCCCATAATTCCCACGCTTTGTCCACCGCAATATTCCAGTTGTATACATTGTTGCACTGTGAGCCCACATGGAAGGTTATGCCTGCGGGATTAAGCCCCTTTTCCTTCGCATAAACCAGCAGCGCCGCCGCCTCATCCGTTTCAACCCCGAATTTCTTGCTGAGCGGCCATTCACTGCCCTCATTAGGAACAGACAACCTTATGTAAACATTGCTGCCTGGCGCGTACCGGGCAAGCTTATCGACTTCTACTGCGGAGTCGAAGGCAAAATAGCGCAGTCCGTAATCTACGGCCTGCTCGAGAAATTTAAATGTCTTTACTGGATTACTGGTAATTATCCTCTCCGGTCCCACGCCCAGCGCAGCGAGTATCTGCAGCTCGCCTTCGGAAGCAATTTCAAAACCTGTTTCGAGGCTATTCATAAGTTTCAGCACTTCTTTATCGGGATTTGCCTTGACAGCATAATAAGTTTTAGAGTTCCTGATGCCCTTCCCTATCAGTGAAACCTTTTTGGCTACAAGATCCCTGTCCATAAGCAAATAAGGCGGCGCCTCGTCGCTCAAAGCGATGTAATTGAGCACCTTGTTCCAGGTCCCGCTGTTTATAAATTCAGGCGTTGTTTCCACGGTCCGCTCCATTTAATAAATTGCATTTCCGACAGCCTGAGTATGCCGCTGTATTTACGGAAAATATGAACGGCTATTATATACCAAACATAACTACATTATACAATAGCAAATGGCTCATACATCTTGAGACCTCATGTAGATCAAATACTCTATATTCCCTTTTTGCCCGTGAACGGGTGACTCCATTATGCCTATGGTCCTGAGACCCATCGACTCCAGAGCCTCCTGTACCTGGGCGGCCGCCCGCTGCCGCTTCGCGGGGTCTTTAATGACTCCGCCCTTGTCGACTTCCCCTTTTCCCACCTCGAACTGCGGCTTTATGAGCGCAATCATCTCTCCACCTCTCTCCAGGAACTCCAGCACCCTGGGCACTACTTTGACAAGTGAGATAAATGATACATCAATAGTCACAAGGTCAATCGGATCGGGAATTTTTTCCCTCTCAAGATAACGGATATTGGTACGTTCGATGAGGACTATTCTCGGGTCCTGCCGCAGTTTCCAGGCAAGCTGGCCGTAACCGACATCTACGCAATAGACCTTAACTGCGCCGTGCTCAAGCAAACAGTCTGCAAACCCTCCCGTGGACGAGCCTACGTCCATGGCGACCTTGCCGGCTGCCGATATGCCGAAATGTCCAAGGGCGGCTTCGAGTTTCAGACCGCCGCGGCTGACGTAAGCGATATCCCCGCCCCTCACCTCAACGGGCGCATCGAGCGCCACCATCGAACCGGCTTTTGTAACAGGTGTCCCCTTTACAAGCACCTTCCCTTCCATGATCAGCGCCCGCGCCCTTTCACGGCTCGAAGCTATGCCCCTGTCAACAATGATTTTATCAAGACGCTCTTTCATTGTTATGACATACCAAAACTATTCATAAAGCCTGTCCAAGAGCAGGCAGGGCATAGTGCTGAAGCGGGCGTTGGCAGCCTGAGATGCCATGAATGGCTGAACAGGCTGACATCGCTTCGAGCAAGGCAAGGATGCCTTGCGAGATTTAGCTGAAGCACTGTGGCCTGACTGCTCGACATCGTAGCTTATGAACAATATCCGGATGGAAATAAAAAAGGACAGGTTTCATAGCCGTCGAGGGTCGGCTATTCTCATAAAGTTTATTGCAGTTTTGTATATTCCGTCCTCATCGAGGCCGTATTTTTTCCTCAGCAGCGCTTGCGTGCCGTGTTCCACGAATTCATCGCCGATACCTATGCGACAAACTTCAACGTCGCGTACTCCTTTCAGGTTCAGATATTCAAGCACAGCAGAGCCGAAGCCCCCTGCGAGAACGTTTTCCTCCACCGTGATTATCCGCTTCGTCTTCCCTGAGAGTTCCATTATACACGCCTCATCAAGCGGCTTAATGAAACGGACATTGACCACACAGGCCTCAACACCGTCCTTCTTTAACATTTCCGAGGCTTTCAGTGCAGGATAGACCGAGTTGCCCACAGCGAAAATGGCAATATCTTTTCCGTCAGCGACAATCTCCGCTTTGCCCATTTCAACCGCAGCAGGCCGCACGCCGAGAAGGGCATAGGGACTGACCTTCCCCCTCGGATACCTCAGTACGGCAGGCCCGTTATGTTCCAAAGCAAGCCTGAGCATCGCCCTCATCTCATAACTGTCTTTAGGCGCCATTACGATTAAATTGGGGATATGCCTCAGGAAAGATATATCGAAGAGTCCCTGATGCGTCGCCCCGTCCTCTCCTACAATCCCGGCCCGGTCTATCGCAAATACCACCGGAAGGTTCTGAAGACATACATCATGAACTATCTCATCGTAGCCACGCTGCAGGAATGTGGAATAAATCGCCACCACAGGCTTCAGTCCCTGGCTCGCAAGACCGGCCGCAAATGTCACAGCGTGGGGCTCTGCAATGCCCACATCGTAGAAGCGATCAGGGAACTTCCCGGCAAAGCCGGCCAGACCCGTGCCTTCCTTCATTGCGGCGCTGATCGCAACAACGCGCTCATCCTTGTCCGCGATTTCGGTGAGGGCTGTGCCGAAAATATCACAAAAGGGCACACAGTCATCCTTGGACCGGGCAACACCGGCAGAAGCTTTTTCAGACTGCGTCATTCCAGTGTCCACCTCGAAGGGACCAATGCCATGAAATATGCACGGGTCTTCCTCGGAAAACTTATATCCTTTGCCCTTCTTGGTCGCTACATGGAGCAGAACGGGTTCCGTGGAATTCCTGATCTCGTTTAACGTTTCTATAAGCAACGGGATATCGTGCCCGTCTATAGGCCCCAAATAGTTGAATCCAAGGTCCTCGAACAGCCCGCCGGGAAGGAAAAACCCTTTCAGGCTTCCTTCAGCCTTCTGCGCTATTTTCGAGACCGCCTCTCCGATTCCGGGTATCCCTTCGAGAAGGGCCTTGGTATCTTTTTTGAACCGTTGATAGAACAAGCCCGTCAATACCCTGCTCAGATAACTGGAAAGCGCGCCGACATTCTGGGATATCGACATTTCATTGTCATTCAGGACCACGATAAGATCTCTTTTCATGTGCCCGGCCTGGTTAAGCCCCTCGAAAGCAAGTCCCGAGGTCATTGCGCCGTCACCTATTACCGCAACCACCTTGAAGCGTTCGCCCTTCCTGTACCCGGCCTCTGCAATCCCCAGCGCAGCCGATATGGAAGTCGAACTGTGGCCTGTCCCGAATGCATCATGAGGGCTCTCGGCAATTCTCGGGAAACCGGAGATGCCGTTATACTTGCGCAGAGTGGGGAAATCTTTGTACCTGCCGGTCAAAAGCTTGTGGGAGTAAGATTGGTGGCCGACGTCCCATACTATCTTATCGACCGGGGAATTAAAAACGTAATGGAGCGCAATAGTGAGTTCGACTACTCCAAGGTTTGATGCCAGGTGTCCCCCGTTAATCGAAACCCTTTCTATAATCGCGTTCCGGAGTTCATCGGCAAGGGCTTTCAGTTCTTCCGGTGTAAGCGATTTCAAATCGCACGGCTCTTTTATACGTTCAATAAGCATAATTTTCAGTTCTTACGTTCAAGCAGGAGGTGCGCAATAGAGCGGAGGGGGGCGGCTTTTTCATCAAAAACAGCCAACGCTTCCACCGCCTTATCGACCAGTTCTTTTGCCTTTCTCTTCGACTCGTCGATACCGTACAGTTTCGGGTATGTCATCTTTTTCTTCTTCTCGTCCGAGCCCGCTGTCTTGCCCAGCACTTCCGTTTCACCCTCAACGTCAAGTATATCATCAATGACCTGAAAAGCGAGGCCCGTATTTTGCCCATAGCTTTCCAGCCCTCTCAGGCGGTCCCCGCTGCAGGAGGCCAGAAGACCGCCGGATTTGACTGCGGCAGTGATAAGCGCGGCGGTTTTACATTTGTGAATAAAAGATAAAGTTCCGGCGTCAGGTTCTTCTTTCTCAGACAGCAGGTCCTGCGCCTGGCCGCCCACCATGCCATACATGCCCGAGCCGACGGCAATTTCATTAATGACCCTGACAACGGCCGAAGGTGAAATGGATACTACCGCATACTTTTCACTTGAGAGCAGATAAAATGCCTCTGTCAGGAGGGCATCACCCGCAAGGATCGCCATCCCGTCGCCGAAAACCTTATGGTTCGTGGGCTTGCCGCGTCTCAAGTCATCATCATCCATTGCCGGGAGGTCGTCGTGGATCAATGAGTATGTATGGATCAGTTCGAGCGCCGCCGCATAATGGACTACGTCCTCAGTCTTTCCTCCGCAAGCCTCGTAAGCGGCAAGGCATAGAATCGGCCTGATCCTCTTGCCTCCGGCGGAAAGGGAGTAGACTATGGATTCCTGAAGCCTCGCGGGGACAGCAGGAGAAGCTGAAAAATACGATTCCAGGAACGAGTCGACAAGCTCTTTCCTGCTCTTAAGATAACTCTTTATATCCACGTTCTGTTTACTCCCATTCTATAGTGCCGGGTGGCTTTGACGTTATGTCGTAAACGACCCTGTTGATGCCCTTTACTTCGTTGATTATTCTGTTTGATATTCTCTCCAGGACTTCGCTCGGGATCCTGGCCCAGTCGGCAGTCATCCCATCGAGACTGGTCACGGCCCGTACAGCAACGACATTTTCATATGTCCTTTCATCGCCCATGACACCCACGCTTTTTATTGGAAGCATGACGGCAAACGCCTGCCATGTCGTCCGGTACAGTCCTGCCAACCTTATCTCTTCAAGCACAATGGCATCCGACTCCCTGAGCATATCAAGCTTTTCCGCCGTTGCTGCGCCGATGCACCGTATGGCAAGTCCCGGGCCGGGGAACGGATGCCGCCAGCATATCTCCTCGGGAAGTCCCAGCTCTTCACCCAAAAGGCGCACCTCGTCCTTGAAAAGCTCCCGCAGGGGTTCAATAAGCTTCAAATTCATCACGTCCGGCAGCCCGCCGACATTATGATGACTCTTAATGACTGCCGACGGTCCCTTGAAAGAGACGCTTTCAATAACATCGGGATACAGTGTCCCCTGGGCAAGGAATTCAGCGTCTGTTATTTTTTTTGCCTCTTCCTCAAAAACAGCGATAAATTCATTGCCGATTATCTTTCGCTTCATTTCAGGCTCTGTGACTCCTGCCAGTTTATTGAGGAATCTGGCCCGCGCATCCACATAATCGAGTTTCATATGAAAATGGTCGCTGAAGGTCTTTCGAACCTTCTCAGCCTCATTTTTTCTCAGGAGGCCGTTATCGACAAATACGCAAGTCAGGCCGTCGCCTATTGCCTTATGAACAAGCATCGCGACAACGGAAGAATCAACCCCGCCGCTCAATGCGCAGACCACTTTTTTATTGCCTGTTTTCGACCGGATATCAGCCACCGCCCATTCAATAAAAGAGGACATTTCCCAGGTAGGACGGCACCCGCAAATAGTATAGACAAAATTCTGTAGTATTCTTGTCCCTTCGTCGGTATGGACCACCTCGGGATGAAACTGAAGGGCGTAAAGTCTTCCCTTCTTATGCGCCATGGCGGCTATCGGTGAATTGTCCGTATGGCCGGCAATTGAAAAACCTTCCGGCAAAAGCTCTATCCTGTCCCCATGGCTCATCCAGACCTTCGACTTCTGCGTCATTCCCCACAGGAGGTCGGAATCGTCATCGATCATGAACTCGGCTTTGCCGTATTCCCTCTTGACGGCTTTAGACACATCCCCTCCCAGATAACGGGCCATTAACTGCATACCGTAGCAAACGCCTAAAACAGGAATGCCGAGCCTGAACACCTCCAAATCAGGGACAGGAGATCCGGCATCATACACACTGGAAGGGCCGCCTGAGAGAACAATGCCTTTAGGCCTGAAAGACTTTATCTTGTCAATGGGAGCGTTAAAAGGAAATATCTCGGAATAAACCTTGCTTTCCCGTATCCTTCTGGCTATAAGCTGCGTATATTGAGAGCCGAAATCAAGAACTAATATTTTGTCGTCAAGTATCATCGTTTAAATAAAGGTACAAGGTTAAAGGTTAAAAGTAAAAAGGTAAGACAACAACTTCCAATTTCTTTTTCGTTCAGCCTTTAAACCTTAACCTTTAACCTTTTACCTGCTTTTTCTATTGTTCTATCTGGTAATTGGGAGCCTCTTTAGTGATGATAACATCATGGACATGGCTCTCTCTCCACCCTGCATTGGTAATCTGCACAAATTTGGCATTCTTTCTCAAATCTTCAAGCGTGGTACAGCCGCAATACCCCATACCAGCCCTGAGCCCTCCGACTAACTGGTGCATGCTCTGCGCAACAGGCCCCTTGAAAGGCACTCGTCCTTCAACGCCTTCAGGCACCAGTTTTTGTTTTTCAACGCCCTGCTGGCCGTACCGGTCCTTTGTACCCTGTTCCATAGCGCCAAGAGAGCCCATGCCCCGGTATACTTTATAGCTCCTGCCCTGAAAAAGGATAATTTCTCCCGGTGATTCCTCTGTCCCGGCAAAAAGACTGCCTATCATAATACAATGCGCACCTGCGGCAATCGCCTTTGTTATGTCGCCCGAATACTTTATCCCTCCGTCAGCGATAATGGGGATATCAGACCCGGATGCCACCGAATAGCAGTCCTTTATCGCGGTAAGCTGCGGCACACCAGCGCCGGCCACTATCCTTGTGGTACAAATGGAACCTGGTCCTATGCCCACTTTTATCGCATCGGCGCCGGCTTCAATCAGCTCACGGGCCCCGTCTGCAGCCGCAACGTTTCCTGCAATTACGTCAATGCCGAATCTCGTTTTTACTTCTTTGAGCGTGCTCAGCACCGCCCTGGAATGACCATGGGCTGTATCAATGGCAATAATATCCACCCCTGCCTTGACAAGGAGTTCGGCCCTGTGCAGCGCCTCTTCGCCGACGCCTATTGCCGCACCGACTCTGAGTCTTCCCATACGGTCCTTGCAGGCATTAGGATATTTTCTCCTTTTCTCGATATCCTTGATCGTAATCAGCCCTTTCAAATTGAATTCGTCATCAACAATGGGGAGTTTCTCTATCTTGTACTCATGCAGGAGTTGTTTCGCCTTTTCGAGGGTAGTCCCGACAGGACCGGTTATAAGGCGCTCCTTTGTCATGATATCCGACACTTTCTTCTTGAAGTTGGTTTCGAATCGCATGTCCCTGTTGGTGAGAATTCCAACCAGTTTGCCTTTGATTGTTACCGGAACTCCGGATATCCTGTATCGCTCCATCTGGCGCAATGCCTCGGAAATCAACGCATCCGGGGCAATGGTAATAGGATCTAAAATCATGCCGCTTTCGGATTTCTTCACCTTGTCGACTTCCAAAGCCTGTTTTTCCGCCGACATTGCCCGGTGAATTATTCCCAGACCCCCTTCGCGTGCAACCGATATGGCAAGGCGCGATTCGGTGACAGTGTCCATTGCAGCGCTTATGATCGGGATATTCAGCTTTATGTTTCTGGTCAGCTTCGTCCCGACGTCAACGTTTTTCGGCAGGACATCGGACTTCGCCGGCAACAAAAGGACGTCATCAAACGTCAACCCGAGAGGCAGTTCATCGTCAAGCATTCAATCACTCCTCTTTACAAGTGGTTCAATTCATAACTGAAGCACCAAATGTTGAGTGAGATTATACCATTTCTGTCAAGACACAGGCAAAAAATGGCGGCGGGCGAGTACTTGTCTCTAGACGGTTTCGTAAAAAGTTCATAGGCAAGGCGCGCAAATCCTGAGGAATGAGGCGTACTTTCCGTACGCCGCACGGGGTCCCCGGCAAGTCGCAGACTTGCTGGGGTGGAACTAGCATATGGGCTTTTTACGAGACCGTCAGGAAATGAGGTCTGCATTGACCTTGACATGCATCTGTTTTCTGAGACCGTCGACATATGAGGCGAGAGCTGCATTCCTGTTGCTGATAATCATTGCCTGCAGTTTTTCGTTTATGGCCTTTTCGTCGCCGGAAACATTCCTGAGATCGAGCGGATTCAACTCTACGGACGACCATATAAGCTGACTCATCCTGGCAGAAACAATCTGCTGCCTGATTGAGTTTTCGAAAGTCTCCGGTGTCTGGCGCTGCAGTTGAAGCACTCTGAAATAAATATCCTGCCTGAAGACCCCGTCTCTCATAAACGTCGGCTCATGAGTGATTGTATCCTGAAGCTCCTTATCCGACACCTGGATTCCCAGGTCCCTGGCGGCAACCAACAGCACCCTTTCCGCTATGAGGCTATTAAGTACAACCTCCTTCAACTTCAGGTTCTTTTCCATTTCCTCATTAAACTGGCCCTTGTACATTTCACGGAAACTGGCCCTCATCTGCTCATATGCCCGCCAGTATTCCTCGGCAGTAATCTTTTCCTTGCCGATTTCGGCAACACTCGGCGCACCGCCCTTATCGACCGAGCCCACCCCCCAGAATATGAAGGACAGGATGACAATTACAAACAACACATAAAAAAACCGCGCATGTTTGCGCATGGACTGAAGCATCTATTCAATACCTCCCTCTTCACCCTCGATTCTCAGGTCTGGTATGGGGTATTGCGGCTGTACCACGCTTGAAGATTTGAGAAAGAATGCCAAATTTGTGCAGATTACCAATGCAGGGTGGAGAGAGAGCCATGTCCATGATGTTAT